>DVLE01000043.1 GCA_018715645.1 Candidatus Merdisoma merdipullorum
CGAGACGCCATGAATATAGCAAATAATCCCGTAGGTTTAGACGCGACCGTTGCATGGTATGGTTTTGGATTTATCTTATATGCGGTGTTCGATTTGGTATTTCTCACGGCATTTTATAAAAGCGGTTACAAAGTCGGAAAATCATTTGTTCTTGCAGCAATTCCTATGGTTTTTCTCATGGCGTCGATAGAAGCCACTTCCTACGTCCCGGCGCTTGTTTGGCTGGACAGCTGCCGGCCAGAGCATCTGCTGGCACAGTTGCCGATTTTAATAACGGGGATTGTCTGCTATGGCATACTTGTTCCATTAGCGTACCGGATTTCCGCAAGACGCTTTGAAAGCGTCGATTTGTAAAGTCAACATATCAGCAAAGCCGGCCGCTACCGGCGGCCAGAGAAAGCAGCCGCGCCAGAAAGCGTGGCCGAAAACAAAAAATCTGTTTTGAAAAAAGAGCATTCCCGTTCGTCCGCTTTCGCTCCGAATCCTGGAATACTCTTTTTTTACTGAATTATAAATTGAATACTTTTATTTCATCCAGTCCTTAATCTGTCCGTATACGCCGTTGCCATCCAGTCTGTACTTCTCAAGCAGCTTTACAGCCGGACCAGACTCGCAATAGGTATCGTACACACCGATCTTCTTTACCGGAACCGGAAGCTTCTCGCTTAAAACATCGCATACTGCGCTGCCAAGACCGCCGATAACGGAATGCTCCTCGGCAGTCACTACCTTGCCGGTCTTCTTCGCGGACTTCAGAATAATCTCTTCGTCCAGCGGCTTGATGGTGTGGATATTGATAACCTCTGCGGATACGCCGTCTGCAGCCAGCTTTTCAGCAGCTTCCAGAGCGCTGTTCACGCAAAGGCCCGTCGCCACGATGGTCAGATCCGTTCCTTCTCTCAAAAGAATGCCCTTTCCAATCTCAAATTTATAGGTCGCTTCATCGTTGAATACCGGAACAGCCAGTCTGCCGAACCGCAGATATACCGGTCCCACGTACTCAGCGGCAGCCTTTACGGCCGCTCTCGCCTCAACGTCGTCTGCCGGGCAGATAACGGTCATGCCCGGAATTGTACGCATCAGAGCGATGTCTTCGTTGCACTGATGGGTAGCTCCGTCCTCGCCTACGGATACGCCTGCATGGGTAGCTCCGATCTTCACGTTCAGGTGGGGGTATCCTACCGCATTGCGTACCTGCTCATAGGCACGGCCGGCTGCAAACATGGCAAAGGTGCTGCAGAACGGTATCCTGCCCGTCGTCGCAATACCGGCTGCGATAGCCATCATGTTCGACTCCGCGATACCGCAGTCAAAAAAGCGATCCGGAAATGCCTTCTTGAACACACCTGTCTTGGTAGCTCCTGCCAGATCGGCGTCCAGCACTATTACATTGGGATTCTCTGCGCCAAGCTCCTTCAGAGCGTTGCCGTAGCTCTCTCTCGTCGCAATCTTCTTTACTTCTGACATAACGCTTCACCTACCTTCTCCAAATCTGCCATTGCCACCGCGTACTGCTCGTCGTTCGGAGCAGAGCCATGCCACGCTGCGTTGTTCTCCATAAAGGAAACGCCTTTGCCTTTCACTGTCTTCATGATAATCACTGTGGGCTGTCCCTTCACCGTCTTCGCCTCCGCAAAGGCTACTCTGAGATCATCGAAATCATGGCCGTTCACATTGATTACATGGAAACCGAATGCTTTGAACTTCTCATCGATCGGATAAGGAGAGTTCACCTCGTCGATGGCTCCATCGATCTGAAGATTATTGTTGTCCACAATCACGCAGAGATTATCCAGCTTCTTGGCGCTGGCAAACATGGAAGCCTCCCATACCTCGCCTTCCTGAAGCTCGCCGTCTCCCAACAGCGTGTACACACGGTAGCTGTCGCCAAACACTTTCGCAGAAAGCGCCATTCCCACAGCCGCAGAGATGCCCTGTCCCAGAGAACCGCTGGACATATCAAGCCCAGGAGTATGCTGCATACAGGGATGTCCCTGGAGATGTGAACCGATCTGCCGGAATGTCGTCAAATCCTCCTTCGGAAAGAATCCACGCTCCGCCAGCACGCCGTACAATCCCGGCGTGATATGTCCCTTGGAGAGCACAAAGCGATCCCTATCCGGCTTCTTCGGATCCTGGGGATCGATATTCAGCTCCTCAAAATACAGATATGTCAACACATCTGCCGCCGAAAGGGAACCGCCCGGATGCCCGGACTTTGCGCTGTGAACGGCGGTAACGATGTCCTTACGGACTTCGTTAGCCGTCTTTTGAAGTTCTAAATTCGTCATGTTTGTCCCACCTTTTTAAAAAATTTTAAAAATGTTTCTTTTTATAGTATACCGGGAGAAATCAGGCTGGTCAAGCTGTTCTTGTCTGAATTTTCTCTTCCCGCAGTCTCTATTCACAGCCGCACCTATCCCCAGGCACGCGGCGTCAGCCCAAGACCCAGATAAGAGAGGATACTGAGGGCGCTCCACAAGAAAATCAGGCCCAGAAGTACTGTGGAAAGCCTTTTCCGTTCCTTTTCCTGTACAAACCAGCCGAAGGCCGCTCCGCCTGTCACAGCTGTCAGAGTTATGTACCGGAAGTCCATGCTGCACACCTTTGTATACTGGAAGCAGAACCGGATATAAAAGACCATAGTCACAGCGTACATCAGGGCAAAAAAGAGCTTCTGAATCCTTTCTTTTCCCGGATGTACCACAGTTCTGATCAACGTCGGCACAGACAGGGCTGCAAGCAGGGCGTTGACAGCCGTCAGCGCGCACAGGAGATAGTACTCCAGTCCCCAGCTCATCAGCGTATATTCGCCCATGACCGCCGTCTTCAGCATGGCGACAATGATATTATAATCCTTGTGATCATTGCGGATTCTGAGAGACAGACTTTCCAGCGGCCCATCCTTCAGGCCGAAGAATCGTTCCAGAACCGTGTGATCGCTGACATCCTGAGTGGAGCCCACAGTCAGTCCCGCCGGTGTGAAATCGAAGGGCATTCCAAACCGGATATAATTCAAAAGCAGCCAGCTCAGTCCCAGCGGAACTGTTACCACGCCAAAGATCACAAACTGACGGATAAGCCGTCTGCGGACCGCAGCGTCCTTCCAGCCCGTCACCAACGCATACAGCATGACAAAGCCGATCGCCGGAGTGATCAGAAGGGCGTTTGACTTTGTAAGCGCGCCCAGGATAATAACCAGAGACAGCAGCATAATGTTTTTCCATGTCCGCGCCTTATACCAGCGCAGCGTAAACACTATGGCCGCCGCCATGAAAAGCAGACAGAGACCATCATTATTGATGCTTCCTGCCAGCAGATAAAAAGCCGGATGAAAGGCTGTCACAAGAGCGGCCGCCAGAAGACCTCTGCCCTTCAGGCCCAGCTCCCGAAAGATCTGAACAAACAAAAGAAGAGTAATCACCGAAAACAGCCAGGTCAGATATTGGAGATTCTCAAAGGCCTGTACATACTCCACACCCAGCGCCAGATTGCAGCGCACAAAGGCCGCTGCAATCAAATGAAACAGCGGCGGATGATAAAATTCATAAGCGTACATGGGATTAAAATCAAAGAGCAGCGAGCCGCCGTACAGAAAATATTCTATATATCCCAGATGACCGGAGCCAGAACCCAGCTCCATCGTGTCATGCTGCCCCATTGTATAGGGAGTGTAAAGAATATAGCCCAGACGCATCAGAATCCCCAGCGCCAGAATCCCCCAGAGGAACAGCTTCGCTTTATCCATTTTGGCTATCTTTTGCACAATTCCATTCATTGGTACAAGCTCCACTCTACAGCTCCACCCGGCCCTCCAAGGCCCGCAAAAGTGTAACTTCGTCGATATATTCCAGATCTCCGCCCACCGGAACGCCGCTGGCGATCCGGCTCACCTTGATCCCTGTCGGCTTGATCAGTTTACTGATATACATGGCCGTCGTCTCGCCTTCCAGGCTGGAATTTGTGGCGATGATAACCTCCTCCACATCTCCCTGCAGACGGGTCATCAGCTCCTTCAGCCGGATGTCTCCCGGTCCGATCCCAAGCATCGGAGAAATCGCTCCGTGCAGCACATGATATACCCCGTCATACTTGCCCGTCTTTTCATAAGCCGCCAGATCGCGGGTATTCTCGACCACCATGATCATCTTGTGATTCCGCTTCGGATTGCTGCAGATAGGGCAGAGCTCCTGGTCCGTCATCGTAAAGCACTGTTTACAGTAGCGAACATTCTTCTTCGCGTCGATAATGGAATCCGATAACGCCTGTACCTTTTCCACAGGCATATTGACAATGTGAAAGGCCAGGCGCTGGGCCGTCTTGCTTCCGATCCCCGGCAGGGAGGAGAGCTGTTCGATTAATCTGCCAAGCTGACTTCCATAATAATCCATTAGAACGGAAGGCCTCCGGTCAGCTTCGACATAACCGCAGCGGAATCCTCCTCCTGCTGCCGCAGAGCCTGGTTCACAGCGGCCATAATCATGTCCTCAAGCATCTCCACATCATCCGGATCTACCGCTTCCGGATCGATCTTTACTTTTGTAAGTTCCTTTTTGCCGGATACGGTTACTTCCACAGCTCCGCCTCCGGCCGCCGCCGTGTACTCTTTCTCAGCGAGCTCCTTCTGGCTCTCCTCCATCTGGCGCTGCATCTTCTGCGCCTGCTTCATCAGATTGTTCATATTTCCGGGCATTCCCATGCCTCCGGGAAATCCGCCTCTTTTTGCCATTTTCAAATCCTCCTATTCGTCTTCGTATTCTATCTTTGTATGAATGAGCTGCTCAATATCAATCGCGCCTACATCCGCGTGCGGATCGTTCTGCGCGCAGGCTATCAGGATCTCCATTTCCTTTCCCGTATCCTGAAGGATCACATTCCGAATCTCTCTGATATGAGCTTCTTCCCTCAGAAACGCCTCACCCGTGGGAGTGGCCGCGATAATCCCAAGCTTATTGCCTCCCAGGGCCTTCAGCCTAGCATCCTTCAGATAGGTGCGCAGCAGCGGATGCAGACGTCCTGTCACTCTGTGCCAGTTCTTCACCACATCCTGCACATCCTCCGGCAAAGCTTCCGGAGCGGGCGGCGGCGCCTCTGGCGTCTTGGACTGATCTGCCTCGTACTGCGGAGCCTGGCGCTGATACATACCGCCTCCGGCCGCTATCTCAGACAGACTCTCCTCCAGCTGCTGCTCTAAAATCCGGATCCGATCCAGGATCACATCCGTGTTTGTCTCCATGGCCGGTCTGCACAGCTTGATAAAAGCCACCTCTACCAGCACACGCTTCTGGGAAGCATAGCGAATCTGTCCGCCCAGCTCCGAAAAAATGCGGATGTAACGCATCAGCGTATCCGCCTCCATGAGCTTCGCTTCCTCCTGAAGACGTCGTAAGTTTTCTGTAGAGACGTCGAGTACATCCTCCATATGATCGGAGCTTTTCAGCAGAAGCAGATTTCTCAGATACCAGGTAAAATCCGTCACAAACTGCGAAAGCTCGCGCCCCTGCGCCACCAGCTCCTCGATCTGTTCCATGACGCCGGGCAGATCCTGCGCCACCGTCAGCCGCAGCAGCCTGCTGTAAACTTCCGTATCCACAGCCCCCAGCACATCCAGTACATGATCATAGGTAAGCTCCTGATCAAGATAAAAGGCAATGCACTGGTCGAGAAGACTTAAGGCGTCACGCATAGAGCCATCCGCCGCCTTCGCGATATAGCGCAGAGCCTTCTCCTCAGTCTGTACGCCCTCCTTGTCCGTCAGCTCCCTCAGCCGGTCCGCGATAACATTGGCCGTGATCCGCCGAAAATCATATCTCTGGCACCGGGACAGAATCGTCACCGGAATCTTGTGGACCTCCGTGGTCGCCAAAATAAAAATCACGTAGGATGGCGGCTCCTCCAGCGTCTTAAGCAGCGCGTTGAAGGCTCCAATGGAAAGCATATGCACCTCGTCAATGATATAGACCTTATACTTCCCTTCCGTCGGGGAATACGCCACTTCCTCCCGAATCTCGCGGATGTTGTCCACGCCGTTGTTGGAGGCTGCGTCGATCTCAATCACATTCATGGAAGTGCCTGCCGCAATAGAACGGCAGGCCGCACACTTTCCACAGGGGTTTCCATCCTCCGGATTCTCACAGTTCACAGCCTTTGCGAAAATCTTGGCTACTGTAGTCTTTCCGGTACCTCTTGTGCCGCAGAACAGATAGGCATGACCGATTCTGTCCGCTTTTATTTGATTTTTCAATGTAGTCACGATATGATCCTGTCCCTTGACGTCTCCAAACTCGACAGGACGGAACTTCCGGTAAAGGGCCATATACGACATTGGCTAAATCCCCTTAATCGCCGAAGCTGATTCCGATCATCTTTGCCTCCGATATAATCGAAGAATTCGGATCTACAAATTTCAGCTTTCCTGCGGATTCCTCAAGCGGAACCCTTACACATTCATTGTTTACAATACCTATCATATAACCATACGCATCCTCCACGATCGCCTGAGCCGCTGCCGCGCCCAATCTTGTGGAAAGCACACGGTCATAGGGGCAGGGACTTCCGCCTCTTTGGGTATGTCCCGGAACAGTCACACGCACTTCCGTGCCAAGGCGCTCCGTAAGCTGCGCCGCAATTTCATAAGATACCGTCGGATACTGATAAGTTTCCATAAACTTCTTCAGTTCCTTCTTACCCATCTCTGCGCGTTCCTTCGGAATCGCACCCTCAGCCACAGCCAGGATCGTAAAGCCCTTTTTCTGCTTATTACGCTCCTCAATCGCCCGGCAGATACTGTCTATGCTATAGGGAATCTCAGGAATCAGAATGATGTCGGCTCCGCCCGCGATTCCAGCATGCAGCGTAAGCTGACCCACCTTATGTCCCATAACTTCCACGATAAATACACGTCCATGGGAGGCTGCCGTAGTATGGATGCAGTCGATACAATCCGTCGCTATATCCACCGCGCTCTGAAAGCCAAACGTCATATCCGTTCCCCATATATCATTATCAATGGTCTTCGGCATGTGGAGGATATTAAGTCCTTCCTCCCGCAGAAGATTGGCTGTCTTTTGTGTCCCATTTCCTCCAAGAATCACCAGGCAGTCCAGACGCAGCTTGTGGTAGGTCTGCTTCATGGCCTCTACCTTGTCCAGACCGTTCTTGTCCGGTACCCGCATCATCTTAAAAGGCTGGCGCGAGCTTCCAAGGATCGTGCCGCCCTTGGTCAGGATACCTGAAAAATCCCTGGACGTCAGCATCCGGTAATTTCCATAAATCAACCCCTTGTAGCCTTCTTCAAAGCCATAAAGCTCCACCTCGTCCAGCGCATTGCAGACTCCTTTTACAATACCGCGCATGGTAGCGTTCAAGGCCTGGCAGTCTCCTCCGCTGGTCAGCATTCCAATACGTTTCATAAGCATGCCTCCATCTCATTATATTTCTTCCCATGCAGTCTCCCTTTATGCGCCGAACTCTTAACCCCCGTCTGCATGGCTCTTCCAGCCACCGAAGCCTACCGTCGCGGCTGCCGGAAATGATAGTAATTGAATTTTACCATAAATATAAAAAACTCACAAGGGAATCCCTTGAAAATTCTCCTGATATATTGTATGATAGTTACTGTTCAGATCAGCATCAAGCACTTGCTGCTTGATGCGTGAGTACATGATTCAGGTGTGAGCAAATCCCATTCGCGAAGCGAATTTTCATGGATTTGCGAATGTTACTGTGAACAACGTGAACAGTAACACATGATAGTTACTGTTCGGATCAGCATCAAGCACTTGCTGCTTGATGCGTGAGTACATGATTCATTCTATTTTTACGGAGGAGTACCCAAGTGGCTGAAGGGTCTGGCTTCGAACACCAGTAGGTCGGTAACACGGCGCGAGGGTTCAAATCCCTCCTCCTCCGCTTTCCAAAAATCACATTTCAAAACGGGGCGTCCAAAAAGGACGCCCCGCATTTTCATATCTCCGTAACATTCTATTTTTCTGTATCGCCACTACTCCGTAGCCTTAAAAAGTATCTCATCTTCATAGACCAGCCCCAGTCGTTCTTTGGCGACCTCCTCCACGTACTTTTTGGTCTGGACATATTTTTTCAGCTCCTCAATCTCCTGAGTCCTTTCCTCCTCTTCCGAGATCTGAGCTAAAAGCTCCTCCTCCTGCTGCTGATACGCCTGATTTTTTTGCTGCAGCTGGAATGTTCCAAAAGAAGCCACAAGCAGCAGACAGAGAACTGTCGCAAAAACCAGCCGGAATTCCATGCGTTTTTTACGCTTGATGACGCGTCTTGTCTTTGTGGTCATGGCCTCTTTCCTCCTTGAGTAGACTTTAAGGACATTATAACGCCTTTAACTGAATTATGCAATTTCTTTCTTATTTTTTTTAATAACTTTTCTAATTGTAAACACAATACCATGCCAAGGATTACAGCCACTATCGCAAAGCCACGAATTGCTCCGCTGTTCTCCTCATACAGCATGCGAAATATCAAGATACCGCAAATCAGCCAGTACAAAATATCCTCCACAGCCATTGCGGCAGTTCCATGCCGGATCAGGCTTCTGAACAGATGAATCAGCAAATAAAGAAAAGCAAGAAAGATCCCCCAAAGAAAAGCCCGCAGGAAAAACTGCAGCTCCAGCAAAATCCCTTCGCTCATATTTATTTAAATAAACGGCCAAGGAGAGAAGCCCCTGCCTTATGAAAATCCGTGACCTCCGAGTAGGACATGCTGTCGATCCGCCCCTCGATGTCCACCTCACCCTTTTCCAACGTCAGGCGGTTTACATGCAGATCCGCGCCTTTGATAGTCAGCATTCCCTGCTCTGTCTCCAGCAGAATTTCCGCAATGTCAAAGGAAATCACATCGGTCACACCGCTTACGGTACCTGTCCTTCTGTTGTTCAGCAAAAGCTTGTGTGCCTTTGCATACTGCTTTTCCTCCACAAAAAGACCTCCTAACATATTTAATCTATTGTTAAATATATTAGGAGGTACTCTTTTTTATTCCTTTATTTAAAGATAACGGTACAACTCTTTCGCTTCATCCTTCCGCACAGTCTCTTGTACGTCCAGAACTTCTACCTTTACAGCCTTGCTTCCAAACTGTATCTCTATCACATCGCCCGCCTTGACGTTCACCGACGCCTTGGCAGTCTTTCCATTTACCAGAACCCTTCCTGCGTCGCAGGCTTCATTCGCCACGGTTCTCCGTTTAATCAGACGGGAAATCTTTAAATATTTATCCAGACGCATAGATTAGTTCAGCGCATCCTTCAGTGCCTTACCAGCAGTAAACTTCGGAGACTTGGAAGCCTTGATCTGCATCGGCTCGCCGGTCTGAGGATTTCTTCCCTCTCTTGCAGCTCTCTCAGATACTTTAAAGGTACCAAAGCCAACAAGCTGAATCTGCTCACCCTTGCCCAGCTCCTCTGCTACTACGTCAGTAAAAGCCTTCAGCGCCTTCTCGGCATCTTTCTTGGATAACTCACTTTTCTCTGCAATGGCAGCAACCAATTCCATTCTGTTCATTCGGATAATTCCTCCTATCAATAATACTCCTTATTGGTTTCGATGATATGACTGTGTGTGCGTTCTCCATATCTTCTTTCCTATTTATACCCGTTTATTATATATTTGTCAAGGAGTTTCCCCCATTTTATTGCCGCAGGAACGAAAAACGCCGCCTCATCAGCAGGATTCTTTTGCACGCCTTCTGGCACGTTCCTCCTTCTCCTGACGTTTTACCGCTTCCCAGCTCGCCAGTCCTTCTTCTGCTGTGAGAACCTTCTGATCGCCAAACACATGAGGATGGCGCCTCACCAGCTTGTGAGCCAGCATATTAACTACGTCCTCGATGGTGAACCGGTTCTCCTCCGCCGCGATCTGACTGTGCATGAGTACCTGCAGCATCACATCTCCCAGTTCCTCGCAGAGATTCTCGTCGTCCTTATTTTCAATGGCCTGCACTACTTCTTCGCTTTCCTCCCGAAGACACTTGATCAGGCTTTCATGGGTTTGCTTCTTATCCCAGGGACAGCCGTGTTCACTCCGGAGTTCAGCCACAATTCCTAAAAGCTCTTCATAAGTATATCGCTTTTCCTGATCCATTTCTTCATCCTCTTTAAATTTCAGGCGCCGGTACAAAGAGAGAAAGCTTCTTCCTCCCCACATACCGACGCCGTATTTCTTTTTCTATGCTTTTGTCAATTCAGAATCGGCTTCAAAGCCTCCGCCAGCTTATCCTTCTGTGCCTGCGCTTCCTCAAGAGTTTTCCCCAGTGTCGTAAAGTAGGTCTTGATCTTCGGCTCCGTACCGGACGGACGAACAATCACCTCTGCTCCGCCTTCCAGCTTGAACATCAGCACATTGGCTGCAGGAAGTCCCGTCTCCTCCGTATTCTTCAGATCCGTCACCTTAACAACCGGGCAGCCGCCGATCTCCGCAGGAGGATTTTTCCGTAATTCTTCCATAATTCCTGCCATCTTGTCCATGCCAGACAATCCAGGGAACTCAAAACTATCTACTTTATTCAGATAACGGCCATACTTTTCATAGATTTCTTCCAGCCTCTGCTTAATCGAAGAACCAATGCTTCTATAATATGCTGCCATCTCGCAGATCAGCATAGAACCGATAATCGCATCCTTATCACGTACATAAGGTCCTGCCAGATAACCGTAGCTTTCCTCAAAACCGAAGATAAAGCGGTCTACCTCACCTGCCGCCTCAAGCTGCGCGATCTGATCACCAATCCATTTAAAGCCCGTCAGAACACTCCGAAGTTCTACTCCATAATTCTTTGCGACTGCGTCCGCAAGCGGAGTGGAAACGATGGATTTGACTGCGACAGCTCTTTCCGGCATAGTACCGTTTTCAATGCGCCCTGCACAGATATAATCCAGCAAAAGCACACCCATCTCATTGCCGGACACCAGCTCGTAGCTTCCATCCGGGCATTTCATCGCTATACCCACACGGTCCGCATCCGGATCGGTAGCAAGCATCAGATCTGCTCCAGATTTTTCCGCAAGCTCAAGTCCCAGCCGGAGCGCCTCAAAAATCTCCGGGTTTGGATAGGGACAGGTGGGGAAATTGCCATCAGGGTACTGCTGTTCGGGTACAATCGTAATGTCCGTGATGCCGATGTCCTTCAGCACACGCATGACAGGAACCAGACCGGAACCGTTCAGGGGAGAATACACCAGCTTCAGTCCCGCTGTCTTACAGATGCCCGGACGCACGCTGCGCGCCTCGATCGCCGCATACAGAGCTTCCTTACAGTCATCTCCCACATACTCGATCAGTCCCTCTTCTATTCCTTTCTCAAATTCTATGGTCTTTGCGCCATTCAGAATATCCGTCTTCTGAATCTCTGCATATACAATGTCAGCCGCTTCATCCGTCATCTGACAGCCATCCGGGCCGTAGGCCTTATATCCATTGTATTTTGCCGGATTATGGGACGCCGTCACCATAATGCCCGCATTCGCCTGGTAATAGCGTGTCGCGAAACTCAATGCCGGAACCGGCATCAAAGCATCGTAAATGCGGACCTTGATTCCGTTCGCCGCCAGTACGCAGGCCGCCGTCTTTGCGAACACGTCACTGTTGATACGGCTGTCATAGCTTATCGCCACCAACTGACGTCCTCCCTGAGTCTTCACCCAGTTCGCAAGTCCCTGCGTCGCCTGACGCACCACATAGATATTCATGCGGTTTGTTCCTGCTCCCAGCACACCGCGCAGTCCCGCGGTTCCAAATTTCAGAGCCACCGCGAAGCGGTCTTTGATTTCTTCCTCCTTACCCTGAATCGATTCCAGTTCCTCCTTCAGAGCCGGATCCTCCAAATCTGCTTCCATCCAACGCTTGTAATCATCCATGTACATAGTCCTGCACCTCACCCTTAGAATCTGAGATTTACAGGCCAAAACGGCCGCCGGACGCGGCGGCCGCTCTGTCCCCTTTTTCTTTATAATTGTAAATTAATTGGGGATAAAAGTCAATGCCGTCAGAAAAAAACGCTCTTTATCATCCGTTTCCTTTTCGCGTCCTGGGCAAGAAAAATCTCCAGCTTTTCCGCGTTCTTTTCAGGAATCCATGCTTTATTCGTATTGTAATAATGATGAATCAGCTTCCAGACCTTTTCGGGATAATACAGGCTGGCCGCCAGGTATAGCTGTTCCTTCCTTGACAGCGGCAGCTCCCGTTCGTATGCTTCCAGCATCCGCCCCGCCACGGCCTCATTCCAGTTCTGCTTCTCCATCACTTTGCGCAGAAACAGACAAATATCATTTACCTGTACATTGATCTCAAAACGCTGGAAATTCACCACCGCCGTCTCCTGACGGCTGATCAGGATATTGTGGTGAATATATTCTCCATGGCAGACGTACTCTCCCTCACACGCCGCCTCGTAAAGCTCCATGCAGCCGATTTCCCCAAGCCTTTCCAGCGCCTCCCTGCCGTCTTTAAGGATCTGCTCCGCACACTTCAAAAACAAAAGCTCAAAATTCCCTTTTTTATGCCGCCCCCGGATGAAATTCTGAGTCCGTTTCAATTCCCGGTTGTGCTTTTCCAATTCTGTGCAGCGATCGGCGCCGCAAAGCCGCTGCCTTTCCGTTTCTTTGGCCTCAAAAACCCCGCGCGCCTCCCTGTGAATCCGGGCCAGGGTTTTCATGCTTTTCTGCAGATCCTCCTCGTTTCTCGGATCACACTCACGGCCGGAAGGCCAGTTCTTGAGAATATAGGGCGTCTCATAATCCCCCACAGATACCAGCGCTCCCTCGCGGTTTTTCACAATCCGATCCACATTGCAGACGCCTCTTTCTTCCAGCCGCTTCAAGAGCTCCTGCTCAAAGGGAAGTTTTGTCTGAGAGCCTGCAAATTCCTTTAATAATTTTAATCCCTGCTCGGTCTCCAGTATCAGACTGCCCCGTCCGCCAAAGCTTCTCTGAAGCCGGATGTCATACTGCTCTAAAATTTGCAGCCCTTTTTCGTTCACACAAATCCCCCCGTTCCTTTCAAATCTATGAAGAAACGGGGGGTATTATTCTTTCTAAAAGATATTCTTTTGTATTATATTCCGGATGCTCAATCACCAATTCCAAAAGCTCGTTCAATATCCTGCCAAGCTCCGGACCAGGCTCTATTCCAACCTCTATCAGATCTTTTCCTGTAACGGCCAGATCCTTCAGAGACAGGCAGTTCTGTTCCTCCAGAATCCTTTGATATACTGCTTCGACCTCGGCAAGCTTTCCAAGCTTTTCCTCCCGGACTTCGGGATTCTGCGCCATGATGTCGGCCCGGCGTACCTTAAGATAATCCGGAAACACCTCGGCCCCTATCCGGTGAACAGCCCGGCGTACGCTTCTTTGCGTCGTTCCGGTCTGCAGATCGTCGTGAGTCTGCACCAGCTTTACTACTCGTTTGCGGGTATCGTTGTCAAACTTCAGACGGCGCATGATCCGGCCGGCCAGTTCCGCTCCCTTTTCCGCGTGGCCGTAAAAGTGATCGATTCCCTCCGCGTCCGTCGTCCGTGTCAGAGGCTTCCCGATGTCGTGAAGCAGCACAGCCAGACGCAGCGTCTTCTGCGCTTCCACGAAGGGCAGAGCGTGAAGGGTATGCTCTCCCACAGACCAGCAATGATGCGGGTTGTTCTGCTCCGTCTCCATACAGCGATCAAACTCTGGCAGAATCACAGCCGAGATTCCCGTCTCCCAGACGGTCCGAAAGACTTCCGGATGCGGGGAGACCAGGAGCTTTACAAGCTCTGTCTGTATCCGCTCGGCGCTGACTTTTGAAAGCCTGGGCGCGAACTCCGAAAGAGCCGCCCACGTCTTTTCCTCGATGCCAAAGCCAAGCTGAGCGGAAAATCGTACTGCCCGGAGAATGCGCAGAGCATCCTCCGTAAACCGCTCTCCAGGATTCCCGACACAGCGAATCTGTCCGCGTTCCAAATCACCCAGACCGTCGAAGGCGTCCACAAGCCCTTCTTTATCATTATATGCCATGGCGTTGATCGTAAAGTCCCGCCTTTTCAGATCTTCCAGAAGACTGGGCGTAAACGTCACCTGCTCCGGATGGCGGCCGTCCAGGTATTCCCCATCGATCCGATAGGTAGTAACCTCAAAGCCTTCCTTTCCCTGCAGAACTGTCACGGTTCCATGCTGAAGTCCGGTATCCACCGTGCGGGGAAAAAGCGCTTTTACCTGTTCCGGCCGGGCGTTGGTCGTAATATCCCAGTCCGACGCGGTCCTCCCCAGGATCGCGTCGCGGACGCAGCCGCCCACCACATAGGCCTCAAAGCCGGCCTCTGTAAGAACTGAAATGACCTGATTTGCTTTTTCGGGAACCTGAATCCGCATAGTACTCCTTTAATATGCCTTGCCCCAGTACACAAGCGCCTTGGCAGGCTTTCCACAGCACACGCATACGTCGGAGATCTTCTCCTGCTTAAACGGCATACAGCGGGCCGTCGCCGTGGTATCTTCCTTAATCTTATCCTCGCACGCCTGATCGCCGCACCACATGGCGCGCACGAATCCCGGCTTTTCTTCTATAGTCTTTACAAACTCCTCATAGGTATAAGCGTCGTAGGTGTGCGCGTCCCTATGAGCCCTTGCGCGCTCCAGCATCTCTTTCTGCATTTTCTCAAGCACGCTGCCAAGCTCCGCAGAAAGCTTATCCAAGGGAACTACTATCTTTTCGCGAGTATCGCGGCGCACAAGCACAGCCTGATTTGCCTCAATATCCTTCGGTCCAATCTCGATGCGCACCGGAATCCCCTTCATCTCCTGCTCAGAGAACTTCCAGCCAGGACTCTTGTCAGAGTCGTCCACCTTTACCTTGAAGCCAGCCTCCAAAAGCTCGTCCCGAATCGCATACGCCTTGTCGAGAACGCCTTCCTTGTGCTGAGCAATCGGAATCACCATAACCTGCGTAGGCGCGATTCTGGGCGGCAGAACCAGGCCGCTGTTGTCTCCGTGAACCATGATAATCGCACCGATCAGACGTGTCGTCATTCCCCAGGAGGTCTGATACACATACTGAAGGGTATTGTCTTTCGCCGTATACTGAATGCCGAAAGCCTTCGCAAAGCCATCACCGAAGTTATGGCTTGTTCCCGACTGAAGCGCCTTGCCATCGTGCATCAGAGCTTCGATGGTATAGGTAGCCTCTGCTCCCGCGAACTTTTCCTTATCCGTCTTGCGGCCGCGGATCACAGGCATCGCCAGCACTTCCTCGCAGAAGTCCGCGTATACATTCAGCATCTGCTGGGTACGCTCCTCCGCCTCCTCGGCAGTCGCATGAGCCGTATGTCCCTCCTGCCACAGAAATTCTCTGGAGCGCAGGAACGGTCTCGTAGTCTTCTCCCAGCGCACTACGGAACACCACTGATTATAAACCTTCGGAAGATCCCGGTAGGACTGAATCTCTTTCGCATAGAAATCACAGAAAAGAGTCTCCGATGTGGGGCGCACACACATACGCTCCTGAAGCTCCTCCATGCCGCCGTGCGTCACCCAGGCCACCTCCGGCGCGAAGCCCTCCACATGATCCTTTTCTTTCTGAAGCAGACTCTCCGGAATGAACATAGGCAGATATACATTCTCCACCCCTGTAGCCTTAAACCGGGCGTCCAGCTCCTTCTGAATATTTTCCCAAATCGCGTAGCCTGCCGGCTTGATTACCATGCAGCCTTTTACGCTTGTATAATCCGTCAGCTCTGCTTTCTTTACAACATCCGTATACCACTGAGCAAAGTCCACATCCATCGATGTGATTTCCTCGACCAGCTTCTTCTCCTTCGCCATTCTTTTCTCCTCTCGCTGCCCCAGGGCAGTTTTTCTTCTCTGTCCTGTTATTCTATCGCCCCGCGCCAGTTCTTGTCAAGTATTCCTATCCAAAACCCGCGCAAAACGCCCCTGTTTTAACCCTTCACCAGCTCCCGCGCTCTCTGGGCGCACTCGGCCGCGTCCTTCGTATAAGCATCCGCCCCAATCTCGTCCGCCAATGCCTGGGTGACCGGAGCGCCGCCCACCATAATCTTGATGTTCTTCCGGAAGGAGGCCCTGTTCAGATAAGCGACCGTCTCCCGCAGAGCCGGCAGCGTCGTCGTCAACAGGGCGGAACAGCATACCAGATTGATGTCGGGGTTTTTCTCCACTGTCTTCGCGAACTTCTCCCTGGATACGTCCACGCCCAAATCAATCACCTCAAAGCCTGCGGATTCCAGCATCATTGCCACCAGATTTTTTCCAATGTCATGGAGATCGCCGGCCACTGTTCCGATCACAGCCTTCCCTGCGCTTCCTGTCGCTCCGCTGACCAGGTGAGGTTTCAAAACCTCCACTCCCTTTTTCATGGCTCTGGCCGACATCAGCATCTCCGGCACAAAGATCTCGCCCGTCTTAAACTGGGCTCCCACCTCGTCCATGGCCTTTATCATACCGGCATTCAGAATATCCGACGGCGGACAGCCCGCAGCGAGAGCCTCCTGCACTGCCAGCTCCACAGCCTTCGTCTTGCCTTTTACTACCATTTCATATACTTCCTGAATTCCCTGCATCTGTCTTATTCCCCTTTTCTCTGTCTCAGGCTCTCTTTTTCTTTTTGGCGAGCGGCCGGAACACCGTCACTCTTCCGATAAAGCAGACGATCTGTACGAGGATCACGCCAATCGCAATTCCGATGCTGTCAATCATCACGTCCCGTTTTGAAGGACTTCGCCCGGCCACAAAGGATTGGTGATACTCATCCAGACAGGCAAAGCCTACGCAGATGGTCCCGGCCAAAAGCAGCAGCCAGATGCCGCGCACCCGGTACACGTAGAGCGGAAAGGAAACAGACACTGCCAGAAGGAAATATTCCGTCATATGGGCAAGTTTTCTGACCGGATAATGAATCCTGTCTATGTAATAGCTCTGCTCCTGCTCCGTCCAGTTCAGTTCAAACGCCTCATTCGCCGTCTCGATAATGATCTCGCTGACCTTGTAGCTCAGATTTCCTGATGTAGTCCCATCCTGAGCCGAAAAATTGAAGATCAGATACATCATCAGTATCGCCGGGATAAAAGAAAGGGGCTTCAGTATCATTCTTAAAATCGTTTTTACCATAATATTCTCACTTCATTCTTTTCAACGCTGTCGCTATCATAGCACCATTCCCGGATTCTGTCCAGAGAATGCCTGAGAATTAAGGAAAGCATAAGAAAATTAAGGTTACTGTTCAAAAGCGTTCAACGGCGTTGTTCTGCTTCCGCCTCCCGCACGGCTTCCTTCATTTTTTTCACATAAGCCTTTACTTCCGGCACACAGCTCATTCCATAGTTTTCGCAGAGTTTTACGATAGCCGAACCTACGATAACGCCGTCAGCCTGGGCGGCTATAGCTTTCGCCTGTTCCGGAACAGAGACGCCAAAGCCTACGGCGCAGGGAATCGCCCTCTCCTGCTTTACCAGCCTTACCATCGCGCCAATATCCGTGGTAATCTCCTGTCGTATCCCGGTGACTCCCAAAGAGGATACGCAGTAAACGAAACCTTCCGCCTCCCGTGCAATCTGTGATACCCGTTCCCTGGACGTGGGCGCAATCAGGGAAATCAGATCAAGACCACATTCCTTGCATACCGTATCAAACTCTTTCCTTTCCTCAAAGGGTACGTCCGGCAGAATTAAGCCATCCACGCCAGCCTTCGCCGCCCGCTTTAAAAAGTTTCTGGTTCCTGAATCCTTTTTTCCGTCCTCCTTCCCCCTGTGATAAGAAAATACCACGTTCGCGTAGGTCATAAAAGCCAATGGAATCTGTGTATTCCTGCGGATTTTCTCCACCAGTTCAAAAATTCTGTCTGTTGTCGCTCCACCGGAAAGCGCGCGCATATTGGCTGCCTGGATGACAGGCCCCTCCGCCGTCGGATCGGAAAACGGTATCCCAAGCTCTATCAAATCCGCGCCTGCCTCCTCGCAGGCGTACACCAGCTCCTCCGTAATCTCCAAAGAAGGATCTCCGCAGGTGATAAACGGAATAAAAGCCTTCCCATGCGCAAAGGCCTCTGCAATTCTCTTATTCATAAATATCCTCCCCTCTGTAGCGGGCGATAGCCGCACAGTCCTTGTCACCACGCCCGGATATAGTAACAACCATGAGTTGATTCTTTTTCATGGCAGGAGCAAGCCTTCTGGCACAGGCCACTGCGTGAGCGCTCTCGATGGCAGGAATGATCCCTTCTGTACGCGCCAGATATTCAAAGGCCTCCACAGCCTCCCTATCCGTCACAGGCACATATTCCGCCCGCCCTGTATCATAAAGATACGCATGTTCCGGACCCACTCCAGGATAATCCAGTCCCGCCGAGATCGAATACACTGGTGCGATCTGTCCATATTCATCCTGGCAAAAATATGATTTCATTCCGTGGAAAATCCCAAGCCTTCCTGTGGCGACAGTGGCGGCTGTCTCCGCCGTATCGACGCCGCGTCCGGCAGCTTCGCAGCCGATAAGTCTCACCTGTTTGTCTCCAATAAAGTGATAAAAACTTCCTATGGCGTTGGAGCCGCCGCCCACGCAGGCCAGCACCGCATCAGGCAGTCTCCCTTCCTTTTCCAGGAGCTGTTCTTTTATTTCCTTTGATATTACAGCCTGAAAATCTCTTACGATCGTCGGAAACGGATGAGGACCCATTACGGAACCAAGCACATAGTGAGTATCCGAAATACGCCTGGTCCATTCCCTCATAGTTTCAGACACCGCGTCTTTCAGCGTAGCCGTTCCGCTTTCCACTGCATGGACCTTCGCACCTAAAAGACGCATTCGATATACGTTTAAAGCCTGACGCTTTATATCTTCCTTTCCCATAAAAATCTCGCATTCCATATCCATGAGAGCGGCAGCCGTGGCTGTGGCCACTCCGTGCTGGCCCGCTCCCGTCTCCGCGATCACACGGCTTTTCCCCATTTTCTTTGCAAGAAGTACCTGTCCCAGCACATTATTGATCTTGTGCGCTCCGGTATGATTTAGATCCTCCCGCTTCAGATAAATTTTCGCTCCTCCCAGGTCCTCCGTCATCCGTCCTGCGTAATAGAGACGGGAGGGGCGCCCCGCGTACTCATTTAAAAGCTTCTTCAGCTCCAGATTAAATTCAGGCTCGTTTTTATATCGTTCATAGGCTTCTTCCAATTCCAGCACTGCGTTCATCAAAGTCTCCGGTATATACTGTCCTCCGTGAATGCCAAATCTTCCTTTCTCCATATCCGCTGCTCCTCCTTTTCCCGATCCCGGCGCTGCGCGCCGTTTTTCCATCCGTTCAGGCTCTTCCCTGGTCAAGTCCATGCGCCAGTTCCACAATCCTCCGGATTTTCTCCGGATCCTTTTTCCCTTCCGTCTCAAGGCTGCTGCTTACATCCACCGCCCAGGGCTTTACCCGCCGGACTGCCTGCTCCAGATTTCTCTCTCCCAAGCCTCCGGCCAGAAAAAACGGGCGGGAAAGCTCAGGAAGAAGACCCCAGTCAAAGCTCTCTCCTGTGCCCCCTCTTCCCTGATCGAACAGCAGGTAATCCGCCGTACTTTCCAGGGCTCTTCCTACGTCCCCCTCCGTTTGTATGGAAAACGCTTGAATCAGAGGCTTGTCTGTAAGCTGCCGGAGACAGAAGATATAGTCTTCATCCTCCTGACCATGAAGCTGTGCCATGTGGATAGTTCCTTCTTCTAAAAGTTCCGCCACAAGATCAGGTGAGGCATCCACGAAAACACCCACTGAAAATATTTCTTTTCTCAGTTTTTTCGCCAATATACGAGCCTCCCTGCGGCTTACTGAGCGGCGGCTTCGCTCCGCCTCTATGACAAAGCCTGCAAAGTCCGCCCCGGCTGCATTTACAGCCTCTATATCCTGCGGTCTTCTCAGTCCGCAGATCTTAATTCTTGTCATGCCTTCCTCCCGCTCTCAGAGTATTTCAGGCTCCGCCTCACAGCCTTTCACCGTTCAACGCTTCCAATGCAGCCCGTTTATCAGCGCTTCGCATCAGAGTTTCCCCAATCAGCACGGCGTCCACTCCATTTTCCCGCAAGGCCTGAATATCCTCCGCTGTACGGATTCCGCTTTCTGATACAAAGAGAACGTCTGACGGAACCAGCCTGCGAAGGCGGATGCTGTTCTTCGTATCCACCCGGAAGGTCCGCAGATCCCGGTTGTTTACTCCTACCAGCCTGGCTCCGGCCTTCAATGCCCGCTCCAGCTCTTTCGCATCATGAGCTTCCATCAGAGAGTCCAGTCCCAGTTCTTCCGACAGTTCCCGGTAGGAACGAAGTTCCGCGTCGTCCAGAATCGCGCAGATCAAAAGGACTGCGGAGGCTCCCAATGCTTTCGCCTGATAAATCATATACTCATCCACCGTAAAATCCTTGCGCAGTGTTGGAATCCTTACATTCCCGGATATTTCTTTCAGATACCGATCGCTTCCCAGAAAATAAAAGGGTTCGGTCAGGCAGGAGATCGCCGACGCTCCGGCAGCTTCGTATTCCTTCGCAATATCCAGGTACGGAAATTCCGGCGCTATCAATCCCCTGGAAGGAGATGCTTTCTTTACCTCGCAGATATAAGACATTCCAGGAGACGCCAGAGCCTTCCGAAAAGGGAAACTCCTGCAGTCTGCGCTTTCACTCTCCATAGAAGGCTTATTTTTCATTATTTCCTCTGTCTGCGCCCGCAGCCTAGACAGAGGAAGCTCTTGCTTCTCCTTCATTACCCTTTCCCTTGTTTTTTTTGCGATTTCATTTAAAATATTCATTCCCCATTGCTCTCCCGAATAAATTCCTCCAGCTTCCGCATGGCCGCTCCGCTGTCAAGCAGCTCCTCAGCCATGCGGACGCCCTTTTCCATCGTATCTGACTTTCCGGCGATATAGAGGGCCGCTCCCGCGTTCAGGCAGACCGCATGCCGCTTCGCCCCCTTATCGTTCCCATTTAAAATCGCTTTCGTGATCGCCGCGTTTTCTTCCGGAAGCCCGCCCTGAAGCTCTTCCTTACCGCAACGAGCATAGCCAAACTGCTCCGGCGTCAGCTCGTAGGACTGGAACCAGCCATTCCGGATTTCACAGACGGAAGTCGGCGCACACATAGAGATCTCATCCAGTCTGTCCTGCCCGTAAACGACCATACCGCGCTTTACTCCCAGCTTCATCATTACCTGGGCCAGCGGTTCTACCAGCGTATCGTCAAAGACCCCCATCAGTTCCATATTGGCTCCGGCCGGATTACTTAAAGGACCCAGGATATTAAACACGGTTCGGATCCCAAGCTCTTTTCGGATTGGAGCCACATATTTCATAGCGATATGATAATTCTGCGCAAACAGAAAGCAGATATTGATTTTTTTTAAAAGGCGGGCGCTCTCCTCCGGAGAAAGGGTAATCCTCACACCCAAGGCCTCCAGCACATCTGCGGCTCCGCACTTTGAGGACGCCGCACGGTTTCCATGCTTTGCCACCGGCACGCCGCCGGCCGCGATTACCATGGCCGCTGTCGTGGAGATATTGAACGAGTTGGAGCCGTCTCCGCCCGTCCCCACGATCTCCAGTACATTCATATCATGAAGGAGCTTTACGCAGTGAGCGCGCATCCCTGCGGCCGAAGCCGTAATCTCATCGATAGTCTCTCCTTTCAAAGACAGGGCCGTAAGATAGGAAGCCATCTGTACAGGCGTCGCCTCGCCGCCCATGATTTCATTCATCACCGCCTCCGCTTCCTGATAGGTCAAATCCACTTTTTTTGCCAATTTCAAAATTGCCTCTTTGATCATTCTCATTACCTCCACAACATGTTCTGCTTCCCGGAAAACCCGTACTCATGGCTGACGCGCAAAAAACGCCCGTCCTGACAGATAGATCTTCTCTGTCAAGGACGAGCGTATCCATTCACCCGCGGTGCCACCTTGATTCACGGCATGACCCGTGCGCTTGGCGGAATACCTTCATATTCCCGGCAACTGACGTATGCCTCCACGTCGCAGAATACTCGGCTCTGTGCGCCACCACCATGCTTTTGCACCGGCCTTTGACTGCGCCCTCAGCGGTCCATTTGACAATCTGCATCTCGATCCGGCTCCCACCTGTCCCGGACTCTCTGGGCGCGCATAACTGCCGTTATCTCCGCTTCATCGGTTTATCTCTTTACCATATTAAATTTTCTATAAATTATCACAGAATTCTGTCTTTGTCAAGAAAAATTTAAGCGGCGCCAGATTAACATTACTGATAATCCTTCCACACAGCTTCCTCACTCTTGTAATTCAGCACGGCTGCGGAGTAGGGCGGCATAAAGATTTCAATCTCGCCGTTCAGCACCAGATAATACGCCTTTTCCAGTGTAAAGCCGTCCTCCACGGACATAATCTGACGGTTCATCAGCACGCCGTCCGGCGTCTCCAGCCTCCATACCGGAAGCTCCAGCCTGCGGCCTTCCCCGGTATTGTTGAGTACCGTGACCACATAATTGCCATCGAGGAATCTTCCGAAAGAAATAAAGCCTCCGTCCGCCAGCAGCCACACGCTGCATCCCCGGCGGCAGGCCGGATTCTCTTTGCGGATACGAATCAGCTCCTTGTGGAAGCGAATCAGCTCCTTGTCCTCATGCCCCCAGGGATAGGTCCTGCGGCTGTCCGGATCGGTGAATCCGCAGACGCCGGCTTCGTCTCCATAGTAAATCGTAGGCGCTCCATGCCAGGTCAGCATAAAGGTCACCGCCTCGCGGAACACAGCCTTTGATACGCCTTCCTCGGCCGCCCTGCTGCCCAGCTCGCCCACACGGCCCACCTTGTGATTGGTCCGCGTCAGAAAACGGGAATGGTCGTGGTTGGACAACTGGTTCATCGCCACCTGATAGGACTGTCCGTAAAAGGCCGGCGTCTTATCCTGCAAAAGTCTCAGGAAAAAGTCCGCATTGTTCATCAGCTCCGGCTGGTATGCGTCGCTGTGCTTCTCCATACCGGTCAGATACCAGGTGATCGGCTCCATAAAGGTATCGTAATTCATGACGGAATCCCATTCGTCGCCCTGCAGCCAGGCCGAAGCGTCCCCGTAATGCTCGGCAAAAATCACGGCATCGGGATTGGCTTCCTTCACATTTTTGCGGAAATCCTTCCAGAATTTGTGGTTGAACTCCTCGGACCAGCCCAGATCCGCAGCTACGTCCAGTCTCCAGCCATCCACGTTATAGGGAGGGGACACCCATTTCCGGGCGATTTCCATAATGTAATCGTACAACTCCTGGGAAGTCTCATAGCTGAGCTTCGGCAGCGTTTCATGCCCCCACCAGCCATCGTAATACTTGTTGTACGGCCAGTCATGCTCATTGTTAAACTTAAAAAACTTCCGGTAGGGGCTGTTCGCCGAAACATAAGCGCCCTTCTCATAATCACTGTCGCCCTCATACAGACGTTCCCGATCCAGCCATTTATTGAAGGAGCCGCAATGGTTGAACACGCCGTCCAGAAGTACCCGCATTCCTCTTTTGTGAACTTCCTCTACGAAATGAATGAAAAATTCATTGCTGGCTTCCAGATTCTCTTTACAGACTACCCGCTTGATATACCTGGCAGCCTTTTTATTGTCCAGCTCTCCGGGCGGCAGAAGCTCCCCGCCGTCGTTTTTAATCACTGTAAAATGGGGATCGATATAATCATAGTCCTGGGTATCGTACTTATGATTGGAAGGAGACACAAAAATCGGATTCATATAGATCACTTCGATGCCTAAATCCTGAAGATAATCCAGCTTATCCAAGATTCCCTGCAAATCCCCGCCGTAAAAATGGCGTACATCCATAGCCTTGGGATATTCGTCCCAGTCTTCCACGCGCTGCACCTGCTCGCCGATATAGCTGTACTCTCCGGTCAGCACGTCATTTGAAGGATCTCCATTACAAAAGCGATCCACATAGATCTGGTACATGACCGCTCCCTTAGCCCATTCCGGTGTGGAAAAGCCCGGTACGATACCAAAAGCATAACAGCTTTGCAGATCGTCCGTCACATTCTGCTTATTATAAAAAAGCCTTTCATCTCCGGAGCGAACCTCAAAAAAGTATGGAACCAGTTCCGTTCCCACATCTATCTGTGTCTCGTAATAATCAAAATATCCCTTAGAGGTAACCTTTTTCATGGCCCAGCGTTCTTCTCCGCTGATCACAAAAACATTATCTACATTGTCCTTCCCTGTGCGGAAACGTAAGGTTACCTGATCTCCCGGCTTTGCTTCCAGAGGAACCCGGTATACGCCGGATTCATCCGCATAAAGCGCCTCCTGATTAATTTTTCCCATATATTCACTCTTTCTATATTTCTCCCGTATTAGTTTATTTTATACCACCCTATTCTCAATTACAACCTTTTTCCGCACAAAGTGAAACAGACAGCTTACGCTGTCTGTTTCAGGAGAAGGTATTTCTTTTACTTATGGGGTGTAGCAAAAACTATATAATGTATTGGGGGTTTTACGAGTATTATTATAACATGGTTCACGAATAAGTGTGCATAAACTTCACAAAAATCGCAATTCATTTTTATGCATTTTTTACAATTCTCTTCCGGCATAATGACGAATTTACGAAACAAGAGCCCCGCGCAGGACTCCAAATTGGCAATCTTGTCAATTCATCCCTCTGCGGAGCTCTTTTCCATCTGGAATCAGACTGCTGTTTCCTCAAACAAAGCCTCAAATTCTTCTCTCGAAATCTTTTCTTTTTCCAGAAGAAGCTTTGCCGCCGCATCCAGCACCTTCCTGTTTTCCAGGATAATCGCCTTCGCTTTCTCATAGCATTCGTCTACGATTCGTTTGATCTCAGCGTCGATCTTGCCCGCCACATCTTCGCCATAGCTCTTGGTATGGCCGAAATCCCGGCCGATAAAGACCTCCTCATCGGAATCATAGCTTACAAGTCCCAGTTCACTGGACATCCCGTATTTGGTTACCATGGCTCTGGCCACACGGGTAGCCTGCTTAATATCCTGGGACGCTCCTGTAGTAATATCGTCAAAAACAAGCTCCTCCGCAATACGGCCGCCCAGAGACACCTCAATATCCTGAAGCATCTTCCCTCTCGTATTGAACATCTCGTCCTTTTCCGGCAGAGGCATCGTATATCCGGCCGCTCCGATCCCGGTAGGAATAATGGATACGCTGTAGACCGGTCCTACATCGGGAAGCACATGGAACAGGATCGCATGGCCGGCCTCATGGTAAGCCGTGATCCTCTTTTCCTTCTCTGATACGATGCGGCTCTTTTTCTCGGCGCCGATTCCCACCTTCACAAAGGACTTCTTGATGTCCTCCTGAACAATATAGGGACGGTCCTCCTTCGCCGCGTAGATCGCAGCTTCGTTCAGAAGATTTTCCAGATCCGCACCCGTCATTCCGGCTGTTGTCTGAGCAATCTGCTTCAGATCCACATCCTCAGCCAGCGGCTTGTTCTTCGCATGAACCTGAAGGATCTCCTCTCTGCCGCGCACATCGGGCCTGCCGACCATAATCTTGCGGTCAAAACGGCCGGGCCGCAGGATAGCCGGATCCAGAATGTCCACGCGGTTTGTAGCGGCCATAACGATAATGCCCTCATTGACGCCGAAACCATCCATTTCCACCAGAAGCTGATTCAGCGTCTGCTCTCTTTCATCATGGCCTCCGCCCATTCCGCTTCCGCGGCGTCTCGCCACTGCGTCAATCTCGTCAATAAATACGATGCAGGGATGATTCCTTTTCGCATCCGCAAACAAATCGCGGACACGGGAAGCTCCCACGCCCACAAACATCTCTACGAAGTCCGAACCGGAAATACTGAAAAACGGCACTCCGGCCTCTCCGGCCACAGCCTTTGCCAGAAGGGTTTTACCCGTTCCCGGAGGTCCTTCCAGAAGCACTCCTTTGGGAATGCGCGCTCCCACCCGAACATATTTCTGAGGCAGCTTCAGGAAGTCCACGATCTCCCGCAAGTCTTCCTTCTCCTCCTGCAGTCCCGCCACATCCTTAAAAGTCGTATGGATCTGTTCCTGCGTCGTCATCCTCGCCCGGCTTCTGCCGAAATCCATCATTTTCCCGCCGCCGTTTCCATTCTGACGGTTCAGAAACATCATCATCAAAAAAACAGTCGCCACGGCTACAAGAAGCGAGATTCCGATAGAGCTGAACAGTCCGCTTTCCCGGACCTCCTGGAAGGTCACGCTTGCTCCGTATTCACGCAGAAAATTCCCTGCCTCCACTGTATCCGGCACATTTACTTCGCGTTCTCCGCCATCTGTCAGCGTCAGATGGAGCGTACCCGTAGGCGCCGTCTCTGACTGCTCAACTACGGCGCTCACCACTTGACCGCCCTCTACGGCCGCTTCAAACTGCTCATAGGTATAGGTGTTTTCCATATCCATATTCGCAATCCATTGTACAAAGAACAGGATAACGATCATCAGGATCACCATGGAAAGCCCTGACACCCGAAATTGTCTGTTGTTCAAATCTTTTCCTCCTCTGAACCGCAGTCTCTGTTCTCTCCCTGCTCCAGGGAGCAGGGAGCGCTGCGGTTCCCTTTGCTAGTCCACAAATTCTATCACTCCGATATAGGGAAGATTCCTGTATCTCTGATCGTAATCGAGACCATACCCCACCACAAACTCATCCGGAATCTGGAAGCCTGTGAACTCCACGTCCACATCCACGACTCTCCGCGAGGGCTTATCCAGCAGCGTACAGATGGTCATGGTCTTGGGATTGCGCTGTCCAAGAAGCTTTACCAGATGATTCAGCGTTCTTCCGGAATCGATAATATCCTCTACAATGATCACATTTTTTCCCTGAAGCGGCTCGTCCAGGTCTTTGCTCAGACGCACGATGCCGCTGGACTTGGTCTCGGCGCCATAGCTGGACACCTGCATAAAGTCTATGGTCACAGGCAGCGTAATTCTCTTTGCCAGCTCGCAGACAAAGAATACGCTTCCCTTTAAGATACAGATCAGATGAACCTCCTCGCCGGCAAATTTTTCGCTGATCTTCTCTCCCAGCTCTCTGATCTTTGCGTCTACTTCCTCCTCCGAAATCATGACTCTGATTTTTTCAGCCATTTCCCTCTCCTCCATCTATTTGTACTTTCAAGATCCTCTCCGTATCTGCCGTTACCTTATATCCTTCGCTGATACGATGTCCCGGCACCCACAGAATATGGGAACCGTCCGCAAGCAGCCACAGCCGCTCCCGTTCTGATGCCGGTATCTTTTCATCTACCAGATAAGCTTTCAGTTTCTTCCTTCCATGCTCCCTGTTGATTTCCAGATAATCCCCAGGCGCCCGCCTGCGAATTGCCAGACATTGCTTTATTTTATCATAGTCAAACCATTTCGTATATGTTTTTTGGGGAATAATTTGATCTTTTTGCGCGGTTTCCAGCGAAAATGTCCAGATCTGACCGCAAAGCCGCAGGCTTCCGGGTATACGGGGATACACGGACCTTTCCTCATCCGAACGCCTCCCGTCCGAAACCGTGCCAATATAAATCCCCTGGTAATCCTTCCGGGCGCTCCTGTCTCCCGGAAGATCCGCCCTGCTCCCGGTCTGCTTTTCCATAAGCTCCGAAAGAATCCGAATATGGATACGCTCCACGTCCTTCAATCCTCCGCACAATTCCAAACAGCGGCGCAGCAGCCTTTCCCGGATCACCGGTTCCTGCCGTCGAAAGCCGGCTTCAAACAGAAAGCAGCCTTCTTCCTCCTCCCGGACGCACAGACGGAAAGCTTCCTCCGTCTTCTTTTCCAGATAACGCTCGATTTCCAAAAGCTCCTCTGCGGCTTCCGCCACATGACGTACAGCCTGATCATTGATCTGCGCGGAGGCGTATGCAAGAAGCTCGCTGCGAATCCGGTTCCTCGCATAATCCATACATTCATTGCTGCTGTCCGTACGCCATTCTATACCTTCCGTCCTTAGCCAGTCCAGGATCTCCTCCCGGCGGATATGAAGCAGCGGACGGATGATTCCGTCGTGAACCGGTCTCATGCCGCACAGTCCCTGAAGTCCGGTTCCCCGAAACAGCCGAAACAGCACAGTCTCCGCCTGATCGTCTGCATGGTGGGCCACCGCAATCCGGGCCCCGCCCAGTCTTTTTGCTTCCTCCCGGAAGGCTTCATAGCGGCAGAGACGCCCCGCCTCCTCAAGAGACAGCTTCTCTCTCCTGCTCCGCTCTTTTACGTCGAAAAAAAAGACCCGGAGCAGAATCCCTTCCCGGCCGCACAGCTCCCGGACAAAAGCCTCGTCGCCGTCGGATTCCTCACCGCGCAGACCGTGATTGACATGAACCGCGTACAAGTCCGCATCCATTTCCCCGCAAAGCTTTTTCAGCAGAAAAAGCAGGCATACGGAGTCCGGGCCTCCCGATATGCCTGCCACTATCCTTCCGCCCGGTTCGATCATCTGATGTTCCCTTACATACGCCCGTATACGCTGCAGCATAACACTGTCCTTTCTGCCTCCCGGCAGGACAGCTCTTGTCTCAGCGCCGGAAAGTCCTGCGTTTAGTATACAGGTATTCCCGGACCAAAGTCAATACTTTACAAGCCCCATCACCAGCACCGTCATATCATCCGAAGGTTCCTTTTCCCGGTACTGACGCACCCGGCCAAGAATATAGGACGCAAGTTCCGAGGGGTTCCCCGTCTCATGCTCCATGATAATGTCCTTCATCAGACTTTCCTGATGCGCCGCAGGCAAAGCATCCATAACGCCGTCCGTCACCATGATCACCATATCCCCATCATAAAGCTTCTTTCCCGTGCAGTCCGGATCAAGTTTATGGAACACACCGGCCGGAAGGCTTGTGGACGAAATGGTCTCCACCCAGTTTTCCCGGCGGATAAAGGTTGTGGAGGCTCCTACTTTCAGGAACTCGCACACGCCCGTATAGAGATCCAGGGACGCAATGTCGATAGTGGAAAACACCTGTGCGTCCGACCGCAGAATCAACGCGGAATTGATCATGCGTACCGCCGTCTCTTTGGAAAATCCCGCCTCCAGAAACTGCTCCAGCAAATCGATGACCAGTTCGCTTTCCCGGTAAGCTGTGATTCCGGAACCCATGCCGTCGGACAGGGCGCCGATAAACTGCCCTTCTCTGCAGTGGCGCAGCGAAAAATTATCCCCTGAGATCTTTTCTTTCCCTTTTACCGCTTTCTCCACTCCGTAGATCACCTGGAAATTCGTCCGTTCCACGAAAAGAACTGTCACTTTCTCGCCTCCGACAAAAGCACGGCTGTCTCTGGCCGGCATCATAGCCTTTTTCATAAGCTTCGTCAGGGCGGCCGATATATCCTTGACCGCCACGCATCTGCGCCTCCTTGTGCTCATCGTCAGGTACACCTCCTGACGCCTGTGTTCCTCACTGTAAACCAGCACAGAATAAACCGAAAGTCCCATGGCTTTCAGCTTTCTCCTCAGATGCTCCTCCAGATCCTCGTCATTTCTCGTATCCCAGGCATGCTCCACAGTGTCCGTCATAATCTGAGCCATCTCGGTAAGCTGCACAGCCATCGCTTCCCTGTTCTCCTCAAGCCTGGTATTCCAGAGAAGACTCATTTTCGCCGTCCCATCCAGTACAGCGGCGCCATCCTCCGGCTTGACGTCCGCGCCCCTTTTTCCTTCGCCCTTCATCATCTTTTTCGCCGAAAGTCCCGAAAAGCTCTGTGCCAGACTGCGGAAGGCAGTCTCATATTCCCGCACTCTTGCGCGAACCGGGCTAAGCCCTTCCTCCTCCGCGGCGAGCGGCAGCGGCCTCAGCAGCCATTCCATAATACTCCCGCAGATGACCGTCAGCGAGCAGACCAAAAGTCCCTGGGCAAGCCCCAGAATCAGCGCATAGTCCCGCTCCATCTGAAGCATACCTACGCCAATCTGCATCGCCGCCACGCAGGCTCCCGCCGTGATGCCGTACAGCCAGCCGTAACGGCCGTTTCTTTGCTGTTCTTCTTCCCTTTTCATTATCCTGCTCCTCCTAATCTTCTGTGTGTGTCTGTGTGATTGGGTATTATAGAGGACAGAAAATGAATAATTTGTCAAATCACAGAACTGAAAATTGGAAATTTTAGACAATTCAGGACATAGATTTCCTTTTCTGAAGAATCTCAGAACATCATAAAAGCTTAGAAGCCGCCAAAAGCTCCTCTGCAGTCCGATTGTACACAGGATGCCGCACGTAAGGCGCGATCTGACAAAGGGGCTTCAGAACGAAGTCCCTCTTGTGCATCTCAAGATGAGGAATATGAAGCTCTTCCTCATCCAGGATCAAATCATCATACAGCAAAATATCCAGGTCAAGAGTCCGCGGTCCCCAACGCACGAGCCGCTCCCGCTTTGCCTCGCGCTCAAGCTCATGAAGCCTCTCAAGAAGCTCATGAGGCGTAAGCAGCGTCCGAATCTTCATGGCTCCGTTCAGAAAATCATCCTGCTCTACGCCGCCGTAAGGCTCCGTAACCAGAAAATCTGAGACGTCAAGGACCTGGCATCCCCTTGTGGCCCGCAGTCCCTCCACGCCGAGACGCAGATTGGCCTCCTTATCTCCCAGATTGGAGCCCAGGGCGATATAGGCCGTATGCCAGCCCCGCTCAATCTCTACGGACACTGTCTTCAGCGGAAGTCCCACCGGAGCCCAGGGCTTCTTGATTTCAAGACACACCTTCTCCAATCCCTGCGTCTGAAGGAGCAGCTCCCAGGCCAGGCGTTCCGCCACCGTCTCCAGCAGCTTCCAGGTGTTCTTCTCCACAAAATCATGGATGAACCGGCTGACCTCTCCATAATGGATGGACTTCGTCAGATCATCCGTCTTTCCTGCTTCCCGTGTGGAGGTATAGAGAACGGCTGAGATCACGAACTTCTGTCCCAGCACATTCTCCTCAGGAAACACTCCGTGTTTTGCAAATACTTCAAGATCCTTTATATATATTTTATCGTAATTCATATACACCCTCTCCTGCCGCGAGTATAGCCTCCGCCATTCGGACTGCCCGAAGATTTTCCTTCACATCATGGACACGCACAAAGGCGTACTTTTTCAAAACCGCAAAGACCGTCGTCACCAGCGTCCCCTCAAGCCGCTCGTCAGCCGGGAGATCAAGAGTCAGGCCGATGACGGACTTCCGGGACGCGCCAAGAAGCATCGGATAGCCCAGCTCATGGAAGCGTTCCAGGTGACAGAGTGTTTCCAGGTTCATCTCCCTTGTCTTTCCAAAGCCGACGCCCGGATCGAGGATGATTTTATCGTCGGGAATCCCCGCCGCTTTCGCAAGCTCCACGCACTCCTGCATCTCTCTAAGCATATCCGGAAAGAAATCCTGATACTGCGCCCTTTCCTTATTGTGCATGAGACAGCAGGCCGCTCCTGACCGGGCGATCAGCTCCGCCATCCGCGAATCGTATTTCAGTCCCCAAATATCATTGACCAGGTCCGCGCCCGCATTCAGCGCCGCTTCCGCCACCTTCGCTTTGTAAGTATCTATGGAAACCGGAAGAGCAATCTCTCTTTTCACCGCCTCGATCACAGGAACGATGCGGGAGATTTCCTCCTCCTCCGTGATCTGCTGATGCCCCGGCCTTGTGGACTCGCCGCCAATATCGATAATGTCCGCCCCTTCTTCCGCCATTTCCCAGGCATGAGACAGGGCCGCCTCCCTCTGATTCCACTTGCCTCCATCCGAGAAGGAATCCGGCGTGACATTCAGGATTCCCATGATATAAGTTTTGTTTTTTACGTCAAATTCTCTGTTGCCTATCTTCATAATGTAATCTCCAAATTCTTTTTTGTCTCCGGCCAATCGCATATTTCCCGAACCGGACAGGCAAAACAATTCCGGGACAGCTTATCCGCCCGGTAAAAGATGCCCTCCAGCCCATTTTGTCCCTTCGTTCTGTGACTGCGTATGAGATGAAGAATCCGCTCTTTCTCGTCCTCTGAAAATCCACAGTCTCTCAAGATTCCTTCCGCAATCCCGGCGCTGGCCTCCTCGTGAGGGATGCCCTGCTCATACTGCAGATGACGGCCGATGTCATGTAGCAGCCCCGCCGCGTATAAAAGCTCCTTTATCCGCTCTCTGTCCGCCTTTTTATCCGGCAGACTCCCCTCCTCCAGCGCCAGGATATAGGAAAGCCTCGCCACGTCCAGAAAGTGTTCCGGCGTATGACGGCAAAATTCTCTTGTCTTTTCCAGAGTCCTGATTTGCCGGAGGCAGTCCTGATATATCTTGTGACACCAGATACGGTTTATGCGCTCCATTTTCTTCTGTTCCATTATACCGCGCCCCTATCCCTGTTTCACCATAGACAGAAAACGGTTCTGAAGCTCATAATTGTCCTGGAACACACCCGTCGTCACCAGAGTCACAGTCTTGCTTCCCGGCTTTTTGATCCCGCGCATGGTCATGCAGGTATGCTCAGCCTCCAGCATCACGATCACACCCTGGGGATTCAAGTTCTCTTCCAGAGCCTCGGCAATCTGAGCCGTCATCTTTTCCTGGATCTGCGGTCTTCTGGCAAATACATCCACGGTCCGGGCCAGCTTGCTGAGGCCTACGACTTTTCCGTTCGGCAGATACCCGATATGCGCTTTTCCATAAAAGGGGAGTAAATGATGTTCACAGACAGAATAAAAGGTAATATCCTTTTCAATGACAATATCGTTTCGCTCCACAGAAAACTGCTTTTTCAGATGCACCGACGCATCCTCATAAAGCCCTCCGTAGATCTCGCTGCACATGCGGGCGATCCGGTCCGGTGTCTCCAGAAGTCCTTCCCGGCTTATATCCTCGCCTATGCCTTCCAGCATAAGCTCGACGCCCTTCTTAATCTTCTCATAATCCATCATAAAGAAAACACACCTCCTTCAATGTGTGACAGAACATATGACGAAATATCCCTTCACAATATGAGATGCGTTATTATCTTATATTGCTGCAACGGGTGCGGTTCCCATATCGTAAGACTGGCTTTTCGTTTCGACGGCAACTCCCCATCCGCTGAACACTTGACGCATGAAAACCTATTTTGCATATTATTCTTTTGTTTGGTATAATCAAAATTATAGCACACCATAGCCGGTATGCAAGAGAAAAGTTAGAATTTTACGCTGCCCTTAACCCGTACAGGAGGACACAACTATGAGCCGACCTTTATCTCAAATGCTGGCGATCCCCGCCAGCCCCGACGCCCTGCATGACCCGGAAGAACTGCTGCGCCGTCTGAAAGCCACCGGAGCCTTCCAGCTCCAATCCGCTCAAATCCGGGACGGAAGCCTGATCGCAGAGATCGCTTCCGGCGGAGAGACCTTCCACGCGGAAGCATACCCTCTGGAATTTCAGATTCCGGAGCTTTACCGCTGCCAGCACCTCTTTCCCGATGTGGATATAGAGGCCATAGAGCGGGCTCAGCTTGGACTCGCCGTGGAAATGGAATTCAACAAAAATCCGCTGACATCCTACCATCTCCAGCTCAAGCTTATCTGCACCCTTGTACCGAATCTGCTGGCCATTCTGGATGACAGCTCGGAAAAAATCCTGTCCGGGCGATGGGCTCTGCTTGCCGCGCAGTCACGGGTAGCGCCTGCTCCCCGTTATCTCTACACCGCTCAGGCCGTATCCGGCGAGGACGACTGCGTCTGGCTCCATACTCACGGCCTGAATCGCTGCGGCTGCCCGGAGCTTGAAATCCTGGGCTCCACCAAGGAGACATATCAGTCTCATTACCATGTGATGGAAACCCTGGCCAACCGTCTCCTTGACGAGGATGAATTGCCTGAATGGGAGGAACCTTTCTTTCTGGCCTACGCGGCCCAGGACATCCCTCTTATCGTCACACTCATTCCCTGGAGGGATGCGGTAGAGCATTATCCTGAGGAGATGACGGGAGGAAAGGCTGACCGTGCGGAAGGACATAACGACTATACCTGCGCCATATTTGTCTATCCTTCCGAGGAAAGCATCGACAAGGGAGAATATTCCTCCCTCTCTATCTATGATGAGCTTTTACAGGATAACCCCATTTATATGATCACTACCTCCGAGACCAACCGGATGCACGATCTGGCGGCGGAGCGTCTGCCCTATTTCATCTCTGCTTTTCAGGACAAGCGCAATAAACTTCTGGGAAAATTCGGTCTTCTCATCGACGAGGAGCATCGCACAGAGGATAACTGCCGGGAACATATCTGGTTTGAAATTCTGGACATCAGGGAGAACCGCTTCCTGGCCCGTCTCACCCAGGAGCCCTACTACGTAAGCGGCGTCCACGAAGGATACGAATGTGAGTTTACGCCGGAGGATTTGACAGACTGGCTGATCTTTACGCCGGAGAGACGGATCGCTCCGGATGACGTGTATATTCTGGAACTCTCCTCTTAACGGACAAAGATACAAATAGGAAAGACCTTTTTCTACTTTGCGTTCGCACATTAACGTAACACTGTCTTTCCTATGAAATAAAATAAAAGCAGAAATTCCTTTTAAGGAGTTCCTGCTTTTTTAAGCGGGTGATGGGAATCGAACCCACGTGTCCAGCTTGGAAGGCTGGTGTTCTACCATTGAACTACACCCGCAGATTGGCGAAATGCCCAGAACCGGAATCGAACCAGTGACACGAGGATTTTC
>DVLE01000044.1 GCA_018715645.1 Candidatus Merdisoma merdipullorum
GGAACGGGGAAAAGGTGGTTGTCGTTAGCCATCTTTTTCTCTTTTTAGGGGATAAATTTTAGGAGCAGGCGTGACTCATGTAAGTCACGCCTGCTCCCGTTTAGGGTTATCTATTTCCCGACGACCCCTTCTATTGCTTTTTTAATTAAATCCCACAAATCTGTTCGCTATTTTATAGGCTGTTTCAGAAATCTTTCTACCGCTCTTACCTGGAAGATTCATGGTTCTTCCAAGAATTCCCCATTTCAGCTCGTAGTATACTTTTCTGTCCTTTTTCTTCAGATATTTCCAGAGTTCGTACTTTTTCTGCAGATTCTCTTCCGTGCCGGAACGTATGGCAATAATGGAAGACACAACCATAATAATTTCAAGATAGTTCTTCATGTAATGGCGCAATTTCCTATTGGGAATCTGGCGGGGATCGCTGAGCTTATAGTCGTCAATCATCATCTTATTAACCTTGATCTGCTGATCCAGACGACCGATCATTACCGTTTCATTGACGGACTGATCCTCCCTTCCGATATAATAGCGGTAAAAATTCACATTCAGATAATACAGATACTTTACATAGGGAAGAGGGTGATATACAAAAATATTATCCACATAAAAAGTATGCTTCGGAAGTTCCAGTCCGCACTCCCGCAAAAGTTTGGTCCGGTAAATTACAGAGTGCATCAGAATATACTGCCCTTTATGCAGAAACTTTACATCATCCCAGGTAAATACCCTATCCTGCGGAAAGGCCGAGCGGTAACTCATAACCTTTTTCCTCTTTGCGCCTTCCTTTTCATATACAAAATTACTGATCAGCATATCGACAGACGGTCTGGCTCCCGCAAGCTGGCTCAGAGTCTTCAAAATCTCCTTGTATGCGGAAATCGATACCCAGTCGTCGCTGTCCACAACTTTAAAATAAAGTCCCGTAGCATTGCGCAGACCCGTATTGACCGCCTCGCCATGACCTCCGTTTTCCTGGTGGACCGCCTTCACAATCGTAGGATATTTCTGTGCGTACTCGTCAGCGATCGCCCCGGTTCCATCCTTGGAACCATCGTCAACAATGATAATCTCCACTTCCTCTCCGCCTACCAGCAGAGAATGAATGCAGTTTTTCATATATGCCTCGGAATTATAGCATGGAATTGTAATAGATAACAGCTTCATGACTCCTCCTCATATTGGTAATTTACTTCATCTGCAGTTCTTTATATTTTGCGCCGACCGTCAGACTGCGATACGCCCTTTATCTGCCAGCGCTCAATACCTTTGTTTAAAATAGCGGGTATATGCGTCAAAGGCTGCCGGAATAGAATACATTTTTTCCATCTGCTCCTTTTCTACAAAAAAAATCCCTTCTCCTTCTTCTTTTTTTGTATCCTGCGTCTCCTCCACCTTGACTGCGTACCCGGCCATATGCCACTCGATATGGCTGAATATATGTCTTGCCTCAGGCAGCTTTTGAATTCTAATAGGAACCAGCCCCTGATTTTTCACATAATTCAACGCCTCGTCACTGCTCAGATGCCCCTCCAGATTCGGCAGCTCATAAAGTCCGGCCAAAAGCCCTTTATCCGGCCTTCTGCGCAGTGCGGCGCAATTATCCGACACCAGCACCAAAACGGTTCTGTCTTCGATCTTCCGCCGCTTGGGCGGCGTTTTTTTCGGCAGATCCTGCTCTACCCCATCTCTATGCGCTTTGCACAAAGCTTTTAAAGGACATTCCTCACATCTGGGAATACCCTTCGGCACACAGGTAATGGCTCCCAGCTCAATCAACGACTGATTAAAATCTCCCGCCCTGTCCTCTGGCATTACTTCCTGAATCTGCCTTTCATAGCGGCAGCGAACCGTCTGCTTCAGAATATCGTCATAGTTCTTCTCCACTCTGGACAATACCCGAAGCACATTCCCATCTACTGCAGGATAACGAAGTCCGAAGGCGATAGAAACAATAGCTCCCGCCGTATAACTCCCGATGCCCGGCAGCTTCAAGACCTCTTCATATTTTTCCGGCATTTTTCCGCTATACTCGTCGACTATAATACGCGCCGCCCTCTGCATATTGCGAGCCCTGTTATAATACCCCAGCCCTTCCCAGAGCTTCAAAAGCCTGTCCTCCGGTACGGCCGCCAAGGCTTCTATCGCAGGCAGTTCTCTGATAAAGCGTTCAAAATATGGCTTTACGGCCTCCACTCTCGTCTGCTGAAGCATAATTTCCGACACCCATACCCGATAGGGCGTCGGATTCTCCCTCCAGGGCAGAATCCGCGCATGGCCATCATACCAGTCAAGCAGCAAAGGAGCGATTCCCTGCAATTCCTTCATCTATAAACAAACCTCAATTCTTTTGTCAATCTTCATCTCGTCCGCCGTAACCACACAATCGTAAGCCAGTATATGAACTCCCTGCTCAGCCGCTTTTCTCAAAACAGCTCCAAAAGCCGGATGCGTCCGATCATTCGGCGCAAAAGCGTGTATTCCCTTCATCTGAATCACAAACAACACATACGCCTCATATCCCGCCTCCCGGCAGCGTATCAGTTCTTCAAGATGCTTGACGCCCCGCTCAGTCGGAGCATCCGGAAAACGGGCTATGCCCTCCTCTTCAAGGGTAACTCCCTTCACCTCCATAAAGCCTTTACGGCCGTTTAATTCCAGATAGAAGTCAAAACGGGAATTTTCATATTTACATTCAGGCCGGATAAAAATCTCTCCGGTTCCCAGCCCTCCCTCTCTCAGCCATTCGGCCACAGCCTTATTGGGGGCCTGGGAATCCATATTCACCCACTGCTCTCCTTTTTTTACCGAGATCAGATCCAAATTCGTCTTGCGCGCCGGATTATCTGTCCTCTGCACATACAGCTCGGCTCCCGGAATCAAAAGCTCGCGGCAGCGCCCCGTATTTTTCACATGACAGATTTCCCGTTCCCCGGCCTGTTCCACATAAGCCACAAAGCGATTGGGACGCTCCAGAAAAACAGCAGGCTCCATATTCTCATATTTCATTATCTTCTCTATCCTCGCAGTCTCAAAGTGCAACAAAAGATACTCCCGCACTTCTGAGCTACAGCAGCTATTGTAACGGATGTTCTTTAATATCTGTTTGGACTTTTCTTAATATTTTGTAAAATTCATTTTACCATATATTTTTGTAATGCACAATTAAAACGAGGGTATCTCAAAAGAAAAGCTTTTGAGATACCCTCGCGCTGCGTTCCGTAAACTTCTATCAAATCCTGACGCTCAGTTGTCGCACCGGCTCCAGGCAGGGATATATTTCATTCCTTTATGTCTCAGAAGACGTTATATCTTCTTCCTTATATTCTGTCATCAGCTTTTCAAAAGCAGGCATCGCATTCACAATCGTTTTTTCCGACACGCAGTAAGCGATCCGCACATATCCCGGACAGCCAAAGTCGTCGCTTGGTACCAGAAGCAGATCATATTTCTTTGCACGCTCACAAAAAGCGCAGGCATCCGGTTCCAACGCCTTCACAAAAAGATAAAAGGCTCCCTGGGGCGGCACACAGGTATAGCCCAGGCGTTCCAGGCCTCCCATCAGGAGATCCCGGTTATGCCGGTATGCGTTTATATCTCCCGTGTCATCCACACATTTTCCGATCACCTGCTGAAACAGACTCGGAGCGCATACATACCCAAGAACCCTGGCCGCGCCTGCAATCGCCGGAGAAACATGCTCATAGTCCGCAATCCGATCCGGAATCACAATATAGCCTATCCTCTCTCCCGGCAGGGACAAAGACTTGCTGTAAGAATAGCAGACAAGCGTATTATCGTAATATTTTGTCAGATATGGCACCTGGATGCCGTCATACACAATCTCCCGGTATGGTTCGTCTGTAATCAGATAAATCGGAGATCCGTATTCCTCTGATTTTCTCACAAGAATCGCGGCAAGTTTTTTTATCGTCTCCTCTGAATACACGACGCCGGAGGGGTTGTTCGGCGTATTGACAATGACCGCCTTGGTTTTGGCGCTGATGGCTCGCTCAAAGGCATCCGTATCAACCTGAAAATCAGGCACACTAGGAGGAACCACCTCAAGCGACGCTCCCATAGCCTCTACCCAGCAGCGGTATTCCGTAAAAAACGGGGCAAAAGTAACGACCTCATCTCCAGGATTAACCAGAGCCTTGAGGCAAATGCTTAAAGACGCCGCCGCCCCGCAGGTCATAAAAATGTTTTCCGCAGTAAAGGTTTCTCCAAACCGCCTGTTCAGAGAATCTGCGACAATCGCACGCATTTTCGGATCTCCGGGCGCCGGAGAGTATGCATGCAGACTTTCAGCCGGTTCCTCCAAAAGCTCCAGAATCGCCCGCTTCACCGAGGGAGGCGCCGGAATACTGGGATTGCCAAGACTGAAATCATAGACCTTGTCCTCTCCCACCTCAGCCTTGCGCTTCAGGCCGAAAGAAAATATTTCCCGTATCACAGAGCTTTTGCTGCCCAGCTCATAACATTCCTGCGAAATCATCTGCGGTTTCCTCCCTGTAAAATAATTCTTTCCCTATTTTACTCTTTCGCATCATGATTCGCAAGTATTTTGTCATGCCAGATAGCGCGTGTTCATAACTGTTCAGTACCTTCACAGTTACGATTCGCAGCCCCATGAAAATCAGCTTCGCTGATGGGGCTGCTCACACCCGAATCACTTTCTTACGGCCTCATCAGCAAGTGATTCGGCCTGAGCTGAATAGATATGCGTGTTCACCAGATCCCGGAATTTTTCAAAAAGCTCCAGATAACTCTCTATCAGCCTTTCGCAGACATCCTTCACAATTTCCCCATCATAATCATGCGGCAATTCATTCCGGTCACGAAGCATTGTCATCCAGTCATCATCAGTTATCAGTTCAAATTCATAAGCCTTTCTCAGCACTTCTCTTGGCGAGCCCTTTGGAAAATCTACGACCGCATACGGTTGGATAACAATATCTTTCATCACCTTCCAAGCCAGGTCAAACGTAATCAAGTATCTGCTCTATCTGCATCGCCGTCTTCCCCTCCGACTGTTTTTTTATTTTAGCACAGCAAATTCGGCGGGGCAACGGATTCCCTTAAAATATATTCCGTTTCAAATATACCGCCACGTGACTGCAATCACCGCCCATTAGTCACTCTGCTTACAACCAAGAAAGCCTTCCGCAGACTTAGCTGATCACACCACAGCCAACTGCAGAAGGCTATCTCTTTAAATCTTATCTACAAAATTCATCCAAATCCTGTACACCTGGCTTTCTCCCGGCGCCAGGACCGGGGCCGCACAGCCTTCCTCTCCCGGCTTCGGTCCGTTCAGAAAAGCGTTCATGGGTTCCAGACCCAGGACATACTCGCCCTTTCCAAGCATTTTCCATTCGCAGAAGAACGGAAGGGCGTTTCCATCATACTGAATATTGACGCCGATTTGGCGCTTCTCGTTGAATACCGTATATCCGGTCATTCCGTTTTCATCCTTCGCCAGCTTATGGAAATAGCAGCGTTCCGGATACGGGTAAGCCGGCTCCTCTATCTCGCGCCAGGTATCTATGTATTTTGCAGCGTATTCTTCCCGCGGCGTAGTCTCCAGGCTGTCAAATATCAGTCTCGTCCCTTCCTCAAGCAGAGGATAACCAAAGTTGAGATGAAGGGCATAGACAAACTGCCGCTCGCCAAATCCATGATTGGTCACCGTATCGGTGAGAACGAGGCTGTCAGTCTCATACTCGAATTCCAGTCTTCTGTGGAGCGTCAGATTCTCTCCGAAAAGACGCGCTTCCCGCATGGTTCCCTCCAAAGCCAATGTGGGATTTTCTCCGTTTACGCCTCTCTCATATTTTACATTCTCTGCCGGCGTATTGGCGATCCTGCCGTGAAGCCCCAGTTCCTCGCCGTCTCCCGTCAGAGCAGGGTTTCCAATATTCTGAAGACCGCAGGTGGTCAGCATTCCCACAAAGAAGCTGCGGAGCCAGCGGGAATCCTGGGCGTCATAATAGGCTGGCGCCACGATGCCGCAGGGCGCCAGATAATTCATATTCTTCCCTTTGTAACGGACCTGGTACAGATCCATACAGCGATCGGGCAGCACAGTCACAGACAGATTGCCGCCGTTCGATACCTCCATCATCCGGACGCCGTCCTGAAAACCGCCAGTCAGAACGCTCTCACGAAACGAAATCAACTGGTTCAGATCACCGATATACTCCAATCTTTTCTGATAAGTCTTTGCCATCCCGTTCTCCATTCCTATATTTATATAATTTCCCCCAGATGCTCCGCTTCCATGGCACGTGCCTTATCCGCTATCTGCTTTACCGCAGCGCCGGCCAGAAGCATCTGATACAGGTCCAGAATCCCTTTTAAAGCTTCAGAATCCTCCTCTATTCCTGAGACCTCTTTCAGTACGCGCTCCGCTTCCTGAAGCCCCTGCTCTCCGTCTGCTTCCCGAATATAACGATACACCGCGGCTGCAGCTCCCGCCATAATAAAGGCCGGATAGATTCCCTTCTCAAGGCAAAGGGATATGGAGCCTATCAGACGATCCTTCGGAGAAAGCTTTCTGGCCGGATCTCCTCCTACGCGTGCGCAGGTGTCCTGAAGGGCCTCGTTCGTAAAACGGTTCAGGAGATCCTGTACATGAAGAAGCAGAGGTTCCAGCTCCATTTCATAATGCCCGGCTACTGCTCTTGCGCTTTCCAGCATTGCATTTTCCACTATATAGCGTACGTCGCTGTCCCCGATGGACTGGAAGATGAATTTCTTCCCCAGATAATCCCCAAAATAAGCGCAGACGGAATGTCCCATATTGTGTACGTACAGCTTTCGTTCAATGTAAAAACCAAAGGGCTCAAAAGGTACCAGATTCCGGATCCTCGGAACCTCTCCTTTAAAAGCCGCCTTGTCTACAGGCAGAAAACCGTACTGTTCCACGCAGACACGCAAAGGCTCGCCATCCCGCATCTCGTCGGTCTGAACCGGAACCATGCGCCCGATAGACGCCTCCACAAGGCCCACATTTTTTTCATACCAGGCTGTGTCGTCTTCCTCCAGCTCCTTTCTGAGCAGAGAATCCATCAGCTTGTCCGCGTCGATCAGATTTTCACAGATAATGATATTCAGCGGTCCTCCGTTCTGTTCCCGTCTTTTTCGGATACCGGCCGCAATATTCGGCACGATATACGGCAGAACACGCACGCCTACAGCCGTCGCCATAATATCCGCATCCGCGATGGTCTGGGCTGTTTTCTCCTGTTCATTTCCATCGACCGCGCTCACCGGTTCCACGAGCAGATCCTGATGCCCCCCTGTATATACGATGCGCACCGGATACCGCCTTTCTCTGTTCATCTCCTCGACAACGGCCTTTGCCACGTCGATAAAGGTTACTTCATACCCGGACTGTGAAAAAAGCATACCGATAAAGCCTCTGCCTATATTGCCTCCGCCATACATAACCGCCTTCATAATCTCTCTCCTCACCCCGTCCTTTTCTTATCGATATTTTTCTGCCAGCTCCAGGATCTCTCCGATAGGGCGCAGACCGGACACGGAATCTGCCGCCGAAAGGTTCGCTGCCGCTGCGGCGTTTGCCGCTGCAAGCGCTTCCTCGATCGAATATCCTTTGTACAGGGAATACAGAACCCCGGCGCAAAAGGCGTCCCCGGCGCCTACGCTTCCTTTGATATAGCCCTCCGGGAGCTTCAGGGAAGGTACAAAGCCGCAGGCCCCTTTCTCCGTCAGATACATGCCTCCCTCCGGCGCGTGAAGCACCGTCAGATCCTTAACCCCATATTCCATCAGCTTCCCGCAGATCTTTTTCAGATTTTCCAGGTCAAGACTTCCATCCGGACGCCGCGGCTCTATTCCTGCGACCCGTCCGCCCTCTACTTCATTTGCAATAAAATAATTGCAGTAACGCAGACAGGGGCGGACTATCCGCTCAAACCGTTCCCCATCTTCGCTTACCACATCCATGGAAGTCCTGACGCCCAGGCTTTGGACCTTCGCCAGTGTTTTTGCCATCACCGTACCGTATTCTGCCTCCGCCTCATCAAAACTGTCCAGCAGGAGAGCATATCCGATATGGAACATATCATAGCCGGCGATCTCATCCAGCTTCAGATCTTCATAGCAAAATCCGGCGTTTGCGCCGCGCGCCTGGAAAAAGGTTCTCTCTCCCGTGGATTGAACCGTCATGACGTCTGTAAACGAGGTCATCTCATCCTTTGCCGTCAGAACGCCCCCTGTACAGATCCCGTTCTTCTCCAGAAAATCCAGGATAAACTTTCCGGCCTCATCCTCCCCGATGCGTCCTGCGCAGTACAACGGTACCGACGGATCCATGGCCGCGATGCAGCCAAGCGTATTAGCCGCGCAGCCTCCCACGCTTTGGGAACGTCCGAGAATACTGCACAACATTCCCGGCTTCGGATACCTGTCTATCATTTTCACGTAATCCACAATCAGATTACCTGCAATCGCGATTCCCTTCTCCATACCCTGTCTCTCCTGTCCGCCGCTTTATTCCGGATACTCGTTGCACAAAAAGTACAGCGGTTCCTCGTCCTCCTCGATTTCCGGAAAACGTCCTGTCTTTTCATAGAATCTGTTGTCTGTATTGTCGTCATTCGTCATCGAGACTTCCGCCACAAGAACCGTTCCTTTTCCTTCCTCTCCCCAGAAGCTGTGGTAAAGGCCCTGGGTCAGCGTAATACTCTGCCCCGGTTCCAGGCATACCACATGACCGGCCGGAAATCTGTGAGCTTCCCCATCTATTTTCACAGCAACCTCTGTATCCGCCAGCCCTTCCTCCGGTGTGGAATTGTAGAGCTCGATCATCAGATTGCCGCCGCCGCGGTTAATGATGTCCTCCATTTTATACCGATGGAAATGCATCGGCGTGATCTGCCCTTCCTGTACTACCATGAGCTTTTCCGCATAAGGCTTCGGATACTCCTCTCGCTTCGCCTGATTGCCGTTTCTCAGTGTGATCAGCAGAAGTCCGGTCTCTTTAAAATCCTTCATTCCGAAGTTTGTAATATCCCAGCCCAGCATATTGTCCCGGATTTCCTGCACTTCCGCTCCCTTAGTCCTCCATTCCTCCGGCGTCCAGAGTACAAACGGCGGCAGAGAGATCTTCTGCTCTTTAAAAAACTCCAGCGCCTCCCTCATGATCTGATTGATTTCTGATCGTTTCATGTTTCTTTTCCTCCTCCTTGATCCTTTGTCTCTAAAAATGCTTCCGCAAGCATCTCCGGCAAAAAGGTTTTCATCGCAAGCGCCAGAGCGCCCCTCACGTACGCCTTTGAACCCAGAGATGAACTGACGATCTTGACGTCCCTGCAATGTGCCGGATACCTTCTGCTTCTCACCCGCTCCTCCACAAGCCCCGTAAGCTCGCCGCACATTTCCGGCAGCGTTCCTCCCAAAACCACGAGCTCAGGACTGAACATATTGATGATATTTCCCACAGCCACCGACAGATAGCCTGCCATTTGTCTGACAGCCATGCCGCAGACCGGATCGCCTTTTTCACTTCTGCGGAAAACTTCCTCCAGCGTAAGCGCGTCAATATCCTCTGGCTGCAGCGCGGCCATTCCGGTCTTATACCAGTGCCGCACCTGTTCCAGCACGTATTTTTCCGCAATCATCGCTTCCAGGCAGCCATAATTTCCGCAGCCGCATCTGGGGCCTGAAGAATCCACCAGCATATGTCCCACTTCTCCGGCCCCATCCCGGAAGCCATGAAAAATATTGCCCTTAGATACCAGTCCTCCGCCGATGCCAAGCCGGAACAGACTCATGAAAAAGGACGTCTGATAACCGGCGGAAACACCGTAGAAGCTCTCCGCCAGCGCGGCAAGATTTGTCTCCTTGTCCATACATACGCGCATTCCCAGGCGTTTCTCCACCATTTTCCGCACCGGCACATCCTTCCACGCCGGAAAGTTCGGCGGATCAAACACCATTCCTCTCTGCACATCCAACGGACCAGGAAGCGCGATTCCTACCCCCAATACCCGCTCTCTATCGAGCTTGTATGTTTCCAGAAACCCATTTACGATTTCCTCAATCCGATCGGCCAGACACTCCGGCGCAGATTCGGCTGGAAAATCTGTATCTATAAAATCTATCAGTTCCCCTTTCGCATTGCACAGGCCGGCCGCCAGCTTTCCTACGCTCAGCTCAAAGCCAATCCCATAAAAGGCGTCCTCTCTGACGTCCAGCACCAGAGAACGGCGTCCCTGGCTGGAGCCGCCCGCCTTTCCCGCCTCCTGTACGATACCTGCATCCAAAAGCTCATTCGTGATATTAATGACAGACACCTGAGTGAGTCCTACCTTCCGGACCAGATCGCTCCTGGAGATAGGAGCATTTTTCATAACCGTATCCAAAACCAGCAGCGCATTGCTGAATTTCATTCCTTTACTGTTGATTCCATCTTTCATATTTACACCATCTTCTTTATTTAATTTATTTTAATATTATTTTATTTATCTCTGGTGCGTTCACTGGTTTTGCTCTTATTTTTTTGCTTTTCTTTTTAATTTTACCCAATTATATCACCCTTTCTTGTTGATTTCAATAGCAGATTTATGTAATTATAAAAATATTTTTAATAATTCTCTGCTATTGATTAAAACCAATATAATAATATACTATTTCACCTTCTTACGGCAAGGCGCCGCAAAAAAAGAATTGTATATGCTAAAACAGGGAGAACCCTCAGGCCGTTTATGGCTTGAGGGTTCTCCCCGTTTTTATCACAATTTCACACGATGCTTTCCGCTTATACCAGCTCCAGCAGCACTTCCATCGCTGCGTCGCCCTTACGCTGGCCAATCTTCACGATTCTTGTGTATCCGCCGTTACGGTTCGCGTACTTCGGTGCAATCTCATCGAAAAGCTTTGCCGGCATATCTACCTTCTTAGTATTACGCTTCTTGCCCGCTGCTGCAGCCGGAACCTCAGTAACCGGATACAGAACCTTAAGCATCTGGCGTCTTGCATGAAGTCTGGACGGCTGATCCTTCTTGATCGTCTTCTCTACCTCGTCGTATACGGTCACTTTCTTTCCGTCTACAACTTCCTTCACGCGCTTTCCGTCTTTGTCCTTACGCGCAACTTTGGCTGTTACAGTAACGGTGTCATAGTTGTCTCTTTCCTTTACTGCAAGCGCAATCAGGCTCTCCGCAATCTTGCGTACTTCCTTTGCCTTCGCCTCAGTTGTAACAATCTTTCCATTCTGCAAGAGAGCCGTCACCTGATTTCTCAGGAGAGCCTTTCTCTGGCTGGAAGTTCTGCTCAGTTTTCTATACTTTGCCATTTTATTTTCCTCCATTTGTGGAACCGCTTCTCCATGCATCTTCGGTCTTACTGAAGAAGGGCTGCTCCGGCCGCAGTCTGGCGGCCGGGGCCTCCATAGTTATTAAGGTTTTTACTCTTCGCTTGGGTTCAGCTCCAAGCCAAGCTCTTTGAGTTTCGCAAGCACTTCTTCCAGGGATTTGCGGCCCAGATTGCGGACCTTCATCATATCCTCCGGAGTGCGGTTGCAAAGTTCCTCAACGGTATTGATTCCTGCTCTCTTGAGACAGTTGAACGAACGTACGGAAAGCTCCAGCTCGTCAATACTCATTTCAAGCACTTTCTCTTTCTCATTGTCCTCTTTCTCTACCATAACCTCAGCGGTCTTGGCATTCTCGGACAGGTCGATAAACAGGCTCAGATGCTCGCTCAATACCTTTGCAGCCAGGCTGACTGCCTCGTCGGGAACCAGGGTTCCGTTCGTATATACATCCAGCGTCAGCTTGTCAAAGTCGGTCACCTGACCTACACGCGTATCCTGAACAGTCATGTTCACGCGCTCTACAGGCGTGTAGATGGAATCCACCGCAATCACGCCAATGGGAAGATCCGGATTCTTGTTCTTCTCCGCGCTCACGTAGCCTCTGCCTTTCGTAATCGTCAGCTCCATATACAGCTTGCTGTCCGCACCTCCGTTGAGATGAGCGATCACAAGCTCAGGATTCAGGATCTCAATATCAGGATCCGCCTGGATGTCAGCCGCCGTCACAACGCCCTCACCGTCAAACTCGATGTAAGCGATCTTCGGCTCATTGCTGTCGCTTGTATTCCGAATGGCCAGATTTTTGATATTCATAATGATTTCAGTCACATCTTCCTTTACCCCCGGAATGGAACTGAACTCATGCAGAACACCCTCAATCTTTACCTGGCTGACTGCTGCACCCGGCAACGAAGAAAGCATGATTCTTCTCAGGGAATTGCCCAGTGTCGTACCATAGCCTCTCTCAAGCGGCTCAACTACAAATCTCCCGTATTTCTTATCATTTGAAATCTCTGCAATCTCAATTTTCGGTTTATT
>DVLE01000045.1 GCA_018715645.1 Candidatus Merdisoma merdipullorum
GGAACGGGGAAAAGGTGGTTGTCGTTAGCCATCTTTTTCTCTTTTTAGGGGATAAATTTTAGGAGCAGGCGTGACTCATGTAAGTCACGCCTGCTCCCGTTTAGGGTTATCTATTTCCCGACGACCCCTTCATTGATAAAGGATAAAAGTATCCCCGGCGGATTTACAGCTTGATATTCTTAAACAGCTCTCCCAGATTTGTGGTAAGCTCCTCGCTCTTGGGAAGAACCACCTTTTCCTCACGCACTTCTTCGGCAGCTACGTCCTTCAGGGCCTTCATGCTCAGGGACAGCTTTCCGTCCTTGATGGCGATGACTTTGACCTTGACGGTGTCGCCGACCTTCAGGACTACGTCCGGGCTTTTGATGCGCTTTTCGGAAATCTGGGATACATGAACGAGGCCGGAGAGACCGTCGCCCAGATCGATGAATGCGCCGTAAGGCTGGATGCTCTCTACCTTTCCTTCGGTTACCAGTCCTACCTGAACATTGGAAATCTTTGCGCGGCGCTCCTCGGCAGCTTTTTCACGTAAGATCTCCCGTGCGGAGAGGACGAGTCTCTTTTTCTCCGGCTCTACGGTGATCACCTGTACCTGGATCTCTTTATTCAGCCAGTCTTCCAGATTTTCCACATAGCTTAAAGCCAGCTTGGACGCGGGAATAAAGCCCCGGATGCCCTCCACATAAGCGACGACGCCGCCTTTTACGACGCCGCCCACCTTTACGTCAAGAACTGTATTTTCATCCATGTACTGCTGGAGCTTCTTCCAGGCCAGTTCATCGGCGGCGGCTTTTCTGGAGAGCAGGATGTGTCCCTGTCCGTCGTCAGTACGAAGAACAGTGGCTGTTACTTCATCGCCTACATGGACGTCGCTGTGGACAGAGAAGGACGGATCCTCAGAATAATCCTCCAGACGGATGATGCCGTCTGTGTAAGATTTCAGATCAACGGTCACTTCCGTATCGGATACGCCGATGACGGTTCCGGTGAGCACATCTCCTTCCTGCACCTTGCGGAAGGAGGCTTCCAGCTCGGTTGCGTAATCGTCCATGGTCAGTTTTTCTTCCATTTGCAGATACCTCTTTTCATAGATAATATTTTATGCACAGTGCGCATTGACTTTTGAAAATAATTGTCCAATGCCTATATTATATGGTAAAATGGGACAAAAAGCAAACGTAAATCGGGAGAAAAATATATGAATATCGTAAAAATAAGGGGAATGGCAATCGGGGAAGGCAGGCCGAAGATCTGCGTGCCTGTCACGGGACGTACCAGGGAGGAAATCGCTCTTAGACTGGAAGAGCTTTTGAGAGCGGGAGCGGACCTGGCAGAGTGGAGAGCCGACTGGTACGGGGAGGTCTTTGAGCGGGCAAAACTGCTGGAGATCCTGGATTTTCTGTGCGGGGAACTCAAAGGCTTGCCGCTTCTTGTGACTTTCCGTACCAGAGAGGAAGGAGGCAATCAGGAAATTTCCCAGGAAGCCTACAGGGAATTTCTTGACACCGTGACTGCGTCAGGCAGGGCGGACCTGATCGATGTGGAGCTGTTCCGTGGAGAGGAGCTCTTGAAGGAAGTCTGTCTGAAAGCTCATAAGACGGGGGTGGCCGTGGTGGCGTCCAGCCATAATTTTGCAGGAACTCCGGATAAGGGAGAAATCATCCGCCGACTGTGTCGGATGCAGGAATGCGGCGCGGATCTTTTGAAGCTGGCTGCCATGCCTCAAAATGCGGAAGATGTGCTTATCCTTCTTTCGGCCACCTGGGAGATGAAGGAAAAATACGCCAGGCAGCCGTTGATCACCATGTCCATGGGCGGAACAGGGATTGTGAGCCGTCTTTCAGGCGAGATTTTTGGCTCTGCTCTCACTTTTGGCTCTGCGGGTGTTGCTTCCGCACCGGGCCAGATTGGTGTTTCGGAACTACGGAATGTCCTGGACCTTCTGCACAGAAGCCAGACAGAGTAAAAGAGCCGGAGGAAATTAAGAGGGAACGTAATCGAAGCTTTCCGCATAGAATATTTCTGAGACAGTGTGGCGGGCGGAACGCTTTTGTGGACAATTCAAAAATAGAAAATATGCTGAATCTGGCTTTGGACGCTACGCCGGAGGAGCGCGCGCGTTCTCTGAACCTGGATGTGGGTTTCGATCAGGAGGAAAATACCTGGGAGCTGATCGTCAAGTACTCCGGTTCTCTTGCGTATCTGGAAGAATCGGGGATTATCGTGACAGAGCTTTTGAATGAGTATGCAGTTCTGATCGTGCCGGAAGACATGATCGATCAGCTGGCCTCAGTGCCGGAGATTGAATATATAGAGAAGCCCAAAAGGCTGTTTTTCGCTGTAGAGCAGGGAAGAACGGCTTCCTGTATCACCGGGGTGCAGAATGCGCAGTATAATCTGTATGGAGAGGGCGTTTTGGTAGCGGTTCTGGATTCTGGCGTGGATTATACGCATCCTGATTTCTGCAATGAAGATGGAAGCACCCGAATCCTGGCTCTCTGGGATCAGACGATTCCTGGAAAGCCTCCTGAAGGATACCGGATTGGGACGGAGTACACAAAGGAGCAAATAGACGAAGCTTTGGCTGAAAGGGATCCGGCGCGTCGGAGAGAGCTTGTGCCAAGTACGGATGTCAGCGGCCATGGCACGCGGGTTCTTGGAATTGCAGCGGGAAATGGAAGAAGCAGCGGCGGCCGGTACCGGGGAATCGCGGCAGGCAGTCCGATTCTGGTGGTGAAGCTTGGAGTTCCGCAGACGGATGCTTTTCCCAGGACTACGGAACTGATGCAGGCCCTTGACTACTGTATTCGGAAAGCCAGGGATTTGGGCTTTCCGGTGGCTGTCAATATTAGTTTTGGCAATACCTATGGGGCTCATGATGGAAGCTCTTTGCTGGAAACCTATATTTCGGACATGGCGAATATCTGGAAATCTGTCATCTGTATTGGCGTAGGCAATGAAGGGTATGCGGCTGGCCATACGGCCGGGATTATGAAAGACAGGGAATGGAGGCGGCTTCAGCTTGCTGTAGGAGAGTATGAAGCGGCGCTGAATGTGCAGATTTGGAAGTCATATCTGGATGAATTTTCTGTATCCCTGGTAAGTCCGGGCGGGCAAAGCGCGGGTTTTATCCGGAATGTGCTGGGGCCGCAGCGGTTCGTGCTGGAACAGACGGAAATTCTTCTGTATTATGGAGAACCTTCGCCTTACAGCCAATCCCAGGAGATATATATTGAGCTTTTGCCGCAGGGGGATTATATTAATTCAGGGATTTGGACAATTGTTCTGGAGGCTCAGGAAATACGGGATGGCCGTTTTCACCTTTGGCTTCCGAGCGCGGCTGTCCTGAGTGAAAGTACGCGCTTTCTGGAGCCTGATCCTTATACGACGCTTACGATTCCCTCCACAGCCCGCCGGATTGTGGCAGTGGGAGCTTATGACAGCCGCAGACGCGTTTATGCCGATTTTTCCGGAAGAGGAGACACACGGGATGGCAGAGAGCGGCCGGTTCTGGCTGCCCCTGGCGTAGAGGTGTTGACGACTATTCCGGGAGGGGGATATGGGACTGCTACAGGGACCTCCTTCGCGACTCCCTTTGCGGCCGGGGCGGCGGCTCTCCTGATGCAGTGGGGGATCACAGAGGGCAATGACCCTTTTTTGTACGGGGAAAAGGCGGTCGCTTATCTGAAAAAAGGTACGCAGCCGCTGCCGGCCTTTTCAGAGTATCCGAATCCGCAGATTGGCTGGGGAACATTGTGCGTGCGGGAAAGTCTGCCGGATTAAATTCCTGCCGTATTATCCCGTGGCATACCGACGCTGACAATGCACGTAATCAAATTTTAATTCTTTGCTCACATTTTGAACACATTTCCCTGATACACTAAGGAAAATGAGTGGAGGAAGGAGCTTATCTTTATGTACGAATACGATAATCAGTCAAACAATTCCAACGGCTCTGCATCCGGAACGGGCGAAAGCGCGGGAACAGGAAGCGAATACCGCTACAGCGGGCCGTTTTATCAGGATAATATCAGTTCCGATTCATCGTCTGCCTCATCCGGCAGCAGTTCATCTTCCGGAGGCTACAGCTACAGCGGAGGAAGCTGGAAAGACAATGGAGGGACGTCTAAGAAGAAGAAAAATAAGAAGGGCTTTGGCAGAACGATGGCGAAAACCATCTGCGTCGCGCTGGTGTTCGGCATAGTAGCCGGCGCTGCTTTCCAGGGAACCAACTATGTGGGAAGGCAGTTGTTCGGGGAGGACGTCACAGCTTCCGCAGGGGAAGACTCGACGACGATAGTGCCGGAGATCAGTACGGTGACGCCCCAGACAGGCGGCACCGAGTCAAGCGGAAATACGGTGGCGGATATTGTGGAGGAATGCATGCCTTCACTGGTGGCGATCACGAACGTAAGCATCCGGGAAGTCCAGAATTACTGGGGCTTCGGCTGGTACAGCCAGCCGCAGGAGCAGGAGGAGATCTCCACGGGAACCGGAATTATCATCGGACAGAATGATTCAGAACTTTTGATCGTGACAAATAATCATGTGATTTCCGGGGCGACGACGCTTACCGTCCTGTTCAGTGTGGACGAAGGAAATGAGGATGCGAACGCGGTGGAAGCCCAGATCAAGGGAACGGACGCCACGACAGATGTGGGTGTCATCGCGGTTCCGCTGGATGAGATTCCGGACGCGACCATGTCTCAGATCAAGGCGGCAAGCATCGGAGACTCCTCTCAGCTTAAGGTGGGCGATCAGGTGGTGGCTATCGGAAACGCTCTGGGCTACGGACAGTCCGTGACGACAGGCATCGTCAGCGCTCTGGACAGAGAAGTAACGCTGCAGAACGACGACGGAACCACAATCAACAACCGTCTGATCCAGACCGATGCGGCGATCAACCCTGGCAACAGCGGCGGCGCTCTGCTGAATATGCAGGGCGAGGTGATTGGAATCAACGAGGCCAAGCTTTCTTCCAGTTATGTGGAGGGAATGGGTTATGCGATTCCTATCTCAGATGTGGAAAGCATTATCGGCGATCTGAAAAGTCTGGAGACACGTTCTGAGGTAGACGCAGAGGATATGGGTTATCTGGGCGTCACCTGTCAGGATGTCACCCAGGAGGTATCGGAGATGTATGATATGCCAGCCGGCGTTTATCTGAAATCAGTCGTTCCGAACTGCGCGGCAGCCAATGCGGGACTGCAAAAAGGCGATATTCTTACGAGATTTGCCGGAGTCAGCATCAGCAGCTATGACGCCCTGCGCGAGCGCCTGCAGTATTATGAAGCCGGAGAGACGGTCGAGGTAACCGTGCAGTCTCCGGGAGACGGCGGCTATACGGAAAAAACGGTGACTCTGACCTTAAGCTCACAGGCCGAGGTAGAGGCGAATCAGTAAATAAAAGGAAGACGACCGCTTTGCGGCGACAGGCCGGGCGCAGAAGGAAAATCCTTTTCCTTGCGCCCGGCTGTCCTTTTATGCTATACTCGGAGAAAGGAGTATACATCATTATGGAAGATAAAGATTTTTTGGAAAACATAGAAGATTTGGAAAATGAGAACGGCAGCGGGGAGCAGGAGAGCGGGCTGACCAGGTCCGGTGAAAACGCAGGTTCCCAGGATAAGAGGGGAGAAGACGAGGAGAAGGAATATGACAGATTTTGTTTTCTCTGCCATCGCCCGGAAAGCCAGACAGGGAAGCTCATCAGTCTGGGCCAGGGAATTGCCATCTGTCCGGAATGCATGCAGAAAACGATGGATACGATCCAGAATGGAAATATTGATTTTTCAAAGCTTCAGGGAATCAATATGATCAATCTTTCGGATCTGCAGAATATGATGCCGCGTCAGCAGAAAGTGAAGAAGAAAAAGACGAAGGAGGAGAAGGCGGCGGAGCCGGCCTTTGACATCCGGAAGATTCCGGCTCCTCATAAGATCAAGGGACAGCTTGACGAATATGTGATTGGTCAGGACTACGCGAAAAAAGTAATTTCCGTGGCCGTGTACAATCATTACAAAAGGGTTGCTACCGGTACGCAGGACGATATTGAGATTGAAAAGTCCAATATTCTCATGATAGGGCCTACAGGAAGCGGCAAGACTTATCTGGTAAAGACTCTTGCCCGCCTGCTGGACGTACCCTTGGCAATCGCCGACGCCACTTCGCTTACTGAGGCAGGCTATATTGGAGACGATATTGAGAGCGTGGTGTCCAAGCTTCTGGCAGCCGCGGACAACGATGTGGAAAAGGCCGAGCGCGGCATTGTCTTTATCGACGAGATCGACAAGATTGCGAAGAAAAAGGATACTCATCACCGGGATGTAAGCGGAGAATCTGTGCAGCAGGGCCTTTTGAAGCTGCTGGAGGGCGCGGAGGTAGAAGTCCCTGTGGGAGCCAGCAGTAAGAACGCAATGGTTCCATTGACGACGGTGAATACCCGCAATATCCTCTTTATCTGCGGCGGAGCTTTTCCGAATCTGGAAAATGTGATCAAGGAACGTCTGAATCAAAAGTCCTCCATGGGCTTCCAGGCAGACTTAAAGGACAAGTATGACAACGATCCGAATCTTTTGTCGAAGGTGACAGTGGAGGATCTGCGGAATTTTGGGATGATTCCGGAGTTTCTGGGCCGCCTTCCGGTAATCTGCACTCTGGACCGGCTGACAAAGGACATGCTGGTGCGTATTCTGAAAGAGCCGAAAAACGCAATTCTGAAGCAGTACCAGAAGCTTCTTGCTCTCGATGAGGTGCAGCTTACGTTTGACGACGGAGCATTGGAGGCCATAGCTGAGAAGGCTCTGGAGAGGGATACGGGCGCCCGTGCGCTGCGGGCTATCATAGAGGAATTTATGCTGGATATTATGTATGAGATTCCGAAAGACGATAATATCGGCCGTGTGACGATCACGCGGGAATACATTGAACACAGGGGAGGCCCGCTGATTGCCATGCGCGGGGTTCTGAAGCTGGAGGAGCATGAAACCGCAGCTCAGGGCTAAGGAGTAATGAAGAATGACTGCCTGAATGTATGGAAGGGAATAGGAGCGTTTTTTGTGGTATTTATCCACTGCAGCTTTCCGAGTCCGGTCGGAGGAATGATGAATGGCCTTGCCCGGTTTGCTGTGCCGCTGTTCTTTATGGTAAGCGGATACTTTTCCTTCGGGAGAGGTATGGATACGGTACGGCGGAGGCTGGGAAATACGTTCCGTGTCTTTCTGGCGGCAAATATCGTCTATTTTCTCTGGGACCTTTTTGTGATGTACAGAGACGGCGCCCTCACGGCGGCAGCCGTGGGTGAGCTGTTTACGCCGAAAGCCATGGGAGAGTTCCTGGTTTTGAATCAGTCTCCGTTTATGTATCATCTTTGGTTTTTGGGAGCGCTTTTGTACTGCTATCTGTTTTACGGTCTGCTGGTGCGTTTCGGAAAAGAGGAAAGCGTTTATTTTCTGATTCCGGTTTGCCTGACCGTGAACCTGATTCTTGGAGAGGGCTTTGGCATCCTGGATTGGGATATTCCGGTAGCTTATATGAGAAATTTCTGGGTTACAGGGCTCCCCTTTTTCCTCTGGGGACACTGGTTTGCCAGAGAGCAAAAGGCGGAACGTCTGCATGTAAGGACGGAGCTTTGCCTTCTTGCTATGGGAGCCGGGGCCTGCTTGTCTATGGGAGAAATGCTGCTTTCAGGAGGAGCCGAGCTTTATTTCGGGAGCATTTTGCTTACAGCCGGGATCTTTGCCGTGGCTGTCCGGAATCCTTCCTGGGGCAGAGGAAGGATTATAGCCCGTGTTGGGGAGAGAGATTCCCAGCATATTTACCTGTGGCAGGTGATAGTGTATTCTCTTATGTCCTCCCTGGCGAATAGCCTGGGTATAAGCGGGCATAAGTTGTATGAGTGGCTGATGCCGCTGGCCGTCTGCCTGGCGTCCTGGATGCTGGCAGAGATTCTGGAAAGGAGCAAGCGATATGAGAAAAGACGTGTGGGATGACATCGGAAGAGCTGTCACGGGGGCAGCAGACACTGTGGGGCGTAAGGCCGGAGAGATTGCGTCGATGGCCAGGCTGAAAAATCAGATTTACAGTCTGGAAAGAGACATCAAAAGAAACTATGAAGCCCTTGGAAAACTGGTATACGAACAGTATATGGAGACAGGAGCCACAGAAAAGCAGTTTGAGTCTCTCTGTGAGGAGATTGCCCAGAAGGAAATCTTGATCGATCAGTATGAAGGAGAGATCGACGAGAAGAAAAAGGAAGTCTGATGCGTTTAAGACGGACGCAGGCAGTCTATATCACAGCATTTCTGCTGGCGATTGTCCTGAATCTGGCCGCCCGTGTGTTTCCGGGATTTGCGGAATGGTATGCTGTGCGGGTATATCCTCTGATCGTGGGAACCTTGGGGCGGCTCTGCTCTTTGGTTCCTTTTTCTGTGGCGGAAATACTGCTCTATGGGGGCATCCTGCTGATTCTGGCAGGGCTGGTTCTCCTCGTCCTTCGCAGGCTGAGGCTTCGCAGAGGGATTCTTATACTGGTGCGCGTCGTCATCGCGCTGTTTTTGATGTTTACGCTGAACTGCGGGATCAACTATCACAGGATGACATTCGCGGAACGGGCAGGCTTTGAAATACGGGAATCGTCGGTGGAGGAACTGGCCACCCTGTGTGAACGGCTTGCGGAAGAACTGAACCAGGCAGCCCAGGAGATCATGGTGGACAGCCAGGGAAGTCTTGTCATAACCGGGGATCTGGAAGCTGAGGCCGTCAAGGCTATGCAGGCGGCGGGAGAGGAATACCCGGAGCTGGCCGGTTATTATCCCCGCCCGAAGCCTGTGGCGGGGTACTGGATTCTCTCCTACCAGCAGCTTCAGGGTATCTACAGTCCTTTTACTGTGGAAGCAAATTATAACAGCGATATGCCGGAGCAGGACAAGCCTTTTACGCTTTGCCATGAACTTTCACATCTGAAAGGCTTTATGCGGGAGGACGAGGCCAATTTCATTGCATATCTGGCCTGCCGCGTGTCTGACCATGCAGCCTTTCGCTACAGCGGCGCGCTGCTGGCCTGGATCTACAGCGGCAACGCGCTCTACGCGCAGGATCCGGTAAGGTTTTTTCAGATTCGTGAGAAGCTCTGCAATCAGGCTGTACAGGATCTGCAGGAGCATAACGCATACTGGAACGCTTATGATGGAGCTGTGGCCCAGGTGGCCGACAGGGTGAACGATACATATCTGAGGGCAAACGCGCAGGAAGATGGTACACAAAGTTATGGCCGCATGGTGGATCTGCTGCTTGCCTGGAACCGGGAAAGAGGTATGGAATAATGGAAATGATTGATTTGAGAAATAGAGATGGCAGCAGGACAGGGGAGGTCAAGGAGCGCACTCTGGTCCACAGGGACGGCGATCTGCACGGGACCTCCCATGTATGGCTGGTGCGCCGCCGGCCGGACCGGGGTTCCGCCGATGTGCTGCTGCAGAAGCGCAGCGCGGATAAGGATTCCTTTCCAGGGTATTATGATATTTCTTCTGCTGGCCATATTCCTGCGGGCCAGGATTTCCTGGAATCTGCGGTGAGGGAGCTGGGTGAGGAGCTTGGAATTGCGGCGAAGCCGGAGGAGCCTCATTTTCTGTTTTCTCATATCGGCTACCACGAGCAGGAGTTTTACGGAAGCCTTTTTAAAAATCATGAATACAGCTATGTCTATCTGTATGAATGCGATCTGGAGCCGCAGGAGATGAAGCTTCAGGACTCCGAGGTGGAAAGCGTTCTCTGGATAGATTACCGGGAGTGCCTGGACGGAATCCGAAATAATACGCTGAAGCATTGTATTTTCGCGGACGAGTTTGAAAAGCTGGCGGAGGGAATCGAGGATTATTTTCGGAGGACAGGGCGGCCCCTCGCCTGCGCGGCTGTTTCTGACACTTAAGATTCCTGTCCGGCGTCCGGCGCCTGAATGCTCTGACTGGCGTTTTGGAACAGAGCGGCCTGATAACGGCGTTCCGCCTCATCCCAGTTTATAGCCAGGAACCAGGCTTTGATATAGTTTGCCCGCAGATTTTTGTGCTTCAGGTAATAGGCATGTTCCCAGACGTCGAGATTCAGGATCGGGGAGAGTCCCTTCGGCAGCGGCGTGTCCTGATTGGGAAGCGGCAGCAGGACGAGCTTTCCGCGTTCGTCGGCTGCCAGCCAGAGATAGCCGGAGCCGAAAAGCTTCAGAGCCATTTCAAAAAAGGTTTCGTAGAAGTCTTCCCAGCTTGGAAAATCCAGGAGCAGAGCATCCTTTAGCTTTCCGTGGAGTTCCGTGGGTTTTGGGGACATTCCTGCGAAATAGAGCTGGTGGTTATAGACGCCGCCTGCATTGTTCCACACGCCCTGCCGGATTTCTTCCGGCAGCTTTTGGTTTTCCAGAAGGAGACGTTCCAGCGGCCAGTCATGCAGTTCCTGGTAGGGCTTTAGAAGGCGGTTCAGGTTGTCCACATAGGTCCGCAGATGTTTGGAATGATGAAAAAACATGGTTTCTGTGTCAATATGAGGCTCCAGGGAATCGTAGAGATAGGGCAGGGGCAGCAGCTCAAAGGGATAGTGCTGAATCATAGAACTCACCTCGCATAATAGTAGTGTTTACAGTATATGCAGGCGGCGGTAAATTATGTACGAAAGGAAGATAACGCATGTTGATATTGCCGATTTCCGGTCTTCTGGCGATGCCGGATGTGAATTACTATTTTCAGAAGGAATATCTGGAAAAACTGACGAAAGAAAAGCCGGAGCCGGGCGACGAGGCTCTGTTTTTGATTTTGAAGCAGGATAAGAAGCCGGACTGTCTGACGGCGGAGGATTTTTATCCTGTCGGCGTATTGGGAAACGTCACAGAGATCGACGAGGAAGGAAATGTAAATATCCAGACGAAGGCCAGAGTGGAGGCGGAGGTCCTGGGGATAGAAGGAGATGACTGGAATCTGACCTTTTCTGTCCGGGAAGATATAGAGGATATGAACGAGCAGGAGCGCGCGGAGGCGTTTAAGGAGGTCCAGACTGCCCTGCTTCAGTATATCAGTGGTTTCCAGTGGGGACTTTTGGCGCGGAATTATGTTCTGCGCTGGAAGACGTTGGAGGAAATGGCCGTAGGGATGTCCTATCAGCTCAGTCTTTCGGATGAAGAAAAATATCAGATTTTGGAGGCGGACCGGATCTCCGAGCGTTACCAGAAAATCCGGCAGGCGGTCTATGAGTTTATCGAGGTGGCGAAGGTCAGCGCCGACGCGGAAAAGGCGCAGACAGAGTCCAATGAAAAACTGTACCGGGAGGAAGCAGTCAAAAAGCAGATCGCAATTCTTCAGAAGGAGCTTGACGAGATGCACCCGGAGAGCGTCAGCGACGTCCGGCAGTTCGAGAGAAAGATTCAGGAGGCCGGCATGAATGAGACGGCGCGCAGGGAGGCAGAGAAGGTCCTGAATCGGATGAAGCAGGAGGGAGAGAACAGCCACGAGTATGGAATGCTGTATGATTATCTGGACTTTGTGACCGGACTTTCCTGGAAAAAGGAGGAGTTTCAGCAGATTGATCTGGATCAGGCTGAAAAAATCCTGGACGAGGAACATTATGGGCTGAAGAAGATCAAGGATCGTATCATCCAGCAGATCGCCGGGATGGAGCTGAAGAAAAAACAGTCCGGTTCTATTCTGCTCTTTGTGGGCGCGCCTGGAACCGGAAAGACGAGTATCGGACAGAGCATTGCGAAGGCGCTGGACCGAAAATATGTCCGCATCAGTCTGGGAGGCATCCGCGATGAGGCGGAGATCCGCGGGCACAGACGAACCTACATCGGAGCCATGCCCGGAAGGATTATGGAAGGAATCCGCAGGAGCGGCGTCTCCAATCCTGTCATGGTGCTGGACGAGGTGGATAAGCTTACCCGCGCCTACGATGGCGATCCGTCCAGCGCCCTGCTGGAAGTACTCGATCCGGAGCAGAACAATACCTTTACCGATCACTACATGAATGTTCCTTATGATCTTTCGGACGTGCTGTTCATCTGTACGGCCAATACCACCGATACGATCCCGGAGCCGCTTCTGAACCGAATGGAAGTCATTCCGTTCCAGGGTTATACGGAGACAGAGAAAATGCAGATCGCCCGGAAGCATCTGCTTCCCAAAGCGATAGAAAACGCAGGGGTTCCGGAGGGCGTCCTGGAGCTTTCGGACGAGACGCTGCATACGGTGATAGCGGATTACACGATGGAATCGGGAGTCCGGGGATTGAAAAAGTGCCTGGACGCGATATGCCGGGAGACGGCCGTCCGCCTGGTGCGGGGAGCAAAACCTCCCATCATCGTATGCCCGGAGGAACTGCAGAAGATCTTTGATACGGCTCCCAACTATCACGAGAGACTTCAGGGGGACCGGATGCCCGGCGTCGTGACAGGCCTTGCCTGGACGCAGGGAGGAGGAGAGATTCTCTTTATTGAGACCATGTTTACAAAGGGAAAGGGCGAGACGCTGATCACGGGCCAGTTGGGAGATGTGATGAAGGAATCGGCCCAGATTGCGGTTACGCTTGTAAAATCCCTGTTTCCGGATAAAGCGGAGCTGTTTGAGCAGAACGACTTACATATTCATGTGCCTGCGGGCGCAGTCCCCAAGGATGGACCGTCGGCCGGAATCACATTGACGACGGCTCTCGCATCCCTGGCGACGGGACGAGCCGTGAAGCCAGGATATGCGATGACGGGAGAGGTATCCTTGCAGGGACGCCTGATGCCGATCGGAGGTCTGCCGGAGAAGCTGATGGCGGCTGTACGCGCCGGGGCGGAGAAGGTATTTATTCCCAGGGAAAATGAAAGAGATCTGTCTGACGTGGCCCAGGAAATACGGGATCAGCTTGATATTGTTCCAGTGGAAAGGGTAACGGACGTACTGGAACAGGTGGGAATTATAAGAAAAAGGCCTGCGCGGAAAAAGAAGGCGCAGGCCGGTGAAGGCGAAAAATAGCGTGCGGCCACGCTTCAGCCGTATTTTTTGGCCGCTCGCCAGGAGTACCAGACGGATACGGCAAGGTCAGCGGCCAGAATCAGCATGGACCAAAGGAAACAGGTCTCTGCCTTCGTCAAAAGGCTGATCACGATAATCAGAAGCCCGGAAATCATAAAAGTAATGCCGCCGAACTTCTGGCTTTTCTTCCAGGTTACTTCGTTGGTACGGCTCCATTTTGTGCGAAGGCCCACGATAGAATTATTCTTCAGCTTCGGCATAATATTTCCGCAGATGATCAGCAGGATGCCAAGACAGAAGAATACAAGGCTGGTGACGTCCACAGGAATCTCGGAGAGATCTGCCACCTGATGAAAGTCTGCGTATAAAAAGTAAAGCGTCAGCAGATTGAACAGGAGCAGGAAAAGGCTGCCGGAAATGATGATTACCTTTTCGTTGTTGTTACCGCTTCCTTCCTGCTTTGCCGCATATTTGCCCATCGCCAGCATAAAGAGACCAAAGAGGAGGGAGATGGCCGGGAAGATAAGAACTTCATACTTGCTTCCCCAGCGTGTAACCTGATTGTCTGCGCCGTAATGAGCCGGTATCTGAGCAGGCAGAAACGGGAGCGCAATCAGGGTAAACGCCAGGGGAAGAAGCATCAGAATCAAGTATACGGTTTTTTTAGTTTTCATGGTCAGACCCTCCTCTTAATTCATTGATCCACAGGATGGTTTCATCCAGAATAGAAAGATTCAGTTCATAGTAGATAAAATTTTTGTATTTTGTTTCATAGATCAAATCAGCTTTTTTCAGCTTCGACAGATGATAAGACAGAGCCTGCGGCGTCATGCCAAGGGCGGCGGCCAGATCGCCGGAGCTGATTTTTCCTTCTTTTAGCTTAAGCAGAATGCCGCGGCGGTTTTCATCGGCCAGCGCCGCCAGAACTTCATGAACTGCCAAGGAACTCACTCCCTATCTATTTAAAAATTTCTTTAAATAGATTCTATATGAACCGGGGGGAAAAGTCAAGCTATATTCGTATTATCCAAAGCGTCTTGCTTTTCGCTCCTTTGTGATTTGTTTGTTCTTAGTTTGCGTACGTCTTCTGTTCGTTGACAGAATGGAAAATCTATATGGTTCTTACTCTCATTTTTTAGATACGTGAAAAGCAACACTGCAGGACACCGGAACAGCCCTGCTCTGACCGAATATGCCCTTATCAATTAAGAGTAGCGATATGGAATGAAAGTTCAACAAACAAAAAAGCCGGGGCTAATGCCTCGGCTTATTTCGTGAATTGCAATTCCCTTTCTGAAAAAGTAACATCGAGTAACAAGGAACGTATGTTCTCAAGCTTCCAAGAAAGGCCGTAAAATAAAGAAAAATCGGAGTAACAGGATTTGAACCTGCGACCTCTCGGCCCCCAGCCGAGCGCGCTACCAAGCTACGCCATACTCCGATAACTCACGTGCAGATATTATTGTATGCGATGGAAAGATTTTTGTCAAGAAGTTTTTGCAGTGAGTTTTTAAGAGGCTGCGCCTGGCAGCCTCTTATGGTTATTTCTGATATATGATCTTCCGAATGGTATATAGAGACAGGCAATATTTTTCTGACAGATCTTTCATGGAAATACCGCTTTTGCAGTTCCGGCTGGACGGGAACATAGACATACGCGCCCTGAACATAGTTCTGCAGTTCTTTTACCAATGCGTCCGGAAGAATGACTTGTGCATTCAGATATTTCATGCGGGCTTCCTCCTTGATTATGAAAGTCAAGCTTCAAAGCCAGCATTTTTGTTTTGCGACTATAGCTACTCCATGCAGGCGTCGCGGTTTACTGGCTTTGCATGGAGAAGAACATCGCATTTTCTTTTAAGGTTAATACACATTCAAATCCCTTCTTTCTGCTCGGAGAAAAATTGATACGGATTCAGTGTAGCACGATCCGGACCTGGCATCAACCAATTCGCGGCTTCTCTGAGAAAAGTCATAGAAAATAATAATTTGGAAACAAAAATGAAATCTTACGAAAACAAAGAGATGTTATTTTTACTTCATCAAATTTTTAAACCTGCAGGAACTCAGATAAGAAAGTCTCTGCGAAAGAAAAGAGGGAATAAAAGAAAATGAAAAAGAGTAATTTTGTTGCGATGATTTTAGGAACGATTGGCGGTATTCTGTTTGCGCTGGGCATGTGTATGGCGTTGATTCCGGAGTGGAACGCGTTCCGTCAGGGCATCATCATGGGAGCAGCCGGTCTGGTCGTTCTTCTGATTATGGTTTTTGTGTGGAGAAAGATGGAAAACAAGGCGCTGATTCATTTGTCGGGAAAGACAATCGGATCCATACTTCTTGGAATTGCGGGAGCTTTGCTTCTGGGAGTTGGAATGTGTATGACTATGGTATGGAGCAATATGGTTCTGGGAATCGTAATCGGAATTGTTGGCATTGTCCTTCTGCTGTGTCTGATACCACTGACAAAAGGATTGGAAGAAAAATAAAGGATAACTGGTCTGCTATTCCGAAATGAAAGCATAGGTTATATCAAGGCGGAACCTCTTAAAAGTCGTTTAGATTAAGGTGGAAATCTTGACAGGCCTATGCTTTTTGAGTAAAATATAGTCAAGAAATTGACTGTAAAGAAATGGACGAAAGGCGGTGGATTATGACTAAAGAAGATAGAAAAAACGCATATCTGTACTGCAAATTCAGAGATGAACAATTTGCTCTATATGACGATTACGCGAAACGCCACGGTATGCTGATGAAAACATTGCTGGTGGTAAACGTACTTTTTTACGCGCAGGGCGGAATGACACAGACAGAGATATGCAAGAGAACCTTTCAATCCAAACAAACCGTGAATTTAATCATTAAAAATCTTTTGTCCGACAACTATGTTACCGTTACTGAGGTGCCGGAAAACAAGCGGAATAAGATGGTACAAATGACAGAAGCAGGCCGGGCTTACTGTGAGAAAGTTGTTCGCCATATTACATGGGCGGAGGACGCGGCAATGGCGATGTTCACGCCAGAGGAACAAAAACAACTGATCGATTTGTCGCGGACGTTCACAAAGAATCTTACCATGCTGGTAAATCAGGAAACGGAGGAAATGTAAAATGGAATTTTACGAGGTCATCAATAAGAGAAGAAGTATCCGTCAATTTGAGGACAAAGAAATCCCCAGAGAGGTATTGGAGAGAATTTTAGACGCGGGGCTGAAAGCTCCGTCTTCCAATCATCAAAGACGCTGGGAGCTGGTAACGCTGACAGATAAGAATATGATTATGGAACTGGCTAAATTTATTCGCCCCTACCCTTGTCGCAACGGCGGAGGGCCTGGGTTCGGTCGCCCATATTCCGGTAAAAAAAGAGCCGGAACAGATCAAGGACTTTTTAAAAGTACCGGACGGCTGGGCCTTGCCTGCTCTGGTGGTTTTGGGCTATGCTGTCAAAGAGCCGCTTCTGCCATCTCAAGTCAGGGCCACGGTGGAGAATAAAGTGCGTTGGAACAAATGGTGAACCACGGGAGAAAACAAGACCTATATAGGCTGTACGCATGGCTGCAGGTATTGCTATGCGTCCTTTATGAAGCGCTTTACAGGTCATGCAGAGCCGTGGGGAACTTTTTTAGATGTCAAGGTATGGCCGGAAATTAAGAATCCTTCAAAGTACGCGGGTAAGGAATTGTTTATTGGCTCTGTAACCGACCCGTATCTTCCACAGGAGGAACAATACGGGCGCACGCGCGCTTTGCTGGAACAGCTAAAAGGAAGCGGTGCGAAGCTTAGTATTGCTACAAAAAGCGACTTGATATTGCGGGATTTGGATTTGATACAGACTTTCCCGGAAGCCCGTGTTTCATGGTCTGTCAATACGCTGGATGAGGGCTTCAAAAACGAGATGGACAACGCCGTCAGTATCGAACGGCGGCTTACGGCTATGGAAACATTTCACCGGGCTGGCGTCCGTACTACCTGTTTTGTTTCCCCCATATTCCCCGGCATTACCGATGTAAAGGCTATTATTGAGCGGGCAAAGGGATTTTGCAATCTGATCTGGCTGGAAAACCTGAATCTACGGGGCAGCTACAAAACGGTGATTATGGAGTACATTCAGAAAAATCGCCCGGAACTGTTATCCATTTACCAGGAGATTTGCCAGAAAGGGAACCGCAGCTATTGGGAACTGCTGGATGCGGAATTAAAAGCCTATACTGCGGAAATCGGCCTTGACTATGTGACAAACGATGACAGTATGAAGCGCCCCTTTGACGCACCGCCTGTTGTTGTCAATTATTTTTATCATGAGCAGATTAAAAAATCAGCGAGGAAAGTTCCTGCTGTCCGGCTTAAAGGCGATTAGCATCTCCCCATTCGCACATTTCGTCTAAAATGGGGATAAGAGATTTCCCGCGTTCTGTAAGACTATATTCTACTTTGGGCGGAATCTGCGGGTATTCTTCTCGATGAACAAGCTGGTCGGCTTCCAGCTCTTTCAGTGTGGAACTTAAAGTCTTGTAAGAGATTCCGCCGATATATTTTTTCATTTCATTGAATCGGACCACGCCGAACTCCATTAAGGTATATAGTATCGTCATTTTGTATTTTCCGTTAATCAATGACAGCGTATAACTGAAACCAGTTGAACTGAGGCATTCGTTTGATATACATCTTTCGCTCATTTTACACTCTCCTTAAGGTAAGTATCATACTTTAATGTGCGTACTTGTTTTTAGTTTCATTCTTGCTATGATTATAATATCAGCATTTGAAAAAGTCAATTTTGCTTAAATAATCATGAAATATGAAAGGGGATAGAGTCAAATGAGTAAAAGAATTGTGATACTGAATGGAAGCCCCCGCAAGAAGGGCAATACCTCTATGCTTGTAAAAGCATTTATCGAAGGCGCGGAAAGTGTAGGGAATACGGTAACGGAGTTTTTTCTTGACAGCATGGAGATTCATGGGTGCAAAGGCTGTTTTGGCGGACACAGCAGCAGGGAATGCCCGTGTGTACAAAAGGACGACATGGCGCAGATTTATCCGGCGGTAAAGGAATGTGATGTGGTGGTGCTGGCGACTCCGCTCTACTACTGGAATATGAGCGGCCAGATCAGAACAGCCATTGACCGCCTGTTTGCTTTAGAGGAAGGCGATGGCAACCTTCTTAGAGGCCATGATCGGGCTTCTGCTCTGCTGATAGCCGCAGAAGGCCATGGATTTGAGGACGTACTTACTTATTACAATCACCTGATGGAGCATTTGCGCTGGGAAAATCTCGGCCATGTCCTTGCCGGAGGGAATATGAACGTGGGAGACATTAAAGATAAGCCTGAAATCCAGCAGGCATATGAGCTTGGAAAGTCGATTCAGTAAATAGAGGCAGCATTAAAAATATGAGGGCAGGGGAAATATTATCCACTGCCCTTAAACATTTTTTATGGATGGAACCGCCGCTATAGTGTATGTTGTATTGGAAGACTGGCTGTTTCTGCGCATAATATAAGCAGTGAAATTGGAAAGAAAATAATCCAATGCTGTATAACGATTTGATTACGTTTTGAACATTGAAATTTCCGAAAACGGCAAAAACGTATTGGATAACACAGAAGATCTCTAGATTTATTGCCGATAATGTGGTATACTATAATGTAAATTCGTATAGTATTGGATTCGATTGATAACGGAGGGAAGCAGATGCGATACCTTTCAGTTGCTGAAATAGCAAAAAAATGGAATATATCGGAACGCAGTGTGAGAAATTACTGCGCTCATGGGCGCGTTCAGGGTGCTTTTCTTACCGGAAAGACCTGGAATATCCCGGAGAACGCCGAAAAACCAGAGCGTTCCAACAAAAAGAAAGAACATCCTCTCACACTGCTGGATATTTTGCGGGAACAGAAAGCAAGTAAATACTCCGGCGGCATTTACCATAAAACACAAATTGATTTAACGTATAACTCAAACCATATTGAGGGAAGTCGTCTGACCCATGATCAGACCAGATATATTTTTGAAACCAATACCATCGGTG
>DVLE01000002.1 GCA_018715645.1 Candidatus Merdisoma merdipullorum
CAGGAGCTGGAGGTGGAGGATTACAGCGCCCTATTCTCAAAGCTGAAGGTAGTAGCGGATTCGGCAAACCAGAGTCTGGTGACAGTGACGGCATCCAGCAGCGATACGGACTGGTTCAATGAGACCTACGAGAGCCGCCGTCAGATTTCGGGGATTCTGGTAGGAAATAACGGAGTGGAGCTTTTGATTCTGACTTCCTATTCCCAGGTAGAAGGCGCGGACAGCCTTCAGGCGACCTTTGTGGATGGAAGGAATCTGACCGCTGTGCTGAAGAATTATGACGCAGTTACGGATCTGGCCATTCTCAGTGTGAATCTGGCTGATGTGAGGGAGGATACTTTAAGCAGTATTAAGATGGCAGAGCTGGGAAGCTCCAAAAGCCTGAAAGCAGGGGAGCCGGTGATCGCCGTGGGAAGTCCGGCCGGAGTCGCAGGCTCCGTAAAGTATGGCAATCTGGTAGCTCCTGGTTATACGGTCAGCGTGATTGACGGAGAGTACGATTTGCTGATTACAGATATGGAGCGCTCCGAGGGAGGCAGCGGCGTCCTGCTGAATCTTTCCGGTCAGGTTGTGGGACTGATAGAAGATACTTATCTGCATTCCGGCAATCAAAATTCTCTGACTGCTTACGCCATTTCCGATGTAAAGGATGTTATCGAGCACCTTTCCAATAATCAGGCTTTGGTATATATGGGGATCCATGGTACGGATGTGACGATGGAGATTTCGGAGCTTCAGGATATACCCATCGGCGTATATGTGGCAGGCGTGGAGCAGGATTCTCCGGCTATGAACAGTGGAATCCAGGCAGGAGATATTATCACGGAGATCAATGGCAAGGAAATCACATCAGTAGAGGAGATCCAGGAGATGCTTCTTAAGTTCTCCAGAGATCAGGTGATCCGGGTGATCGTCATGCGCCAGGGACGGGAAGGCTACAAAGAGATCGAGTGCAGCGTGACCTTGGGCGTGCTGCAATAGCATAAGGAGACAGAGAATGAAATATATAGAGAGCATCCGGGAGGGCGAGCGCGTTTCCGGGATTTATTTGTGCAAACAGAGACAGCCGGCTGTGACAAAAAACGGAAAGCCCTATGAGAATATGATTCTTCAGGACAAGACGGGTGTGGTCGACGCTAAGGTTTGGGATCCGAATTCTCAGGGAATCGAGGATTTTGACGCGTTGGACTATGTGGAGATTATGGCTGAGGCCACCAGCTTTCAGGGAGCGCTCCAGCTCAATGTAAAGCGTGCGCGAAAAGCGCGGGAGGGTGAATATGATCCTGCGGATTATCTGCCGGTCAGCGAATATGATATAGAAGATATGTACAGAGAGCTTATGGGCTTTGCGGCCCAGGTTCAGGAGCCTCACTTAAGAGCCCTTCTTAAGAGCCTGTTTGTGGATGATAAGGATTTTGTGCGGAATTTCAAGCTTCATTCGGCCGCGAAGACGGTGCATCACAGCTTTGTGGGCGGACTGCTGGAGCATACCTTAAGCGTCTGCCGTCTCTGCGAATACTATACGAAGGCTTATCCTTTCCTGAACCGGGATCTGCTTTATACGGCGGCCATGTGCCATGACATCGGAAAGGTGTATGAGCTTTCCGATTTTCCGGAAAATGACTATACTGACGAAGGACAGCTTCTCGGTCACATTGCCATGGGAAGCGAGATAGTAGGAGAGCGCGCTCATCAGATTCCGGGCTTTCCAAAGAAACTGGAAAACGAGCTGAAGCATTGCATCCTGGCACATCACGGAGAGCTGGAGTATGGTTCGCCGAAAAAGCCGGCTCTTGCGGAGGCTCTGGCTTTGAATCTGGCTGACAACACGGACGCCAAGATGGAGACGCTTAAGGAGATTTTCAGGGCGGCAGGCCAGAATCAGGGCTGGCTTGGTTACAATCGTCTGTTTGAATCAAATCTTCGCAAAACGGAGGTCTGAGCTTGAAGAAAAATGATTTGCTGCAGATCAAAATAGAATCTATGGGAAGCGCAGGAGAGGGCATCGGGAAGATCGACGGATACCCTCTTTTTGTGAAGGACGCCCTTCCAGGCGATTTGGCTGAGGTCAGACTTACAAAGGTGAAAAAGAACTATGCCTATGCCCGGCTGGAGCGTTTGCTTGAGGCTTCACCGGATCGGGCGAAGCCCCGCTGCCCGCTGCACAGACGCTGCGGCGGCTGTCAGATTCAGGCGCTTTCTTATGAAAAACAGTTGGAATACAAGGAAACGAAGGTACGGGAGGACCTGATACGGATCGGGGGCTTCGCGGATCCGCCGGTTCTTCCGGTTCTTGGCATGGAGGAACCTTATCATTACCGCAATAAGGCTCAGTTTCCGTTTGGCCGGGACCGGGAAGGAAGGCTGGTGACAGGTTTCTATGCAGGCCGTACCCACAGCATTGTTCCTGGGACAGACTGTGCCCTGGGCGTTCCGGAAAATCAGAGAATCCTGGAGACGATTCTTGATTTTATGAATGAAAAAGGGATTGAACCCTATGATGAGAAGACAGGAAAGGGTCTGCTTCGTCATGCTCTGCTTCGCAAAGCCTTTGCAACCGGGGAGCTTATGGTCTGTCTTGTGATCAATGGAAAGAGCTTTCCGGACATCTCCGAGCTTTCGGACCGGCTCTTTGAGATCCCTGGCATGACAAGCCTTACGCTGAATGTGAACCGAAGGAATACGAATGTGATTCTTGGAGAGGAAATCATCCCGGTCCGCGGACAGACCTTTATCACCGATCGGATCGGAGACATCAGCTATCAGATTTCTCCGCTGTCCTTCTATCAGGTCAATCCCGTGCAGACGGAAAAGCTGTACCGGACGGCCCTCGCCTATGCCGGCCTCACCGGAGAAGAAACGGTTTGGGAGCTTTACTGCGGCATCGGTACGATTTCCCTGTTCCTGGCCCGGAACGCCCGCCGCGTCTGCGGCGTCGAGATCGTTCCGCAGGCTGTGGAAGACGCCCGCCGCAACGCAGCTTTGAATGGAATCACGAATGTGGAATTTTATCTGGGAAAGGCGGAGGAGGTCCTGCCTCAGAAGTATGAAAAGGACGGCATTCAGGCGGACGTCATGGTCGTGGATCCGCCCCGCAAGGGCTGCGACGCAGCCTGCCTGGACACGATGCTTCGGATGAAGCCGCAGCGCATCGTCTACGTGAGCTGCGATCCTGCCACGCTCGCCAGAGATCTGAAAATCCTCTGCGCAGATGGAGCGTATGAGCTTCAGAAGGTGCAGCCTGTGGATATGTTCCCGCAGACGGCGGGGGTGGAGAATGTGGCGTTGCTGACGTATTGCGGATGAACAGGAGATAACGCATGGAAATCCGGGTGTTGAAATATTTTTTAATGGTGGCAAGGGAAGAAAATATCACAAGGGCGGCGGAGCTTCTGCATATCACGCAGCCTACGCTTTCGCGGCAGATGATGCAGCTTGAGGAGGAGCTGGGGACGAAGCTGTTCAGGCGTGATAATCACAGCATCCGGCTGACGGAGGACGGGATGCTTTTAAAGCGCAGGGCGCAGGAGCTGGTGGCTCTGGCGGACAAGACGGAGCAGGAGTTCCGGCATGGAGAGGAACAGCTTTCCGGCAGCATCGCTATCGGAAGCGGAGAGACGAACAGCGTGCAGGTCCTTGCGGAGATTATTCGGCAGTTCCAGGAAAAATATCCCCTGGTTCAGTATGATCTGTACACGGCGACGGCGGATGACATCAAGGACAGGCTGGACAAGGGGCTTCTGGACATTGGCCTTCTCACGGAACCGGTGGATATTATGAAGTATAATTTTGTCCGCCTGAAGCAGAAAGAGCGCTGGGGCGTTCTTGTACGCAGGGACTCTGAGCTGGCAAAGAAGGAAAGCGTCAGGCCGGAAGATTTGCTGGATGTGCCTGTGTTTCTCGCTCAGCGCGCCCTTGTGAAAAATGAGATTGAAGGCTGGTTCGGGGACTATTATGAACGGATACGCATTGCCGGAACCTATAATCTCCTTAACAATGCGGCGGTCATGGTGAGAAACCATATCGGCGTGGCCTTTTGCTTCGAGCTTCATTCCCGGTATGACGACTTAACATATATCCCGCTCACTCCTCAGATGGAGACTGGGGCTGTGATTGTCTGGAAGAAGGCGCAGATCGTATCACGCACCATTTATCAGTTTCTTAATTTTGTGAAAGAAATACAGAAGAAATAAAAAGGATTCGGACAGAGTTGTCCGGATCCTTTTGATTTTATGTCTTTTCCTGCGTTCAAGACATACGGTTAAGGCATGGTTCAGAATAAAAAACAGGTATTAGACCGGAAAAAAACGCTGTGCTATAGTGAAAAAAGAAAGGCGGGGAAAGAGAGCATGACGATCCATGAGGCAAGCGAGCGGTACCAGATTCCGATGGAAATTCTGAAGGAGTATGAAGCGTGGGGGCTGTGCGGAACTGTGAAAAAAGTCATGGGAGCATGGCAGTACGACGATCAGGACCTGGAACGGCTGAGCATGATTATGACGCTGCACGACAGCGGCTTTAGTAATGAAGAAGTCGAAGAATATATGCGGCTTCTGCTTGAAAAAGAAAATACGGAAAAACAGAGAATGGATATGCTGAACAGACGCCGGGGAACTGCTTTGGATGAGATTCATCTCCGTGAAAAGCAGCTGGAACGGCTGGATTATCTGAGATTCAAGATTCAAAAGGCGAAAGGAGACAGCTGATGAGAAAAAGAATTTGTTTGTGTATATGCGGCTTGCTTCTGCTCCTTGGACTTTCAGCCTGCTCGGAAATGGGAGAAGGCGGCCTGGACGCTGCCGCGCAGGAGGAAACGCAGGCGGAAGATGTACAGGCACAGTCTGGTTCCGGGGACGCGCAGGGAAATGGCGTTTTGATTGCGTATTTTACCTGGGCGGACAATACGGTGGTCACAGATGAGGAGGCGGCTTTGCAGTCGGCCCTGTCCCATTATGAATCTATAGGGGATTCCGCTGAATATGAAGGGACAGACGCTACGTCCTCTGCCAGTGTGCTTGCCCCTGGCAATACGGCTCAGCTCGCGCAGTGGATAGGACAGGGAACGGGAGGAGAACTTTTTTCTATCCGGACCATGGAGCCTTATCCCAGTGATTATGACGAGTGCATGGATCGGGCGTCTGAGGAGCTTGCGGAGGATGCCAGACCGGAGCTTTCGGCTCATGTGGAAAATATGGATCAGTACGATACCATATTTCTGGGGTATCCGAACTGGTGGGCGGATTGTCCAATGGCAGTCCTGAGCTTTATCGAGGAGTGTGATTTGTCAGGAAAGACGGTAGCGCTGTTCTGTTCTCATGGAACAGGCGGAGTGGGACGAAGCGTGCGGACTATCACGGAGGCTCTGCCAGAGGACTGTACGGTAATAGACGATGTACTCGGCGTGTACCGGCCGGATGTGCCGGGGGCTCAGAGTGAGGTTCAGGAATGGCTTTCCCGGATCGGCCTGGACGGCGCAGGGGAAGCGGCTGAGGATGCAGGTGCGGAAAATATGGAAACGGAGGAGACAGATATGACACAGACAGAAAACAGGCAGATTCGCGTGCTGACGGAAGATGGCGGCACCATTGTCTTTGAACTGAATGACAGTTCCGCGGCGGATGATCTGTACGCGCAGCTTCCGCTTACGACGCAGATAGAGGATTTCAGCACAAATGAAAAGATCTTTTCCCCGGAGGAGCTGGATATTTCAGATACGCCGCAGGCTGGAACGGAAATCGGGACACTGGCCTACTACGCTCCCTGGGGGGATGTGGTGATGTTCTATGAAGCTTATCAGGCCAATGCATCCCTGTATGAGCTGGGCTATGTGGTATCGGGAGAGGAGCTGATTCCCGGACTGTCCGGAACTGTGACGATTGAGGCGGCGGATTAACCGGGGGCGATGCTGGGACTGATGATAAGCAGAATAACTTTTTCGTGTCTGCAGGGAAAAGACGGTTCAAGATATGCAAGCGGGAAAGGCTGAGAGAAGAATCAACAGAGAGGTGATAGATCATGAAAATTGTGATACTGGAGGGAAGTCCCAACAGACGGGGTTCATCAAATATGCTGGCGGATCATTTCAGGCAGGGAGCTGAAGAAGCCGGACACAGCGTTGAAATCATAGATACGGCACATGCGGCTGTTCATCCCTGTACGGGCTGCATCCATTGCGGATATGAAGGTCCCTGTATTCAGAAAGATGAGATGGAAAAAATCCGTGAAAGGATTCTGGCTGCGGATATGCTGGTCTTTGTCACGCCGTTATACTACTATGGAATGTCTGCCCAGCTTAAAACTGTGATCGACCGGTTTTGCGCGTTTAATGGCAGCATCCAGAGAAAGCATATGAAGTCAGCCCTGCTGACTGTGGCCTGGAATGCGGATGACTGGACCTTTGAAGCGCTGGAGGCTCATTACAAGACCTTAGTCCGGTATCTGAATCTGGAGGATATGGGTATGGTGCTGGGGTATGGCTGCGGAACCCCTTCCATGACAAAGCATTCTGATTTTCCCAGACAGGCGTATGAATTGGGAAGGCAGCTTGGATGAAGTAAGCAGGACAGGAGGCAGGAAATATGAAATATACGAAACTTGGCAATTCAGATCTGAAGATTTCCCGTATCTGCATGGGATGTATGGGATTTGGCGACGCCGCACGCGGACAGCATAGCTGGACGTTGGACGAGGAGCATTCCCGTGCGATTATAAAGCGCGGTCTGGAACTGGGCGTCAACTTTTTTGACACTGCCATCGGATACCAGAGCGGAACCAGCGAGCAGTATCTTGGACGGGCATTAAAGGATTTTGCAAAGAGAGACGAGGTGGTGGTGGCGACGAAGTTCCTGCCCCGTACGCCGGAGGAGATCGAGGCGGGAGTAAGCGGGCAGGAACATATTGAGCGTTTTGTAAACACCAGTCTGAAAAATCTGGGCATGGATTACATAGATTTGTACATCTATCACATGTGGGATTACGAGACACCGCTCTACGATATTATGGAAGGACTGAACCGGCTTGTAAAGGCAGGAAAAGTCCGCTATATCGGGATCTCCAACTGTTTTGCTTATCAGCTTGCAAAGGCGAACGCTCTGGCAGAAAAAGAGGGATTCGCGAAATTTGTCTCGGTTCAGGGACATTACAATCTGATTTTCCGGGAGGAGGAGCGGGAGATGGCGAGGCTTTGCGCGGAGGATAATATCGCGATGACGCCCTACAGCGCCCTGGCCGGAGGCCGTCTTTCCAAACGTCCTGGAGAGACCTCAAAACGTCTTCGCGAGGACAGCTACGCCCGGTTCAAATACGACGCCACAGCCGCGCAGGATCAGATTATCATTGACAGGGCAGCGGAGCTGGCAGACAGCCGCGGGGTTTCCATGACGGAGATCTCCCTTGCCTGGCTTCTGACAAAGGTGACGGCTCCCGTAGCGGGCGCGACAAAGCTTCACCATATCGAAGGGGCTGCAAAGGCTGTAGAACTTACTCTGACACCGAAAGAGACAGCGTATCTGGAGGAGGCTTACGTACCCCACAGGCTCGTGGGTGTAATGGCCCAGAATACGCCGGCCGCGTCCAGGGAGCAGCATGTGTGGTCTGCGGGAAGTCAGAAAATCGAAGGATAAACACAGAACTTTCACAAAAAAATCACATAATGATTTCAAAAAAAACACAAAAGGGGAATATCCTTAGATAGATTACGCAGTCTGTCGGGAGATTCCTCTTTTTTGCGGAGGGGCGGCGGAGTGCCAGAAGGAGGAAAAGAATGTGATAGAGGTCAGAGACCTGGTAAAACGGTATGGAAAGCATGTGGCTGTGGATCACTTGAATTTCCGTGTGAAGAGGGGACAAATATATGGCTTTCTTGGACCGAACGGAGCCGGCAAATCTACGACCATGAATATGCTGACAGGGTATTTGGCGGCAACGGAGGGGAAAATACTGATAGATGGTCATGACGTTTCCGAGGAACCCATGGAGGCCCGTAGATGTATCGGTTATCTGCCGGAGGTGCCGCCGCTGTATCTGGATATGACGCCTTATGAATATCTGCAGTTTGTGGCAGAACTGAAAGGTCTGCCTAAAGAAAAACGGCAGGATATGATTGACAAGGCAATGGAACAGACACAGATTGAGGATATGCAGGAGAGGTTGATTCGTCATCTGTCCAAAGGCTATCGGCAGAGAGTCGGGCTTGCCCAGGCGCTTCTTGGAGATCCGGAGGTGCTGATTCTGGATGAACCTATGGTGGGCCTTGACCCGAAACAGATTATAGAGATTCGGGAGTTAATCCGTTCTCTTGGAAAAAAGCATACGGTGATCTTAAGCTCCCACATCCTGTCGGAAATCACAAGTATCTGTGATCATGTAATGATTATCTCTCATGGCAAGCTGGTAGCCAGCGATACGCCGGAAAATCTGGGGTGTTATATGAAGAACTCAGACATCATGGAGCTTCAGATCCGCGGAAGCCGTGAGGCGTGTGATAGAGCCAGGGAGCTTCTGAAAAAGATAAAAGGACTGGAAATCAAAGCGGCTGCAGCTTCTCTGGAGGATGTATTTCTGGAGCTTACTTCGGAAGAAGGCTCAGCAGAAACGGAATCGGAGAAACATAACCGACTTTCTGCAGATGAGGATACAGAGGAATTTGGTGAGACTTCTGCAGATGAGGCAGGAAAGGAGGGCGGAGAGAATGCGGGCGATTTATAAGAAAGAACTGCGGACCTATTTGACTTCCATGACAGGCTATATTTTCATGGCGGTTTTACTGGCAGTGGCCAGCCTGTACTTTGTAGCGAATTGTCTGATAGGCGGCTATCCGGTATTTGGCGTAGTGCTGTCCTCGGTGTATTTCGTTTTGCTGATTGTGGTTCCTGTACTTACAATGCGGAGTATAGCTGAGGAAAAGCGGCAGAAAACGGATCAGCTTCTTTTGACGGCTCCGGTGTCGATCTGGAAGATTGTGGCGGGAAAGTATCTGGCGATGTTTACCGTATTTCTGATACCGATGGCGATTCTCTGTCTGTATCCGCTGATTCTGCTTCAGTTTGGCAGCGTATCTCTGCCTATGGCTTACACGGCTATTTTGGGATATATGTTATTCGGAGGCTGCTGTCTGGCTATCGGATTGTTTTTATCGGCTGTCACAGAAAGCCAGGTGATAGCCGCGGTTCTTACTTTTGGCGCTTTATTTTTTCTCAATATGTCCACGGGAATCGCCAATCTGATCGGGGCGGAGGGGGTTCTGGGACAGATCCTTTCCGCTATCTGCATTTATCAGCCGTTCATTAATTTTGTACAGGGTATTTTTGATTTGACGGGAGTACTTTACTATTTGTCGGTGATTGCCCTGTTCCTGTTTCTGACTATTCAGCTTTTATATAAAAAGCATGGGACCTATCGCGCGAGTATGTCAGTATTTGCCTGCGTCGCAGCGGTTCTGGTGAACCTGATCGCTGTGAATCTGCCTTCCCAGTATGTGAAGTTTGACGTAAGCGAACAGCAGCTTTTCACGATAGGGGATCAGACGGCGGAGATCTTGGAAAATCTTGATGAGGATATAACCCTCTATCTTATCGCTCAGCAGGGAGGGGAGGACAGCACGCTTTTAGAGCTTCTGGAACGGTATGAGGGACTTTCTGGTCATATTACCGTGGAGACGATAGATCCGGTTCTCTATCCGAACTTTGTATCGCAGTACACGGATGAAAGCGTGTCGGAGAACAGTGTGCTTGTGGCAGGACAGAACCGTTCCAAGGTAGTGGATTACTATGACATTTACCAGTATTCGGTCGATTATACAACATACAGAAGTACGTTGAGCGGTTTTGACGGCGAAGGGCAGATCACAAGCGCCATTGATTATGTTACGGCAGAGGAAATCCCGGTTCTCTATACGCTGACAGGGCATGACGAAGCGTCTTTAAGCACTTCTCTCACTTCCTCGATTGAAAAAGAAAATATCGCGATCGAATCGCTGAATCTTCTTACAAGCGAGACAGTACCGGATGATGCGGAAATTTTGCTGATTTATGGACCTCTTTCCGATATTTCAGAGGATGAAAAAAATAAGATTACCGATTATATGAACCAGGGCGGTCGGGTGGTTTATCTGAGAGGATATACGGATCAGGAGACGCCGAACCTTGACTCTTTGCTGAGCGAATATGGAGTTTCTCTGGCCGAGGGTATCGTATTGGAAGGAAGCAGCGAACATCATCTGCCCAATTATCCGTATTATTTGCTGCCGAACATCAATTACTCGGACTATACTGCGGATGTAAGCTCCCGCTATGTGATGCTGGCATTCGCCGAGGGGCTGACAGAAAGCGCTTCCAGTGAAAATGGAGAGGAAGAAACTGAGGATGATGGCCTGTATTACGAAAGCCTGCTGACTACCTCTGACGAGGCATACGCTAAGGTAAATATGGAATCTCAGAATCTTGAGATGGAGGAAGGCGATATTGCGGGACCTTTTGATCTGGGCGCTGTTGTGACAAAAACGATTGATGAAGAAACGGAAGCAAAGCTGGTTGTTTTTGCATCGGAGACGCTGCTTGACGAACAGGTGGACAGCATGGTGTCCGGCGGAAACAGCACCCTGTTCCTGAATGTGTTGAGCCAGCTTGTGGATCATGAAAGCACGGTATCCATTGAAGCGAAAAGTCTTGAGGTATCTTATCTGACTGTCACTGCAGGTTCGGCGATTTTCTGGGGATTGCTTACGATTCTTATTATCCCGTTGTTCCTGCTGTCGCTGGGAGGCGTGATTTGGTTTCAGAGGAGGAAACGCTGATGACAAAAAAGAAAAAAAGAATGCGTATGATTGCTGCGGTTTTGATTCTGGCGGCGCTGGCGGTGATTTATGTTCTTGTACTTCGGGCGGACTTTAATGCAGAGAAGCCGGAAGAAGAGGAGGAAATCACGGCGCTTACGATTGACCGTGCAGACATTCGTTATGCTCAGATCGAAAATTCTTACGGTACATTGCGGTTTGCCTACGATGGAGAGACCTGGACCAGTGAGGACGCTCCTTCTTTCGGGCTGAATCAGGATTCCATGGACGCCCTTTTCAACCGCCTGAATCCGTTGACTGCAGCGCGCGATCTGGGAGAAGAAGAGGAGACGGAAGGTTTGGCTGCCTATGGACTGGAAGATCCTTCCGTTGTGATCACTGTCACTTTGGAGGAGGGGCAGGAATACACAATTCGTCTTGGAGCGGAGGCTTCGGACGGGAGTCTGTATTTTATGACTTCTGAAAGTGATCATATCTATACAGGAGACAGCTATCTTGCCACGGCGTTTGATTTTGAACTTTCAGATATGGAGGCTATAGAGGAGGAAACGGATACAGAGGAAGAGGACGGAACTGAGGAAACAGTCTCGGAGTAAGAATGAGTATGGAAATTTTTCTGTTCTTCTATTATACTTGAATTGTACCCATAATTGACAAGGGCATACTCGCCTCCAGCGGCCTGCTTCCGGGCTTTTCTGCGTCATCGTCAATCGGCGTACGTCCAGTACGCCTCATTCCGTTTCCTTGAAAAGACCGGAATCAGGCCTACTGGAGGTCAAAGAGTCAGGCAGAGGCCGTTTCGGCGCCCTGCAAGGAGCTTGAATGACGCGTACTGGACGTACGCGGAGTGAAAAGCAACACAGCAGGACGCCGAAACAGCCCTGCTCTGACCGAATATCCCCTTGTCAATTATGGGTACCGGTGCGCAGAAGGCAGGACTGTCTTTCGCGCGCCGGAAATTTACGGCGCGGTATGAAAGGAGATATGATGAAAAAGAACGTACTTCATACGCTTATGGCTCTTGTGCTGACTTTGACGATTATTTCAGTGTCCGTCGTGTTTACGCTGGCTTTCCGGCCCTTGTATTATTTCGATATAGATGCGCTGGATATAGCGGAACGGACAGGCTATTCCGAGGAGATGATCCGGGAAAATTACGATGTGCTGATAGACTATAATCTGTCTTTTGGAGAGGAAGAATTGGAATTTCCCAGCCTTCCCATGTCGGAATCCGGGCGGATTCATTTTGAGGAGGTAAAAGATATTTTCAATCTGTTCAAGTATATGGCGATCGCCGGGGTGATTCTGAGCGCCGTGGGAATCTGGCTGATGAGCAGGAAGAAGGAATACCTGTATCTCAAGATGACATCGATTTTTTCTGTGGCTCTTCCGGTTGTGCTGGGCCTGCTGGTGGCTGTGAACTGGGATTATGCTTTTGTGGCCTTCCACCATATCGCTTTTGATAATGATTACTGGATCTTTGATCCGGCTACCGATCCGGTCATCAATATTCTTCCGGATACGTTTTTCATGCACTGTGCGCTTATGATTCTGGTCTGTGTTGTTTTGGGAAGCCTGATCTGCGGTCTTGCGTATCGAGCAAAGACACGCGCAGCAAAATAGGAGGAGAAGCCTATTGCTTCTCCTCCTCCTTGATTTCCCAGTGAATCAGAAAGGTCAGCGCCGCCCGCAGAATGATGATTCCGGCTACGATGCCGATTTCTTTCCAGTCGCGGACTACCACGGTTCGCAGAATTTCACTTCCGAGTTTAAATTCAAGCCCCATGGCCAGTCCCTTGGTCAGAGCCAGTTTTGTCTCCGGCGACCGCTTCAGACAGAGCAAAAAGCCGCGGAGTCCTGAAAAAATAATGATTCCTACGCCAATAAATTCAAAAAGAAGAATGGCCGCGTCTACGATATTTTCAAGAATAATGTGAAGCATGTCCAGCATTTTTTGTTGTATCCCCCTCTTTTTCCCAGCGGTTCTGCGTCAGTATATGCAAAGTTTTCCCATGTTCCGTACGCTGGCTCTGTGATTTCAGTATACCTGTTTTACCAGAGAACGTCAAAGGATGTTTATAATTTTTTTAGATTTCCTTTATTGACATTCCTGTATAACCGTATTAGCATATAGTAAGCTATGTATTAAAAGAAATAACAAGCTACTACAGTTCTGGCTGACAGATGCAAAGGGGAGGGAAGGGAAGAATGCAGAAGCCATTTCCTATCAGCAGGCAGCTCCGGATGATAAACAACAAGTTTCGAGAAATTGGAGACAAAAATCTACAGAAATATAATCTGACGGCAGCCCAGCTTGATGTTTTGATTTATCTGAAGAGCAATGGAGAAAAGGAAATACATCAGCGGCAGATCGAAAAGTGGTTCCAGTTAAAAAACCCCACGGTCACAGGACTTTTGAACCGTCTGGAGGAAAAACATTTTATCGTTCGCAAAACAAACCCGGAGGACAGAAGATACCGGGTGATTGAGCTGACAGAAAAAGGAGAACAGCTTTTGGGACAGTTGTGGGAAGAAGCCTGCAATTTGGAAAACAGGATGTACAGCAATCTGTCGGAAGAAGAACAGAAGGTACTTATGGATCTTCTGGATCGTATCCTGAACAGCCTGTCGGAACCCTTTTCAGATGTTGCAAAATGAGGAGTAAAAACGAGGAGGAAATTTATGCTGAAGACATTGAAGGCCTATGTAGGCGAGTACAAGAAGACAGCGATAGCAGCCCCTGTCTTTATCGTATTCGAGGTCATTCTGGAAATGATCATTCCGCTTCTGATGTCGGAGATCATTGACAACGGCCTGGGTGCGGGGAATATCAATTATGTAATCCAGGTAGGAATTATTATGCTTCTGGTGTCCTTTGCGTCGCTGTTCTGCGGAGCCATGGCTGCCCGTCAGGCGGCGATAGCGTCCGCGGGTTTTGCAAAAAATGTCCGTGAGGGCATGTACAATCACATCCAGGAGTTTTCTTTCTCCAACATAGATCATTTTTCTACGGCGGGTCTGGTAACCCGTCTGACAGTAGACGTGACGAGTGTACAGAATGCCTTCCAGATGATGATGCGTATGTTTACCAGAGCGCCGATCACGCTGATTACAGCTATGACAATGGCTTTTCTGATCAATTCGGAACTGTCGGCGGTATTTCTGGTGGCTCTGGTATTTCTGGGAATCGTGGTTGCGATTTTAATGAGCCGTGTGGGCCCCTATTTCCGTGCCATGTTTGACCGTTACGACGCGCTGAATGCCAGCGTGCAGGAAAATCTGACGGGTATCCGGGTAGTAAAGGCTTATGTGCGCGAGGATTATGAGACCAAGAAGTTTAAAAAGGCGTCTGAAGCCCTGTACCGCTGCGCGATTAAGGCGGAGAAGCTTATGGTCAGCATGATGCCTACGATGCAGTTTACCGTATATGCCTGCATCATCGCGATTTCATGGCTGGGCGCGCAGATCATCGTAGTCGGCGATATGACAACGGGACAGCTGATGAGTCTTTTTACCTATACCATGAATATTCTGATCAGTCTGATGATGATTGCGATGGTAGCGGTTATGCTTTCCATGGCGAAGTCTTCCGGAGAACGTATCTGCGAGGTCCTGAATGAGACCAGCAATCTTGCGGATAAGGCGGATCCGGTTATGGAAGTGGAGAACGGAGACATTACTTTTGAGGACGTATGCTTCAGTTATCACGGAGATAAGGATAACCTGCATCTGTCACATGTCAATCTTGACATCAAGTCCGGCGAGACCGTAGGAATCATCGGAGGAACCGGAAGCGCCAAGTCCACGCTGGTGCAGCTGATTCCAAGGCTTTATGACGTAACTTCAGGAAGCGTTAAGGTGGCGGGCATCGACGTCAGGGATTATGACATCGAGACATTGAGAAACGAGGTTTCTATGGTGCTTCAGAAGAACGTGCTGTTCTCCGGAACCATCAAGGAAAACCTGCGCTGGGGAGATAAAGAAGCCTCAGACGAAGAGCTGGTTCGCGTGTGCAAGCTGGCCTGCGCCGATGAATTTATCGAACGCTTTCCGAATAAATATGATACCTGGATCGAGCAGGGAGGAACCAACGTATCCGGCGGACAGAAGCAGAGGCTTTGTATTGCCAGAGCGCTTCTGAAGAAACCGAAGATCCTGATCCTTGACGACTCCACGAGCGCGGTGGATACTCATACGGACGCGATGATCCGAAAAGCTTTCCGGGAGGAGATTCCGAATACGACGAAGATTATCATTGCACAGAGAGTATCCTCAGTCCAGGATTCTGATAAGATTATCGTGTTGAATGACGGCCGGATCGATGGCATCGGAACTCATGAGGAATTGCTTGCATCCAACGCGATTTATCGTGAGGTGTATGAATCTCAACAGAAGCACCCTACGGGTGTACCTGAAGGTCCTGAGAACACGGACAAATCAAGGAAAGGAGGAGACGAGAGATGAGCAGCAGTAATCGGGCAGGCCGTCCCGTCGGCGGAGCAAGAGGAATCAAAGGCGGTCCCAAGGCAAAGAATCCGGGACGTACGTTGAAAAGACTGATTTCTATCGTCATCAAGGGTTATCCCGTTCACTGTATTTTTGTAGTGGTCGGTATCATCCTGAGCGTATTTGCGAATGTGCGCGGAAGTCTGTTTTTGCGGACCTTGATCGACGATTATATTACGCCAATGATCGGAAGCGCGTCTCCCAATTTCGTACCGCTTCTGAAGGCGCTTTCTACTATGGCGCTTATCTATCTGGTGGGCGTATGTTCGACCTATCTTTACAACCGCCTGATGGTGATAGTGGCCCAGGGAAGCCTGAAGAAAATCCGTGACCAGGTATTTTCACACATGGAAACGCTTCCTATTCCGTTTTTTGATACCCATCCCCACGGAGATTTGATGAGTATCTATACGAACGATACGGATACGCTGCGTCAGATGATCAGCCAGAGTATTCCGCAGCTTCTGTCGTCTTCCATTACGATTGTCAGCGTCTTTATCTCTATGCTGATGCTCAGTCCGATTCTGACGATTCTGGTAGTGCTGATGGTCCTGGTAATGGTAAAGGTTACCGGAAAGATCGGAGGACAGTCCGGACGCTATTTCGTGGCGCAGCAGAGGGATCTGGGTATCGTCAACGCCTATATCGAGGAGATGATGGACGGCCAGAAGGTCGTGAAGGTATTCTGCCATGAAGACGAGGCGAAGGAGAAGTTTAAAAAGCTCAACGATCAGCTTTTTGACAGCGCAAGCAATGCAAACGTATATGCGAATATCCTGATGCCGGTTATGGCGAACATCGGAAATATCAATTATGTGCTGACGACTATCGTGGGCGCGCTTCTGGCTATCGGCGGCGTGGGCGGACTGACGCTTGGCGGTCTGGCTTCCTTCCTTCAGCTTACGAGGAGCTTCAACCAGCCGGTAACCCAGATTGCGCAGCAGTTTAACTCGATTATCATGGCTCTTGCCGGAGCGGAGCGTATCTTCGATCTGCTGGATGAGCCTTCTGAGAAGGATGACGGATATGTTACTCTTGTCAATGCCCGCTGGGAGAACGGCGAGCTTGTGGAGGTTCCGGAGAGAACGGGAACCTGGGCCTGGAAGCATCCGCATCATGACGGAACTCTTACCTATACAGAGCTGAAGGGCGACGTGGTCATGGACGGCGTGGACTTTGGCTATACGGAGGAGAAGATTGTGCTTCATGACATCCGGCTTTACGCGAAGCCTGGTCAGAAGGTGGCCTTCGTGGGAGCGACGGGAGCAGGCAAGACGACGATCACAAACCTGATCAACCGGTTTTACGACATCCAGGATGGAAAGATCCGCTACGATGGCATCAATATCAATAAAATCAAAAAGCTGGATCTGCGGCGCTCTCTGGGAATGGTGCTTCAGGACAGCCACCTGTTTACAGGAACCGTAGCTGACAACATCCGTTACGGAAACCTGGAAGCCAGCGATACGGAGGTAAAAGGTGCGGCGATGCTTTCCGGGGCCGACAGCTTTATCAAGCATCTGTCCCAGGGCTATGATACGATGCTTTCCGGCGACGGAGCGAATCTGTCCCAGGGCCAGCGGCAGCTTCTGACCATTGCCCGTGCGGCTATTGCGGATCCGCCGGTACTGATCCTTGATGAGGCAACGTCAAGCATCGATACCCGTACCGAGGCCATTGTGCAGAAGGGTATGGACAGTCTGATGGAGGGAAGGACGGTATTTGTCATCGCCCATCGCCTGTCTACGGTCCAGGATTCCGATGTGATCATGGTTCTGGAACAGGGACGCATCATTGAGCGAGGCACTCATGAGGAATTGATTGAGCAGAAGGGCAAGTATTATCAGTTATATACAGGAGCCTTTGAACTGTCATAAGGGAAACAGGAGGAAAAATGAGAGATAAATTTCAGCGGTTTATGCAGGGGCGGTACGGAGCCGATGAGCTGGGACGTTTTTTGACGATACTCGGCCTGATACTGATAGTGATAAATCTGTTTGTCAGAAGCAGCATCTTATCTTATGTTGTGCTGGCTATTCTGATCTACTGCTACTACCGGATGTTTTCCCGGAATGGCAGCAGCCGCTATGCGGAAAACCAGAAATTTCTGTCCTGGAGAAATCGTGTGAGATCCGGGCCTTCCAGTTGGAAGGCAGAGCTGGAGCAGAGAAAGGTATACCATATTTACCGCTGTCCCTCCTGCCGCCAGAAGATTCGCGTACCCAGAGGGAAAGGGAATATTATCGTGACCTGTCCGAAATGCCGTACGGAATTTAAGAAAAAAAGCTGATAAAATTTTGACGTGGTATCATCTGATGACAGGAACAGATAAATTTCCTGTCGGCGGGCAGATAATGTTGGAAAAATAAAAAATCATGTGTATAAAATGGCCTGGAACTGCTCATAATGTGGATAAAGCAAGAAAGGAGAGTTCAGTTATGAGAAAGTTCAGAAAGCTTGCAGCAGGCATTCTGCTGACTGCGCTTGTGCTGGGAACGGCCGCCTGCGGCGACTCCAACGACAATGCTACGGATAATAATACCACAAATCAGGAGGATACCACGCAGGATACCACGGACGGAACCGATGCAAATGACAACATGGTGAATGATGTGACGGATGATGCCGGAAACGCAGTGGAAGACGTCGGCGATGGCATCATGGACGGTGTGGACGACGTGGTGGATGGAGCCGAAAACGCAGTAGATGATGTGACTGGTAATGAAAACGGCACGACGAATACCACAGACGGCACTACCAACACGCAGTGACCGCTCATAAATGACAGATATTTCAGACAGATCCGGTTAGAGCCAGAAGGCTTTGCCGGATCTGTCTTTGCGGCTAGTGTAAAGTTTTATTCGGAAAATAAGGTAGAGGACACCCCTTTGTGATAAAGTATTTAAGGCTGACAACCAAAATACAAACAAAGGAAGGTGTCCTCTATGCTTAACAGTATAAGATATTTTGAAGA
>DVLE01000046.1 GCA_018715645.1 Candidatus Merdisoma merdipullorum
CGGATTATGAAAACAGATTTTTCCGCAAGGCCGGTTTATTTACGGGATGAGAACCGGATCCAGGCACATTTCCTGATCTGTTTCCTTGCATTAACCATCTACCGTTACCTTGAGAAAAAACTGGATTCGAAATACACCTGTGAAGAATTGCTGGACACGCTGAAAGCAATGAACTTCGCCGAGATACAGGAACAGGGCTTTATCCCGCTGTATAAACGGGAAACCATCACAGATGATCTTCACGAGGCCTGCGGATTCCGGACAGACTACCAATTCATAACCAAAAGTAAAATGAGAACAATCCAGAAGAAAAGTAAGAGGAAGGAATAAATTACTATAATTCGAAACAACGGCAGAAATCGCTGTAGCCCAGTAAATACGAGGGATACAGCGATTTTTTCTTTTCTCAACTGTCAAAGATGGGATTGTAGGCCACGAAAGCTTTTCTGTCAATACATAATTTGCAAAAAAATGAGAAAACTGACTGTAGCAGATGACTGTTTCTACACGGCAAAAGCCTGCTGTGCAAGAACAGGATTTGGTTCATTGGGTTCTGTCAGAAATACGGAGGAATATGAAAATGGAACAGTTTCAGATTCGCACAGATTTGGCCATGGAAGCCAGAGAACGCTTTGAGGAGGATGTGGAACTCCGCGGAGTAGCAATTGAGGAAGACTATGACGAGAAACGGGACATCCGGGTTACGACGGTCCGCATTGAGTCGGAAAACGGGGCGAAGGCGATGGGAAAGCCTATCGGCACTTACATTACACTGGAAGCGCCTAAGCTCTCGGATCCGGATGAGGATTATCACAGAGAGGTCTCAGAAACGCTGGCAGAATACTTAAAGGAACTGCTCGGAACAGGACAGGAGCGTTCGGTGCTGGTCGTCGGTCTGGGAAACAGAGATGTGACGCCGGATGCTCTGGGACCGGAGGTAGTGAATAATCTGCGGATTACCCGTCATGTGGTGCGTGAATACGGCAGAGCTGCCTTTGCGAAGGAAAAGATCCATATGGTCAGCGGAATCGTACCGGGCGTTATGGCACAGACAGGAATGGAGACGCTGGAGATTGTGAGAGGCGTGGCGGAAGAAACTCGGCCTGATGTGATCGTGGCAATAGACGCGCTGGCTGCCCGAAGCAGCAAGCGGCTGAACCGGACCATACAGATTTCGGACGCAGGCATCCATCCGGGTTCCGGTGTGGGAAACCACAGGCACAGCCTGACGAAAGAGACGACGGGTGTTCCCGTGATAGCTATAGGAGTTCCCACGGTCGTGGATGCCGCGACCATCGTGTACGATGCGACCAGAGACAGAAACGCAGTTCTTCCGGGGCTGAACAGTATGTTCGTGACGCCGAAGGATATTGACGAGACGATTAAGCGGCTGAGCTTTACGATTTCCGAGGCATTAAATATCGCCCTGTCATAGAAAATTGTCAGCAGGAATATACTGAAGGAAGATGGTCATTCGGGTAAAGGCCTGGTATGGGGTGAAAGAAAATGAACCGACTGCAGAAAATCATAAATGGAATCGTCTGGCTTGTCATCGGGATCCTCGGACTCTATATACTGGGCTACGGAATCAAGGGGCAGTCATTTTCAAAGGCAGCTTACGCCTGTATGAAGGTTTTGACGAATGCGGAGGGGGATCTGCAGAATGCCGCGGCAAAATGCCTGTATCCGGGACTTGCCTTCGTGGCGGGAGAGCCAAGGTCATCCGCAAGCTTTGATGAATTTCTCATCAGAAAGGCTATGGGCATCTTTCCGTTGTTTTCCTTTATGGACGGGCAGGAGCTATACGAAACCGAAACAGAGAGCGCGGTTACTTATGAAATTCTGATACAGGGCGGAGCCCATGATGAAAATGAAATAGACATCCAGACAGGAGAAGCCTTCGACATTGCGGAAAAAGTGGAGGAGGAAAACTTAAGAGCAGCCCAGGAGGAACAGGAAGCGCTGGAGCAGGAAAGGCGCGAGCAGGAAGCGGAAGGCCAGGCGGAAGGTCAGACGGATACGGCTCTAGCCGTTCAAAGCGGGGAGGTGCTGGGAACAGAGTATACGATGGAGCAGCTCTCGGATTTTGATTTTCTGAAAAATAATTTTTACATTGTGGAGAGTAATACAGACATCAGCAGCGATCTGCTGAACGCGGAGACGCTGCTGGGAATGGATATGACTATGCAGCAGGACAATTCGGCGCCTCAGATATTGATTTATCATACCCATTCCCAGGAAGGCTTCGTGGATTCCGTACCGGGAGACAACAGTACGACCATAGTGGGAGTGGGAGAATATCTGGCTGAAATTCTGCGGGAGACCTACGGCTATAATGTCATCCATAATACGAACGTCTATGATTTTATTGATGGCGAGCTGGACAGAAACCAGGCGTATACACTGGCGGAGGCCGATGTACAGCAGATTCTGGCGGAGAATCCCTCGATAGAGGTCATTATTGATCTGCACAGGGACGGGGTACAGGAGGATACTCATCTGGTGACAGAGATAAACGGAAAGCCTACGGCGCAGTTTATGTTTTTTAACGGACTGAGCTTCAGTAAACGAAACGGTCCCATCGACTATCTGCAGAATCCGTATATCGGGGAAAATCTGGCCCTGTCTTTGCAGCTAAAGCTGGCCTGCGAAAAATATTATCCGGGACTTAGCAGAAAGGTCTATCTGAAAAGTCTTCGCTATAATCTTCATCTTCGCCCCAAGTCTCTTCTTGTGGAGGCCGGAGCCCAGACGAATACGGTAGAGGAGATGCTGAACGCTATGGAACCGTTGGCGTACATATTGAATCAGGTGCTGAAGAATCCCTGAATTCAGAGACAGTTGGATGCTTATTGAGAAAAATTATCATTTACAACCGCCCTCATTTTGTAAAGCGAGTGATATAATAAGAAAGAAAAAGGAGGCGGATTGGAATGAAACAGCATAGATTTTGGGCCTGGGCTATGGCGGTTTGCCTGTTTATGACGCTCTATACGGGATATAAGCACAAATAAAAGCCGGTTCAAAAAACAAAACAATGTGGAAAAGGCGGCGGATTCGGAAGCAAGGAATCGCTGCCAAAGGATACGACAGAAAAGGAGAATGAAAAAATGTTGAATTGTTTAAAATGCATTGACTGGAAGAAGACAGGAATTTTTGCGGCAGGCGTGCTTTTCGGCACAGCCGGAATCAAGATTTTGTCCAGTAAGGACGCCAAGAAGGTGTATACGAACTGTACGGCGGCGGCGCTGCGGGCCAAGAGCTGTGTGATGAAGACGGCGGCCACGATTCAGGAGAATGCGGAGGACATCTATGCAGAAGCTCAGCAGATCAACGAGGAGCGCGCGGCGGCAGAGGCGGCTGTAGAAGATGAGAAGGTAACGGCGGAGGCGGCCGGGTGAAATTTGTAATCAAACATGATATAAAAGGAAGAATCCGTGTTCGGCTTGTTCAGAGGGAGATGACTTTTGAACAGGCGGACACGCTTCAATATTACCTGGATGGTCAGGAAAACGTGATCTCAGCAAAGATTCAGCGGAGGACGTCAGGCGTAGCCGTCTGCTATCAAGGGGACCGGGAGGAGATCATCCGGCTTTTGAAATCCTTTCATTATGGAGATGTGGAGGTTCCCGACGCAGTTCTGCAAAGCTCTGGCAGGAAGCTGAATGAAGAATACTGGGAGAAGCTTGTGACCAGAGCGGTCCTTCGCGCAGGCGGCAAACTGTTTGTACCTTATCCGGTCCGTGCAGGAATCACGGCCGTACGCTCATGCAAATATCTGTGGCACGGCCTTAGAACGCTGGCCAGAAGGCGCATGGAGGTTCCGGTGCTGGATGCGACAGCGATCGGCGTGTCCGTATTCCGGGGTGATTTTGAGACGGCGGGTTCTGTGATGTTTCTCCTTGGAATCGGGGAAATCCTGGAGGAGTGGACGCATAAGAAGTCGGTAGGTGATTTGGCCCGCAGTATGTCCCTGAATATTGAAAAGGTGTGGATCCTGTGCGACGGGCATGAGATTCTTGTGGATTCCTCCAAGGTTCGCGAGCAGGATTTGGTAGTCGTCCATATGGGAAATGTCATTTCCTTCGACGGAACCGTAGAAGCGGGAGAAGCGATGGTCAACCAGTCCTCGCTAACAGGGGAATCCGTTCCGGTAGCCCGCGCTGCGGGGGCTTCCGTCTATGCGGGAACCGTAGTGGAAGAGGGCGAACTGACGATTCGTGTGAGAACCGGCACAGGGACCAGCAAGTATGAACGGATCGCGGCCATGATCGAGGAATCCGAAAAGCTGAAATCTTCTGTGGAAGGAAAGGCGGAGCATCTGGCGGACCGGCTTGTGCCTTATACCCTCGCGGGAGCAGGGCTGACCTGGATGTTCACAAGAAATGTGACGAAAATGCTGGCTGTACTCATGGTGGATTTCTCCTGTGCTTTGAAGCTTGCGATTCCTATTTCCGTATTGTCTGCGATTCGGGAAGCCGGAAGCTTCCATGTGACGGTAAAGGGAGGAAAATATCTGGAGGCGATAGCGGAGGCTGATACCATTGTATTTGACAAAACGGGTACCCTTACCAAGGCGCGCCCCACTGTGGCGGAGGTAGTCTCCTTTAACGGAGCGGATCCGGACGAGCTTCTGCGCCTTGCAGCCTGCATGGAGGAGCATTTTCCGCATTCCATGGCGAAGGCTGTGGTGGATGCGGCGAAGGCAAAGAATCTGCAGCATGAGGAGAAACATTCCAAGGTGGAATATCTGGTGGCTCACGGCATCTCCACGACTGTGGAAGGGAAAAAGGCCGTCATCGGCAGTTATCATTTTGTGTTTGAAGATGAAAAATGCGTATTACCGGAAGGTACGGAAGAAAAATTCGCATCTCTGCCTCCGGAATATTCCCAGCTTTATCTGGCTGTGGAAGGCGTGCTGGCGGCTGTGATCTGCATCGAGGATCCGCTGAGAGAGGAAGCTTCGCAGGTGATTCAGGCGCTGAAAAAAGAAGGGATCTCCAAGATCGTTATGATGACGGGAGACAGCGAGAGGACTGCCAGGGCTGTGGCGGCTAAGGTCGGCGTCGATGAATATTACTCCGAGGTCCTTCCGGAGGACAAGGCCCGCTTTGTGGAAGAAGAACGGGCAAAAGGCAGGAAAGTCATGATGGTGGGAGATGGGATCAATGATTCCCCGGCTCTGTCCGCTTCGGACGTGGGGATTGCCATAAGTGATGGCGCCGAGCTTGCGAGAGAAATCGCGGATGTGACCATCGGGGCGGAGGATCTCTGGCAGCTTGTCGCTCTGAGGCGGCTTGGCAGCGGACTTATGGAGAGAATCCATCGAAATTATCATTCAATTGTGGGCTTTAATACGGGACTGATTGTGCTGGGTGTAGCGGGAATTTTGCAGCCCTCGGCTTCCGCCCTGCTCCACAATACGTCTACACTACTCATCAGCCTAAAAAGTATGAATCCTGTTTTGTGAGAGTCTCTCTCCCGTCGTGCAGTTTTACCTCTGCGCGGCTCGGCGGCCGGGGACATTCTGTAAAACTTAATGAAACTTTATGAAATCGCCCGGCGGACTTGATCGCCGGGCGATTTAAAGGTAAGATAAAGGATAAGAACTTTTGACGGAGGAGTATTTGGATGACAACGACAGAACAGAGCAGAATTCGCAATTTCTGTATTATCGCACATATCGACCATGGAAAATCTACTCTGGCAGACCGTATCATAGAGAAGACGGGACTTCTGACGAGCCGTGAGATGCAGGCCCAGGTTCTTGACAATATGGATCTGGAACGGGAGAGAGGCATCACGATAAAGGCTCAGGCTGTCCGTACAATATATAAGGCGGAGGATGGGGAGGAGTATATCTTCAACCTGATCGACACGCCAGGACACGTGGATTTTAATTACGAGGTATCAAGAAGTCTGGCGGCCTGCGACGGAGCGGTTCTCGTCGTGGACGCGGCCCAGGGAATCGAGGCTCAGACGCTTGCCAACGTATATCTGGCTTTGGATCACGATCTGGATGTGATTCCTGTGATCAACAAGATCGATCTTCCAAGCGCTGAGCCCCAGCGAGTGATCGATGAGATCGAGGACGTGATTGGTCTGGAGGCTCAGGACGCTCCGCAGATCTCCGCAAAGACAGGGCTGAACGTGGATCAGGTGCTTGAGGCGATTGTGAAAAAGATTCCCGCGCCGGGAGGCGATCCGGAGGCTCCCCTTCAGGCGCTGATTTTCGATTCCCTCTACGATTCCTACAAGGGTGTTATTGTGTTCTGCAGGATCATGGAGGGAACGGTACGCAAAGGAACGCCTATCCGCATGATGGCTACGGGCGCGGAAGCGGACGTGGTAGAGGTAGGCTATTTTGGAGCTGGACAGTTCATTCCCTGCGAGGAGCTTTCCGCCGGAATGGTAGGCTATCTGACAGCCAGCATCAAGAATGTGCGGGATACCCGTGTGGGCGATACCATCACCGACAGGGACAGGCCCTGTGAAAAGCCTCTGCCCGGCTATAAAAAGGTGCTTCCGATGGTGTACTGCGGTATGTACCCGGCGGATGGGGCAAAGTATCCGGATCTGCGCGACGCTCTGGAAAAGCTTCAGCTTAACGACGCGTCCCTTCAGTTTGAGCCGGAGACTTCTGTGGCCCTCGGTTTTGGCTTCCGCTGCGGCTTCCTGGGACTTTTGCACCTGGAAATTATCCAGGAGCGTCTGGAACGCGAGTACAACCTGGATCTGGTGACCACGGCTCCGGGCGTTATCTACAAGGTATATAAGACCAACGGAGAGGTCATCGAGCTTACGAACCCCTCCAATCTTCCGGATCCGGCCGAGATCGAGCATATGGAGGAGCCTTTTGTGAGCGCCGAGATTATGGTGACGACGGAATTTATCGGTCCGATCATGGAGCTTTGCCAGGAAAGGCGGGGCGTCTATCTGGGCATGGAATATATGGAGGAGACCAGAGCGCTGCTCAAATATGAGCTTCCCCTGAATGAGATTATTTATGATTTCTTCGACGCCCTGAAGTCCAGATCCCGCGGTTACGCTTCGTTTGATTATGAGATGAAAGGGTATGTGCAGGCGGATCTGGTGAAGCTTGACATTCTGATCAACAGAGAGGAAGTGGACGCTCTTTCCTTTATCGTACACAGCAGCACGGCTTATGAGCGCGGCCGGAAGATGTGCGAGAAGCTCAAGGAGGAGATTCCGCGTCATCTGTTTGAGATTCCGATTCAGGCGGCCATCGGCAGCAAAATCATTGCCCGCGAGACCGTAAAGGCTGTGCGTAAGGATGTGCTTGCCAAGTGCTACGGCGGCGACATTACCCGAAAGAAGAAGCTTCTGGAAAAGCAGAAGGAGGGCAAGAAGCGGATGCGCCAGATCGGAAACGTGGAGATTCCGCAGAAGGCCTTTATGAGCGTACTGAAGCTGGACGACAGGTAAGGAGTCTATGGAACATAGAAAATATGCAGAGAGGCCAAAGCAGAAAAAGGCCTCTCTGGCAGATCAGGGAGAAAAGGAACGGCTGGGAATCTATATCCATATCCCGTTCTGCGCGCGCAAATGCGCTTATTGTGATTTCCTGTCGGCTCCGGCCGGGAGTGAGACCATCTCCCGGTATGTGGAGGCGGTAAAGCAGGAGATTCGGGAAGCGGCGGAACTTGGCGGGAAGTACAGGGCAGCCACGGTTTTCTTCGGAGGCGGAACGCCTTCTCTGATGGAGGGGCGCCAGACGGCTGAAATTCTGGAGGAACTCTCCCGGCATATTGTGCTGGAAGCCGGGGCCGAGATCACGGTGGAGTGCAATCCGGGTACGTTGACGGAGGAAAAGCTCGGCGCTTATCGGGCGGCGGGAGTGAACCGCCTAAGTCTTGGCCTCCAATCGGCGGATGACAGTGAACTTCGCCTTCTTGGCAGGATTCACAGCTATCAGGATTTTCTGAAAAGCTATGAGCTTGCGCGAAAAAAGGGATTTGAAAACCTGAATGTGGATCTGATGTCGGCGCTTCCGGGACAGACGCGGGAGGGCTGGCTTTGCACCCTGCAAAAGGTGGCTGATCTGGAGCCGGAGCATATCTCGGCTTACAGTCTGATGATTGAAGAAGGCACTCCCTTTTATGAAAAGTATCGGGAGGGAGGGCCTTGCAGCAGGGAGCTGCCTGACGAGGATACGGACAGGCGGATGTACGAGGATACAAAGCAGTTTCTGGGTTCCAGAGGCTATGAGCGGTATGAGATTTCCAACTATGCAAAGCCGGGATACGCCTGCCAGCATAACCTTTCTTATTGGGAGAGAGTAGATTATAAGGGCTTTGGGATCGGCGCCTCCTCCCTGATTCACGGAGTCAGGTATCAGAACAGCTCGGATTTGGACGCCTGGCTTCAGGGAAATTTTTCTTATGAGAGCGTGATTCCGTTAAGCCGGAAGGATATATTGGAGGAGACCATGTTTCTGGGCCTTCGGAAAATGGAGGGCGTGGTCCTGACCGAACAGATAAGGGTGGTCTACGGAGGGCTTATAGAGCGGCTTGTCCGGGAAGGACTGCTCCTTCAAAAAGAAAACAGGATATTTCTGACAGACAGGGGGATAGATGTCAGCAACTATGTGCTATCAGAGTTTTTGCTGGATGAAGAAATATAAGTGGCAGCTGTTGTTTGCGGCCTTGTTTTTGTGCCTTCTGGCCTTTCCGCCGGCGGTGCTGACAGAGGTGCGTGTGGAATTTCAGGACAGCAGCTATGAAAAGGCGGAAAATCTGAAGATCCTGACTTCCAGGAGCGACGATACGATTCCGTTCAGCGGTCTTCAGATTACTTATGGGAAGAAGGACGAAAGCAGGATTTGTTTTTTCGATCCGATTTACCGGAGGGGGACTTATATCAGGCGCCTGGATCCCATAGATTCGGAATATGACGAAGTGATACGGATACGCTCCATCACGGTAACCTGCAACGGATTCTGGGACTTTACGCTGGAAGGAGAGGAACTGAAGGCTGCATTTACAGCCAACGATCAGGCGGAGATTCTGGAGGACGGGGAAGAAGGGCTGAGTCTTCGGATCACCGGAGCGGATTCTCAGCTTTATCCTACGGAAAGCTTTCAGAGGCTTTATGCCGCTGCCGCCCGAAAGAGCGCGCGTCCGGGGATTCTGCTTCTTTTTGCGTTTCTTTTGGCGGTCTATGGCATAAGCCGGCTTTACGGCAGGATTCGGGGAAGCAAAAGAGAGGAACGAAGTCTGGATCTTGCGGATACGATTCTGGCTTTTGCCGCTGCCGGAGCTTTGCTTTTGATGTTTTTTACAGTCCTTTACGGAGATCACAGGCTAAACCCGGACGAATGGGAGAGCAGGGACGCGGTCCGCTACTACGCGGATCACAATCTGCCGCCGGACATCCGGGACGAGGAGGTGTCTCCTACCATCGGCACCTACGGGACGACGCGGCTTGCGGAAAAAACACCCTATTATTTTTATGCGGGTAAGCTGTTTTCTCTGTTTCAGGGAGAGCATATGGAGAGACTTTTTGGTCTCTGTCTCGGAGCAGCCCTTGTCCTGTTCGTTCTGTCGCAGCTTCGGAAAAACCGGTATCTGGCAGCCGTCTTTTTCCTGACGCCTCAGGTCTGGTATCTGTATTCCTACTGCACCTCGGACGCCCTGGATTATGCGGTGTCTGTCCTGGTGCTGTATCAGCTTGCCTGTGAAAAAAGTATGCTGAACCAGCTTCTGCGCAGAGGCGTGGAAAAGAGAGATTGGGGAAGAATCCTGCTCCTTGGAATTTTGTTCGGCCATGTGCTGATGGCCAAAGCCAACTACTACGTGATTCTGATCTATGCCTTTCTGATGCTGCTCGTTCCGTTTCTGCAGGCGGACAGAGAAGGAAAACGGCGCTTGTTCCGGGCTTACCTGTGGATTGTCCTGGCAGCCTTTCTCGTCTTTGGACTGCGGCTTTTGGCGGATTTTGTCCATTACGGTTTCGGAAAGGGCGAGGTGGTGACGCAGCTTAGCACGGAATATGCTGTGGATGAACTGAATCCAAAGGCGCCGCCGGAAGAACAGGCATGGTACTTTATGATGTATCGGCATGGAATTTCCTTCTGGGATTTCCTCACGGAATATGGATTTTTCGGCAGCCTGTTTCGTTCCACACTGGGAGTCTACGGCGGGATGAAGATAACGAGCGCTTCCTGGTATTACCTGTCTATGGCGGTTGTGTATGGACTGCTCTACGTGATAACCGTACACTCCGTCTGGAAAAGGGGAGGAAAGTCAGGCCGTCAAAGCCTGCTTCTGCTTCATCTGCCGGTCCTGGTATCCTTTCTGCTTGTGCTGTACAACGGCTATTTTGTGGATTTTCAGCCCCAGGGGCGGTATCTGCTTCCCGTATTTATCATGGTCGGACACGGTTTGTCTTTGGACAGGGAGTTTACGAAAAGAAAGTCCTTTCAGGTCCTGCTCCTCGCGGCTGCGGTCCTGTCGCTCTACTCCTTTGCCAGAGGAGTTCCGCAGCTTTGGCAGATATGAGGCGGATAGTAGAGAAGCGGGGAAATCAGGATGAAAGCAGAAGCGAAAAAGCGGCTTACATAGGTCATAAAATAAGGGAGAATATAAAAAATGATAAAGGAAGTAATTTTTGATATTGACAATACGCTTTATGATTACGAAATCGGTCATGCGGCCGGAATGAAAAAAATGGGAGAGTACGTAAAGAAAGAGTTTGGAGCAGAGCCGGAGGAATTTGAGAAGAACTACAAGAGGCTGAATCAAGAGATTGCGGAACGCCTGGGACGGGACAATGCGACGATCCACAGCCGGAGCATCCGCCTGCAGAATCTGCTGGAGGAGTGGGAAAAGCCCCTGTTTCCTCATGTAAACGTGCTTTATCATCTTTATTGGGACACCCTGATCGATGTAAGCAGAGCAGAACCCGGAAGCCTGGAAGCCGTAAAGGAGCTTTACAAAATGGGAATCGGCATCGGAATCGGCACGGACATGACGGCGCAGATGCAGTATGCGAAGCTGGAACATCTGGGCTTTGCTCCTTATATCCGCCATATCGTGACGAGTCAGGAGGCAGGCTATGAGAAGCCTCATCGGGAGTTTATGTCCCTTTGCATCCGAAAAGCGGGATGCGCCCCGGACGAATGCGTATTCGTGGGAGACGCCTTCAAAAAAGATGTGGTCGGAGCCATGAACGCGGGGATGCACGCGGTCTGGTATAATGCGAAGGAAAAAGCCTTGCCGGAGGACCTGGAGCTGAATGGGAGAAACTATAAGGAAATCCGGCATTTTGACGAACTGGTGCCGTACGTTCGATCGCTGGCATAGGGAAAGAAAGAGGAGAGAAACATGAAAGAACTGAGTTTTTTGGAGGAGCAGCAGGTAGATCCGAAACTTCTTTTAGAGGTGGAAGATTTTCGCAGAGAGTACCCGGTGCCGGAGGAGGCGCGGATTCGGATCGAAAAGCCTCCGATTCCTTTTTACGGAAAAGAGATTCTGGAAATGGCCATTGCGGCTCTGCTGCAGGGGGAGAACGTACTCCTGAGCGGCTCCAAGGCCACGGGAAAGAATATTCTGGCGGAAAATCTGGCCTGGATTTTCAATCGTCCATCTTACAATATTTCGTTTAACATCAATACGGACAGCAGTTCCCTCATCGGAACGGATACCTTTGTGGACAATGAGGTGAAGCTTCGCAAAGGGCCTGTCTACCAGTGCGCGGTAAACGGCGGCTTTGGCGTCTTTGACGAGATCAACATGGCGAAAAACGACGCGGTTTCCGTTCTGCATGCCACGCTGGATTACCGCCGCCTGATTGATGTGCCGGGTTACGACAGGATTAAGCTCCACCCGGCCACCCGGTTTATCGGTACGATGAATTACGGCTATGCGGGAACCAGGGAGCTTAACGAAGCACTGGTGTCCCGGTTTCTGGTGATTGATATGCCGCCTCTTGAGGAGGAGACGCTGATGCTGATTCTGCGTTCCAGCTTCCCGGATGCGAAGGAGGAAGGGCTTCGCAGTTTTGCCGGTCTCTTTCTCGATCTGCAGCTGAAGGCTTCCAACGGAGAGATCTCCACGAAGCCTCTCGATCTGCGGGGAATGATGGGCGCGCTAAAGACCATTCGCTGCGGACTGAAGCCCCGGATGGCGGTGACCATGGGAATTACGAACAAGAGCTTTGATATGTTTGAGAAAGAGATTGTCGGGGATATTGTGATGACAAGGATCCCGGAGGACTGGACAGCGGAGCAGATTTTCTAGGTATGGAACACAAGGATTTGGAACGGGAATATTTGGAAGATTATCAGTATGAAATAGAGAACAGGATCCGGAATCTGTGCTGGACGGTCAGCGGGGACTACAGTCTGAATCTGAAGCTGGATACGGTCTCGTTTGCGAAATCACCCTATGTCTCCTTGTATGACGCGGTGAAGCAGGGGGCTTTTTCCCGGTATTTTGACCGGAATGCCTTTGGCCTTTATCTGGTGAAAAAGCTGTATTACGGGGCGGATGAACAGCCGCTTACGAATCTGGCGCAGATGGCGGTGGACAGCGCGGTCTACCGTAAAGTCAGCCGGGAAAGGCCGGGAGTCCTTGAGATCCGAAAGAAAGCGTTTTCAGATATTCTGGAATATGATTTCACAAGACTTGCGGCCATGTATATCGGTCAGATCAAGATTGCGGTGATGCAGGAAGCGGTCCGGGGCGAAAGTCTGGTGCAGGCCAGGATGAGAAAGGCTCTGGATATGCTGAAAAGTCTGGAAGATACAGAGGATGTCATGGACATCATCCGTGTGGTAGACGAACTGTACAACTGGCTGGTAGATCCGTACTTTGAGCGGAATCACGGAAATCTGGAAAAGGTTCTGGCTGTCACCCTGGAGGAACTGAAAGAATTTAGCTGGAAGGACTACCTGGAAGAAGAAGCCATGGAGGAGGAACTCACCCAGGTCATGACCAGGATGGAGCAGGCGGTCACCCAGACGGCTGAGGTTCCCTCAGATTCGGAGGAGAAAAAAGAGATCCGCAGGAAAAAGATTCTGGTGGACGCTGAAGCGGCGGCTAAAATGTACTCTTACATTGAGCTGAATTATGGAAGATCCTACCTGACGCCCGGAGAGCAGGAGAGAATGAACCGCAGTCTGTGCCGGGGAGCCCACGCGGACTGCAGCCTGTATTTTACGGATGGAATTCTCTCCAATATGGTAAAGAAAAATTATCAGTCTGAGTATGCCAGACGGGCCAGATCTGACAATCTGAGAGTTTACGGACACCATATGCGTGTTTCCAGAAGGAATATCGAACAGCTCTCTGATACCCTGCGGCGGGCGCTGACGGTGCGGAGCGAACGGGAGTCGGTCCGGTCGGAATACGGAACGATTGTTCCTGCCCGGCTCTGGAAGCTTGGACGCAGCAATGACAGAAAGCTCTTTGAGCGGGAGGTCAAGAAGGACAGCTCCGAATTTGTGGTCCATGTCCTGATTGACGCCAGCGGTTCCCAGCGGAGCAGGCAGAGCCTGGTAGCGCTTCAGGGCTTTATCATCAGCGAAGCCTTAAGCATTGTAGGAATTCCGCACCGTGTCATGGGATTTTGTACCTTCTGGGATTATACGGTGATGCAGAGATACCGGGATTACGATGATCCCAGGGAGGCCAATAAGCGGATCTTTGAGTTTCACGCCTCCTCCAACAACCGGGACGGTCTGGCGATCCGGGCTGCCGCGGCCAGCCTTCGGGAGAGACCGGAGGAAAACAAGGTCCTGATTGTCTTAAGCGATGGCCGGCCAAACGATATTATCGTAAACCGCCCAAACAGCAAGAACCCTGCGCCTTATTTCGGCGATTATGCCGTGAGGGACACGGCCTCGGAGGTGCGGAAGGTCCGGGCTGAGGGTATATCCGTACTTGGCGTCTTTGCCGGGGAGGAACAGGATCTGCAGGCGGAACAGAAGATTTTTGGCCGCGATTTCGCCTATATCCGCGACATTATGAATTTTTCCAGCATCGTTGGACTTTATCTCAGACGACAGCTGGATGATACACCATAGGAGGAGAAAACAAAATGAAAGAATACGAAGTAGTCCATGAGATTTTTAACCAGTGCGCCAATAACCAGATGCGGGACGTCTTTATCGAGGAGGTTCCTATTGCGGATCTGGAGCAGTACGTGGTTTCCCGGCATCAGGGTGAGCGGGATTTTACCTATGAGCGCGAGGATCTGGCGGACGGTACGGTGATTTATCATGTGAACACCTCAGGACTTTTGCAGAGATACACGTTTACGGAAATTTAACGATATGCAGGAGGAGGAGAGTGGAAGCGTTTTTTCAATGGGAGGAAGATTTTCTTTTATTTTTACAGAATAGTGTGCGCGGACCTGCTTTTGACGCCGTTATGCGGTTTATCACTTCGTTGGGGGACGGAGGTTTCCTGGCCATCGCGGTCTGCGTTCTGCTGCTTCTCGTTCCCCGTTGGAGAAAGGTGGGGTGTACGGCCGCGCTTTCGCTGGCGCTTGATTATCTTCTGGTAAACCTGATTCTGAAAAATGTCATAGCCCGCGTACGCCCTTACGTCCTGGTGGAGGGGCTTCAGCTGATTACAAGGGAACCGTCGGATTATTCGTTTCCATCCGGGCATTCCGGCGCCGCTTTCGCGGTGGCGAGCGTGCTGTTTTTGTGTATGCCCCGCAAGGTAGGAATCCCGGCTGTGATTCTCGCGGCCTTGATCGCATTTTCGCGTCTGTATCTGGGCGCGCATTTTCCGACAGACGTCATCGGAGGAATCCTGATCGGATGTCTGACCGGGTTTGCCGCATGGAAATTGGTTTGGAAGAAACATAAATAGAAATACAGGAGAGCTGGCTATCATTAGCCGACTCTCCTGTATTTGGCTTATATGTTTTGCTGCAGCGTTCTGTCCGTTGACTGCCGCTTACCCCTCCTTCACCCGTGCGGCCAGCTTATCGCCGTCCACATCGATGACGACCGTCTCTCCGGTGGAGAGATCTCCGCCGAGGATCAGCCGTGCGGCCAGAGTTTCCACGTATTTCTGCATATACCGCTTCAGCGGCCGTGCTCCATATACAGGATCAAAGCCGTGGTCGGCGATAAAGGTCTTGGCGTCGGCGGTAAGCTCAATCTTAAGCTCCCGTTCTGCCAGACGCTCATTCAGCTCGTTCAGCAGCAGATCGATGATAGAAGTGATATTACTCTTGGTCAGCGGCTTAAAGAGTATGGTCTCGTCCAGACGGTTCAGAAATTCAGGACGGAAATGGTTCCGCAGATCGTTCATTACCATTTCCTGCGCTTCCGGCCGGATATTGCCCTCCGCGTCGATTCCTTCCAGAAGATAGGAGGAACCGATATTGGATGTCATGATCAGGATCGTATTTTTAAAATCTACGGTACGTCCCTGAGAATCGGTGATTCGTCCGTCGTCCAGTACCTGAAGCAGAACATTGAATACGTCCGGGTGCGCCTTCTCGATCTCGTCAAAGAGTACGACGGAGTAAGGCTTCCTGCGGACGGCTTCGGTGAGCTGTCCGCCTTCCTCGTATCCTACGTATCCAGGCGGCGCTCCGATGAGCCTTGATACGGAATATTTCTCCATATATTCGCTCATATCGATACGCACCATATTTTGCTCGTCGTCGAACAGACTGGCGGCCAGGGCTTTTGCAAGCTCTGTCTTGCCGACGCCTGTGGGGCCAAGAAACAGGAAGGAACCGATGGGTTTGGTCGGGTCCTTGATTCCGGCCTTGGAGCGAATGATCGCCTCCGATACAAGGGTTACAGCCTCGTCCTGGCCGATAACTCTCTTATGAAGCTCGGTATCCAGGTGCAGGGTTTTGTTCCGCTCGCTTTCCGTCAGCTTGGCCACGGGGATTCCGGTCCAGCGGGAGACGATACGGGAGATCTCATCTTCAGTAACGGCCTCATGGACCAGGGACAAATCCGTCTTGCTGATAGCTTCCTCCTCCTGCGCCAGCTCCTTTTGAAGCTGCGGCAGACGGCCGTACTGAAGCTCGGCGGCCTTGTTCAGGTCATAGTTCTGCTGGGCTGTCTGGATTTGTTTGTTGATGTCCTCGATTTCCTCACGAAGCTTCTGAAGCCGTTCCACTGAGGTCTTTTCGTTATCCCACTGTGCTTTGCGGGCGTTGAAATCATCCCGAAGCTCCGCAAGCTCTCTCTGGAGATGTTCCAGACGCTCCTGACTTAAGTGATCCGTCTCTTTTTTCAGGGCAGCCTCCTCAATTTCAAGCTGCATGATCTTGCGCCGCAGCTCGTCCAGTTCCGTCGGCATGGAATCCAGCTCTGTCTTAATCAGCGCGCAGGCCTCGTCCACCAGGTCAATGGCCTTGTCCGGAAGGAACCGGTCGGAGATATAGCGGTGAGAGAGTGTGGCGGCGGCTACCAGGGCCGCGTCGGTAATCTTTACGCCGTGGAAGACTTCGTAGCGTTCCTTCAAGCCACGCAGAATGGAAATCGTGTCCTCCACCGTAGGCTCGTCAACCATGACCGGCTGGAAACGCCGTTCCAGAGCCGCGTCCTTTTCGATATACTGTCGGTATTCATCGAGAGTCGTGGCGCCGATGCAGTGCAGTTCGCCCCTTGCAAGCATGGGCTTCAGCATATTGCCGGCGTCCATGGCGCCGTCCGTCTTGCCTGCGCCTACGATCAGGTGCAGCTCGTCGATGAACAGAATAATCTTTCCTTCGCTTTTGCGGACTTCCTCCAGCACGGCCTTCAGACGCTCCTCAAATTCACCCCGGTACTTGGCTCCGGCCACGAGGGCGCCCATATCCAGGGAGAAGATTTTTTTATCCTTCAACCCCTCCGGCACGTCCCCGCGGACGATTCTCTGAGCCAGTCCCTCGACTACGGCCGTCTTGCCGACGCCGGGTTCTCCGATCAGTACCGGATTATTTTTCGTCTTACGGGACAGAATCCGGACGACGTTGCGGATTTCCGCGTCACGTCCGATGACCGGATCCAGCTTTTGCTCTCTGGCGCGTTCTACCAGATCGGAACCATACTTATTTAATGTGTCGTAGGTGGCCTCCGGATTGTCGGTGGTGACACGCTGGTTTCCTCTTACTGAGGACAAAGCCTGAAGGAATTTGTCCTTCGTAACGCCATATTCCCGGAACAGTTCTTTGATGGAAGGGCTGGGATCGTTCAGAAGGGCGAGAAAGAGATGCTCTACGGAGACATACTCGTCACCCATATGCTTTGCCACATCCTCGGCGCTGACAAGTACCTTATTTAAGTACTGTCCTACGTAAGGCTGCCCGCCCGATACCTTTACCCTCTTATTTAAAGCCTGCTCTACTCCGTTCATAAAAAGATTCTGATCGATGCCCATCTTGGCGATCAGCTTCAAAATCAGGCTGTCTTCCTGACGGAGCAGACCCAGCAGAAGATGTTCCTGCTCGATTTCCTGGTTGCCGTATTCGTATGCCAGCTTTTCCAGATCATTGACAGCCTGAATCGACTTCTGCGTAAATTTTGTGAAATTCATAAATCTGACTCCTTTCCTATTATTAATGAAACCTGCAGCACAGCTTTTGTCTGTGTTCTGCGAAAATTCTGCGGAAATAAAAGAAAACCCGGTATCGGATACTTTTTGTATCAGATACAGGGCCTTTTTCATTTCTAATTTAGTGTATACCACGATCATTTTAAAAATGCAAGTATTTTTTTATAAAAATAAAATGAAAAATATAAAGAAAGGATGAAATATAAAAAAAATAAGAAACGGGGTTGACAAAAGATAGGCATAGTGATATTTTAATGTTAGCACTCAGAGGGGCCGAGTGCTAATAGAGAAAAACCAGATAATAAAGAAGGTGAAGTGGCAGTATGGAACTGGATGAGAGAAAACAGAAAATTTTGTATGCGATCATCCGTACTTATATGGAAACGGGTGAACCGGTGGGCTCCAGAACAATTTCCAAATACTCGGATCTGAATCTGAGTTCTGCCACGATTCGTAATGAGATGTCGGATCTGGAGGAAATGGGCTATATTATACAGCCTCATACCTCGGCAGGCAGGATTCCATCAGATAAAGGATACCGTCTGTATGTGGATCATATTCTGGAGAGCAAGGATCAGGAGGTCCAGGAGCTGAAGGAAGTGATGCTTGAACGGACCGACAAGCTGGAACAGATGCTGCAGCAGGTGGTCAAGGTCCTGGCAGCCAATACGAATTATGCGACGCTTGCTTCCGCTCCGGCTCTGAAAGGAAACAAGCTGAAATTTATCCAGCTTTCCAAAGTAAATTCCACGCAGATTCTTGCCGTCATTATGATAGGAGGGAATCTTGTAAGGAACAAGGTTATCGAGGTAACCGAGGAGCTGGACCAGGAGACGGTGCTGAAGCTGAATATCCTTTTGAACAGCGTGCTGAACGGCCTTTCCATAGAAGAGATCAACCTGGCTATGATTCAAAGCCTGAAAAGGCAGGCCGGGATCCACAGCGAGCTTGTTGGGGATGTGATTGACGCGGTAGCGGAAGTGATTCATGCGGAGGACGAGGTGAAGATTTACACCTCCGGCGCCACGAATATTTTCCGGTATCCGGAGCTTTCCGACAACGGAAAGGCCAGTGAGCTAATCAGTACCTTTGAGGAAAAGCAGGAGCTTACGGATCTGGTAAATCAGACCTTGGAAAACAGTGACAGCAAAGGCATTCAGGTGTACATCGGACAGGAGTCGCCGATACAGGCTATGAAGGACTGCAGCGTGGTGACAGCCACCTATGAATTAGGCGAGGGCCTTCAGGGAACCATCGGCATTATAGGGCCAAAGCGCATGGATTACGAAAATGTGCTGAAGACATTGAAGACACTGACCGAACAGCTGGATGAGATTTATAACAGAAAGAAAAGTTAGAGAAAGGGGCAGTTAACCCGTGGAAAAGGAAATGAAGCAGGAAGAAATCCGGGAAGAAGATCTGGAAGGCGAAAAGGCTGCGGATACAGCGGATACCTCAGAGGATCAGGAGCAGGAAAGCGAAGCCGGTACGGCGGCTGAAGAATCCAAAGAGGAGGAAGCCAGGGCGGAGAAGCAGCCGGAGGAGGCCAAAGAGGAGCCGGAGAAAATGAGAAAGAAAAAAAAGAAAGAAAAGTGGGAGGAAAAAATCGAGGAGCTGGAGGACCGTGTGAAACGTCAGATGGCGGAGTTCGATAATTTCCGCAAGCGTACGGAGAAAGAAAAGTCCCATATGTATGAAGTAGGCGCAAGGGACGTCATCGAGAAGATTCTCCCGGTGGTAGACAATTTTGAACGCGGCCTGGCCGCGGTTCCGGAGGAGGAAAAGACGAATCCGGTGATCGACGGCATGGATAAGGTATACCGGCAGTTGATGACGATTCTTACAGATATGGGCGTGACGCCTATCGACGCTGTAGGAAAGGAGTTTGATCCGAATTTCCACAATGCGGTTATGCATGTGGAGGATGAGGAGCTTGGTGAAAATGTTGTAGCCGAGGAATTCCAGAAGGGTTATCTGTATAAGGATACCGTGATTCGTCATAGTATGGTAAAGGTCGCTAACTGATGAGATGGATGGGAACTGTTTATCAGTCCCTTTTCACATAAATTATAGAAAGCAGAAAAATCATTCACACAGAAATAAATGAGGAGGTCTCTATTATGAGCAAGATTATTGGTATCGACTTGGGAACAACAAATAGCTGCGTAGCAGTCATGGAAGGCGGTAAACCGGTGGTTATCGCCAATACAGAGGGCGCAAGAACGACACCGTCTATCGTGGCTTTCACGAAGACAGGAGAAAGGCTGGTAGGAGAGCCTGCAAAGCGTCAGGCGGTTACAAACTCCGAGAAAACCATTTCTTCCATTAAGAGGGAGATGGGAACGAACTATAAGGTAAATATCGATGGAAAGCAGTATACGCCCCAGGAGATTTCCGCGATGATTCTTCAGAAGCTGAAAAGCGACGCGGAGAACTATCTGGGCGAGAAGGTCAGCGAAGCGGTTATCACCGTACCGGCATATTTCAACGACGCGCAGAGACAGGCAACCAAGGATGCAGGAAAGATTGCGGGACTGGATGTAAAGCGTATCATCAACGAGCCGACGGCTGCGGCTCTGGCTTATGGCCTTGATAATGAAAAGGAACAGAAGATCATGGTATACGACCTGGGCGGCGGTACCTTCGATGTATCTATCATCGAGATTGGCGACGGCGTTATCGAAGTTCTGGCTACAGCCGGCAACAACCGCCTGGGCGGCGATGATTTCGATAAGAAGATTGTGGACTATATGCTGGCTGAGTTTAAGCGCACCGAAGGTGTGGACCTGTCCACAGACAAGATGGCTATGCAGAGACTGAAAGAGGCTGCTGAAAAGGCGAAGAAGGAGCTGTCCTCCGCGACGACGACAAATATCAACCTTCCGTTCATTACGGCTACTTCTGAAGGACCGAAGCATTTTGATATGAACCTGACAAGGGCAAAATTCGATGAATTAACCCATGACCTGGTGGAGAAGACTGCAGAGCCGGTACAGGCGGCCCTGAGGGATGCAGGCATCACAGCCGCAGATCTGGGAAAGGTACTGCTGGTCGGCGGTTCTACCCGTGTTCCGGCTGTACAGGAAAAGGTAAAGCAGCTCACAGGCCATGAGCCGAGCAAGACGCTGAACCCGGATGAGTGCGTAGCAATCGGCGCTTCTATCCAGGGCGGCAAGCTGGCAGGCGACGCAGGCGCAGGCGACATCCTTCTTTTGGATGTAACTCCGCTGTCACTGTCTATCGAGACGCAGGGAGGCATCGCAACCCGCCTGATCGAGCGTAATACGACGATTCCGACGAAGAAGAGTCAGATCTTCTCCACTGCCGCTGACAATCAGACGGCTGTAGACATCAACGTGGTACAGGGCGAGCGTCAGTTTGCAAGAGATAACAAGTCTCTTGGCCAGTTCCGTCTGGACGGAATCCCGCCCGCACGGAGAGGCGTTCCGCAGATTGAAGTTACCTTTGATATTGATGCGAACGGTATCGTAAACGTATCCGCAAAGGATCTGGGAACCGGCAAGGAGCAGCACATCACCATCACCGCAGGCTCCAATATGTCCGACAGCGACATTGAGAAGGCAGTAAAGGAAGCGGCTGAGTTTGAGGCGCAGGATAAGAAGCGTAAGGAAGGCATCGACGCAAGAAACGACGCGGACTCCATGGTATTCCAGACCGAGAAGGCTCTGGAGGAGGTAGGAGCGCAGCTTGATGCGGCTGACAAGTCCGCGGTAGAGGCAGAGCTTACTTCTCTGAAAGCAGTTCTTGACAGAACCAAGGATCAGACAGAGCTTTCCGACGCCGACATCGATGAGCTGAAGGCAGGTAAGGAGAGACTGATGAACGCGGCTCAGAAGGTATTCGCAAAGGTTTACGAGCAGGCTCAGGCCGCGCAGGGAGCTGCCGGTCAGGCAGGTCCGGGACCGGATCCGAATGCCGGAGCAGGTTCTTCTGATGATGTGGTTGACGGAGACTACCGCGAGGTATAAAATAGACTGAGGCATGAAAATGCCGGCATGAGAAGCACGATGTCCAGGGAGGGCCCGCAAGGGCTTTCCCTGGGTTTTGCGGTAGAAATTAAAAAGAGGAAGAAAGAAGAATGGCAGAACAGAAAAGAGATTACTACGAGGTTCTGGGCGTAGATAAAAATGCAGATGACGCTGCAATCAAAAAGGCATACCGCCAACTGGCAAAAAAATATCATCCTGATATGAACCCCGGAGACAAGGATGCCGAGGTGAAATTCAAGGAGGCTTCGGAAGCCTATGCAGTTTTGAGCGATCCGGAGAAGCGCCGTCAGTACGATCAGTTCGGCCATGCAGCCTTTGAAGGAGGAGCAGGCGGAGGCGGCTTTGGCGGCTTTGATTTCACTGGAGCGGATATGGGAGACATTTTCGGCGACATCTTTGGTGATCTCTTTGGAGGCGGCCGCAGCAGAAGGGCGAACAATGGTCCCATGCAGGGGGCGAATATCCGTACCCAGGTCCGCATCACTTTTGAGGAGGCTGTCTTTGGCTGCGAGAAGGAGCTGGAGCTGACGTTAAAGGACGAGTGCGCGAGCTGTCACGGTACAGGCGCAAAGCCGGGAACCTCTCCGGTCACCTGTCCGAAGTGCGGCGGCAAGGGACAGGTGGTCTACACCCAGCAGTCCCTGTTCGGCATGGTGCAGAATGTCCGCACCTGTCCGGACTGCAACGGAACCGGAAAAATCATCAAGGAAAAGTGTCCGGACTGCTATGGAACCGGATATATTTCCAACAAAAAGAAAATTTCTGTATCGATTCCTGCCGGGGTGGACAATGGGCAGAGTGTCCGCTTAAGAGGCAAGGGCGAGCCTGGCGTGAACGGCGGGCCGAGAGGCGATCTTCTGGTGGAGGTCGTGGTGGCGCGTCATCCGATTTTCCAGCGCCAGGATATGAACATTTATTCCACAGCGCCTATCAGTTTCGTGACTGCGGCGCTTGGCGGCACCGTGCGCATTAAGACTGTGGACGGTGAAGTAGAGTATGATGTCAAGGCAGGCACGCAGACGGACACCCGCGTGCGGCTCAAAGGCAAAGGAGTTCCTTCCGTCCGCAACAAAAATGTACGCGGAGATCATTATGTAACCCTGGTCGTACAGGTTCCGACCGATTTGAGCAGAGAAGCGAAAGAAGCCCTGCGCGCTTATGACGATGTGGTAAATGGAGGAAGCGCGGCGCCAAAAGGCGGCAGAGGCGGAAAAGGGAAGAAAAATATTTTTGAAAAGGTGAAAGAAGCCTTGGATGAATAGGCGATCATATGGATATAGAAAGCCCGGAGGTTTAAAAGTATGTACGACTATCTGATCGTGGGCGCGGGACTTTACGGCGCCGTATTTGCAAGACAGGCGAAGGATCAGGGGAAATCGGTGCTTGTCATCGATAAGAGACCGCATATCGCCGGAAATGTGTACACAGAGGAAGTGGAGGGAATCCAGGTACATAAGTACGGGGCCCATATCTTTCACACTAACAACCGGCAGGTCTGGGAGTATGTGAATCGCTTTGCGGAGTTTAACCGGTTCACAAATTCCCCGGTAGCCAATTATCATGGAGAGCTTTATTCCCTGCCGTTCAACATGTACACCTTCAATAAAATGTGGGGCGTGGTGACGCCGCAGGAGGCTGAGGCGAAGATCGAGGAGCAGAAAAAAGCGGCCGGTATCACAGAACCAAAGAATCTGGAAGAACAGGCTATCAGCCTTGTGGGAACAGATATTTACGAGAAGCTTGTAAAGGGCTATACAGAGAAGCAGTGGGGACGTCCTTGTACGGAACTCCCGGCTTTTATCATCAAAAGGCTGCCGGTGCGGCTGACCTTTGACAACAATTATTTCAATGCTCTGTATCAGGGAATTCCCGTGGGCGGCTACACAGGAATGGCAGCAAATCTGCTGGACGGCATCGAGGTGCGCCTGGGCGTGGATTACCTGAAAGAAAAAGAGAGTCTGGACAGTCTGGCGGACAGAGTCATATACACAGGCCCGATAGACGCGTATTTCGAGTATCGGCTCGGCTACCTGGAGTACCGCTCCGTGCGTTTTGAGACGGAAACTCTTGATATGCCGAATTTCCAGGGAAACGCGGCGGTAAATTATACAGACAGGGAGACGCCCTGGACAAGGATCATAGAACACAAATGGTTTGAGTTCGGAAAGGGAGCCGACGGAAGGGAACTTCCGAAAACTGTGATCAGCCGGGAATATTCTTCCGAGTGGAGGCCGGGGGACGAGCCCTATTACCCGGTCAATGACGAGAAGAACGGCGCGCTCTATGCAGAATACAAAAAGCTGGCGGACGAGGAGAAAAAGGTGATCTTCGGAGGCCGCCTGGGCGAGTATAAATATTACGACATGGACGCGGTGATTGCAAGCGCGCTTGCGAGGGCTGAAAAAGAATTAGGATGACACAAAATAGCGGAACCTTAAGTTGGACAAAGGCAGCGCATGTCCAGTTTAAGGTTCCGTTCTGCCGTATTCGGTGCGAAACGCTTCTGCGCAGGGCTCTTTGGTATCCGGAAAGAAACGATAGTCCGGGTATGCAGCTCTGGTTTAGTGCATGGTGCAGTCTGACAGACGGCTTCCCGTGCCATCCGGGAAATTATCTGGAATTTCTCCGGCGCAAAAGCGGGATGCGCAGGATTCTTGCTGCGAGAAATACCTTTTGTATCAAGAAAAAACAGAAAACAGGCGTAAAGCTGTAAAATGAAAAAACAGAGGATACAGAAAATAGAAGAAAAAGGCATATGCTTCTGATATTACATCCGGTTCATAAATTCTTCGATCGTACGAACCTGACGGGCCAGAAGAAACCAGCGTTTTAGCTGGGGAAAGCTTTTCTGACCAAGGATCTGTTCCTGAATGCCAAGAGGAATTTTTCCGTAATCTGATAAAGTTTCCAGAATACATTCCGCCTTTCCTTCCGCCAGTCCGAGATCATGGGCTTCGGCATGGAGGAGACAGAATGTATCCGTGTTAAAAGCAGGTTTCCGTTTCATTCACTGACCTCCTTTCCCTGATGAGAATTTTGCATAAGCAAAAATCTGCGCAGAGATCAGCGCCTGAATGTGACAGTCTCATACACGGAATCTCCCGATAAAAGGGATTCACCGGCGATTTGCCAGAAAATCAGAAATGCTTACAGGATCATTATAGGGGAGGAAAAACGTAAAAGCAAGGAGAATTATGGAAAAGACATTTATAGACATTGCACAACGGGGCGGGGATTTTGCGGGAAATTCCGCCTGAAATATTGTATAGCGGATGGGCTGTTTTTACCGACAATGTACACCAAAAAATACAACAATAAAATGGACAATCATCAGCCAATATGTTACAATCAACTATGTATGAAGATATAAAAACGCCTTGCCAGGGCTGCCTTCCGTTTACAAGGCCACACACATTTTACGGCGGCGGAACCAGGTTTTTGCGCCACGGTGTATGTTCTTGTAAATGGAAGGTGTGAATTAAGGAGGAAAAACAAATGGCTAGAAAAATGAAGACCATGGATGGAAACCATGCAGCGGCGCATGTATCCTATGCGTACTCCGACGTTGCGGCAATCTATCCGATTACCCCTTCATCCGTTATGGCGGAAGCCACAGATGAGTGGGCCACACAGGGAAGAAAGAACATCTTCGGACAGACCGTACAGGTAACCGAGATGCAGTCTGAGGCAGGAGCAGCAGGAGCCGTACACGGCGCACTGGCAGCCGGCGCTCTGACTACGACCTTCACTGCATCCCAGGGTCTGCTGCTGATGATTCCGAACCTTTACAAGGTAGCAGGCGAGCAGCTTCCCGGTGTATTCAACGTATCCGCTCGTGCGCTTGCAAGCCATGCACTGTCTATCTTCGGAGATCACTCCGACGTATACGCATGCCGTCAGACAGGAGCAGCCATGCTTTGCGAGTCCAGCGTGCAGGAGGTTATGGATCTGACTCCGGTTGCACATTGTGCGGCTATCAAGGGAAAGATTCCGTTCATCAACTTCTTCGACGGATTCCGTACTTCTCATGAGATTCAGAAGATCGAGACCTGGGACTACGAGGATCTGAAGGATATGGTGGACATGGATGCTATCGACGAGTTCCGCAGAAACGCGCTGAATCCGGAGCATCCCTGCCAGAGAGGTTCCGCTCAGAACCCGGACATCTTCTTCCAGGCAAGAGAGGCATGTAATCCGTATTACGATGCAATGCCGGCTATCGTACAGGAGTACATGGATAAAGTAAATGCCAAGATCGGCACGAACTACAAGCTGTTCAACTACTATGGAGCAGAGGACGCAGAGCAGGTTATCGTAGCTATGGGTTCTGTCTGCGATACCATCGAGGAGACCATTGACTATCTGCTGGCTGCAGGCGAGAAGGTCGGCGTTGTAAAGGTACGTCTGTATCGTCCGTTCAGCGCAGAGGCTCTGGTAGCTGCGATTCCGGAGACGGTTAAGAAGATTACGGTTCTTGACAGAACGAAGGAGCCGGGAGCTCTTGGCGAGCCGCTGTACCTTGACGTGGTAGCAGCCCTGAAGGGAACGAAGTTCCACGACACACCGGTATTTATGGGACGCTACGGCCTTGGTTCCAAGGATACGACGCCGGCTCAGATCGTCGCCGTATACAAGAATGAGACCAAGAAGAAGTTTACTATCGGCATCGAGGATGATGTGACAGGACTTTCCCTGGAAGTAGGCGCTCCGATCGTTACGACTCCGGAAGGAACCATCAACTGTAAGTTCTGGGGACTTGGCGCAGACGGTACAGTAGGCGCAAACAAGAACTCCATCAAGATCATCGGCGACAATACCGATATGTATGCGCAGGCTTATTTTGACTACGACTCCAAGAAGTCCGGCGGCGTGACCATGTCCCACCTCCGCTTCGGAAAGAGCCCGATTAAGTCTACATACCTGATCCACAAGGCAAACTTTGTAGCATGTCACAATCCGTCCTATGTACGTAAGTACAACATGGTACAGGAGCTGGTAGACGGCGGAACCTTCCTGCTGAACTGCCCCTGGGATATGGAAGGACTGGAGAAGCATCTGCCGGGACAGGTAAAGAGCTTCATCGCAAATCATAACATTAAATTCTACGTGATCGACGGTATCAAGATCGGTAAGGAGATCGGACTTGGCGGACGTATCAATACGGTTCTTCAGTCTGCATTCTTCAAGCTGGCGAACATCATTCCGGAGGAGCAGGCTATCGAGCTTATGAAGGCTGCCGCAAAGGCTACCTACGGAAGAAAGGGCGATGCTATCGTTCAGATGAACTATGACGCCATCGACGCAGGCGCAAAGCAGGTTGTAGAGATTACAGTTCCTGAGAGCTGGAAGAACGCGGCAGACGAGGGACTTGACTTTACTCATGCAGAGGGCGGCCGTCAGGATGTTGTTGACTTTGTAAACAATGTTCAGGCAAAGGTAAACGCTCAGGAAGGAAATTCCCTCCCGGTATCTGCGTTCAAGGATTATGTGGATGGTACGACTCCCAGCGGTTCCTCAGCTTACGAGAAGCGCGGTATCGCAGTGGATATTCCGATCTGGAATCCGGAGAATTGTATTCAGTGTAACCGCTGCTCCTATGTCTGCCCGCACGCAGTTATCCGTCCGGTAGCTATGACAGAGGCAGAGGCTGCTGCAGCTCCCGAAGGCATGAAGATGCTTCCGATGACTGGTATGGCAGATTACAAGTTCTCTATCGCTATTTCCGCACTCGACTGTACCGGATGCGGATCCTGTGCAAATGTCTGCCCCGGCAAGAAGGGCGCAAAGGCGCTTGCTATGGAGAACATGGAAGCAAACCAGGGCGAGCAGAAGTACTTCGACTATGCAGTAACCCTTCCGGAGAAGACAGACGTTATCGAGAAGTTCAAAGAGGCTACCGTAAAGGGAAGCCAGTTCAAGACTCCGCTGCTTGAGTTCTCCGGCGCATGCGCAGGCTGCGGCGAGACTCCGTACGCGAAGCTGATTACACAGTTGTTCGGTGACAGAATGTACATCGCGAACGCGACAGGATGTTCCTCTATCTGGGGCAACTCCTCACCGTCCACGCCGTACACGGTAAATAAGAAGGGACATGGTCCTGCATGGTCCAACTCTCTGTTTGAGGATGCGGCAGAGTTTGGTTACGGCATGAGCCTGGCTCAGCGCGCTGTCAGAGGCGGACTGAAGGCCAAGGTTGAGGCTCTGATGGAGAAGGCAAACGATGAGGTAAAGGCTGCCGCTCAGGGCTGGCTTGATACCTACAATGTAGGCGCGACCAACGGCACAGCTACGGACAAGCTGGTTGCTGCTCTGGAAGCATGCGGCTGCGACGAGGCGAAAGAGATCCTGAAGGATAAGGATTTCCTGGCTAAGAAATCTCAGTGGATCTTCGGCGGCGACGGCTGGGCATATGACATCGGCTTCGGCGGCGTAGACCATGTTCTGGCAAGCGGACAGGATGTAAACGTAATGGTATTCGATACCGAGGTTTACTCCAATACTGGCGGACAGTCCTCCAAGGCTACTCCGACCGGCGCTGTAGCTCAGTTCGCTGCAGGCGGTAAGGACGTGAAGAAGAAAGACCTGGCTTCTATCGCAATGAGCTATGGTTATGTATACGTAGCGCAGATCGCAATGGGCGCTGATTACAATCAGTGTGTAAAGGCGATTGCAGAGGCAGAGGCTTATCCGGGACCGTCCCTGATTATCGCTTACGCTCCGTGTATCAACCATGGAATCAAGAAGGGCATGAGCAAGGCTCAGACCGAGGAAGAACTGGCTGTAAAGGCTGGATACTGGCATTGCTTCCGCTTCAACCCGGCTGCTCCCGCAGAAGGTAAGAGCGCATTCACTCTGGACAGCAAGGAGCCCACTGGAGATTATCAGGAGTTCCTGGACGGAGAGGTACGTTACAATTCACTGAAGCGTGCAAATCCGGAGAGAGCGGCGAAGCTGTTCGCAGAGTCCGAGGCTTCCGCAAAAGCCCGTTACGAGTATCTGAAGAAGCTTGGCGATCTGTATATGCCGACTAAGGCAGCAGAGTAAAGCTGAACAGAAAAGCCTGGCAAGGGTGATGAAATAAAGAAAAAGAGAGTTCCCTCAGGGAACTCTCTTTTTTGTTGATTCCATAAAATTTTCACCGAAAAACCAAGAAAAATACCTATAAAAACCAAGAAATTCATGATATAATTAGGACAAATCTTCTGTTATACGGATTTGAAGCAAAAAACAGTGAAGAAGAAACACAGAGCAGGAGGGGTAAGGATGCTGGCTATTGAACGAAAGAATGAGATTCTGGCAATTTTGCAGAAGGAACAGCGGGTTCTGGTTTCTGAGCTGAGCAAACGATACGAGGTGACGGACGAGACCATCCGCAGAGATCTGGAAAAGCTGGAAAGCGAAGGCTTTGTGAAGCGGACCTACGGAGGAGCAGTTCTCAATAAGACGCGGAACCTTGATATGCCGCTTCGGATCCGGGAGAGGACGAACCGGAGCGAGAAGCAGATTATCGCGGGACTCGTGAGGGCACTGATTGAAGAAGGGGACCGGATTATGCTGGACGCCTCATCCACATCGCTGATGATTGCCAAAGAGCTGAAAAACATGGATAAGCTCATTGTAATCACCAATTCCGTGGAAGTGCTGATCGAACTTGCGGGTCAGGAGGGAATCCAGGTGATTTCCACAGGAGGAAACCTGAACGAAACCTCCCTGTCTCTGGTAGGAAACGCAGCTCAGAAGGTGCTGAATGGCTATCATGTGGATAAAGCTATTTTTTCCTGTAAAGGAATCGATATGAAGGATGGAATCACAGACTCCAATGAGCTTGACAGCGATATTAAGACCGCGATGTATGCCTGCGCGGATACGGCGATTCTGGCGGTGGACAGCAGCAAGTTTGACAGAGTGTCCTTTGTCAAATCCATGCGTCTGAAAGAGGGCGACATCCTGGTGACAGATCAGAAGCCCTCGGAGGACTGGCAGATTTATCTTCAGGACCATGGCGTGCGTCTTGTGACGCCGAAGGAATAAGCGCGGCTGCGGTAAATATAAGAAAGGGGAAGGAATGATTATGGGAGAGACTGTTTACAACCTGGCGTTTGACTTCGGAGCATCCAGCGGACGCATGGTGCTCTGCAAGCTGGAGGACGGAAAGCTGGAACTGGAGGAGCTGCACCGTTTTCCAAACCATGAGGTGCGCGTGGGAGGACATATTTACTGGGATCTGTTCGGCCTTTACCATGAATTGAAGCAGGGACTGAAGAAGGCGGCGGCCAGAAAGGTGCCGATCAAGAGCCTTGCCATCGATACCTGGGGCGTAGATTACGGCCTGTTTGACAAGGACGGCAATCTGATTGGCAATCCGGTCAATTACCGGGATTCCAGGACAGACGGAGTGATCGATGAGATTGCGAAAATTATTCCGCTGGAGGAGCTTTACAACAGAACCGGAATCGAGTTCATGTATTTCAATACCATCTTCCAGCTCTATGCGGATAAAAAGATGCGTCCCGTGATTCTGGACAATGCGAAGCGGATTTTGTTTATGCCGGAGCTGTTCGGCTACTTCCTGACCGGAATCATGTATACGGAATACACCTTTGCAAGTACCTCCCAGCTTCTCGATGCGAGAAAGCGGGAGTGGGATTATGATCTGATTGAAAAGCTGGGTCTGAACAAGGAGATGTTCGGAAATATTGTCATGCCTGGTACGGTGATTGGCGATCTGCTTCCTGAGATAGAGGAGGAGACAGGACTTCACGGAGTCAAGGTCATCGCGGTGGGCAGCCATGACACGGCTTCAGCCGTGGCGGGCGCGCCTCTGGAATCTGACGATGCGGCTTTCTTAAGCTGCGGAACCTGGTCCTTGCTTGGCATGGTTCTGGATGAGCCGGTTCTCAATGAGGTTTCCTATAAATACAACTATACGAACGAGGGAAGCATCGACGGAAAGATCCAGTTTTTAAAGAATATCAACGGCCTGTGGATTATGCAGAATCTTCGCCGCAACTGGAGCGAATTTGAGGGAGAGGTATCCTTCCCGGATATTATCCGTGAGGCCCGCGCGGCAAAGCGGCAGGATTTTACCATCAATCCCAAGGATCCGCGGTTCACGGCTCCGCTGAATATGATGAAGGAGATCGTTGCTTACTGCGAGGAGACGGGACAGGGAACGCCGGAAGGACTTGGCGAGATGGCTATGGCGATCTACAATGGTCTGACGGAGGAGTACCGGAAGTCCATTGTGTACATGGAGGAGATTACAGGCAAGACCGTTTCCTGCATCAATATGGTGGGCGGCGGCATCCAGGATGAATTGCTCTGCGAGCTGACTGCGAAGGCTACCGGAAAACGTGTCATGGCAGGTCCGACGGAAGGTTCTGTTCTGGGCAACAGCATTGTACAGTTCGTAGCTACCGGAGCAGTGGAGAGCGTGCAGGCAGGACGTCAGATCATCCGGGATTCCTTTGAGGTGAAGGTATACGAGCCATAAGAGATGCCGGAAGAAAGAAATGATGAATTGAAAAAGAAGGAATAAAAGCAAAGCCCTGCGGCCGTATAACATCCGGCTGCAGGGCTTAAAATTTTGCTTGACATATAAAGACTACAGATGTAGACTATAAGTGTCTACATCTGTAGTCTAAAAAGGAAAAGGATTGCGCAGGAGATACGGAGGTGCGGTAAATGGAAAAAAAAGCGACGGTTTCCGATGCGGAACTGGAGATCATGGAAGTACTCTGGGAGGAAGGAAAGGCTTTGAACGCGGCGGAGATCCGCAGCCTTTTGGAAAAAAATAAAAAGTGGGAGCGGACCACGGTGCTGACACTGATTCAGAGGCTTGTGAAAAAGGGAATGATAAGACAGGAAAAGCGAGAGGTATATTATTACACTCCCTGCGTGGAGCGAAAGACTTATGTGAAAGAAGAAACCCGAAATTTTGTCAATAAATTTTTTAAGGGAAGTACCGGGCATATGGCGGCGGCTTTGATGTCTGACGACAGTCTGACCAGGGAAGACATCGAAGAACTCAGGGATTTTTTCAACAGCCGGTTCTGAGAGGCCGGGAGGGGAGGTCATCATGGAAAATCAAATTTTTATGGAGGTTCTGAACCTGTCTCTGGCCGGGACTGTACTCGGCTTGCTCTTTCTGCTCGTTCGGCCGTTTACCAAACGGGTGTTTTCACGGAAATGGCATTATTATCTCTGGCTGGTAGTTCTTTTTCGGCTGGCTGTTCCTGTGCATCTGGTGCCTGACATTCCGGTTATCCCGGCGGCAGGTTCGCTCCAGTCGGCAGAAGCGGAGACTGCGGGGAATGGAGAGAATATAGCGGCGGCCTCAGAAGAGACAGGGGAAAGCTCCGGGGATATGCATGCAGCGGAGGAACAGAATGGGGCAGGCGCGGCGGCGGAGACAGAAGGCGTGTCTGCGGCAGGAAAAGCTGTCACAATAGAGAAGAGGACTTGGGCCGGGGAAACAGGATATAGAGCGGCAGTCAGGGAATCGGCGGTCCGCTGGCTGTTTCTGATTTGGGTTTTCGGGGCAGTCCTGTCGCTGGCAGTGAAGCTGAATGATTATCAGAATTTTGTCCGTTACATGAAGGCGGACTGCGTACGTGTGACGGATGACGGAATCCAAAAGCTTGCCAATACTCTGGCGCAGGAATTTCATATCCGCAGGTGGATCTGGGTATATGAAAGCCCTCTTGTGGCAAGTCCGGTTCTGATAGGAATAGGACACCCTTTTATCGTTCTTCCGAAGGCCGGGATGAGCGAGGCGGAGGCCAGACTTGTCCTCAGACATGAGCTTACGCATCTCAAGCGGCACGATCTGTGGTACAAATGGCTGTACCAGCTTGTACTCTGTATACATTGGTTCAATCCATTCGTGTATGTCCTTGGCAGGTTCCTCGATAAAGACTGCGAGCTTTCCTGCGATGAGGCCGTGATCGGGACGCTTGACGGGGAGGGACGGAAAAGCTACGGGAATCTTCTGCTGGATACGGCGCAGCGTCAGCTAAGATTCCGTCGCGGCGTTTTGTCCGTCACGCTTCTGGAAGGAAAGGAAAATCTAAAGGAGCGTCTGCAGGGAATTTTAAGTTTCCGGAAGCAGCGGATACCGGCGCTCATTCTGTCTTTTCTGCTTTTTGCAGCAGCGGCGGCTCTGGCCGCGTGTACGCCTGCCTGGAATCGGGAGAGCGGAGAGGAAAGCTATTCTTCCGCATCAGATTCATCGAAGGAAGACACTCAAGGGAGCACTGCTGCTGGAAACGCCACGGAGGAGGGAGGAGAATCCGGAGGCTTTGTTGAAAATTTAGTGGATGAACTGACAGGGGGAAGCTGGAAGGATCAGGTTTTAAATTCACCCTTTGGCATCAGTGAGACGGATGACGCCTGGCGCGTCTATGAGGATGAGGAACTTCTGGCCGGTCAGGATGTGGACGGCACATGGCGGGCGTATTTTTACAGCGGAGGCGATGGAGAACTGACGGCGGAGACATTCGCTTTCTGCGGTTCCAAGACGATTCTTATCGCGTACGCAGAGGAGCCTGCCACGATTACCCTTTATTCCTGGTGGACGCCCTTGTCAGGAGCATTTAAGCTGGTTCATGTAAAACCGGACGGAAGCGTGGAGACTGTCACGGAAGATGGAAAGAGCGCTTCGGTTTCCATAGAGCTTGAGGCGGGAAGAAACGCGATCAAGATGGCAGGCAGAGAGGCCAGACTGGAACAGCTTGGGATTTCATTTGAAGGCATTGATTCTTCCGCCCTGTCGCAGGTATATTACAATGAGGGAGAGGAAGAAGTGGATCTTTTGACAGACCGTCTGCAAAACGGTTCGGCGGGGAAGGAGGAGTTTTTGAGCTGTCTGCCTGAATTTTACGATACGGACAAAGCAGCGGAAGCGTTTGAGGCCCTTTTAACCCAGCAGGTGACGTTTACAGCCGGAGAACTGGAAGAAGTGTTCATCTATGCGGATGAGCAGAAGGCAGGAGAGGCTTTGTATCAAGCTGTCCAAAACGGCAGCTGCCCGCCTCTGTCCGAAGAACAGCTTATGGCAATTCTGCCCTATCTGAATGAAGATACGGCGGTGAACCTGGCGTGTACGCTTGACAAGGCGGCTTTCACCTTTGAGATTCTGCAGGAGCTGTGCATTTATCTGGATGAGGAAGACTGCGGCACGTGCCTGGAGCATTATCTGGATCTTGGAAATGTCCTGACCTACCAGGAATACGGAGAAATCGAGTATTATCTGAACAGAGAGACCTTGCAGAGACTTGAGGAAAGGCTGGCCGGGACATAAGAGCAAAGCTTCCGAAAAATATAAAAACGCAGCAGGGGCGGCTTCAAGCCCCAGGATAAGAGGGTGTTCCTTACGTCATTCCAAGACTTTAGGGACACCCTTTTGCTGCTTTGCCCGCCCGGCGGCGCCCGCGGATACTTTTTGCAAATTACGGGTTGCTTTCTGAATTGATATTTAGTATTATGATAAAGAACCTGACAGGAGGGGAATTTTGCCTGACCTGGAAGGAAAATCAGGAGGAAAAAATTCATGCAGGAAATGATTAAGGTTGCGCTGGATGCAATGGGCGGCGACAATGCTCCGGATGAGATTATCAAGGGAGCTATTGAGGCCGTCGGTTTACGGGAAGACATCAAAGTATTTCTTGTGGGAAAAGAGGAACTGATTCGGGAAAAATTAAAGGCTTATTCTTATAGAGAGCCGCAGATTGAGGTCGTAAATGCGACGGAGGTCATCGAGACTGCCGAACCACCGGTAGCGGCGATCCGGAAGAAGAAGGACTCCTCCATCGTGGTAGGAATGAAGCTTGTGAAGGAGGGAACGGCAGACGCCTTTGTGTCGGCGGGAAGCTCAGGAGCCGTGCTGGTAGGCGGACAGCTTCTGGTAGGACGTATCAAGGGTGTGGAAAGGCCGCCCCTGGCTCCTCTGATTCCTACGGAAAAGGGCGTGTCGCTTCTGGTGGACTGCGGCGCGAATGTGGATGCCAGACCTTCTCATCTGGTGCAGTTCGCAAAGATGGGTTCCATTTATATGGAACACGTCATGGGCGTAAAGAATCCGAAAGTGGCGATCGTGAATATCGGCGCCGAGGAGGAGAAGGGAAATGCCCTTGTTAAGGACACATTCCCGCTTCTGAAAGAGTGTAAGGATCTGAACTTTATCGGAAGCATCGAGGCCAGAGAGATTCCCCATGGCCAGGCGGACGTGATTGTCTGCGAGGCGTTTGTGGGAAACGTGATTCTGAAGCTTTATGAGGGCGTGGGAGCCGTCCTGATCAGCAAGATCAAGGAAGGGATGATGAGCTCTCTGCGAAGCAAGATAGGAGCCCTTCTTGTAAAGCCTGCCCTGAAGCAGACGGTGAAATCCTTTGACGCTTCGGAGTACGGCGGAGCCCCGCTGCTGGGGCTGAACGGCCTGGTTGTCAAAACTCACGGCAGCTCCAAGGCCAAGGAAGTGAAGAATTCCATTATCCAGTGCGTCACATTTAAGGAGCAGCGGATTAATGATAAGATCAGAGAGAATATTTTAAGAGAGGAAGGATAAAAAGAATGGAATTTGAAAAACTGAAAGGAATTATTGCGGATGTCCTGAATGTGGATGAAAATGAGATTACGATGGAAACTACCTTTGTGGATGATCTGGGAGCGGATTCTCTGGATGTCTTTCAGATTATCATGGGTATCGAGGAGGAGTTTGACATCGAGATCGCCCAGGATGAGGCGGAGAAGATCGTATCTGTCGGAGATGCGGTAGAGGAGATCAAGAACGCAATCAACGGCTAGAGCTTGGATGATTCCGTATCGGTCAGGGAAAGCTTTCCTGACAGCGGAGACAGACTGTATGTTTGATTTGAGGGGCTGCTGCAAATGTAGGAGAAGGAAGTCCTGATTCTATATTTCCGGCAGCCGCTTTGTTTTTTATTGCTTGGGAGAAGAATGATGAAACTGGAAGAACTGGAAAAAAAGCTGGAATATCATTTTCACGACAGAAAGCTTTTGGAGCAGGCTTTGTGCCACAGCTCTTATGCAAACGAGCGCCATATAGACAGGCTTTTGAATAATGAACGTCTGGAATTTCTTGGAGACGCGGTTCTTGAGCTTGCGACCAGCGAATATCTGTATCTGAATTATCCGGAGATGCCGGAGGGTGAGGCGACGCGTACCAGAGCAAGCATTGTCTGCGAGCAGACGCTGGCTTTGTGCGCCAGAGAGCTTGGGCTTGGCGAATGGCTCCGGCTTGGAAAGGGCGAGGAGCAGACCGGAGGCCGGGAGCGGGATTCGATCACCTCAGACGCTATGGAGGCGCTGCTTGGAGCCATCTATCTGGATGGTGGTTTTGCTAATGCGAAAGAATTCGTCCGTCGTTTTATTTTGAACGACATTGAGCATAAGAAACTCTTTTTCGATAGCAAGACTATCCTTCAGGAGCAGATACAGAGCGAGACCGAGAAACCGCTTTGCTATAAGCTTGTAAAGGAAGAAGGACCGGATCACAATAAGCGGTTTACGGTCAGTGTCTCCCTGGGAGACGAGATCCTTGGCTTGGGAAGCGGACGCACGAAGAAGGCGGCGGAGCAGGAGGCTGCCTACCGTGCCCTTCTGAAAAGACGGAAGAACGGATAAGGGCGTGAAATATGTATTTAAAAAGTATAGAGGTACAGGGCTTTAAGTCCTTTGCAAATAAGATTGTATTTGAATTTCACAACGGAATCACGGGCATCGTGGGACCGAACGGGAGCGGAAAGAGCAATGTGGCGGATGCGGTGCGCTGGGTGCTGGGAGAGCAGAGAGTAAAGCAGCTGCGCGGAGGCAGTATGCAGGACGTGATTTTCGCGGGAACGGAGAATCGCAGGCCCTTAAGCTATGCCTATGTGGCGATTACGCTGGACAATTCAGATCACCAGCTTCCCGTGGACTATGAGGAGGTTACCGTATCCAGGCGTCTGTATCGCTCCGGTGAGAGCGAATATCTGCTGAATGGAACTGCCTGCCGCCTGAAGGACATCAATGAACTTTTTTATGATACAGGTATCGGAAAGGAAGGCTACTCCATCATCGGTCAGGGGCAGATCGATCGGATCTTAAGTTCCAGGCCGGAGGAGTCCAGAGAACTCTTTGACGAAGCTACAGGCATCGTCAAATTCAAGCGCAGGAAGAATACCGCGCAGAAAAAGCTGGAGGATGAAAAGCAGAATATCCTCCGCATCAATGATATTCTCGCGGAGCTTGAGAAGCAGCTTGGACCTTTGGAGCGCCAGTCCGAGACCGCCAGACAATATTTGAAGAAAAAAGAGACATTAAAAATCTATGATGTGAATATGTTTCTTCTGGAAACCGACAGATTATCTGAACAGCTCTTGGCTCTTACGGAAAAAGCGGAAACCGCTCAGGTCAATCTAAATGAGACTACTCAGGAATATGAGAAGATCAAAAGAGAACATTCCCGGATCGAGGAGGAACTGGAAGAACTGAACAGCAGCCTGGATCGGGCAAAAGAGGCCGCGTCCCAGAATGACCTGAGCCGTCAGCAGATGGAGGGACAGATCGAACTTTTAAAGGAACAGATCAAGTCCGTCCGTTCCGGCGAGGAGCAGAAACAGGGACGGCTTTCCCTGATAGGCGCGGATATTCTGGAGCGGCGTGAGACGCGCAAGCGTTTCACGGAAGAACAGAAGCAGTTGGACGCGCAGTTGAAGCAGGTGTCTTCCGTGTCCCTGGCTGCGGGGGAAAAGCTGAGGAAGATTCGCAGTCAGATTGATGAACTGAACCGGGAGGCGGAGGAGAGCAAGAATGCGATTATCAGCCTGCTCAATGAGAGGGCTTCTACCAAGGGACGGCTGCAGCGTTACGATGCCATGCAGGAGCAGGCGCAGCTTCGCAAAGCAGAGCTGACGCAGAAGCTTCTGGAAGCCAGGAGCAGCGAGGAGACGCAGAGGGAGTCTTTTGAACAGCATCAGAAGGAGCTTGAGAAGGTCAGTTCCCGGATTCTGGAGCTGACAGCTTCCCAGAGAGAGAAAGAAGAGGAGGCCGAAGGCTTCCGCCGCCAGCTTGGAAAGCTGAACGAGGAGCTGGAGATCGGACAGAGTGCCTTTCACAGAGAGTCCTCAAGGCTGGAGTCTCTGCGCAATATGGCCGAGCGGTACGATGGCTATGGCAGCAGTATCCGTAAGGTTATGGAGCAGAAGGGAAAGCATCCGGGAATCCTCGGCGTCGTGGCGGATCTCATCAAGGTAGATCAAAAGTATGAGACGGCGGTGGAGACGGCTCTGGGCGGAAATATTCAGAATATCGTCACCGATGACGAGCAGACGGCCAAGGAGATGATTGATTTCCTGAAAAAGAACCGTTTTGGGCGGGCCACCTTCCTGCCGCTGACCAGCGTGGGGAACAGAGACAATTTTCCGAAAAAGGAAGCCTTAAAGGAAAAGGGCGCAGTCGGTCTCGCCAGTACGCTTGTGGAGACGGATAAGAAGTATGCAGGGATAGTCAGTTATCTTCTTGGCCGCGTTCTGGTGGCGGAGCATATTGACGACGCCATACGTATTGCCCGGAAGTACGGCCATTCCCTTCATATCGTTACGCTGGAGGGCGAATATTTAAGTCCAGGTGGTTCTATGACCGGCGGAGCCTTTCGCAATGCCAGCAATCTTCTGGGGCGCAGAAGGGAGCTGGAGCAGCTTGAGGAAAATGTGCGCCGCCTAGAACAGGACATGAAGGATGCCAGAGAACAGATCGAGGATCTGAAGGAGAAGCGCCGTAAAAGCCGCAGAGAGGCGGAGGAGCTGAATACCCGGCTTCAGGAGCAGTTCCTGCTTCAGAATACAGCAAAGCTGAATGCGGATCAGGCTGGGAAGCGTCTGAAGGAGATCGAGGAAAGTTATGGAGGTCTTCAGACGGAGCTTGCGCAGCTTGAGGAGCAGTTCCAGGACATCAGACAGAGCCGCCAGTCGATAGCAGAGGAGCTTCAGGTATCGGAAGCTCAGGAGAAGGAACGCGAGGAAAAAATCGCGAAGGCGCAGGAAAGTCTGGAAGAATGCAAAAAGCAGGAGGCAGACTGTATCCGCGAAGCGGAGGAGGTTCATCTTGAGGTGGCGAATCTGACGCAGAAGGCGGAGTTTGCAGGAGAAAATGTTGCCCGCCTTGACCGTGAGATTGACCGTCTGCGTTCTGAGGAGGAAGAACTGAAGGCTGGAGTTCTGGAAGGAAGCAAGGATGTGAAGGCCAAGGAGGAAGGAATCCTGGCTTTGACCGGACAGATTGAACAGCTTACAGCCAGAAGCAAGGAACTTGCCAGGGAGACAGAGGAGCTTTCCGGAAAGAGGGAAGCCTTGATGAATGGCCAGAAGGAGTTTTTCTCCAGAAGAGAGGAGCTTTCGGAACAGAGAAATCTGCTGGACAAGGAGGTCTTCCGCCTGAACAGCCAGAGAGAAAAGCTTGAGGAGGCGGCCGACGCCCAGGCGTCCTATATGTGGGATGAATACGAGCTTACGTATAATATGGCCTGTCCGATGCGCAATATGGAGTTTACCGATGCCGGCAGCCTGAAAAAGCAGATTGCCGCCTTAAAGGACGAGATCCGGAAACTGGGAGACGTAAATGTGAACGCTATCGAGGATTATAAAAACCTCTCCGAGCGCTATACCTTTATGAGCGGACAGAGGGACGATTTGGTGAAGGCGGAGGAAACCCTGCTTGGGATCATCCAGGAGCTTGATACGGGTATGCGCCGCCAGTTTGAGGAGCAGTTTGCAAAGATACGCGTGGAGTTTGACAAGGCTTTCAGGGAGCTGTTCGGCGGCGGAAAGGGAACGCTGGAGCTTGAGGAGGAAAGCGATATTCTGGAGGCAGGCGTGCGGATCATCGCGCAGCCGCCCGGCAAGAAGCTGCAGAATATGATGCAGCTTTCAGGAGGAGAAAAAGCGCTGACGGCGATCTCCCTTCTGTTTGCGATTCAGAATCTGAAGCCTTCTCCCTTCTGTCTGCTGGATGAGATCGAGGCTGCCCTGGACGATTCCAATGTGGGACGCTTTGCGAAATACCTGCACAAGTTGACAAATAATACACAGTTTATTATTATTACACATAGGAAAGGAACGATGGAGGCCGCTGACAGACTGTATGGAATCACGATGCAGGAGAAGGGCGTGTCCGCTCTCGTATCCGTGAACCTGATAGAAGAAGAATTGGACGAATAATTGGCGTTATGACAGGGGGAATTGGAAGATGGCGGAAGAAAAGAAGGGAATTTTCAGCCGGCTTGTGTCTGGCCTTGCCAAGACACGGGCGAATATCGCGGCCGGAATAGACAATATTTTCAGCGGTTACTCAGCGATTGACGATGATTTTTACGAGGAGATCGAAGAAATCCTCATCATGGGTGATATTGGCATCAACGCCACAAATGCGATTCTGGAGGATCTGAAGCAGAAGGTAAAGGAGCAGAAGATCAAAGAGCCTTCCGAGTGCAAGGAGCTTTTGATTAACAGCATCAAGGATCAGATGCGTGTGGGCGAGGTGGCCTACCGCTTTGAACAGGAGAAATCCGTAGTTCTGGTCATCGGCGTCAACGGCGTGGGCAAGACTACTTCGGTAGGCAAGCTTGCCGGGAAGCTGAAGGATCAGGGGAAAAAGGTGATCCTTGCGGCGGCGGATACCTTCCGGGCCGCGGCAGGCGAGCAGCTTACCGAGTGGGCGAACCGGGCCGGAGTGGATATTATCAGCGGCTGCGAGGGCGCGGATCCGGCTTCGGTCGTGTATGACGCGGTCTGCGCCGCGAAGGCAAGACATGCGGACGTTCTGCTCTGCGATACGGCAGGGCGGCTTCACAACAAGAAGAATCTGATGGAGGAGCTGCGCAAGATCAACCGTATCATTGACCGGGAGTATCCGGAAGCTTTTCGTGAAACCCTTGTGGTGCTGGACGGCACGACCGGGCAGAACGCCCTGGAACAGGCCCGCCAGTTTAAAGAGGTTGTGGATATTACAGGAATCATTTTGACGAAGCTGGATGGAACCGCCAAGGGAGGAATCGCTGTGGCGATAGAGGCCGAGCTTGGCATTCCGGTCAAGTACATCGGGGTAGGAGAAAGCATTGAAGATCTGCAGAAGTTCGATGCGGATGAGTTTGTCAATGCGTTGTTTCATCAGGAGAAGTAAAGGAGAGACGTGGATATGCTTACATTAGAGAAATTTGAGGAAGCTTCTGAGGTAGTGAAAAAAGTTGCCATAGAGACAAAGCTTTTGTACAGCCAGTATTTCAGCGAGCAGACAGGAAACAAAGTGTATCTGAAGCCTGAGAATATGCAGGTGACGGGGGCTTACAAGATCCGCGGCGCCTACTATAAGATCAGTACGCTGACTGACGAGGAGAGAGCCAGAGGCCTGATTACGGCTTCCGCCGGAAACCATGCCCAGGGCGTAGCCTATGCGGCGAAAGCGTATGGGGCGAAGGCAGTCATTGTCATGCCGACTACGACGCCTCTGATGAAGGTAGAGCGTACAAAAAGCTATGGCGCAGAAGTTGTACTCTACGGCAATGTCTACGATGAAGCTTGCGAGTATGCCTACAAGCTGGCTGAAGAAAAAGGCTATACCTTTATTCATCCTTTTGACGATCTGGCCGTGGCTACCGGACAGGGAACGATCGCCATGGAGATCGTGAAGGAGCTTCCGCTGGTGGATTATATTCTTGTTCCCATTGGCGGCGGAGGACTCTGCACAGGCGTCTCCACGCTGGCTAAAATGCTGAATCCCAATATCAAGGTGATAGGAGTGGAGCCTGCGGGGGCCAACTGTATGCAGGTATCCTTAAAAAACAAGAAGGTCACTACCCTTCCTTCCGTAAGCACGATCGCAGATGGTACGGCAGTCAAGACGCCTGGAGAGAAGATTTTCCCTTATATTCAAAAGAATTTGGACGACATCATTACAGTCAGTGATGACGAGTTGATCGTGGCCTTCCTCGACATCGTGGAAAACCACAAGATGGTTGTGGAAAATTCCGGTCTTCTGACTGTGGCAGCCCTGCGTCATATGAATGTACAGGGAAAGAAGATCGTTTCTATTTTAAGCGGCGGAAATATGGATATTATTACCATGTCCTCCGTAGTACAGTTCGGCCTGATTCAGAGAGACCGTATTTTCACGGTCTCCACGCTGCTTCCGGACAAGCCCGGCCAGCTTGTACAGGTGGCCCAGCTTATCGCCGAGGAGCAAGGCAATGTGATCAAGCTTGATCACAACCAGTTCGTCAGCACGAACCGTCAGGAAGGCGTGGAACTGCGCATCACGATAGAAGCCTTCGGCACAGAGCACAAAAACCGCATCGTAAAACGGCTGGAAGAAGGCGGATTCCGCCCAAGACTCGTCAAGATCATGATGTGACATACAGCCAAGCCATGCAAAAGCCGGGAAAATGTCCACTGCGTGCTTGCACGCAAGGGGATATTTTTCCGGCTTTTATAGGGCGCAGCCCCGCAGCCAGGGGAAAACGCAAGCGTTTTCCCCTGGCTGACGTGGCTTGGCTGTTGATAAAGAAAATAAACGAAATGCAATATGAGCGCACCAGCGCAGCCCAGGAAAATCATCAGATTTTCCTGGGCTTTTTGCCTATACCTACGGATGAAAAGCCAGGAATCGTCTATTTCATCCGTAGAAATCAGGCTCTGTCTACGGATGCAAAACCAGGAATTGCGTATTATATCTGTAGAAATCTGGCTCTGTCTACGGATGTAAAACCAGGAATTGCATATCACATCTGTAGAAATTCGCGTATGTCTACAGATACAAAGCCAAGAATTGTATATTTCATCCGTAGAAGCTTGCCTTTTTCTACAGATACAAAGCCGGGAAATTGCGGATTACATCCGTAGAGTGCTGCCGCAATGGCAAGCCGCTGCCCTCAAATTCTATTTTTCTTGCTTAAATCCCCAAATTACAAAAATATGTTTCTGGAGTTTTTCCGATACTATACTCATAATTGACAGGAAAACAGTATAAAGGAGGAACTCTTATGTCGTATGAAATCACCCAGGAATGCCTGTCGGCCTATCTTATCCGGCTGCGGGAGGAGGAAAAAAGTCCCCATACGATTCAGAAATATTTCCGGGATGTGAAAGCGTTTGGAAATTTTGCAGACGGAGACTTTTCCGGAAAAGAAACGGTACTGCGCTGGAAGGAGCGTTTGAACAGAAATTATAAGCCAAGAAGTGTGAATTCCATGATTGCTTCTCTGAATCATTTCTTTTCCTTTATGGGCTGGGAGAGACTTCGGGTGCGTATGTTTCGGATTCAGGAAGAAATCTATGAAAGGGAGGAGCGGGAGCTGACAAGAATGGAATATGAACGCCTTCTGAGAGAGACGCGTCGGAGAAAAAACAGACGTATGGAGATGCTTTTGCAGACTCTTGGGGCCACAGGAATCCGCATCTCAGAACTGCCGTTTATCACAGTGGAAGCCGTGAGAAAGGGAAAGGCTGACGTCAGGGGAAAGGGAAAGCAGAGACAGGTATTCCTTCCTGGAGAATTGTGTCAGGCATTGCGGCGGTATGGAAGGGAACAGAAGATAACGGCAGGCCCGCTTTTTGTCACGCGGACAGGGCGGCCCCTGGATCGGAGTAATATCTGGAGGGAGATGAAAAAGCTCTGCGAGCGTTCCGGGGTAAGTCCGCAGAAAGTATTTCCGCATAATCTCCGTCATCTGTTTGCGAAAATCTTTTACCAGTTGGAAAAGGACATTGTGAAGCTGGCTGATATTCTGGGACACAGCAGTATCAATACTACGAGAATCTATACGAAGGAGAGCGGCAGAAGTCACCGCAGGATGATAGAACGGATGAAATTGATTTTGTATACAACATAATCTATATCATGTTGTTGATACATAGTGCAGTCCGGGTGTATTTTATCACAGACTGCTTAAAAAGACGATCTGCAGTCAGCTTTTTTCAGAAAACTGGAATGAAAAAGAGCTGGTGAAATTGAAAAATGGCAGGACAAAGAAACCTGTACGGCAAAATGCAGGGAAAAGCTGAAAATTTTTTCATTTCTTTGTCTGCGATCCGACTGCCGGCGACGCGGAATTACAACATGATATAGATTATGTTGTTAAGGCGCTGACAGAAGGAGAATACAAATGAAAAAGAGAAGAAGGGGTTTTATTTTTATATTGGCGTTTGCGGCGGCTGTATGTTCCGGCTGTATAAAACAGGAGGAAGAAAGCAGTTCCATGCGCTCGGTGATCTATCTGTATCCCAGAGATGCTTTGGAGGTCAGTATTCAGCTGAACGGCAGCAGCCTGGAGGATGCCTGTACTTATCCTCGTTATAAAGAGGGCTGGCATGTAATAGCGAGACCGGATGGGAGCCTGACAAATCTGGACGATGGGCAGGAGTATGACTGCCTGTTCCGGGAGGAAAATGTGGAGGAAACTTTTGATATGGAGGAAGGCTTTTTGGTAAAGGGGGAGGAGACCGCTGCCTTTTTACAGGAGACTTTCACAGGATTGGGCCTGATTCCGGAGGAATACAATACGCTGCTTGTCTGGCATCTGCCGCAGATGGAGGAGAATCCCTGGAATCTGATTATGTTTCGTACGGAGATAGGCAGGGGAAGCACGTCGCTTGCGGTCTTGCCGGAACCGGACAGAGTTTTTCGGGTAATTATGGCGTATCAGGCTTTGGAGAAACCGGTAAATGTCAGGGAACCCAAGCTGGAAGAGCTGGCGCCATCCCGGAACGGATTTACAGCCATAGAATTTGGAGCGCTGGAACTATCCTGAGCCTGTAGATTTTCTGGGAGCTGTCCTGAGCCTGCGGATTTGCTCTTGCATTCATCAGAAAAGTATTGTAGAATAAAAAAGCGCGTAAGGGAGTAGTTGGCGTCCTCGGACGTGACAGAATCAACAGATTGGCGAACGCCTGGTTTTGTACGAAATAACGAGACTTATCCGCAGATGATTTCTGCGGACAGGTCTTTTTTTATTTCATAGGAAAGGCCGTGTTACGTTAATATGTGAAAGTAAAGTGAAAAAAGGTCTTTCCTATGAAATAAAATGCACTTCGTGCAAGGATGCGCAGCTCGCGGAGAGGAAATTGCTGCTTTGCAGCCCGCTCGCGCGCGAAGAATTTCGCAAGCGAAATTCGTATTTATTCCCGCGGACAGGAAGTTTTTCCGGCTTTCCGCGCGGGAAAAGGACGTTTCACAAGCCCGATTTTTACGATATTCAGGAGACAAAGGAGAGAAGAAACATGAGTTTACCGGAATTGTTTGCAATAGCTGTGGCGCTGTCCATGGACGCGTTTGCCGTGTCGGTCTGTAAGGGACTGAGCGTGCGGAAGGCAGGTGTGAAGGAATGCTGCATTGCAGGTCTGTATTTTGGAGGATTTCAGGCGCTGATGCCTGCGATTGGTTATTTCCTGGGCGTGCAGTTCAGAGAATATATTACGAGCATCGATCACTGGATTGCCTTTATTCTGCTCGGACTGATCGGCGTCAATATGATTCGGGAATCCAGGGAGAAGGAGAGCGAAGACGTCTGTCCCAGGGAGGAGCATCCCTTTGCGGTAAAATCGATGCTTCTCCTGGCGATTGCCACAAGTATAGACGCTCTCGCAGTTGGAATCACGCTGGCTTTTCTCAAGGTAAATCTGGCGGCATCCGTAAGCTTTATCGGTGTGATTACCTTCCTGCTTTCCGCTTTGGGTATCCGTATTGGAAACATCTTTGGTGTGAAGTATAAGTCGAAAGCTGAGCTGGTGGGGGGAGTGATTCTGATTTGCATGGGACTGAAGATTTTATTGGAGCATGTGGGCGTGTTTGGATAAAAGTAAGACTGGCCGAAAGGCTAGTCTTTTTTTGATCGCAGGTACATATACTGTCCTAAGAGGTGAGGAAATGAAGGACAGGGAGGACATTCTGCGTATCTTTTCCCTGCATATCCGGCAGATTCTGGAGCGGGCGGACCTGAATTTTAGGAGCCTGCAGGAGATACGGCTCAGGGCGGGAAGACCACTCATGGTGCAGCAGGGGAACAGGGAAGCGTTTCTCACGGAGCTGGGAGAATGCACCCAGGACGCGAAAAGAGCATGGAGGGTGACAGAGCGGGAGCTTCGGGAAACCATGGAGTTTGTGGGAAAATATTCGCTCTACGCCTATGAGGACGAGCTGAAGCAGGGATACCTGACCCTTCGGGGCGGTCACCGGGTGGGGGTAGCCGGAAAAACTGTGCTGGAAGGGGACAAGGTAAAGGGAATCCGGTATATTTCCTGTATCAATGTCCGCCTTTCTCATGAGATACCGGGCTGTGCGGACCGGGTCCTCCCCTATGTATATGGAGAGAACGGCGTTCACCATACGCTGATTATTTCGCCGCCCCGCTGCGGCAAGACTACGCTTCTTCGGGATCTGATCCGGCAGATTTCAGACGGAACCGGGGGGAATCGGGGGTATACGGTGGGGGTTGTGGATGAACGATCGGAGATCTGCGGCTGCTATATGGGAATACCGGGAAATGATGTGGGAATCCGCACAGATGTGATGGACGCCTGTCCGAAGGCTGAGGGTATGATGATGCTGGTGCGTTCCATGGCTCCTGAAGTGATTGCCGTGGATGAGATCGGCCGCTATGAGGATATTCATGCGATAGAAACGGTGCTGTTCTGCGGCTGCCGCCTGATCGCTACCGTGCATGGAAGCGACCTGTCTGATATTCAGTCCAAACCTTTATTTCAGCGGCTGATGGCGGAGCAGGTGTTTGAAAGATACATCATTCTCGGAGGCAGCGGTCAGACGGGTACGGTGCGAAGGATTCTGGACGGAAGGGGGAAGGCGCTTTGCTGAAATTTGCAGGTGCATGTCTGATTATGGTCTCGGCAGCCGGGATCGGTGTGAGCTTCAGCGCGGATCTTAGGCGCCGCTGTCAGGAGCTTCGCATACTGAAGCAGCTTGTGTATATGCTTCGGGGGGAGATTAAATATACGAAGACGCCGCTGCCGGAGGCCTTTTACCATATCTCTGTCAGGCTGCCGGAACCTTTCGGTTCTTTTCTGTCCAGGGTGGCGGAGGAACTTGCAAAGGCGGAGGGCAGAACTTTTGGGGAGCTGTGGCGGGAGCAGATCAGGGAAACTCTGCATTCCTCGCGGTTAAACCGCATGGATAAGGAGCAGCTTGCGACGCTGGGAGAGGTGCTGGGATATTTGGATGTGGAAATGCAGCTTGCGGCGATTGATCTTTACATAGAGCAGCTTGAGGAAGGTATCAGGGAGGCGGAAAACAGCATGGGGACGAAGCAAAAGTTATATCAGAGCCTTGGAGTTGCGGGAGGGATCTTTCTTGTAATTTTATTGATTTGAACGGCTCCAGGATAACGGAACCATTCCATTGACAGGGAGGAAGCATGAGCGTCAATCTCATTTTTAAAATTGCGGCAGTGGGGATCCTGGTCTCCGTGCTGAGCCAGGTATTAAAGCACAGCGGGAGAGAGGAGCAGGCGTTTTTGACAAGCCTGGCGGGACTGATGCTGGTTCTGTTCTGGATTCTGCCCTATATTTTTGAATTATTTGATTCCATGAGGCGGCTTTTTACGTTGTAGAAAGGGGGCAGTCTTATGCTGCAGGCGGCCGTGATCGGGATTGCCGGCGTGCTTCTGGCGCTTCAGATTAAGCATACGAAGCCGGAGTACGCCGTATATTTAAGTGTGGCGACAGGGGTATTTCTGCTTCTCCTGGCGGCGCAGAGGCTGGAAATCGTGGTGGAAAGCGTGAGGCTGATTCAGAACTCTATCTCCATTCAGTCCTCCTATATTCAGGTGCTGCTCAAGATCATAGGGATCACCTATATCTCGGAATTTGCATCCGACATCTGCCGTGACGCCGGGTATTCCACGATAGCCGGACAAATTGGAATTTTCGCAAAGCTTTCCATTCTTGCGATCAGCATGCCGATTGTGACGGCGCTTCTGGATACGATTCACAGCTTTCTGGGCGGATGAGGGCGATAGAAATGAAAGGAAGGGGAGGCAGAAGAGGAAGCTTAGGAATTTTTCTTGCGGAATTTCTTACAAGCGTCATGCTTGCGGCAGGGCTGTTCCTTCTGATACCGGAAAGAGTCCAGGCGGCGGAAACACCTTCTTCTGACTATGAGAGCGAAAGAAACGATACCGGCGAGACGCAGGGGGTGGATACTTCCCTGGTAGAGGACCTGGATTTTTCTGAGGTTCAGCAGACGGTGGACGAGATCCTGGAAGGTGATTTTCAGTTTAAGAGTACGGTACTGGATCTGATTACGGGAAAGCAGCCCTTTACGCTGGAGAGCTTCCTGGAGACGTTGATTCATCAGGCAGGGAACAACTGGGAGACAGAAAAGAGGATTCTGCTTTCTATCCTGGTGCTTGGAATAGCGGCCTCTCTCTTTTCCAATTTTACGATGATTTTTCAAAGCCAGCAGATCGCAGAGGTGAGCTTTGAGATTACCTATATGCTGCTGTTTCTGATTCTGCTTCAGGTGTTTTCAGGAGCCATGGAGCTGGCTGACAGCGCGATCACCTCGCTTCGGCAGTTTATGAATGCTTTGCTTCCGGCCTATTGCCTGTCGGTGACCATGGCAGCAGGAGCAACGACGGCCATAGTCTTTTATCAGTTTCTGCTGGGTCTTATCTATGTACTGGAATGGCTGATTCAGGAAGGACTTCTGGGGCTGATCCATGTGCATGTGATTCTGGTTTTTATCAATCACCTGACGAAGGAAGAATATCTTTCCCAGATGGCGGAGCTTTTGGAAAGGGCTGCAGGCTGGGTGCTGAAATCCATACTTGCTGTGGTGATAGGGTTTAACACGATACAGGGCATCCTAAGCCCCGTAATTGACAGCCTGAAGAATACGGCTTTCAGCCGTGTGGCCCAGATGATTCCGGGAATCGGAAACATCGCCGGCTCCGTTACGGATGTACTTCTGGGCTCTGCGATTCTGATAAAAAACGGAATCGGAGCGGCGGCCTTGATTGTTATGATTCTGTTGTGTATGGCGCCGCTTTTAAAGCTGGGAATCCTGGTGGTGATTTTGAAGCTGGCGGCCGCGCTGATTCAGCCGGTCAGCGATAAAAGGATGACGGGCTGTGTGGCGGGTGTAGGAGATGGAATAAAACTTTTGTTCCGCGCCGTATTTACAGTAGCGGTACTTTTTGTGATTACGATCGTCGTGGTGACGGTATCCGTACGGAGCATCGTGTGATGGCCGCAGGCAGGGAGGAAGGGATGAAGGAGCTTTTATACGGTTGGATCCGGGACATTGCCTTTTACACACTGCTTATGGAGGTGGTACTCCATGTGCTACCTGAGCAGGGACAGAGAAAATATCTCCAGTTTTTTATGGGGATTGTGCTGATCATTCTTGTGATTTCTCCGGCTCTTTCCGCGGCGGGGCTGGACCGGAAGCTGGATGAGACCTATGTGCGCCAGACCTATGATCAGGAGCTTCAGGAATTTTGGCAGAGGCAGCAGGAGATAGAGGAGGGGTACGAGAGGCGGCTGGAGGAAAGGGTAGAGGAGGCCGCAGACGAGCTGGAGGCTCTGGAAGAAGACCAGGATGGGACGGGCAGCGGACAGGAAACGGAGGAATCAGAAAATGATATGGAAATTCCTGAAATCAGAATCGAACTCGGAGAACCCGAAGAAACTTAAAGGGCTGAAAAAAGATCAGCTGGTAATTCTTCTGCTTTTTGGGATCCTGCTGGTGGTCATAGCGATTCCCACATCTTCCGGGGAGGAGACTAAGGAGGGCGCGGGCGGAGAAGCCGACAGCATACAGACAGCGGAGACCTCCGTATCAAAGGAAGACAAAGAGACTTATGAGCAGCGGCAGGAGAGAAGGCTTGAGGAAACTCTCCGGCTGGTGGAAGGTGTGGGAGAAGTGGAGGTGATGATTACGCTGGAAGCCGGAAGCGAGCTGGTCGTGGAAAAGGATCAGCCGACGACGAGTCAGACCGTGGAGGAGACGGATTCCGATGGGGGAACCCGCAGCACGACGGAGGAGAACTGGTCTGAATCCACAGTGTACAGCGAGGGACAGGACGGAAGCCGTTCCCCCTACGTCATCAAGGAACTGGAGCCGAAGGTACAGGGGGTGATTGTGATCGCGGAGGGCGGCGGAAACGCGGCTGTAAAACAGGACATTTTGGAGGCTGTGCAGGCATTATTTCCGGTAGAGGCACATAAAATTAAAATAATGAAGATGGAGGGTTCAAAGTGAAAAACATATTTAAGAAAAACCAGATGATCATTACCGCCTTGGCGATTATGATTGCAGTGGCCGGGTACTTAAATTATTCCGGGAGCAAGCTGGACTCCGCAAAAGTCACGACGGATGCGGACGCCTCATCGGCGGAGGACGCGGAAGCTTCGGCAGACATCTCGGCAGAGGACATTTACGCACAGACCGGACTGGAGGAGCTGCAGTTCGCGGACGGGGACATTTTAAGCCTTGATCAGGACGCGGAGGACCTGGAAGCAGCCGACGCGGAGACAGCAAATACGGAGACGGCCGACGCGGAGACGCAGGGGACAGAGACAGCCGACGCGGAAGCTGACGGTACAGATGTGGCGGATGTGGATGAAAACGAGGAGCCTGGGGAAGCAGTTCTTGCCAACAGCTCCACAGCAGGCGTGGGCGTAGCTGCGGAAGCGAAGCTTACCAGGGAGCAGCTTCGCTCAAAGAATAAGGAGACGCTTCTGGAGGTTATCAACAATACGAATATTTCCGACGCTCAGAAGCAGGAGGCCATAGACAGCATGGTGGAACTGACGGACATCGCGGAGCGGGAGGCTGCGGCAGAGATTTTGCTGGAAGCCAAGGGATTTGAAGATGTGGTGGTCAGCATTACGGATGATCAGGCCGATGTGATTGTGAATATGACGGAGGTGGATGAGGCAGGACGCGCCCAGATCGAAGACATTGTAAAGAGAAAGACCGGAATTTCCGGTGAGAACATTATCATTACGCCTGTGGCTGCGCAGGAATAGCTTTCGGAATTATCGTTTGACGAATCTGTAAAAGTCCGGTATGATAAACACAGGAAAAATCCGTTTCTGGGTATAAGCGGCTCCGTTTCCGGAGCCGCTTATGTATGAGAAGAACAGATGAAGAGAAAAGAGGAATTGGACATGGCAGGTTCGATATTTGGAAAACAGTTCTGCATCTCTACCTGGGGAGAGTCCCATGGAAAGGGTATCGGCGTCGTCATCGACGGCTGTCCGGCAGGACTGTCGTTATGCGAAGAAGACATACAGAAATATCTGGACAGGAGGCGTCCCGGACAGTCGCAGTATACGACCAGCCGGAATGAGGGCGACAGGGCTGAGATCCTCTCAGGAATCTTTGAGGGGAAAACGACGGGAACGCCCATTTCCATACTTGTGGCGAATACCTCCCAGCGTTCCCAGGATTACAGCGAGATCGCTTCCTATTACCGGCCGGGACACGCAGACTATACCTTTGACGAGAAGTATGGGTTCCGGGACTACCGTGGCGGCGGCCGTTCCTCAGGAAGAGAGACCATTGGCCGTGTGGCGGCGGGAGCCGTGGCAGCGAAGCTGCTCTCGGAGATTGGCGTGACGGTATGCGCCTATACGCGTTCCATCGGCCCGGCGGTGATCGATTATGACCGTTTCGATGAGCATGAGATTCGCAGAAATCCATTCTATATGCCGGATTCCCAGGCGGCGGAGCAGGCCGCTATCTATCTGAAGGAATGTATGAGAGAGAAGGATTCGGTGGGAGGCGTCGTAGAGTGCGTAGCAAAGGGACTGCCTGCTGGTCTGGGAGATCCCTGCTTTGATAAATTGGACGCGAATCTGGCCAAAGCAATCCTGTCTGTGGGAGCAGTCAAGGGCTTTGAGATAGGTTCAGGTTTTGGCGCGGCGGTCCTTCGGGGAAGTCAGAACAACGATCCCTTTGTAAACAGAGGAAACGGTGTGGAAAAAGAGCGCAACCATGCGGGCGGGACGCTGGGCGGAATCAGCGATGGAAGTCCGCTGGTGCTGCGGGCGGCTATCAAGCCCACGTCCTCCATCGCGGCGAAGCAGCATACCGTAAATAAAAATGGCGAAAACATAGAAATCAGCGTGCACGGCCGTCACGATCCTGTGATTGTGCCAAGGGCCGTGGTAGTCATAGAGGCTATGACGGCGCTTGTGCTGGCGGACGCGTTGCTTTGCGGAATGAGCGCAAGGCTGGATTATGTACAGAAGATATGGGGGAAATGAATATGGGACTGAAATACGTGATTGCAGGCTCCGGCGCCACAGGCGGGAGCATCGGAGCGTTTCTGGCTGCCGATGGCCAGGATGTAACCTTTCTTGCGCGGGGCGCGCAGCTTGAGGCTCTGAGAGAAAAAGGCATCTCCGTGAAACATTCGGCAAAGGGAGATTTTACGGTCTGCCCGGTGAAAGCTTCGACCATGGACGAGTATCAGGAGGGGCCGGACGTGATCTTCGTCTGCGTAAAAAATTATTCTCTGGAGGATGTCATTGCGCTTGCAAAACGGGTGGGTTCGCCGGAGACGGTGGCGATCCCGATTCTGAATATCTATGGAACCGGAGAGAGGATGCAAAAAGAACTGCCGCAGATGACGGTGACGGACGGCTGTATCTATATTCCCGCCCATGTGTCGGCGCCTGGCGAGATTACCCTGGGCGGAGATATTTTCCGCGTGGTGTACGGGCTGCGTCCCGGTCAGGAGCCTGGCGAGATTCCGCTGCGGAAGCTTTCCCAGGTAAAGCAGGATCTGGATCATGCGGGTATCAGCGGCGAGTATTCGGACAATATCCGGCGGGATACCTTTAAAAAGTTTATGTATACCAGCCCTATGGCGGCCGCAGGCGAGTATTTTCATGCCCTGTCCGGAGATTTCCAGCAGGAAGGAGAGCCAAGAGAGACCTTTATCGCCATGGACAAGGAGCTTTTGCGTCTCTCTGAGGCCATGGGCCTTGGAGTTCCCAAAGACATGGTAGAAGTAAATCTGAAGATTCTGGCCGGCTTAAGCCCGGAGGCCGGAACTTCCATGCAGCGTGATATTGCGAAGGGCGGAAAGTCCGAGATAGCCGGACTTGTCTATGCGGTGGAGGATATGGCTGCGGCTTATCATGTGGATATGCCGGTCTATCATAAGGTGATTGAAGGACTGAAGGCGAGAGGATTAAAGTAAATGTACCGGATATTGAAACGAGATGGAAATGCAAAGCGCGCGGAATTTACGACCGTGCATGGAACCGTACAGACGCCGGTGTTCATGAATGTGGGAACAGCGGCTGCGATCAAGGGAGCCGTGGCGACCTCCGATTTGGAGCAGATCGGAACGCAGATAGAACTTTCCAATACCTATCATCTGCACGTGCGTCCCGGAGACAAGATCGTCAAAAAACTGGGAGGCCTTCATAAATTTATGTCCTGGGACAAGCCGATTTTGACGGATTCCGGCGGATTTCAGGTATTTTCTTTAGCCTCCCTGCGCAAAATTAAGGAAGAAGGAGTATACTTCAACTCCCATGTGGATGGGCGGAAGATTTTTATGGGGCCTGAGGAGAGTATGCAGATTCAGTCCAATCTGGCCTCTACTATTGCCATGGCTTTTGACGAGTGCGCTCCGGCTCTGGCAGAGCGGGATTATGTGGAGCGCTCTGTGGCCAGAACCACACGCTGGCTCGTCCGCTGCAAGGCGGAGATGAAGCGTCTGAATGCCTTGCCCGACACGATCAATCCGCACCAGCTCCTGTTTGGCATCAATCAGGGAGCAGTGTATGAAGACATCCGGATCGAACACGCAAAGCAGATTTCAGAACTCGATCTGGATGGCTATGCCATCGGAGGCCTGGCGGTGGGAGAAAGCCACGAGCAGATGTATCAGATCATCGAGGCAGTGGTTCCCTATCTCCCTGCGGACAAGCCTACTTATCTCATGGGCGTGGGAACGCCGGCCAACATTCTGGAGGCTGTGGACCGGGGCGTAGACTTCTTTGACTGCGTGTATCCCAGCAGAAACGGACGTCACGGACATCTGTATACAAATTACGGAAAAATCAATCTATTCAACGCAAAGTACGAGCTGGATGAGCGCCCCATTGAGGAGGGCTGCCAGTGTCCGGCCTGCCGCCGTTACAGCAGGGCTTATATCCGGCATCTTCTGAAGGCGAAGGAGATGCTCGGCATGCGGCTTTGCGTGCTGCACAATTTATATTTCTACAATACCATGATGACGGAGATTCGGGAAGCCATCGACCAGGGACGGTATCAGGCTTACAAAAAAGAAAAGCTGGATAAAATGCGGACTGGCTCTTGACCGGAGATCTGTAGATATGCTACTATAACAATAGTGCGTCCTGGCATTTGGAACTTCTGCCAGCTGGGGAACTATATGGCAGAAATGTGATTTTATTGGAAATGGCGGACGGCAGTTTTATTCTAGGAGGAAAGAACATGAATTTACTTGCATCAGGCGGCAGCGGAGGATGGGAGATCATCATCCTTTATGTAGTAGTCATTGGAGCGTTTATGTATTTTGCGGCTATTCGTCCGCAGAAGAAGGAGCAGAAGCGTGTGAACGCCATGCTTTCTACGATGGAGGTAGGCGACGTAGTGGTAACCACAAGCGGATTCTACGGGGTCCTGATTGATATTACCGAAGACGATGTGATCGTCGAGTTCGGAAGCAACCGGAACTGCAGAATCCCCATGAAGAAATCAGCGATTGCAGAGGTGGAGAAGAGCAATGAGTAAGAAACCGACAGTACTAATGATTCTGGACGGCTATGGTCTCAATGAGAATCCGGAGGGCAACGCTATCGCTATGGCGGCTACGCCGGTCATGGATCAGCTTATGAAGGAGTATCCTTTCGTACAGGGAAATGCGAGTGGTCTGGCTGTGGGACTTCCTGACGGACAGATGGGAAATTCCGAGGTAGGCCATATGAATATGGGAGCGGGGCGTATCGTATATCAGGAGCTTACCCGCATCACCAAAGAGATTGAAGACGGAGACTTTTTTGAAAATGAGGCTCTTGTAGCGGCTGTGGAGAATGCGAAGGCAAAAGATTCTGCCCTTCATATGTTCGGCCTCGTGTCCGACGGAGGCGTGCACAGCCACAATACGCATATCTATGGACTTCTGGAGCTGGCGAAGCGTCACGGACTTAAAAAGGTCTATGTACACTGCTTCCTGGACGGCCGCGACACGCCGCCCACATCCGGAAAGGACTATGTGCAGGAGCTTACCGATAAGATGAAAGAGCTGGGCGTCGGAGAAGTGGCGTCCGTTATGGGACGTTACTACGCGATGGACCGCGACAACCGCTGGGATCGTGTGGAGCTGGCCTACAAGGCGCTGACCAAGGGAGAGGGCGTCGAGGCTACAGATGGCGTGAGCGCCATCGCAGCTTCTTACGAGAAGGATGTCAATGATGAGTTTGTGGTGCCGGCAGTCGTGATGAAAGATGGAAAGCCTCTGGCGACGATCCAGGATGGCGACTCCGTTATCTTCTTCAACTTCCGTCCGGACCGTGCAAGAGAGATTTCCAGAGCCTTCTGCTGCGATGAGTTTACAGGCTTCCCGCGGGAGAAGAAGCTTGATCTGACTTACGTATGCTTTACCGAGTACGATCCGACGATCCCGAACAAGCTGGTGGCCTTCCATAAAGTAGAGCTTCACAATACGTTCGGCGAATATCTGGCCGCCCACAATCTGACACAGGTTCGTCTGGCTGAGACAGAGAAGTACGCGCATGTAACCTTCTTCTTTAACGGCGGCGTGGAGGAACCGAACAAGGGCGAGGATCGTATCCTTGTGAAGTCCCCGAAGGTGGCGACCTACGACTTGCAGCCGGAGATGAGCGCGCCGGAAGTGTGCGACAAGCTGGTGGAGGCGATTAAGTCTGACAAGTATGATGTGATCATCATCAATTTTGCGAATCCCGACATGGTAGGCCATACGGGTGTGATTCCTGCGGCGGTGAAGGCCATTGAGACTGTGGACAGCTGCGTGGGACGCGCTGTGAAGGCTCTGAAGGAAGTGGACGGCCAGATGTTTATCTGCGCGGACCATGGCAATGCAGAGATGATGATTGACTATAAGACAGGCGAGCCCTGGACGGCTCATACCACCAATCCGGTTCCCTTTATCCTGGTAAATGCAGATCCGGCTTACGGTTTGAGAGAGGGCGGCTGCCTGGCAGATATTATCCCGACGCTGATTGAGCTGATGGGAATGGAGCAGCCGAAGGAAATGACAGGAAAATCTCTCCTGGTGAGAAAGTAGGAAACTTTTTCAGGGAACGGACTTGATCCGGGAGAAAACCTGTGGTAGAATAACCCTGTTTGACCGTAGGAGGTGTAATCGTGGGTATTTTCAGAATTATTTTGACGGTTCTGTTTGTTTTGGTATGTATCGCTCTGACTGTGGTTGTACTGATGCAGGAGGGAAAGTCCTCCGGACTGGGAGCGATCGCAGGCGGCAACTCCTTCTGGGAGCAGAATAAGGGACGTTCCGCGGAAGGAAAGATCGTGCTGGCGACAAAGATACTGGCAGTGGCATTTATCGTGCTGGCTTTGGTACTGAATCTGAACCTGATTTAAAAAGATACAGGTCGTACTCTGACGCGGACATTGGGCGCTCAGAATGTGATTTGTACAGTTAAAGAGAGAAACATACAAAAGCACTCCCGGAGATTCCGAGGGTGCTTTGTGCTTCTGCGGGACTTTTCCTGTGCCTGCCTGAAGAAACAAAAGCTGGAGGATGCCCTGTGAAATATGGAACACAAGACCTTTGAAGAAAGAAAGAAAATTATATATGAATTTATCTGCGACCGGCATTATGTGCCGATGAAGCAAAAAGAGCTGGCGATGATTCTCCAGGTGGCGAAGGAGGACCGGGAGGAGCTTGGAAAAGTGCTGGACGAGCTTTTGAGCGAGGGAAAGATAGAGCTTTCCAAGCGGGGCCGCTACAGCAAAGCCCAGCCCCGGAAGGCCGTTGGAATCTTCACAAGCCATGCCAGAGGCTTCGGCTTCGTATCCGTGGAGGGGCAGGAGCAGGATATTTTTATCGGCGAAAACGACACGGGCGACGCCTTCCTTGGAGATACGGTGGAAGTCGTGATCAAGGGACGGGGAGGCCGCCGGCCGGAAGGCGTGGTGACGAAGATTCTGTCCCACAGCGTGACGGAGGTGATCGGAACCTTTGAGCGGAGCAAAAACTTTGGCTTTGTGATCCCGGATAACCAGCGGATCAACCGGGACATCTTTATTCCGCTGGAACGGACAAGGGGAGCCGTCACAGGGCAGAAAGTGACGGCTGAGATCATGGACTATGGCAGAGGACGGAAAAGTCCGGAGGGACGCATCACGCAGATTCTTGGCGAGGCCTCGGATCCGGAGACAGAGGTTCTGTCGCTGATTTTGGCTTATGGACTTCCCACAGACTTCCCGGAACGTGTGGAAAATCAGGCGAAGCGGGTGGCGAAGCCTGTATCGGAGGCTGACCGGGAAGGGCGCCTCGATCTGCGCGGGGAGGTCTGCGTCACGATTGACGGAGAGGATGCGAAGGATCTGGACGACGCCGTCTCCCTGCGCCGGGAAGGCGAGCATTATCTTCTGGGCGTTCACATCGCGGACGTGGCCAACTATGTGCAGGAGAACAGCGCTCTGGACTGGGAGGCCCGCGAGCGGGGGACCAGCGTCTATCTGGCGGACCGGGTGATTCCGATGCTGCCCCGGACTCTTTCCAATGGGATCTGCTCGCTGAATCAGGGGGAGGACCGGCTGGCTCTGAGCTGTATCATGACCATTGACGAGAAGGGAAAGATCGTCGGACACCGACTGGCGGAGACTGTGATTCGCGTGAACCGGCGCTTAAGCTATACAGGCGTGCAGAAAGTCCTGGACGGCGAAGAGACCGAGCGGTCTGCGTATCCGGAGCTTGTGCCGATGCTGCTGGAGATGGAAAAGGTATCGGAGCTGCTCCGTAAAAGACGCAGAAAGCGGGGCTCCATTGATTTTGATTTTCCGGAGACGAAGGTGGTTCTGGATGAAAAAGGGCATGTGCTGGATATTCGTCCTTATGAGAGAAATACGGCCACGCGGCTCATCGAGGATTTTATGCTGGCGGCCAACGAGACTGTAGCGGAGGATTACTACTGGCAGGCGCAGCCCTTTGTGTACCGGGTACATGAGAAGCCGGACGCGGATCGGATGCAGAAGCTGGGAATCTTTATTCGGAATTTCGGTTATCGTCTGCGGACGGCCGGAGACGAGGTGCATCCGGGAGAGATCCAGAAGCTCCTGGACCGAATCGCGGGGACGCCGGAGGAGGCCATGCTCAGCCGTCTTACGCTGCGGTCTATGAAAAGGGCTCAATATGCCACAGACTGTACCGGCCATTTTGGACTTGCGGCTCCCTATTACTGTCATTTCACGTCGCCCATTCGGCGCTATCCGGATCTGCAGATCCACCGCATTATCAAGGAAAATCTGCGGGGACGTCTGAACAGGGAACGTATAGAGCATTATGAGTCGCTCCTGCCTGAAGTGGCGAAGCATTCCGGCGAGATGGAGCGGCGGGCCGACGAGGCGGAACGGGAGACTGTGAAGCTGAAAAAGGTAGAGTATATGGAGGCCCATACCGGAGAGGAATACGACGGCGTTATTTCCGGCATCACAGCCCATGGCCTGTATGTGGAGCTTGCAAACACGGTGGAAGGGCTTGTACACGTGAATTCTCTGAAGGATGATTTTTATGAGTACGACGAGGCGGTAAGCGAGCTCAGGGGCGCCCATACGGGCTATGCCTACCATCTGGGCGAAAAGGTGCGTATTCGTGTAAAAGGCGCAGACCGCCTCTGCCGCACGATTGATTTTGAATTACTCTGAAAAGCGGCTTCTGCCGGGACCGGCAGCAAGGGTTTTTCGGAAGGGATAGAGAACAAAGGAGCTTTGGAATTATGGGGAAGGATAACTTTAAGCTGATTGCCAACAACAAGAAGGCGTATCATGATTATTTTATTGACGACACCTATGAGGCGGGGATTTCTTTGGCCGGAACCGAGGTAAAATCCGTCCGCATGGGAAAGTGCAGCATCAAGGAAGCCTTTGTCAAGGTGGAAAAGAATGAAGAAGTGTATGTCTACGGTATGCACATCAGTCCGTATGAAAAGGGAAATATTTTCAACAAGGATCCGCTTCGTCCCCGGAAGCTGCTTCTTCACAAATACGAGATCCGCAAAATCGCCGGGAAAGCTGCTGAGAAAGGCTATACACTGGTTCCGCTGCGGGTATACCTGAAGGGAAGTCTCGTAAAGGTGGAGATAGGACTGGCAAGGGGTAAGAAGCTTTATGACAAGCGGCAGGATATTGCGAAAAAGGATCAGCGCAGGGAAGCGGAGAAGGAATTTAAGGTCAGAAACCTATAAAACAGGAAAATGTTAGAAAGTGTTATGAAGCCTGCAATAAAGTGTTATAATTGTGATAAAAAGTGTTAAAAAAAGAAAATTACGACTTGATTTCCTGGGAAAATGTATTAAAATATTTGATATAGCGTCGTCTCCATGACGGCGGGGGAAGAAGGAGAGAATATCATGATTATCACACAGAAAAAGCCCATCGAAGAACTGATGGCAATGATCGGCGATGCACAGAAGATCGCGATCCTGGGCTGCGGAAGCTGCGCTACGGCCTGCGCTACCGGAGGCGAAAAAGAGGTGGCCGAGCTCAAAGCGTATCTGGAGTCCCAGGGAAAGACCGTAGTGGCAACCGGAATGGCAGACTACTGCTGTATGAACATGGGCGTGAAGACGGCTATGAAGAAGCTGACTGCAGCGGGACCGGACGCGGTTGTCTGTATGTCCTGCGGAGACGGCGTTCAGGTGGCTGCGAACCACAGTCCGGCTCCGGTTTATCCCTCCAATAACACGATGTTCCTGGGCGAAGCCGTTCGCTTTGGTCTTTTTGAGGAAGCCTGTCATCTCTGCGGCGACTGCGTGCTGGGAACCACAGGAGGAATCTGCCCGATTTCCCGCTGCGCGAAATCCCTGGTGAACGGTCCCTGCGGCGGACAGAAGAACGGAAAATGCGAGGTCAATCCGGAGAACGACTGCGCGTGGATTATGATTTACAAGCGTCTGGAATCCTTAGGACAGCTTGACAAGCTGTCAAAGAGGAGACAGGACAAAGGATATGAGAAGGTTGCATATCCCAGAACAATTAATATTAGGGGGAACAAGTAATGGGAATGTTGGAAAAAGCGCTGGAAAGCGGAAAATTTGGTGTAACCGTTGAGATGGCTCCCCCCAAGGGATATGATTTCACAGAGCAGATGGAGGCAGCCGAGCTTCTGAAGGGAAAGGTGCATGGCGTCAATGTGACGGATATGCAGTCAGCCTGTCTGAAGGCATCCTCTCTGGGACTTTGCATCAAGCTGAAGCAGGCAGGTCTTGATCCCATCGTCCAGGTAACAGGACGTGACCGGAGCCGTATGGGTATCATGGGCGATATGCTTTCTGCAGCGGCCTTTGGTATCGACACGATGCTGGCTCTGACCGGCGACCATCCGACCGTCGGCGACTGCAAGCAGTCCAAGCCGGTTTACGATCTGGATTCCGTAGGTATCCTGCATATGCTGTCGGCTATGGAAGCGACAGACCGGGACTGCGGCGGAAATGAGCTGGAAGGAGGAGCTCCGACCTTCTACAAGGGCGCTGTTGTAACGCCTGTATACGATCCGCTTCCCTTGCAGATCAATAAGCTGCGCCAGAAGGTGGAAGCAGGCGCGCAGTATATTCAGACGCAGGGTATTTTTGATCTTGAAAGCCTGAAGCGCTTCATGGACGAGGTGGACAAGGCTGGCATCAAGACGCATATCATGGCCGGAATCATTCCGCTGAAGGCTGCAGGAATGGCCAAGTATATGAATGAGAACGTACCCGGCATCGCAGTGCCGCAGGATATGATTGACCGTCTGGCTGCCGCTGCGGCTGAAGGAAAGGCGAAAGGCGTCAAAGGACTTCCCACGCAGCTCGGTATCGAGATGGCAGCCGAGATGATCGCGAAGATCAAAGACGAGGGAATCTGCGACGGCGTACATATCATGGCTATCGGCGCGGAGAAGAATGTGCCGAAGATTCTGGAAAAAGCAGGACTCACCATCGAGTAAATAAAAGGAAACTTTGAAAAGGGACCTTTGCGGGAATAAGCCTTCCGGTTATACCGGAAGGCTTATTTTTATGCTGTGGCAGACGTCTTTTTGAAGCTCAAATTCAAGCCGGCCACCGTGCGCTTCCACGATCTGCTTCACAATGCGAAGTCCCATAACGTGCGGGCCGGTATGGGGGATCTGCTTCGCGCCGGATCGCGGAGCGGGGGTGTCTCCTGCGGCAGGAGAAGAAGCCGGACGGTAAAGGGTTTTGATTACAGACACAGGGATGCCGCTTCCTGTATCGGAAAAACGAAGCACAGCCATGCCGGATGCAAGAGCAGCCTGAATCCGAATCAGACAGCCCTGCGGATTGTGGCGGATGCTGTTGCCCGTGAGATTGCGGAAGGCGCGGGACAGAAGATCGGCGTCCGCCTGTATGGTGACGCCTTCCATTTCGGGAGAGATGTCTATCTCAAGCTGGAAGCTTTCTGGCAGGCCGTTGTTGATGTGCCAGGCAGCCAGACTCCGGATGAGAGCGGCGGGCGAACAGGCAGCGGGACGTAAGGGATAAGAGCCGTATTCCAGTTTGGAGGTCAGATTCAGGTCAGCAATGAGATTCCGAATCTGCACGCTGTTTTCCCGGATCGACGCGGCCTCCTTCTGTCCTTCAGAGTCCAGAGAAGGATTTTTTTCCAGACTGTCCGCGTGTCCCATGATCAGGGAAAGGGGCGTGCGGATGTCGTGGGAGACGCCGGAGATCCATTCAGTCCGGGCATTGTCCCGCTTGTCGAGCGCCAGCTTCTGCCGGAACAGAAGAATGGAGGCGTCGTTCAGCTTTCTGGCCAGGGTAGCGGTCGCTCCCCGTTCCGGGAGATTTAAGGGTTTTTGGTAGTGCAGGTTTTCAATTCCGCCTGCAATGGTTTTCATAGAAGTATATAGGCGGGAACCGAAAAAGACGGAGAGAAATATCACCATAAGCAGATTGCAGAGGAGATAGGCCCCAAAGTAGGCGGGAAGGGACTTAAGGGTGGATACGTTTATCGCCATATCATATTTGGCCAGAGAGTCCTTAGCGCCGGCTATGACGAAAAGGCCATCGGGGTGTTCCCATACCTTTACCGGGTAGTCTTTCAGATACCAGCGCGTCATGGAGGCAATGTCGCTAAGGGAGTAGGAAAGCGGAATCTCATCCGGAAGATTTCTGCTCCAGACTACGCTGCCCTGCTGGTCGATCAGCATGGCAAAGGCATAGTTCGCGTCGATCTGTTCGGCGGCTTCGGCGGAAAGGGCATATTCATCCCCATCCCATACCAGAGATTCGGAAAGCCGCGCAATTCGCCAGCTATAGTAACTTTCGTCAGCCTTGTACATATTTTCCCGCACCAGATAGACGAAGAAAAAAAGGATGTTCATACCAAGGACAAGGCAGACAGTCAGGATGGCCGTCATAATATACCGGCGGCAGATCTTCAGAAGGTCCTTCATTCCGTCTCCCCCTTTTCCAGACGGTAGCCGATCCCGCGGGCGGTAAGCAGCCACCTGGGATGAGAGGGATCTGCTTCAATCTTCTCCCGAAGCCGCCGTATGTGTACCATCAGAGTGTTTTCATAGGTATAATAACCGTCGCCCCAGACTGCGTCGCAGAGGGCGTCGAAGGTCACGATTCTGCCGCGGTTCTCATAAAGCTTTTTCAGAATCAGCAGTTCTTTGGCTGTCAGGGAGCTTTCTCCCTGGGGAGAGCTTACGGTTCCACGGTCAAAATGCACGCTCCTGTCTCCGAGCGTGAGTATAGTCTCTCCGCTTCTGGCGCCGGGGCCGGACAGATAAGTTCTGCGGATAATCGCCGCAAGGCGGAGCGTCAGCTCCTTTGGCAGAAAGGGTTTCGTCAGATAGTCGTCCGCTCCCAGTCCAAGCCCCAGAAGTCTGTCGTTGTCCTGATCTCTTGCGGACAGAAAGAGAATCGGAAGATCCGCCTGCACGCGGAATTCCTGAAACAGGGAAAAGCCGTCGCCGTCGGGCAGCATAACATCCAGGATGATAAGATCCGGCGTCTCTGCGGCGAAGACTTCCCGTGCGCTTTTGCAGTCCGAGGCTGTGCGAAGGAATTGATAGCCTTCTTTTTGAAGGATAGAGGTGAGCATATCCAGAAGCTGCTGGTTGTCGTCTATGATTAAGATTCTGCATTCATATATGTGATTCATCTGCAAGCCTGCCTTTCCGCTCCTGCAGCGAGGACAGGAGTCTGATTTGAGTATAGCCCAAATTCCCGGAAAATGCATTGGTTTTCGGGCAATTTAAGGTAAAATTAAGGAGGAGCTTGTGAACGCGGCAAGCGGGGACGCGGCAGGCAAAGAAACAGGTGAATTGTTTTTCCGGATCTGTTATAATAGAAAAAATGATAGCAGAAAGGAAAGGACAGCTTATGGAGTATCAGATTACAGGCTACCAGCCTGAAAAATTGTTTCATTTTTTTGAGGAGATCAGCGCGATTCCCAGAGGATCCGGCAATGAAAAGGGAATCAGTGATTATCTCGTGACTTTTGCGAAGAGGAGAGGTCTCTGGGTACATCAGGATGAAGCGTGGAACGTCATCATCAAAAAAGCGGGAAGTCCGGGAGCGGAAGATCGCGAACCCGTTATGCTTCAGGGACACATCGACATGGTCTGCGAAAAGCTGGCGGGAGTAGAACATGATTTTACAAAAGAGGGGCTCAAGCTGCTGGTAAAGGATGGAGTGCTGACTGCGGATGGAACGACTCTTGGGGCCGACAATGGCGTTGCGGTCGCCCTGATGCTTATGGTACTGGATGACGAGGAAATTATACACCCTCCGGTGGAGTGTGTCTTTACCACGGAGGAGGAAGTGGGGCTGAATGGCGCCACAGCTCTGGATAAATCTTTGATCGACGCGCGCATTATGATTAATATGGACTCCGAGGAGGAAGGCGTGGGGACGGTAAGCTGCGCCGGCGGACTGCGGGTTGAGTGCGCAAGGCCGGTGAAAAGAGAGACGGCAGGGGGAACGCTGATCGAGCTTGAGATCACGGGACTAAAAGGCGGTCACTCCGGAATGGACATTGACAAGGAACGGCAGAACGCGAATCGCCTTATGGCCAGAGTCGTATGGCAGCTTTTAAAGAATACGGAAGGTAAACTGGTTGATTTTTCGGGCGGCAATAAGGACAACGCGATTCCCAGAGAGTGCCGCGCCTCGCTGATCTATGCGGATCCCGCAGAAGCCGGAAAGGCGGAAGAGCTGGCGCGCAGACTGGCGGATGTGCTGGCGTCGGAGATTGTTCCGTACGAGGAAAATTTCGTATGCCGGGTGAAAACTGAAGAAAACAGGACGGCCGCGTCAGTGCCGGCGGAGGATGCAAAAGCCTTTGTGACGGCCATGTACCTGGCGCCGAACGGAGTTCAGAGCCGCAATATGAAGATGGATGGCTTTGTGGTCACTTCCGTCAATATGGGCGTGGTTCGCGCGGAAGAGGAGAGGCTGGTTCTCGTGTTCTCTCCGCGTTCTTCCGTGGCTTCTCTCCAGGAGGAGATGAAAGAACGCCTGCACCTTCTGGCGGATACCTTTGGCTTCACATTTACCAGCAGCGGAGAGTATCCTGGCTGGAGCTACAAGGAGGATTCAAAGATACGGGAAGTCTTTCTGGAGAGTTACCGGGCGCTGTTCGGCAAGGAGATGAAAATGGAAGCAATCCATGCCGGACTGGAATGCGGACTTTTCTCTGATGCCCTGCCCGGACTGGACGCGATTGCGGTAGGACCGACTCTGTATCATGTCCATACGCCGGAGGAAAATCTTCCGCTTGATTCCTTTGAGCGGTTTTATAAGCTGCTGAAAGATGTGCTGAGAAGGCTGGCAGAGGGATAAAAAACTGTCGGACAGCTTAAGGAACGGATTTCCGAACATTAAGCTGTCCGACAGTTTTATTTTCGATACCGGTAACGTATTTTTCCGTTTTCCCTTTCCTCTGTGATGAGCTTTTGCTTCAGCATGTAAGGGAGGAGGGAGTCCAGAAAAGCTTTTGGATCTGTCACCGCGATCTGTTCTCTGCCAAAAGGAAGCTTTGCGGTCAGATCTTTTACCGCGGGTTCCAGCTCGGAGCGGGACAGAGGCCCGTTTTTGCGTAAGGTCCTGCGGATTTTCGCCACTCCCTTGGAAGAGAGCAGGTTGGACAGATCCTGTTTCTGCCGCATGGACCGCCACAGCCCCCATCCGTAGATGAGAGCCGTGACTGCCGCGAACAGAAGAACGTACGGGATGTAATGAAGTATCTGCGTCATTTTTCTCCTTTCCAGCGGATCAGGTGGTTGTCGCGAAGAATTTCCAGAAATTTAATGAGTCTGGAGAGTGATTTTTCCATTTTCGGAAATCTGGCGTCCAGCTCTTTTGAGAGCTGATGCACGTTTTTGATGTCGTCGATGGCCAGCCAGACGAAGCTGCCGTAGTCGTCTAACTGGATGTCACTTACCCTGGGCCGGTGAAAAAACTTCTGCGCGATGCGGTGATAGAATCCTTTCCACTCAATGAAAAGGGTTACTTGGCCGCCATCGTCTGTCTGATATTCAATATCCGGGTTTTTTATCGGTACAAAATCCAGATAATTCCGTTTGTTCTTATCTTTCATGCGTTATTTTTCCTTTTTCATACACTGCCTGTACAGAATAAACAGGAGGAGAAGGAAGATGATAAGGCTTACAGGCTGCGGCAGTGAGAAGCCTAAGTCGGTGTTTACATTAAGGACAGTCAGGACTGCCAGCAGAATACCGATAATGCCTTCTCCCGCGATAAGTCCGGAAGTAAAGAGGACGCCGCGGTCTGTACGTTCCTTTTTCTCTTTGTCTGTGCCTTTGATGCGCTCTACAATAAAGCGGACAGCGCCGCCGGCCATAATGCCTGCGCTCAGGCTGAAGGGCAGATACATACCTACCGCAAAAGGCATCACCGGAATCTTCAGAATTTCCACTGCGACAGCGATAAATACTCCGGTCAGGATCAGTCCCCACGGAAGCTCCGCGTTCATAATGCCCTCCACAAGCATCTTCATCATGGTTGCCTGAGCAGCCGGAAGCGCCTTTGTTCCGTATCCCCATGCTTCATTGAGCAGATAGAGAACAAAACCTACGGAAAGAGCGGATACAACGACTCCGAGAAGCTCTCCGATCTGCTGCTTTTTCGGAGTGGCTCCTACGATAAATCCGGACTTCAGATCCTGAGAGGTATCTCCGGCGATGGCGGCTACGATACAGATGATGCCGCCGATGGCGACAGCGCCGACCATGCCTGTAGTTCCTGTGGTTCCAGTAGCCTTCAGTACCAGTGTGGCGATGATAAGCGTCGCGATGGCCATACCGGATACCGGGTTATTGGAGGAGCCGATGAGTCCCACCATACGGGAGGAAACAGAGGCAAAGAAGAAGCCGAAAATTACAACGATCAGGGCTCCGATAGGATTTACCGGGAAAGTCGGAACAAGCCAGATCAGGACTGCGATTACTACAATGGTGCCAAGCAGAAGCGGCATCGGAAGATCCTGCTCTGTACGAAGGGTGCTGCCAGTGTGCTTTTTGGACATGCTGGCCATCGCCTGCTTGAAAGTACGGATAATCAGCGGGAAAGTCTTGATAAGGCTTATCATACCTCCGGCCGCTACAGCACCGGCGCCGATGTACTTGATGTAGTTGCCCCACAGATCGCCGGGAGCCATAGAAGAAATTGGCTTTGTACCTGGGAAGATGACAGCGTCGCCGCCAAACAAAGCGATGAGCGGCATCAGAACAAACCAGCTTAAAGTACCGCCGGCAAACATATAGCTCGCGATCTTCGGTCCGCAGATAAAGCCCACGCCTGCCAGAGAGGGAAGTACCTGGATTCCGATCTGGGAACCGGCGTAGCCCTTAAACGCATAGCCGATTTCGCTGGGGAAAACCTTCAGTCCGTCTGCCACAAATTTGTAGAAAGCAGCGAGGCCGAGGCCCTTGAATACGGTACCTGCTTTTGCCCCCCCTTCTTCGCCTGCCAGAAGTACCTCAGCACAGGCAGTTCCCTCCGGGAACGGAAGGGTTCCGTGTTCCTCCACGATCAGCGCCTGACGAAGCGGAACCATGAAACATACGCCGAGGACGCCGCCGAACAAAGCGATAAGGAAAATCGTCATGATACTTGGAAATGCGATTTTTCCCTCCTCGGCCCACAAGAATAATGCAGGAAGCGTAAAGATTGCTCCTGCGGCAAGAGATTCACCGGCTGAACCGATGGTCTGGACCATGTTGTTCTCAAGAATGGAATCCCTGCGAAGAATTACACGGATGATTCCCATGGAGATAACGGCTGCGGGAATGGAAGCGGAGACTGTCATGCCGACAATCAGCCCCAGATAGGCATTCGCAGCGCCGAATACAACCGCAAGAATCAGACCGATGAGAACAGATGTGACCGTAAACTCCGGCACGATTTTATCGGCCGGAATGTACGGCTTAAATTCTGAGTTCTTGTCCATTGAATTTTTTTCCTTTCTTTCGTTTTTTCCGAAATATTTTCTGACGCGACAAAAAAGATTATATCATTCCTGTAAAATAAAAGAAAGCAGAAAATACAGAAAGATGGCAAAAATAAGAGAAAAACCGGCTCATGTTATGGGTTGTGAGAAGAATGCGGTATGGACTTTGCAGGAAGATTGTGTTAATATAAAACGCGAGTCTTATGTCACAGACAGAATGTTCTTTTATGTATGAAGGAGGATTTTATGAATCAGAAGTCAACCGGGCTGAGTCCGGCCCAGTTTGTTTTTCGCATTTTACAGGGAGCTTTGATCGGCCTAGGAGCCGTATTGCCCGGCATCTCCGGCGGTGTTCTGGGTGTGATCTTCGGCGTGTATAAGCCTATCATGGAGCTGATTTCTCATCCCTTTGCCAATTTCAAAACTCATGTGCCGAAGCTGATTCCGGTATTTATCGGCGGTATCATCGGCTTTCTGGGAATTGCCAATCTGCTGGCTTTTTTCCTTGAAAAGTATCCGGATCCGTCCGTGTGCCTGTTTATCGGTCTGATTGTGGGAATGCTTCCCTCTTTGTTCCGGGAGGCCGGCGAGCAGGGTAGAAGCAAGGGATCGTTTATTTCCCTGTTTGTCTGCATGATCGTAATCTTTGTACTTTTGAACGCGCTGAATATGGCGTCGGTGACGATTGAGCCGAATTTCTTCTGGTATCTGTTCTGCGGCTTCTGCCTCGCGCTGAGTATCATAGCTCCGGGCATGAGCTTTTCCACGCTTCTGATGCCTCTTGGATTGTATACGCCGTTTATCGATGGAATCGGACATCTGGACTTTTCCGTTCTGATTCCCGGCGGAATCGGAGCCCTGCTTACGGTGATTATTTTGGCGAAAGCCATCAACGCCCTGTTTACAAATCACTATTCTGTTGCTTTCCATGGAATTATCGGAATCGTCATTGCGGCTACTGTTATGATCATTCCGTTCTCTGGCTTTGCGGCTTCCGCACAGCAGGCTGTGGTGAATGGGGTATGTATCGCTGTGGGAATCGTGCTCGCTCTGCTTCTTGACAAGTTTAACAGTCGCGTAGAGGTGAAGGCGTAGGAAGAACGGCGGCAAAAGCGATTGACAACCCTTTGAAAAATCAGTATTGTATTAGACGTAACACTTGATGACACCCTCAGTTGACAAGGACACACACGCCTCCAGCGGCTGTTTCCTTGTCAACTGAGGGTACGTTCCCTTGTTAAAAGGATTGCTGGCAGCAGCAGGCTTTGGCAAGGGAGCGTTTTTTTTATGCGCGAAAAAGCGCGCGGACAGAATTTCCTCTGAAACTTAAGGTAAACGTAAGGCAGACTTCATACGGCTGTAAGCCGGAAGCCTTATACTGATTTTGACGTCAGGGTATGGAGTGCGGCGGCACAAAGCGGCCGTCTCTTGTATGCTGACGCCATTATCAATACGAGGAGGAACAGGCATGAAGTATATTGTGGAGACAAGGGGTTTAAGCAAAAGCTACGGAAATAAACAGGTGGTAAACAATGTGAATCTGAAAGTTCCGAAGGGATGCGTCTATGGTTTTATGGGACCCAACGGGGCCGGAAAGAGTACCACGCTGAAAATGCTGCTGGGACTGGTGAAAGCGGGCGGAGGAACGGCTCTGATTGATGGCAGGGAGATGAATCAGAAGAACAGGCTGGAGATTCTGAAGGAAACAGGCTCCCTTATCGAGTCCCCATCCTATTACGGACATCTGACAGGACGTGAGAATCTGGAAATTGTCCGAACGCTTAAGAATGCGCCGGAAAAAGAGGTGGAGCAGGTATTAAAGCTGGTGCGTATGGAGAGACAGCAGGATAAGAAGACGAAGGAATACTCCCTGGGAATGAAACAAAGACTTGGACTGGCAGCCGCCCTTATCGGAAAGCCTCAGCTTCTGCTCCTTGACGAGCCGACGAACGGCCTCGATCCTTCAGGAATCCAGGAGATTCGGGAGCTGATCTGTGAATTGCCGAAAAGAACGGGAATGACGGTTCTGGTGTCCAGCCATCTTTTAAGCGAGATGGATCAGATGGCCGATTATGTGGGGATCATAAACCACGGGCAGCTCATCTTTCAGGATAAGCTGGAAGCTCTCCATGAGCACAGCAAGAGTAAGCTGCTTCTGCGCGTTATGAACCGGACGGCGGCTCTTAAAATCTTAGAGAACAGCGGAACAGAAGGACGGGTGACGGAGGAAGGGATTCTGATTCCCAGTCTTTCTGACGACCAGGCGGCGAATCTTGTGTCCGCTCTTGCGGCAGGAGGAGCCGGGCTTTATCGGGTAGAAGAACGCCAGAAAAGCCTGGAGGACATTTTCTTAAGCCTGACGGGAAGGAGGGCGAGTCTGTGATGATGCGGGAATGGAAAACAGAATGGATGAAGCTGCGCCGCAGAAAGGCGGGACTTTTGCTTCTCGCGTTTCTGGGCTTTACGGCGCTGTGGTGCGCCTGGATTCTGTCAGACGCGGATGCCGGGGACCTGCTGGACGGATACCGCTGGATCTTTTCCAATCTGTCGATGATTAACACGATTCTTTTGCCGACGATGCTGTCTATGCTGGCGAGCAGGCTTTGCGATATGGAGATCAAGGGAAATACCCTGAAGCTTCTCTGTACTATGGAGAAAAAGGGACGCCTCTTTGACATGAAGCTTCTGACGGGTGGTCTGTACCTGATTCTCTATGTCGGAGCGGAGCTTGTACTTTTGTTTCTGGGCGGCGTGGCCCTGGGATTTGGCGAACCGATGCAGCCTCGCCACATTCTGTATTTCCTGATTCAGAATGTGACGGTAAGCCTGGTGATTTATCTTCTGCAGGTCATGTTGTCTTTTCGATTTGAGAATCAGATCATTCCGCTGGCGGCAGGAATTTTCGGTTCCTTTATCGGGCTGTTTTCCTGGTTCTTTTCCGCAGACAGTCTGTTCCGGTGGATCTTTGTCTGGGGATATTATTCTCTCCTGCACTTTATAGGAAGCAACTGGGATGAGAAAACCAGAGTGATAAGCTTTTACGATACGGAGCCGGACTGGGGGGCCCTGGCGCTTGTCTTGGCTTTATTGATCGGCGGCTATCTGCTGGGGAAATATCTGTTTATAAGAAAGGAGATCTAAGTAATGCTTTTGGCCTGTGTAAAGACAGAACAAAAAAAGCTGCGTCATTCTCATCTTTGGGCGGCTTTTCTGGTGATTCCTCTGCTTCCGACCATTATGGGAGCGGCCAATTATCTGAATAATCTGGGATTATTAAAATCAGAATGGTATTCGCTGTGGACGCAGCATTCCCTGTTTTATGCGAATTTTTTCTATGCGCCTTTGATTGCCCTGTACTGTTCTTACATCTGGAGGGTGGAACATCTGAATAATAACTGGAATCACCTGATGACGATGCCTGTTCCGGCCGCCGATGTCTTTTTATCCAAGCTGATTTTAGCCTTGCGCTGTACGGTTATTTTACAGTTCTGGATGTGGGCGCTTTTTCTGATAGCGGGAAAGGCGGTAGGGCTGCCTGGCTTACCGGAGTTTCAGATTCTGATATGGCTTCTTCGGGGAAGTCTTGGAGCTCTGGCCATTACATCTTTACAGCTGGTGCTTTCCATGATTATCCGAAGCTTTGCCGTTCCGATCGCTTTGGCTTTGCTCGGAAGCGTGGCAGGGCTTCTGGCCAGCAACGGCGGCTTCGGACTGTTCTGGCCTTACTCGCTGATGCTTATGGGCATGAACGCGAATAAAACGGAGGATATGGTGTCCAGTTCCCTCGGCTTTGGAATCAGTACGCTGTGCTTTTTACTGCTGTTTACCGGGGTTGGAATCCTGTGGCTTAGGAAAAAGGATATTCGTTCTTGAAAAATTACGGAAAATCGCTTGCAAAAATGCAGAGCCGGAGCTATACTATTATAGCATACAGATGCCCCAAAAGGGCGAATACCAGGGCTTGTACTGGTTTCGACGGGGGCCTCGAAGCTGGTGAAGCTATCCGCAGGCGATGCGTCAAATTGCAAACCTAAATATAAACGCTGAAGATAATTTAGCATACGCTGCCTAATGGCGGCTGTCGGCCTTAGGGCACCTGCACCTTAAGAGTCCGGCATCGACGATGCAGGAAACGACATGCGTTAAGCTTTGCGCGCATGGGCGTATCATGAAGCTACTGAAGCTGCCAGGGTGTCAGCTCCCGGACAGCGGAGGGAATGTCAAATAACTGACTATGATAGTAGAAGAACAGGGAACAGGCTTTCGGACAGGGGTTCGATTCCCCTCAGGTCCATAAATGAAAGAAGAAACACGGAGCTTTTGGAAGTTGTTTTGAAAATACAAAAGCCCCGTGTTTTCTTTTCAGGAGTTGGAGGACAGGAAAGGATGAAGATTACCTATATCGCTCACAGCGGTTTTCTGGCAGAACTGGAACACACCATTCTGCTGTTTGATTATTATCAGGGAGAAGTCCCGGAGCTTCCGGGAGACAAGAAGCTCTATGTCTTTGCAAGCCATCGCCATCCGGATCATTTCAACCCGGAGATTTTTCAACTGGCAAAGGACAGGGAACAGGTATGGTATGTGCTGTCCCATGACATCTGGAAAAGCCGTGTGCCGGAGGAATGGAAAGCCCGGACTGTGCATCTGAAGCCGGGAACGGAGTGGGAGCATGAGGGCGTGGGGGTGCAGACACTTCGTTCCACGGACGAGGGCGTGGCTTTTCTTGTCCAGGCGGAAGGAAAGACGCTTTATCATGCGGGAGATCTGAATGACTGGCGCTGGGAAGGAGAGCCGGAGAACTGGAACAGGCAGATGGAAGAAAAGTTTCACAGATATATCGAGCCGCTTCGGGGAAAGCATATGGACGCAGCCTTTGTTCCCCTGGATCCCAGACAGGAGAAAAATTATGCTCTGGGACTGGACTATTTTCTGAGCCTTGCGGATCCGCTGGCTCCTTTGAGCGGCGCGGACAAGATCTATCCCATGCACTGCTGGGACAAATACGCTGTCATTGACCGTTGGCTTGCGGAACATCCCGACAGCCCTTACAGGGAACGGATCGTGAGAATCCGGAAACGGGGCGAGGTGTTTTGGTAGGAGGGGAGGTACTATGGAGTTTGCAGAATATTTTCCTGTATGGAACAAATTGACGGAGGAGGAACAAGGCTTGCTTCGGGAAAACGCCCTGTTCCGCCGTGTGGAAAAGGGAAGCCTTCTTCATGGTGGATCCGCTGACTGCCAGGGACTTCTTCTGGTCGTCTCCGGCCAGCTTCGCGCCTATATTGTCTCGGAAGAAGGACGGGAGATTACGATTTACCGTCTCTTTGAGCGGGATCTCTGTCTGCTTTCGGCTTCCTGCATCATGCAGAATATCCAGTTTGAGATTACCATAGAGGCGGAAAAAGATTCCGAGCTTTATGTGGTTCCTTCCAGAATCTACAAAGCATTGATGGAACGGTCGGTTTCCGTGGCCAATTATACCAGTCAGGTGATGGCTGGCCGGTTTTCAGAGGTGATGTGGCTTCTGGAACAGATTATGTGGAAAAGTTTTGACAAGCGTCTGGCGGAATTTCTCGTGAACGAGTCCGTTCTGGAAGGGACGCTCTGCCTGAAGCTTACTCATGAGATGATAGGAAATCATCTGGGAACGGCCCGCGAGGTGGTGACCAGAATGCTCCGTTATTTTCAGAGCGAGGGGCTTGTAAGGCTGTCGCGGGGAACCGTAGAGATCACGGATTCCCCGCGGCTGGAAGAACTGAGCCGGAAATAAGAAGGCTGTCTTTTTTAGTTTGTCTTGTCCTTTCCGCAGGGAAGCGCCTGTTCTGCGGCGGCCTGATCGAGCATGACCGTCTGGTACAGGCGGTAGCCGCCGGAGAAATTGCTGCAGTCAAAGCCGTTCTGAGTCAGAATGCGGCAGGCAAGATAGCTTCTGAGTCCGCTCTGGCAGATGACATATATGGGCTTTCCCGCTTCCAGCTCACCCATCCGTTCCCTCAGCTCGTCTACCGGAATATTGAGAAAGCCTTCCACGTGTCCGCTGTCGTACTCCTCTCTGGTGCGTGTGTCCAGAAGCGTGACGCTTCCGTCGCGGGGGAGACTGTCGATTTCATCCCAGAAGAACTGGCGGAGAAGTCCTTTGGAAAGATTTTCAGCCAGAAAGCCTGCCATGTTGACCGGATCCTTCGCAGAGGAATAGGGAGGCGCGTAGGCCAGATCCAGCTCTTTGAGCTGAGGAACCGTCATTCCCGCATGGATCGCCGTAGCCAGCACGTCGATACGCTTGTCTACGCCCTCATAGCCGACGATCTGAGCGCCCAGCAGACGAAAGCTGTTCTTTTCAAAAAGGACTTTCATGGTCATCACCCGGCCGCCGGGATAGTATCCGGCGTGATTGGCCGGGGAAAGGTAGATCTTGTCACAGTCGATGCCGGATTTTTTTGCGGTTCGCTCGTTGATGCCTGTGGAGGCAGCCGTCATATCAAAGAGCTTGATGACTGAAGAACCGAGGGAACCGGGAAAATGACTGTCTAAGCCGCAGATATTGTCGGCGGCGATGCGTCCCTGCTTGTTGGCGGGGCCTGCAAGGGAGATAAGCGCTTCCTCTCCTGTAACAAAATGGCGGACTTCTACGGCGTCGCCGACTGCGTAGATGTCGGGAACCGAGGTTTCCATGCGGTCATTGACGAGAATGCTTCCCTTTAGTCCGAGCTTTAGTCCTGCTTCTCTGGCCAGGGGTGTGTCCGGCGTGACGCCGATAGCCAGAATTACCATGTCTGCGCTTAAAGCTTCCTCTCCTTTGAGGAGTACCTGAACCGCTCCGTTTTCCTCCCGGAAGCCTTCCACAGAATGTCCCAGCATCAGATGGACGCCTTTTTTCCGCATTTTGGCATGGATGAAGGCGGCCATTTCCGGATCAAAGGGAGTCATAAGCTGTCGGGGACGCTGGACGATGGTGACTTCCATGTTCTTTTCCCGGAAGTTTTCGGCCAGCTCCAGTCCGATAAAGCCTCCTCCGGCCAGAATTACGGAGCGCGGCTTGTTCTGCTCCACAAAATCATGGATGCGGAAGGTGTCTTCCACCGTGCGGAGGGTAAAGAGCCGGTCCATCCCTGTACCCGGCAGTTCCGGCTGCGTGGGACGCGCGCCTGGGGACAGAAGGAGTTTATCGTATGCTTCTTCAAAGATGACGCCGCTTTCCAGGTTGCGGACGGTTACCGTTTTTTTCTCCGGGTGGATGGCAGTGACCTCGTGGCGTACCTTCATGTCTACCCGGAAGCGTTCCCAGAAGCTTTCCGGCGTCTGTAAGGTCAGTTCCTCCGGATCCGTGATCACGTCTCCGATGTAGTAGGGAAGGCCGCAGTTGGCGTAGGAGATATAGCCAGAGCGTTCAAATACCGTGATCTGAGCCTTTTCGTCCAGTCTGCGGATACGGGCGGCAGCCGTGGCTCCTCCGGCGACGCCTCCGACGATTACAACTTTCATATGCTTACCTCTCTATCGTTCCGTGATAATGATGGATGCCTCCAAGATCTGTGACGGCCGTGTAGCCCATGCTTTTCAAGCCCGATACGGCCTGACGGCTTCTCGCGCCGCTTAAGCAGTATACAAAGAGCGGGGTGGAAAAATCCGGGACAGCCTTTTTGATTTTATTCAGTTCGTGCAGGGCAATGTTTTTACTTCCCGGAATCCGGCCTTCGGCGTATTCCTCGTCTGTGCGTACATCCAGAAGCACGGCTCCCGGAGTACTCTGATATTTCTTTAATTCTTCATTGATGTCAGGCGTTTTAAAAAAGTCAAAGAATCCCATTTGTCTTCCTCCGTAAATTGGTGATAGCTGTATTCTATACCTGGGACGTTCTTTTTTCCGTGACAAAATCACAAAACAATAATTTAATATTGACAATAGTGTGCGATATACAGTATTATAAAACAGGAGGAAAACATATGGGAGAAGAACGGGACCTGTTGGCGGGATTGGTTATGGAACTTAGGAGAGGAACCCTCATTCTAAGTGTGCTGAGTCAGATGTCTGAGGCGAAATATGGCTATGCTCTGGTGCAAAGTCTGGAGGAAAAGGGTGTGGAGATTGATCCGAATACTTTGTACCCGCTGCTTCGCCGTCTGGAAAAACAGGGGCTTTTGGAGAGCCGTTGGGAGACGGGCGGTTCAAAGCCGAGAAAATATTATCAGAGGACTGCGTATGGAAACGAGATTTATCGGGAGCTGAAAAGTCAATGGAAACGTATGGCCCTTGGTATCGAAGCCTTGCTTGAGGAGGAAGAGAGATGACAGGCAGAGAACAGGAATTGATAGAACGATATATTTATCAGGTGACACGCCGTCTGCCAAAGGATCAGCGAGATGATGTGGCGTTGGAGCTTGGAGAGATGATCGGAGATATGATAGAGGGAAAGGGAAGCACTGCGGAAAAGGTTCTGACAGAGCTTGGGGATCCGGCCAGACTTGCGGAGCAGTATCAGGACGTAACGCATTGCCTGATTGGACCGGAGTATTACGATACATATCTGTGGTTTGTAAAGGTTGTGCTGCTGTGCAGCATACTGCCGGTTCTGGCTGCAGGAGTTGTGGATGCGGTACGGCTTCAGGGAGCCGGAGCCGCTGAAGTGTATGTGGCTGCTTATGCCATGACGGAAAGCGCTTTCGTGCTGTACGGTATACTTCAGGCTATGCTGAATGCGGCTGCTTCCGGAGTCACTGCCTTTGGAGCCGTGACATTGGTGTTTGTAATTTTGGAACGGCAAAAGGTGAAGCTGGAAAAGAAAAGAGAGAGGAAGTGGAAGGTAGAGGATTTGGAAAATACCTCTGCAAAACTGTTTTCCGGCTGGACGCCGGGCGCCCTTTCTCCGGTTCCGAATCCCAAAGCACGCATCAGCCGCGGCGACTGCATTGTGGAGATGGTATTTACCGTAGTGTTCGGTGGGCTGCTGATTTTCGCACCGGAATTTTTTTCCGCCGTATTCCGTGAAGGAGAAATGTACACGGTGGTTCCGGTATTTAACCTGGATCTTTGGGAGATGCTGCTCCCGCTCTTTATCCTGTCCCTGGGAGTGGGACTTGTGGATCAGGCGGTGCGCCTTGCGGCAGGCGTATATGGGAGGCTTGTGCTGGTTTCAAATCTTGTCTGCAATGGAATATCTCTTGTGTTGTCGGTGATTCTCCTGAAGGTGACGCCGCTCTGGAACCCGAATTTCGCAGTGGATCTCCAGACGTATCTGAAGTGGAGCATGGATGAGAGCGTCCCGGATTTCCTGCTGCGCTTTAACGGGGATACGATTTCCAACATCTTTTTGGCAATTATTGTATTTGCAGTGCTTTTGGACAGCGGCACGACGGTTTATAAGACGCTGCGGTACGGAGTACATACTCTTAATTAGCAGGGGAAGATAAAGGGGAGAATATTATGAATGAGAGAAAAAGAGAATTTAGGGCCGGCCTTGCCGATGGGATTCCCATAGGGCTTGGTTATCTGGCGGTCTCGTTTACCTTTGGCATAATGGCGGGGGACGCCGGCCTTACGGCGCCGCAGGCGGTGGTTCTGTCGCTTACGAATCTGACGAGCGCAGGACAGTTTGCGGGACTGGGCGTGATACAGGCGGGGGCTTCCTTTGCGGAAATGGCGCTGACGCAGCTCGTGATCAATCTCAGGTATTGCCTGATGTCCTGCTCGCTGTCTCAAAAGCTGTCGGCCTCCATGCCGTTCTTTCACAGATTTTTTATGGCTTACGGGGTGACGGATGAGATCTTTGGCGTATCCGTCTGCCGGGAGGGAGCTTTAAGTCCCTGGTACAGCTACGGACTTATGGGAGCAGCCGTTCCCGGATGGACTCTTGGAACGCTGCTCGGAGGCATATCGGGAAGTCTGCTGCCTCAGAGAATCCTGAACGCCCTGAATGTGGCCCTTTACGGAATGTTTCTGGCTGTGATTCTGCCTCCGGCCCGGAAAAATAAAGTACTCATGGGGATTATCCTGGTGTCAATGGCGGCAAGTCTGCTTTTTGCAAAGCTCCCGGTTCTTGGAGAAATTTCCTCTGGCTTTAAAATCATTATTCTGACTATTCTGATTGCGGGAGGAGCGGCTTTCCTGTTCCCGGTAAAGGAGGAGACGAAAGATGCATAGCGTATATGGGTATATTTTTGTGATGGCCGCGGTGACCTATCTGATCCGTATGATTCCGCTTGTACTGCTGAAAAAAGAAATTACGAATGTGTGGATCAAATCCTTTTTATTCTACGTACCTTACGTGACGCTGGCGGTCATGACTTTTCCGGCGATTCTTAGCGCTACAGGCTCCTTCGTTTCCGGAGCGGCGGCTCTTGTGGTGGCTGTGATTCTGGCTTACCGGGGAAAAAGCCTGTTCCAGGTGGCCGTGGCTGTCTGCGCTGCTGTGTTTGTGCTGGAACTGTTCCTGGTGCGGTGAGAAGAATGGCTGATGAAATGGCTGCTGTTTACCGGGTTTTCAGCAGCCATTTTGTCTGCCATCCGAAAAATAAAAAAAGTCCTTGAAGTGCCTTTCATCTTATAGTATAATGAATCAGATTTAGAGGCAAAGAGGAACGCGTGTGCAAAGAGGCAGGAACTGTCTTTTTTTTTTGAAAAAATAGAGCGCGGGGAGAATGAGGAAAGGAACAGGTGGATTATGAAAGCTTTTCTGATACTGGAAGACGGACATGTATTTACAGGCGTCAGCATTGGGGCACAGCGCGAGGTGATAAGCGAGATCGTGTTCAATACCTCCATGACAGGCTATCTGGAGGTGCTGACGGATCCGTCCTATGCGGGGCAGGCTGTAGTCATGACCTATCCGTTGATCGGTAACTACGGCATTTGTTATGAGGATATGGAGTCGGAAAGACCATGGCCGGACGGCTATATCGTGAGAGAATTATCCAGAATCCCCAGTAATTTCCGCAGTGAAGATACGATTCAGAATTTCCTTCAGAAATATGATATTCCGGGAATCGCGGGAATCGATACCCGCGCGCTGACAAAAATCCTGCGTGAAAGCGGTACGATGAACGGCATGATCACCACAAAGGAATACGCGTCCCTAGACGAAGTCCTTCCCCGTCTGAAGGCATATACCACCGGCAAGGTTGTGGAAAAGGTAAGCTGCAGGGAAAAGAAGGTTCTGGAAAATGACGGCCTGAAGGTTGCCCTTCTGGATCTGGGAGCAAAGCGCAACATTGCCCGTTCTCTGCATGAAAGAGGCTGCCAGGTGACGATCTATCCGGCGGACACGAAGGCCGGGGAGATCATCGCCGCGAAGCCGGACGGCATCATGCTTTCCAACGGACCGGGAGATCCGAAGGAATGCCAAGAGATTATCAGGGAGATCCGGAAGCTTTACGAGACGGATATTCCGATCTTCGCAATCTGTCTTGGTCATCAGCTCATGGCCCTGGCTACAGGGGCGGATACTTACAAGCTGAAGTACGGCCACAGGGGAGGCAATCATCCGGTCCGGGATCTGGAGACCGGAAAGGTCTATATCTCCTCTCAGAACCACGGATACGCGGTGGATACCAAAAGTCTTGATCCGGCGGTGGCGTCGCCTGCCTTTGAGAATGTCAACGACAGGACGAACGAAGGGCTGCGCTACACAGGAAAGAATATCTTTACCGTGCAGTTCCACCCGGAGGCCTGCCCCGGACCGCAGGATTCCAGTTATCTGTTTGACCGCTTTATACAGACGATGGAGGTGAAGAAACATGCCTAAGAATCCTTCTATTAAAAAAGTTCTTGTGATTGGTTCCGGTCCGATCGTGATCGGACAGGCCGCGGAGTTTGACTATGCAGGAACCCAGGCCTGCCGTTCCCTGAAGGAAGAAGGGATCGAAGTTGTTCTCTTAAACTCCAATCCTGCGACGATTATGACCGACAAAGACATCGCGGATCATGTATATATCGAGCCGCTTACCGTCGAGGTGGTAGAGCAGCTTATCATAAAGGAGAAGCCGGACAGCGTGCTTCCGACTCTGGGAGGCCAGGCGGGACTGAATCTGGCCATGGAACTGGAGGAAAGAGGTTTTCTGAAGGAGCATAACGTCCGTCTCATCGGTACGACTTCGGAGACCATCAAAAAGGCGGAGGACCGCCTGGAATTTAAGAGTACCATGGAAAAGATCGGGGAACCGGTGGCGGCTTCGCTGGTAGTGGAAAGCGTGGAGGAGGGCATTGCCTTTGCCAATCAGATCGGCTATCCGGTTGTGCTTCGTCCTGCCTACACGCTGGGCGGAAGCGGCGGCGGAATCGCTCACAATCAGGAGGAGCTTGAGGAGATTCTGGCCAATGGTCTCAGACTTTCCCGTGTGGGACAGGTGCTTGTGGAACGCTGCATCGCCGGCTGGAAAGAGATCGAATATGAGGTGATGCGTGACAGCGCCGGCAACTGTATCACCGTATGTAATATGGAAAATATCGATCCGGTGGGCGTGCATACGGGAGACAGCATTGTGGTGGCTCCCTCTCAGACGCTGGGTGACAAGGAATACCAGATGCTTCGTACCTCCGCGCTGAATATCATCAGCGAGCTGAACATTACAGGAGGCTGCAATGTGCAGTACGCGCTTCATCCGGAAAGCTTTGAATACTGCGTGATTGAGGTAAATCCCCGTGTGAGCCGTTCTTCTGCTCTGGCTTCCAAGGCGACGGGCTATCCCATCGCGAAGGTGGCCGCGAAGATCGCCCTGGGCTATACGCTGGACGAGATTCCGAACGCGATTACTGGTCAGACCATGGCAAGCTTTGAGCCTATGCTTGACTACTGCGTCGTGAAGCTGCCCCGCCTGCCCTTCGATAAATTTATTAGTGCGAAGCGGACATTGACCACACAGATGAAGGCGACCGGAGAGGTTATGGCGATCTGCAATAATTTTGAGGGAGCTTTAATGAAAGCGATCCGTTCTCTGGAACAGCATGTGGACAGTCTGATGTCCTATGATTTTACGGCTCTTTCCAGAGAGGAGATAGTAAAACAGCTTGAGGTGGTGGACGATCGCCGTATTTGGCTGATTGCCGAGGCCATTCGCAAGGGAATCTCTTATGAGGAGATTCATGCGATCACAAAGATTGACATCTGGTTTATCGACAAGATCGCGATCCTTGTGGAAATGGAGCAGATGCTGAAAAGTCAGGAGCTGACGGCGGAGCTTTTAAAAGAAGCAAAGCGTATCGAATTTCCGGATACTGTGATTGCCCGTCTTACTGGAAAGACGGAGGAAGAAATCCGGGATATGCGCTATGCGAACGGGATTACGGCGGCCTATAAGATGGTAGATACCTGCGCCGCTGAATTTGCGGCCAGCACCCCCTACTATTACTCCGTATTCGGAAGCGAAAACGAGGTAGAGGAGACAAGAGACCGCAAAAAGGTTCTGGTGCTTGGAAGCGGTCCTATCCGTATCGGACAGGGTATTGAGTTTGATTTCTGTTCCGTACACTGTACCTGGGCTTTTTCCAAAGAAGGATATGAGACCATTATCATAAACAATAATCCGGAGACCGTAAGTACGGACTTTGACATTGCGGACAAGCTGTATTTTGAGCCTCTGACGCCGGAGGATGTGGAGAGCGTCGTGCGTCTGGAGAAGCCCGACGGAGCGGTTGTGCAGTTCGGCGGACAGACGGCCATTAAGCTGACGGAAGCTTTGATGAAAATGGGCGTGCCTATCCTGGGAACATCCGCCGAAAATGTGGACGCGGCAGAGGACAGAGAGCTTTTCGACGAAATTCTGGAGAAATGCGGGATTCCGCGTCCAAAGGGACATACCGTGTTTACGGCAGAAGAAGCGAAGAAGGCCGCAAATGAGCTGGGCTACCCGGTACTCGTCCGTCCTTCCTATGTGCTGGGCGGCCAGGGTATGCAGATCGCAATCAATGACAAGGATGTGGAGGAGTTTATCGGCATCATCAACCGAATCACCCAGGAGCATCCGATTCTGGTGGATAAGTATCTGCAGGGCAAGGAGATCGAGGTGGACGCTGTCTGCGACGGCGAGGATATTCTGATTCCCGGCATCATGGAGCATATTGAGCGCGCAGGAATCCACTCCGGAGACAGTATTTCCGTCTATCCGGCAAAGAGTATCAGCGATAAGGTAAAGGCCACGATTGAGGAGTATACGAGAAGACTGGCCCGTTCCCTCCATGTCATCGGTCTTATCAATATTCAGTTTATCGCCGTGGACGATGAGGTTTACGTGATCGAGGTGAATCCCCGTTCCAGCCGTACCGTGCCTTACATCAGCAAGGTGACGGGTATTCCTATCGTGCCGCTGGCCACAAGAGTGATTCTTGGCCACAAGATCAAGGAGCTTGGCTATAAGCCGGGGCTTCAGCCGGAGGCAGATTACTATGCCATTAAGATGCCCGTGTTCTCCTTTGAAAAGATCCGCGGGGCGGATATAAGCCTGGGACCGGAGATGAAGTCTACAGGAGAGTGCCTTGGCATTGCGGAGACCTTCAACGAGGCGCTTTACAAGGCGTTTCTGGGCGCGGGAATCCGTCTGCCCAAGTATAAGAATATGATTATCACGGTTCGGGATGAGGATAAAGCGGAGGCTGTGGAGATCGCGAAGCGGTTCGAGGCCCTCGGCTATCGGATTTACGCGACGAAGGGGACGGCGCGCGCCCTTCTGGAAGCGGACGTGTCTGTGCGCCTGACAAGAAAGCTGGAGCAGGAGTCGCCGAATATTCTGGACCTGATTCTCGGCCATAAAATCGATCTGGTCATCGATACGCCTTCCCAGGGAGTGGAGCACAGCCATGATGGCTTTGTGATCCGCCGCAACGCCATTGAGACGGGCGTCAACGTGCTGACTGCCATTGACACGGCGAAGGCCCTTGTGACCAGTCTGGAAAATACAGATGTAAAGACATTGAAGCTTGTTGACATAGCGGGGATTTCCTGATAAAAAAGGCTGCCGCGAGGCTTGGATACAATGCAGCTGACTGCGGCGTATCAGGCCTTTGCGGCTCTTTTGCTTTCATCCGGGAAGGAGAGTGAGAACATGAGACTGGCATCGGCAGCGCAGATGAAGGAAGCGGACAGGATTGCGATAGAGGAACGGGGTATCCCTTCTTCAGTCCTGATGGAACGGGCCGCCCGCCATGTGGCGGAGGAAGCCGCCGCTTTTTTAAAGGAGCATGGAGAAGAAAGGCGGATCGCCGTATTCTGCGGTCCGGGCAATAACGGCGGCGACGGCGTGGCTGCGGCCCGCTTCCTGAAGGAAATGGGAATGGATGTGCGCGCCTTTCTTGTGGGAAAAAGAGAAAGGATGACGGCGGATACAAAGCTTATGGAGGAACGGCTTTGGAAGGCAGGACTGCAGCTTGAGGACTGGATGGAGGATAAGAAAAGCTGGTGCCGGGACGCGGATCTGATCGTGGACGCTCTCCTTGGGATCGGCCTGAAAGGAGAAGTGCGCCAGGAGACGAGAGACGTGCTTCTCTGGCTGGATGCTCTTGATATTCCGGCTCTGGCCGTGGACATCGCAAGCGGCATCGGCACGGATACAGGCGAAGTGCTGGGAGCGGCGCTGCACGCAGCCGTAACCGTGACCTTTACCCTTCCTAAATTCGGACATTACGAGGGACAGGGAAGCTACTATGCAGGAGAGATAAAAGTCTGCGACATTGGAATCCCTGCAGACGTCCTGGAGTCAGCCCTGTCCGGCGGCGCCGTCTTTGAAGCCTGTGATGAAGCCCTTGCCGCCAGCCTGCTTCCGGCGCGAAGAAAGGATGGACATAAGGGGACCTTTGGAAAGGTTTTGCTCACGGGCGGAAGCGTGGGCCTGACAGGAGCTCCCGTTCTGGCCTCCCGCGGGGCAGCCAGGACGGGCAGCGGTCTTGTGTTTTTGAATGTTCCGGAAAGCGTATACCCTATTGTGGCAGCTTCTTGTCTGGAAGTCATGCCTTCCCCGCTTCCGGAGCAGAATGGAAAGATTTCTTCGGGAGCGCTCTTTCAGATTCTGGATCGTCTAAACGCCTGCGACGCAGGCCTTATCGGTCCGGGACTTGGGAGAAGCCAGGAACTTTCCCTTCTGGTGTGCAAGCTTCTGGAACAGACGGCCACGCCTCTTGTACTGGATGCGGATGGTCTGTATGCGGTAAAGGACAGAAAGGATCTGTTGAAACGCCGGTATGAAAAAGGGCTTGTGACGGTTCTGACGCCCCATGAGGGAGAGTTCGCCTATCTGGGCGGAGATCTGTCGGCCGGACGCCGAAGGGCAGCCCTTGACTTTGCAAAGCGCTACGGCTGTGTGCTGGTCTTGAAGGGACCGGGAACTGTGACGGCGTCGCCGGACGGCAGAGTTTACGTGAACACGACGGGAAACAATGGAATGGCGAAGGGAGGAAGCGGCGACGTGCTGGGAGGCATGACGCTCTCTCTAATGGGCCAGGGGATGGAAGCTGCGGAGGCGGCAGCCCTGGCGGTCTATCTTCACGGCCTTGCCGGGGACATCTGCTGTGAGAGTCTTGGAGAATATGGGATGCTGCCCGGAGATCTGACGGAACGGATTCCTTTTGCTATTCTGAGACTGCAAAGGAGATAGACGGATGGTAGATATGGGAAACCTGCTTACGATGCAGGGAACGATGTTTCTGATTATTCTGATTGGCGCGGGACTTCGGAAAATGCAGATCGTGACGTCGGAGGGACGCAGAAGTCTGACAAATCTGGTGGTGAATCTGATACTGCCCTGCAACATTTTATATGCCTTTTCCAATGCGGACGCTTCGGCTTTCCAGTCTATGCTGGTCGTCATGGCTATGGCATTTTTTATCCAGCTTGCCTGGTATCTGCTGAGCAAGGTGCTTTGGAAAAAGATGCCGGAGAGCCGCAGGGGCGTCATGCGCTACGCTTTCCAGTTTTCCAACTGCGGGTATCTGGGAAACCCTGTCGTGGAGGGGCTTTACGGGGCTCCCGGCCTGGTCTATGCTTCCGTGTTCCTGCTTCCGGTCCGGCTCTTTATGTGGAGCGTCGGTCTGGAATGCTTTCAGGAAAAGGGCGCGGGCTTTAAAAAGGGCCTCCGCAGAACCCTGACGCATCCCTGCGTGGTGACGACGATCCTGGGCGTACTGTGGATGTTCTTTCCCATAGAGCTTCCGGCCTTTCTCTATAATACGATTTCCGGCTTTAACCAATGTCTGACGCCGCTGACCATGCTGGTCATCGGTTTTATCATGGCGGAGACCGATCTGCGGAAGATGTTCTGCAAGGATCTTTATGTCATCACCGTTCTCCGTCTCTTTGTCCAGCCCTTGGCGGTACTGGCGGTCTGCCGCTTGCTGAATCTGGAGACATTGGTGGCTGAGGTGGTGACGGTCCTGGTGGCGATGCCTGTGGCGAATACGACGGCCCTTCTGGCCTCCCAGCATGATTGCGACTATACCTTTGCCAGCAATGTGGTAGTCTTTACAACATTGGTATCCATGGTCACGATTCCGCTCTACAGCCTGCTGGTGACCGCAGTGTTCGGCTGACAGGCCCCTTACGCAGAGGGAATGCTTGCCGCCCCCGCCTTTTTATGATAAGATGTCGACAGACATCTTAGATCGTGACAGACATTTATCGGCGCCGCTCCTGTATCCTGGGAGGCGGCAGAAAAGAGGAGAATAGAGATTGAAGTGGAATAAATATACGTTAAAGACGAGAACCGAAGCGGAAGATCTGATAAGCTCTATGATGCAGGAGGCCGGGATTGAAGGCATCGAGATCGAGGACAAGGTGCCTTTAAGCGACGAGGACAAGGCGCAGATGTTTGTGGATATTCTGCCGGATATGCCGGATGACGATGGCGTAGCTTATATCAGCTTTTATCTGGAGCCTGAGACAGACCAGGCAGCGATGCTTTTAAAAGTACAGGAAGGGCTCGACGAGATCCGAAGCTGGGGCGTGGACGTGGGAGAGGCTACGATCACGGCGTCGGAGACGGAGGACAAGGACTGGATCAATAACTGGAAGGAATATTTTCATCAGTTTTATGTGGACGACATTCTGATCAAACCCTCCTGGGAGGAGGTACGGCCGGAGGACCGTGACAAGCTTCTGATCCAGATCGATCCGGGGACGGCCTTTGGAACAGGAATGCATGAAACGACCCAGCTTTGCATCCGCCAGCTTAGAAAACATCTGACGCCGGAGACGGTGCTTCTGGATGTGGGAACGGGAAGCGGAATCCTTTCCATCATCAGCCTGAAGCTTGGAGCAAAACGGGCGGTGGGAACGGATCTGGACACGAACGCGCTTGCGGCGGTCAAGGAAAATATGCAGGTAAACGGCATCGATCCCTCCTCTTTTGAAATGATGATTGGCAATATCATTACAGAAAAGGAAGTGCAGGATCGGGTGGGATACGGCTGTTACGACATCGTGGTGGCCAATATTCTGGCGGAGGTGCTGGTACCGCTGACGCCCGTGATCCTGGACCAGTTGAAGCCGGGAGGGGTATATATCACTTCAGGGATCATAGACGATAAGGAAGATTTGGTCGTGCAGACCATAAAGGACTGCGGCCTTAAGATCCTCGAAGTCACGTATCAGGGCGAGTGGGTGAGCGTCACCGCCCGGAAGGAAGTGCGGTAATTATGCATCGGTTTTTTGCGGATCCGTCGCAGATCGGGGAAAAGGAAATCGTGTTGACAGGGGCGGATGTGAACCATATCCGCAATGTTCTGCGTATGCGGACCGGAGAGGAGCTTTTGATCGCGGACGGCCAGGGAAGCGAGTACCGCTGCCTTTTGGAAGAAGCAGGGGAACAGCTGGTGCGGGCGAAAATTTGCTGGAAGCTTGACGGCGACGCGGAACTTCCGACAAGAATCACGCTGTTTCAGGGACTTCCCAAGAGCGACAAGATGGACTTTATTGTACAGAAATGCGTGGAGCTTGGAGTCTCTCGTATCGTTCCGGTATCCACAAGGCGGACAGTCGTTAAGCTGGACGCCAAAAAAGGGGAAAACCGGAGAAAACGCTGGGAGAATATCGCAGAGAGCGCGGCAAAGCAGTCGGGACGCGGGGTGATTCCTGAGATTTCCGGCGTGACGCGCTTTGAGGACGCGCTGAAAGAGGCGGAAACGATGGATTTTTGCCTGATTCCCTATGAGAGAGCGGAAAATATGGCGCATACCAGAGAGGTCTTTGGAAGTATTTCCCCCGGTTCCTCCGTGGGTATTTTTATCGGGCCGGAGGGCGGCTTTGAGGAGGAGGAAGTAAAGAAGGCCATAGAGGCCGGAGCGGCTCCCATTACGCTGGGACGGCGTATTCTGCGTACGGAGACCGCCGGCATGGCTGTACTGGCTATGCTCGTATATCTTTTGGAACCATAAGGAGCAGTTATGGAAGTATATTTGGACAATTCAGCCACGAGCCGCTGTTTTTCGGGAGCGGCAAAGCTGATGTATGAGATTATGACAGAACATTACGGCAATCCGTCCTCCCTGCACAGGAAGGGCGTGGAGGCCGAGAATTATCTGCGGGAAGCGACCAGGCTCATAGCACGCAATCTGAAGGTGGAGGAAAAAGAGATTTTTTTCACTTCCGGAGGGACTGAGAGCGATAACCTAGCGCTCATAGGCTGCGCTCACGCGAACAGGCGGGCCGGAAATCATCTGATTACCACCTGCATCGAGCATCCGGCTGTGCTGAATACGATGAAGGAGCTGGAAAGCCAGGGCTTTCGGGTGACCTATCTTCCTGTAGATGAAACGGGGGTAGTGCGCCTTTCGGATCTGGAGGAAGCGCTCTGCGACGAGACGATTCTGGTCTCAGTGATGTATGTGAACAATGAGATTGGCTCCCTGCAGCCCATCGAGGAGATAGCGGCCCTCTTAAAAAAGCAGGGACGGAAAATCCTGTTTCATGTGGATGCGGTGCAGGCCTATGGAAAATATCATATTTATCCTAAAAAACAAGGCATTGATCTTTTGAGCGTCAGCGGACATAAGATTCATGGCCCCAAGGGCATAGGGCTTCTCTATGTGGACGCGCAGGTGAAGATTCATCCGATCCTGTTCGGGGGCGGACAGCAGCGGGATCTGCGTTCCGGCACGGAGAATGTACCGGGGATCGCAGGACTTGGAGAGGCCGTCCGGGAGATTTACACGGATTTTGCCGGGAAGCAGGAACAGCTTTACGAATTGCGGGAATATTTTATCGCTGAAATCCGGAACATAGAGGGAACGACTGTCAACGGCCCTCAGGGGAGAGAGGGAGCGCCTCACATCGTAAGCGTAAGCTTCGCGGGTGTGCGCAGTGAGGTGTTGCTGCATGCTTTGGAAGAAAAGGGGATCTATGTATCCTCCGGTTCCGCCTGCTCCTCCAATCATCCGGCAGTCAGCGGAGTGCTGAAAGCCATAGGAGTGAAGCGGGAGCTTTTGGATTCTACGCTTCGTTTCAGCTTCAGCGAGTTTACGACAAAAGAGGAACTGGATTACTGCCTGGAAGCTTTAAGGGAGCTCCTTCCGGCGCTGCGCCGGTTTACCCGCCGCTAGGCGCGGAGGAAGTAAGGCGTAAGGCTGTCAGGAAAGAAAGGGGAAAGAGATGTTTCACGCATTTTTGATAAAATATGGAGAGATCGGAATCAAGGGAAAGAACCGCTATCTGTTTGAGGATGCTCTGGTAGCCCAGATTCGCCACGCCCTGAAGGGAGTGGAGGGAGATTTTCGCGTCACCAAGGAGCAGGGACGTATCTATGCGGAGGCTTTGGGCGACTACGACTATGACGATGCTGTGGACGCCATGCGCCGTGTGTTCGGTATCGTGGGAATCTGTCCGGTTGTGATTCTGGAGGACGAAGGGTTTGAGAAGCTTGGCGAGGCCGTCGTGGCCTATCTGAAGGAGCGGTATGGAACGGACTGCGCGAAGACCTTTAAGGTTCACGCAAAGCGCGCACGCAAAACCTATCCCCTGGCTTCCATGGAAATGAACGCAGAGCTTGGAGCGCGGATTCTGGATGCGTTTCCGCAGATGCGGGTGGATGTGCATGAGCCGGAACTGATGCTCCATGTGGAGGTCCGTGAACGGATCTACCTGTATTCGGACGTGATTCCCGGTCCGGGCGGTATGCCTGTGGGAACGAACGGCAAATCCATGCTCCTCCTCTCCGGCGGTATCGACAGCCCGGTAGCAGGATACATGGTGGCCAAGCGCGGCGTTAAGATCGATGCTGTATACTTTCATGCGCCGCCCTATACGAGCGAGCGCGCCAAGCAGAAGGTGGTGGATCTGGCGGAAAAGGTCTCCCGCTTTACGGGTCCCATTTATCTGTACGTGGTGAATTTTACGGATATTCAGCTCTATATTTATGAAAAGTGTCCCCACGACGAGCTGACGATTATTATGCGCCGCTATATGATGCGGATCGCAGAGCGAATCGCCGAAAAGACAGGCTGTCTCGGCCTGATTACGGGGGAGAGCATCGGACAGGTGGCAAGCCAGACGGTTCCAAGCCTGGCGGCTACGAACGAGGTCTGCACGATGCCTGTGTTCCGTCCTCTGATCGCCTTCGACAAAGAAGACATTGTGACGATTGCCAAACAGATCGATACGTATGAAACCTCGATTCAGCCCTTTGAAGACTGCTGTACGATTTTCGTGGCCAAACATCCTGTGACCAAGCCGAACGTCCATGTGATCCGGCGCTCGGAGACGAAGCTTGCCGAGAAGATCGACGAAATGGTGGACAAGGCCATCGAAACCGCAGAACTGATAGTGGTGGGGTAACTCTTTCGGGAGAATACGTACCCATAATTAACAAGGAAAATTCTGCGTTTTACGCAGCGAAAATTGGCGCCTGTCAGGGGATAGCTATTTTCCGATAGCCCCCCGGCTCCTTGCGGTGCTTCCCCGGCCGGGGTATTCCTACAAGATAGCTCTCGACCTGCGGGAAACTCACAAGGACGATTTTTTCAGTGTCTGTCGGAGAACATATATGAAAATATATAATGTAGGGAACAGAGTTATGAATACATATCTTTATCGGATTAAAGATGGGTATGTAATGATTGATACTGGATATGAAAATAGTTATCAAAAGTGCACTTCATCTATGAAACGGCAAGGAATTTCATGGGATGATGTCAAAGCCAGCCGAGCCAGTCGACGGCGGCGCATGAAGTGGAAACCGCGGACAATCACAACCACCGGCTAAGCCGGTGGTTGTGATTCATATAGAAGAAATCTTTGGTTACACAATTACATCTTACTCATTATATCCTTATAGCTCACCAGCGTCACATTCCCCATCTCATTTGCCCGGTCGGTGCAGCCTTTGGTAAAGCCGGTTTTGGCAAATAGGTAGTAGTGGACATTCTTGTAAGGAAACAGTTCGCTACGCTTTACAAGGGTTTCCAAAACGCCGAGATCGACTTTCTCATTCGTCCATTTGCACTCCCCGAAAAGAGCAGTGTTTTTATCCTGTTCGGCGAGAATATCAATTTCAGTTTGACGTTTTTCTTTGGGATCGTTGCCCCACCATCGTCCGAGAGAGGAAAACTCCACCGGGCATTCTCCGTTCAGCAACAGCTTCCAGAGATATTGCTTGCAAATTTCCTCAAACACCTTACCCATATAGTCGGGCAGATACGGAGCGATACGCTTGTATGCCAAGTCGGCAGCACCACGGGCGATGATCGAATTGTTTTCCGGCACAAAGCGATACCAAAAGCGAAACATATTGTCCGCAATGGTGTAAACCGCTTTCCGGGACGCTTTTTCACCGTATGGCGTTTCTTTTTCAATAATACCGAGGGAGATCAGATTTTTCACATAGGCTGAGCAAATATTTGTACTTTCCCCGACCTTTCCGGAAATCTCCGACATACGGGAAGCACCGGTCGCAATCGCCGTGATGATGGCATTGTAGAGCGCCGGTTCCCGCACCTCCTGCTTGAGCAGATTTTCCGGTTCTTCAAACAGGGCGGAGTTGGGGTTCAAAAATGTATTTTTTATATTGTCCTCAATGCTCAGCTTATCGTTCATCTGAAGAAGATACTGCGGTGTTCCGCCTGCGATTCCGTACATATAAGCTTTTTCTTCATCAGTGAAATTTTTGAAATAATGGCAGGTCATTTCAAAGTCAAAGGGAAGAATTTTCATCTGCGCTGTCCGTCTGCCGTAAAGGGGCGCTTTGTAGGCGAGGACATGGTCTTCCATATAGGACATCGACGAACCGCAAAGTATCAGCATCAGTTTGGAAGTGTTTTTATATTGCTCGATCAGAAGCTGAATGGTGGAAGCGAGGCTTTTTGATGATCGGGCAACATAGGGGTATTCATCGATTGCAAGAATAATCCGTTCTTTTTCGGAGAACTTGAACACATACTCCAAAGCCGCCTGAAAGGACAGAAAAGAGGTTTCGGTATCCATCCCGGTATAGTAACTCATGATGCTCTTGCTGAAATTTTCGAGGTTTTGCTTGGAGTTACTTTCGACGCCCATAAAATAAATTGCATTTTTATCGTCAATAAACTGGTTGATCAGCGCCGTTTTGCCGACACGGCGGCGGCCATATATTACTACAAATTCAAACTTGTCTGATGCGTACAACTTATTCAGCGTTGCAAGTTCACGCTCTCTGCCGATAAACATGGATTACATCCTCCTATCTCAGCGACACGCATTGCTTATAGTATGTCCTTGTCAACTGAGAGTAAATACAGTATAACACAAAATCAAAATTAGTCAAGTATGATTCGGCAAATTGTGATTGACTAATTTGCTCTTATAAACTTGAAATAATATCTGATTCATTAACAGAAATACCGGAACCATTTCCATTAGTTTCAAAATCAAACAAATCCCCAATTTTTTCAATAAAATTATACCATACTTTGCGTGAGATTATTTGCGGCAGCTTTCAAATTTTTCTATTTCCTTGTCGAAAATCTTTTTTTGTTCGTTTAATTAGTATAAGATGAAGAAAGAGGAAAGCAAGGAGTTTGCCGGGATTTTTCGATGGCCGGGGACAATCCTGACATTTGGTATCTTCTGGCTAATCTCTGTCCTCATAGCCGTGGCGCGCTGTCAGGAAAAGAAGCATGCGGAAAAGACACGAAAGGGGGTACGGCTGGTAAGATGAAACTATGGAAAAGATTTTTTGCAGCGGTCGGAATATTGTCCGCAGCCGTTGTAATTGGATTGCTAGTGTTTATCATACAGGGGTTGGAATATGAAAGCTATAGAAGCGGGTATCTGAAAAAGGATATTCCTTTGGAGAACGCCTGTGACAGTCTTGCAGAGCTGCGGGAGGAGGCCGAGCTTGTCTGCGCTTCTTATATCGAAGATCATTCGTGTGTTCAGATAGAAGGAGAACTGGGAGGCAGCAGGGAGAACAGGCCAGAGTATAAGAGGATAAGCTTTGGATTTTACCGGTATGTGGATGATAAGGCAGAGGGCGGGAGAATCAGCGTGATTTTTGCGGAAGTCGATTTGGAAAATGAGAGCGCAGACATTTATGAGTTTTACGGAGCGGGCAAAGCAGGCCCCAGTATAAGAGGTTATTGGGATATAACGGAGGATGAACTGGAAGAAATCGAGAATGGTCTGCTTGATTGGTCGAAAGAACATAAGGAGGGGAGCTTTCGGGCATGGAAAAACTGGGAAAAGGAGCTCGTTCTCGATATTGGAGAGAGTGAAAGCGACGGTGCCTGATGGCGCATTGCTTTGGAAATACAAAAAATTTTTCTATTTCCTCGTCGAAATTCTGTTTTCGTACGTCTAATTAATATAAGACGAAGAAAAGGAGATAAAGATTATGAAAAAGAACACAGTATCACTATTGATTGCAGCGTCGGCTTTGGTATTTATGGCAGGATGTGCAGGAGGAACGAAAAATAACACGACACAGGCGGAAGCAGTGGAAGAAAGTGTTCAGAATGACACGCAGGAAAATATAGATTCCGCAGAGGCTGCGGATATGGCTCAGACTGACACGGAGCTGTTCGGCTGGCTGCCGGCGGGCGTGGAGAGGGAACAGTCAGAGACAGCGCCGAATGGGGAGCTTGCGCAGCTAATCGCCGAGTACTATGAGATTCCGGACGATGAACTGGCGGATTCCAGATATTATTATAACTATGTGGATTTGGATGGGGACGGAGAAAATGAGATTTTTGCTGTGGTAGTGGGAAGCTATACCAGCGGCTCCGGCGGCTCCTCCGCGCTCTGGTGTGAGCAGCAGGAAGGAAAGCTTGCGGTGAAGCAGGCCTTTACTCTGGTGAACATGCCGGTCATCGTAGTGGATAATGAGGAGGGTACGGCGAAAAGCCTGATTGTGGAACGCTCCGGCGGCGGTGCCGAGGCAGAGTATGTGGAGCTTACCTGTACGGACGGCGTATACACGAATGTAACTGATGCGGAGCCGGCAGAAGATCTGGAAAATATTCAGGGAGTGGCGATTCTCTGCAATGATTTGGCGGACGACATGCAGACGGGCAATTATCTGACGCTTGAGCAGTAAAGGGGTACCCTTAATTGACAAGGGCATATTCGGTCAGAGCAGGGCCGTTCCGGTGTCCTGCTGTGTTGCTTTTCGCTCCGCGTACGTCCAGTACGCGTCGTTCAAGCGCCTTGCAGGACGCCGGAACGGCCTCTGCCTGACTCTTTGACCTCCAGTAGGTCTGGTTTCAGTTTTTTCAAGGAAACGGAATGAGG
>DVLE01000047.1 GCA_018715645.1 Candidatus Merdisoma merdipullorum
CCGGCACGCCGGCTACGGTATCGGCATCCACATCGTCTCTGCGAGCCATCAGCTCGCCGCTGCGGTAACGCATTTTCTCCACGCTCAGACCTTCATAGGAGCTGGAGGGATAACCATAGTAAACCCAGAGAAAGGTGCAGATCTTCATATCCTTTCCAGGAGCGGCCAGAGTCCTTACACCCTCAGGAGTAATGATTACTACTTCTCCGGGGCCAAGCTCACGTTCTGTATGGTAGCCCAGATTCAGGTAAGCGAAATCTTCAAAGGATACGCAATAGGCATCTTCCTTATGCCCAATGACCAGAGGAGTGCGTCCGAGCCTGTCCCTGGCGGCATAAATGCCAAGAGGCGTCAGAATCAGAAAGCTTAAAGAGCCATCGATTAACTCCTGCGCATACCGAATTCCCTCGATGAGATTCAGTTTTTGGTTGATAATCGCTGCGGTCAGCTCTGTGGGGTTGATGTCTCCTCCGCTCATTTCCAGAAAATGAGCGTTTCCGCGCTCGAAGATCTGTTCCGCGATAGCGGCTGCATTATTGATGCGGCCTACAGTCGTGATGGCGAAGGTTCCGTGATGAGAGCGTACGATCAGAGGCTGAGGCTCATAATCTGAGATGCAGCCGATACCAAGATTGCCCTTCATCTCCTGCATATCCTTGTCGAACTTTGTACGGAAAGGACTGTTCTCGATATTGTGAATGGCCCGGTCAAAGCCCTTTTCTCCATGTACGGCCATTCCGCCCCTACGGGTGCCAAGGTGAGAGTGGTAGTCAACTCCGAAAAATAAGTCAAATAAACAGTCGCCCTTGGAGGCGACGCCAAATAATCCGCCCATATATTCTCCTTTTCCAGTCAGTCTGGGATAGGTTTTGTAAATTATCTATCCTTGTCAATATAAGGTATATTAATAACGTATCACAGAACCCGATCAAAGTCCAGAAAGAAAGTTGCCGGTATTTTGGATTTATCGGAACGATTATGTAAAATTTTCAAAATACACATTGATGAAAGCCGGATTTTGTAGTATACTAAGCCTGATCCTAAAAAATAATCATGTAAAGTGAGGATGATACCAATGGCATTAGTAACAACAACTGAGATGTTTAAGAAAGCATACGAGGGCGGCTATGCAATCGGCGCTTTCAATGTAAACAACATGGAGATCGTACAGGCTATCACAGAAGCAGCCGGCGAGCTGAAGTCCCCGGTTATTCTGCAGGTATCCGCAGGCGCAAGAAAATATGCGAATGCGACATACTTAAGAAAGCTGGTTGAAGCGGCTGTAATCGAGAATCCGGATATTCCGATTGCACTGCATCTGGATCACGGCGCAGATTTCGAGATCTGCAAGTCCTGCGTAGACGGTGGATTTACCTCTGTAATGATCGACGCTTCCAAGTATCCGTTCCAGGAGAATATTGAGATCACAAGGAAGGTTGTAGAGTACGCACATGCTCACGGCGTAGTAGTAGAGGCAGAGCTTGGAAAGCTGGCTGGCATCGAGGATGACGTAAATGTATCCGCAGAGGATTCTTCCTATACTCAGCCGGAGGAAGTTGAGGAGTTCGTAAGCAAGACAGGCGTTGACTCTTTGGCTATCGCGATTGGTACAAGCCATGGCGCATTCAAGTTTAAACCTGGCACAAAGCCGCAGCTTCGTTTTGACATCCTGCATGAGATCGAGAAGAAGATTCCGGGATTCCCGATTGTTCTGCATGGCGCATCTTCTGTACCGCAGGAGTATGTAAAGATCATTAACGAGCATGGAGGAGCTCTGAAGGACGCTATCGGCGTTCCGGAGGATCAGCTTCGTGAGGCTGCAAGATCCGCAGTGTGCAAGATTAACATCGACTCTGACCTTCGTCTGGGTCTGACTGCCGGTATCCGTCAGGTAATGTCTGAGCATCCGGACTACTTCGATCCGAGACAGTATCTGACTGTTGCACGTCAGAACGTGAAGGATGTAGTTGCTCACAAGATTAAAGACGTATTGGGCAGCGCGGGCAAGGCCTGAACTTTTTGAACAATTAGAATGAAGAAAGACCGCAGATGAGTTCTGCGGTCTTCTTTTGTAACAAGATTTACAGGCAAAAAAGGATATGAGTTCCGGAGAACCGGAGACATCTGCGGAGAAACTTATGGACAGAGATTCCATTTCATACTTTTTGCATAAGAAAACGAGGCTATATCTGCTGCCGAAGGATATTCGGGTACTGCTTCCGGCCGGCGTCGGAATTTTGGCTTATGGGCTGTTGACGCATCTGCTTTTTGATCGTTTTTGCCCGATGCTGATACTGACGGATTTTCCCTGTCCTGGCTGCGGAATGACCAGGGCGCTTTTTCTCGCTCTGACCGGACGTTTTGCTCTTGCCTGGAAGCTTCAGCCGCTGATCTACGGCTGGATCCTGTACGGCCTGGCTTTTGTAATTCGCCGGTATTTTACGCGGAAAGCAGCGACTCTTCGTGAGAAGAGACTTTGGCTTCTGGCGCCCGTACTCCTTCTGTCCGCAGGAATTGTGCTGTATCTTTGGCGGATTATCTACGGATTTCCTCCAGGACTGAAAGAACCCGGCAGGACGCTCCCAGGCATGATTCTGGAACTGTTCCGGAAATGATTGCTGAAACCTCTGAAATCATGCGTTGGACCTTGCGGATGGACATAGAAGATGGTACACTGGAAAAAAGATTTTCTGTCGTTACGACAGCTTCCACAGGAGGGAATGTTCATGGACGATATGTACAGCAACATGGAGAATAACAGAGAAAATAATACGGAAAATATTCCGGAAAACAGAGCGGAGAACAATGGGAGTGAAAGCGCCGGAATGTATGAAAACGCCGAAACATACGGTAACAGCAGCCCGGAAGTAACCAGCGGTGTTCCTTACGGGACGCAGCAGTCCGGACAGGGACAGACCCAGGAGAATCAGTTTTATCAGCAGCCCTACCGTCAGCCCAGTGTGCAGGAGCAGCTTCAGTACCAGTATCAGAGGCCGGATGACGAGCTGGAAGAACCCATGAGCATGGGAGAATGGATGATTACTCTTTTGATTATGATGATTCCCTGTGCCAACATTGTGATGGCCTTTGTATGGGCGTTCAGCAGCAAAGAGAAAAAGAGCAAGTCCAACTATTTTAAGGCTTATCTTATTTTTACGGCGATCATCATGGTACTGCTTGTGATTTTCCTCATTGTCTGGGGAGTGGCGCTAGCGTCTGCGCTGGACAGCGGCTATTACTATTATTAATCAATAAGAAAATGTTTTTTGTCAACAAGAGGCCCGTCAGAATATGATAACAGTAAAAACAGAGGATGTTATGACTGTTATAGTTCTGGAAACGACAGCTCTGGTCACGGCTCTGTCCGCGGATGCCTTCGCAGCGGGGATCGCGTACGGCGCGGGCGGGATCAAGCTGCCGCCAGTGTCTCTTTTGACGGCGTCTGCGGTTTCAAGCCTGATTCTTTCTTTTTCCATTCTGGCAGGGAGGCTGGCTGGCAGCGCGCTGCCCGGAGGAATCGTAAAAATGCTGGGTTTCCTGCTTCTGGCAGGGATTGGAATATGGAAATTGTTCGACCGTTCGGTCCGTGAGGAAGCGAAGAAAGCGGACAAAAATCAGGACAGGAGCGTATCGCCTGCGGAGGCGCTGACGCTGGGAGCGGCGCTCTCTGCCGACAGCCTCGCCGCGGGAATCGGGGCGGGCGCCCTGCGGACGCCGTTTTTTCTGGCGATTGGCGCTTCTTTTCTGGCTGGAGCGGCAGCGCTTTTTTTCGGTGAAAAACTAGGCGGCTGTCTGGAGAGATCAGACAGCCGCCGTCTGGATCCTGTCAGACTCAGCGGCTTCCTGCTGCTCTTTCTGGCTTTTTTGAAGCTGCTGTAGCGATGTTTCCTGCGTCCGCTTTGTTTCTGCCGGGCTGAAGCAGCAGAAGCTCGTGGGCTAAAAGGGGCATGGCAGCCAGCAGGATCAGCCGTGTCCATTCAGACAGAGAGAGGCGGCAGGTTCCAAACGCTGTCACAAAATAGGGGATCTCTGTGACGAGGATTTGAAGCGCCATGCCTGCGCAGAAGGCGCCGATCATCAGCTTGTTGCCGAGATGGTTCATGCGGAAAATGCTGGTTTCCACATCTCTCATGCCGATAGCGTGAAAGAGCTGTGAAATACCCAGTACTGTAAACGCATAGGTCTGACAGCGTGTAAGGATCTCAGGAACGCTTAGTAGGATCCGCAGATTTTCCAGCGTCAGAGGAAGATCGCCTGCCAGCAGCAGAGAAATGGGAAGCTGCAGGAAGGCCGTAGAGCTGATAAAAGCGATCAGAGCGCCATACAGCAGAGTACAGGCAAGACCGCCTCCGGCAAACAGGCTTTCGTTCCGGGGACGCGGAGGACGGTTCATAAAGTGGCGTGGATCGTTCTGATCAACGCCCAGCGCCAGGGCCGGCAGAGAATCTGTAATCAGATTGATCCACAGGATATGGCTGGGCTTTAAGGGCGAGCCGAATGAAAGCAGGATTGCGGCCAGCATGGTGATGATTTCTCCAAAATTTGAAGAAAGCAGGAAAAGCACGGCTTTTTTGATGTTTTCATAGATGCCGCGCCCTTCAGCGATAGCCTTTGCAATCGTGGCAAAATTGTCGTCGGTCAGGATCAGATCGGCGGCATTTTTTGCGACGTCCGTTCCGGTAATTCCCATGGCGACACCCACGTCGGCAGCCTTCAGAGAAGGGGCGTCGTTGACGCCGTCCCCGGTCATGGCGACAATGTCGCCGGAGGCCTTCAGAGCTTTTACAATACGTACCTTGTGTTCCGGCGATACCTGGGCGAAGACCGTAAGTCTGCGGGCGGCTTCAGCAAAATCTTTATCAGAGAGAGCTTCTATCTGGGGGCCGCTCATACAGTCGGAAGGCTTTTCCGCGATTCCCAGTTCCTGGGCAATCACAAAGGCGGTGTCGCTTCGGTCTCCGGTGATCATCACCGTCTTCACACCGGCATGGCGAAAATCCTGTACGGCCTGGGCTGCCTCCGGGCGTATGGGATCAATCATTCCCACGAGTCCCAAAAAAGTCAGGTTATGTTCGGCAGGCTTTCGGTCTCCGGTACGCATGGCAAGAGCCAGAAGACGCAAGGCCCGGCCGGACAGAGTATGGAGGGCAGAGCTGACAGCGCGGCGCGCGGTTCCGTCAAGGGGCTGGATGCGTCCCGAAGAAAATATGGAATCGCACAGATTCAGAATGAGATCTGGCGATCCTTTTGTATAAGAAACTGTTCCTGTTTCCGTTTGGTGCAGGGTTGTCATCATTTTCCGGTCGGAATCGAAGGCGATTTCGCCGATACGCGGACGGGTTTGTTCCAGATCAGGGCGTCCGATTCCAAAACGCTGCGCCAGATCCAGCAGAGCCAGCTCTGTGGGATCGCCCAAACGGCTGTCTCCATCTATGACGGCGTCATTGCAAAGGGTAAGTCCTTCCAGAAAGTTCCGGTCCCGTTTTGCGTCCAACCCGGAAGCTTCCAGAATCCGTCCATCCAGCCAGCAGGCCGTCACGGTCATCCTGTTCTGAGTGAGAGTCCCAGTCTTGTCAGAGCAGACGACACTGACGCAGCCCAGTGTCTCCACGCTTGGGAGCCGTTTTACGATGGTATTGACCTTGACCATGCGCGAGACGCTCAGAGCAAGGACCATGGTCACGACGGCAGGAAGGCCCTCCGGAACGGCGGCCACCGCCAGGGAAATGGCTGTGATCAGCATTTCCATTACGTCGCGCTTCTGCAGTACGGCGATCGCAAACAAGAGGGCGCAGAGAGCTATGGAAACGCCGCTTAAAAGCTTACCCAGATCAGCCAGTCTGTGCTGCAGGGGCGTCGTTTCAGAAGGAGTATCTCCAATCAACTGAGCGATGCGTCCGATCTCGGTATCCATGCCGATGGCTGTGACGACGCCCTCCCCGCGGCCATAGGTTACGTTTGTGGACATATAGGCCCTGTTGTTTTCCCGCAGATCCTTTTCCACGGGAACAGATTCTCCGGTCAGAGCCGATTCCTCTATCTTCAGACTGTTTACGGAAATGAGTTCCAGGTCCGCCGGAACCTGCCTCCCTGCGTCCAGGCAGACGATGTCTCCCGGAATCAGATCGCGGGCAGGAATTTCCACCTGTTTCCCATTTCGGCGAATCAGCGCGGTAGGGCTTGTCATCTGCTTCAGTGCATCGAGGGCTTTCTGCGCCTTTCCTTCCTGAATTACGCCTACCAGGGCGTTTACGAGGATGACGGCGAGAATGATCGCCGTATCGCTGACTTCGCCAAGAAGCATGGAAATGGCTGCCGCGATAAACAGAATAAAGATCAGCGGATCGTTGAGCTGTTCCAGAAAAGTTTCCGGCAAAGTCTTCCGGCGGGCGTCCTTCAATACGTTCTGGCCTCGTCCGGTGCCGGGAGAAGTATCGTTGTAATTCATAGAGTACCTGTCCTTTCTTCTGAGATAGCAGAGCAAAATTTTGACCGTATTCTCCCCTGGCATACCGACACTGTCCATGACATAGAAAAATATCTCTCAGAAATCAGATACAAGCTGCGGCAGAGCCGGCCTTGCCGCTTTCGTGTCAGGAGACAACCGGCAGAGGGCTTTGTCCTAAGATATGAAGCTGTGAGACAAGGTATGACTTTTAATATCGTTTTGATTTCTATATAAATTTCAATGACTTTTATACTGCTTCGATTTCCTACTTGTCAATGATTGGGGCATCACTTATAATGTAGGTAATCTGAAGAACAAAAACGAGTGAGGAGGAAACACGGCTTGAACAGAGAAATGGTTATTGTGCTGGACTTTGGCGGCCAGTATAATCAGTTGATTGCACGCAGAGTCAGAGAATGCAATGTGTACTGTGAAGTGCATCCCTATACATTAAGCCTGGAACAGATAAAAGAGATGAATCCCAAAGGGATCATATTTACGGGCGGTCCCAACAGTGTTTACGATGAGGCTTCGCCCCATTACCAGAAAGAGATTTTTGAACTGGGAATCCCGATTCTCGGCATTTGCTATGGCTCTCAGCTCATGGCGTACACCCTGGGCGGCCAGGTAAAGACAGCCCCGGTCAGCGAGTACGGCAGGACTGAGACGACCGTCGACCGGACAAGCGTTCTTTTCCACGATGTGGAGGAAGAAACGGTAGTCTGGATGAGCCATACGGATTATATCGCAGAAGCGCCTGCGGGCTTCCGCGTTACAGCGCACACGCCGGTCTGCCCTGTGGCGGCTATGGAATGTCCGGAGCGGGGGCTCTATGCGACGCAGTTTCATCCGGAGGTCATGCATACCCGCGAAGGCCAGAAAATGCTGCGCAATTTTGTCTATGACGTCTGCGGCTGCTCCGGCGACTGGCAGATGGGTTCCTTTGTGGAGGATACGATCAAACAGATCCGCGAGAAGGTAGGAGACGGAAAGGTACTCTGCGCCCTGTCTGGCGGCGTGGATTCTTCCGTGGCAGCCGTGCTGCTCTCCAAAGCCATCGGAAAGCAGCTCACCTGCGTCTTTGTAGATCATGGTCTGCTCCGCAAGAACGAGGGCGACGAGGTAGAAGCAGTCTTTGGACCCGACGGCCCCTACGAGCTGAACTTCATCCGCGTCAACGCCCAGCAGCGGTATTACGCGAAGCTGAAGGGAGTGACAGAGCCGGAAGCAAAGAGAAAGATCATCGGCGAGGAATTTATCCGTGTATTTGAGGAAGAAGCGAAGAAGATCGGCGCCGTAGATTTTCTGGTACAGGGTACGATTTATCCCGACGTCATCGAGTCCGGCCTTGGCAAGTCCGCCGTTATCAAGTCCCACCACAACGTGGGCGGTCTTCCGGACGTAGTGGATTTTAAGGAAATCATCGAGCCTCTGCGTATGCTTTTCAAAGATGAGGTCCGCAAAGCCGGCCTGGAACTTGGCATCCCGGAGAACCTCGTTTACCGTCAGCCGTTTCCCGGACCGGGACTCGGCATCCGCATCATCGGTGAAGTGACGGAGGAGAAGGTACGCATCGTTCAGGACGCAGACGCCATTTACCGGGAGGAAATCGCAAAGGCCGGCCTGGATAAAGGACTGGGCCAGTATTTTGCCGGACTTACGAATATGCGTTCCGTGGGCGTCATGGGCGACTTCAGAACCTACGACTACGCGGTAGCTCTCCGGGCCGTGAATACGAGCGATTTTATGACTGCTGAGTGCGCGGAGATATCTTATGAGGTGCTGTTCAAAGTGACAAGCAGGATTATCAATGAGGTTAAGGGGGTTAACAGGGTTATGTATGATCTGACCAGTAAGCCGCCTGGGACGATTGAGTTTGAATAGTAAACAGAGAGCCGGGAAGCCGCATAAACAGCGGACTTTCCGGCTCTTAGTATGTACTGTGATACCTTTTTGATACCTAAATTAAGGAGTCCAAATTTGTTTCGCAATTTCAGAAAGAGTATGGTCTGAAATGAACGGAGATGGAACAATAAGGTTTGTTTTTCCTTTAATTTCATTTTGTATAATTTGCTTTAATGCTTTTAATACCGTTTTTCCATGACGATAATAGGTTGGGTTAGATGAATAGTTATTACGGCAAGATGTAGATAACTTTCCAACGTTATAGGTCGGTTTTCCTTCATTTCTACAAAGTATTCGTTCAACATTATCACGTGAATTTATGTATTTTTCAATGGATTTTTCTTCTGTATTTTTAGTAGCTCTTTCAATCATATTTGTTGCATCTTCTAAAGATATGTTAGAAAAAATAAATTGTATGTGTTTTTCAGAGATATAGTATGATTCTATATCCGAACCAATAGTTATAAAACATAGATTATTATTAACACAAATTTTCTTTTTGTATATTTCAATCTCTTCGGAAGTCATGTAATCACGATCTCTATGAATTACTATTTGGGTAGCAGGAGAATGCTTTTTAATAAATTCAGCAAGTACCAAGGCAGTATCAACTTTGGTACATCCATTATATGACCATATATCAGTTTCGTAGAGATTAAATCCCGAAGATTCAAGAACAGATTCTAACATTTTACGGTCAGTAGAATCTTCCGTTAAAAATACACACTTGATTAATCCATTATTTAGTAAATCGCCTTTGTCTAAAGCTCCTAAATCTAATAAAATTTTAAGAAAATTTAAATCTTCGGATTGTATTGAACCATTTTTTATCCAAGTAATTTTAGCATTATCCTCCGCAATATCAATTAAATGACGTGAATGAGTAGATATAAGTAATTGGAAATCTTTACTTTCAGCTAATGAAAAAAGCATTTTTAATATTTTACGTTGATTATTTGGATGTAAATGCGCATCAGGTTCATCTAAAATAAGTAACTGTGGATGATATATATTGATGTATGAAAGGATTTGTATTGCTTGTAATACTCCTGTGCCTACAGCATCAATTGGTAAGGTGTTCTTGATAATTGTTGAATTTCCAGTGGGATCAACAAGCTGAGTATATTCGATTATTTTAACATCAATATATTCATCAATTTGTTGATTAAAATTTACATCAAGAGATATATTGGGAAAAATAGTTGAAAGTTCTTCTATAAATGTGTCCCATTCAGTAGGGTTCTGTTTAAGTAACCATAGGATATTGCGTAATACAGAGTTTGCATCGCCTTTTGCAGCAGCTTTGCGTACAATACTTTCTGATTTAAATTCTTCATTATATGGAATTCCAGCTAATCCGGGAACAAATACACACATTGGATTTTCAATAGAGACAAACCTTTTAGCTAATTCAGATTTATTGATTGTTGCAACTATATTACGATTTTTTCCGCGTTTAATAGAGGTTGAATATTCATCATTATCAGTATCCTTATATGATATTTTAATTGTGTATTTATCACCTTGTTTAAGTTCTCCTCCATATGCTAGAGCCGAAACATCTTTTAAAGGTGAATAAACTAGTTCAGTAGGCTCAATTGAGCGAGTAAAAGCTTTGGGCTTTCGCCAAGGAATATTGGAAGTAATATTTATTGTTTGCATTATTGAACAACCAAATTGTATTGCTTGTAGTATACTTGTTTTTCCAGAATTATTTCCACCTATAAGAATATTAATACGATCCAACTCTAATTCGATATGGTTAATGCTCTTAAAATTATCTATAGTGATTTTGTTTATCATCTCATCTAGCCCTTTCTTAAATCTTGCGCCAATTATAAGAATTATTGCCTTTATCGTATCCTTTTTCATCAACACTACTGCTGGAAGCAGGCCAGTTGATTTTCCATTCAAAATATTCGTCCTCTGAAATCTCTCCGCTTTTTAGCTGTTCTTTCCGCAAACACCATTCACGCAGAAATTCATTTACCAGACCATAATCAATCCACATACCGACAGGAGCATGAGCAGGCCATTCGTCATTATCATTATAGCGAACAGACTTATCATCAGAAGCGCTGCATTTGCCGGAATTACGGACAAGCTGAAACAGATGAAAGGTGTTGCGGTTGTCCTCGTCAAGCCAGAAAAAAGTCTGCATAATGTCCTCGGCGCAGCCAGGGGCTTCGGTAATGAAATTGATATAATTGACATTCAAAATCTTGGCAATTTCAATGAGAGTATCTTTTTTGGGAACACGATAGCCGGATTCATATTGTGCTACACGAACATCAGCATTGCGTTCCTCATATCCTAGTTTCAAGCCTAATTCCCGTTGTGTTAATCCCCGAAATGTGCGGATTCTCTTAATTCGTTCTCCCAGTATCATAACCCTGCGTCCTTTCTGAAAATTATATAGATAGCAATAAACATATAGCGTGGCAGACTGCCATAATAAACGGTCCAACTGTACGCATTTTACTTTTTATAACAATACCGATAATACAGTCAACTATCTGTACTATCAGCATTGCCATTGTAGCAACGAATAAAATAGTGGGTGCATTTCTGCATACAGGAATGACTGCGGCACACGTTAAAGCTAGGCTTCTGGCGAACATATACAGAGCGTTTGTCCGGCTGTTTCCTTTTTCTTTTATAACAGCTCCTATTGAGAAGAAAACGCCCAAAGCTGCACTGATTAGCGTTGTGTATGCGTTTATATAGTATATCAATGTCTGTCCTCCTGCCATAGCATAATCCATTCTTCTTCGTTTTCTCGTATAATATCAAAACCGATTTTCCGATATATCTTAGCCGCATAATTAGCCTTTTGAACGGAAAGTGAAACACGTTTATAACCATGTGTTTTCAACAAAGACAGCATTTCTTTCATCATATTGGTTCCTATCCCCTGTCCCCGGTATTCTTTGTATAGAGAGATGGCAAGGGAGGGAGTTTCATCATCAATATGTCCGTAATCGTGCATAATGCGTACCCAGACAGCACCAACGATTTTTTCTTCAACTTCTG
>DVLE01000048.1 GCA_018715645.1 Candidatus Merdisoma merdipullorum
GTCCCTTGCGGGTTCTCAGGGCAGCGCCCTGAGTCCTCGGAGCGCTTTTGGGAATCAATATCTGCAATTTTCAAGGTTCTTTTGAGCCTCTTTTTTAGGCTCGGTTTTTTCATAGATTACTTGACACTACCCTCTGATTCTTTTCCCTAAACTGACAAAGATAGATACGGCTCTGTCAGCCTGGGTACTTTCAGAGTATAGCAGAGGAAAACTTAGAACTGCTTGCCTGTTTCTCCGAAAAATTTGCTTATTCCTTCAGACGCTTCTGTATTGCACGAATATCTTCCTTGGGCGCAGCGCCGAACATTTTCCGATAATCCCGGATAAACTGGGACAGGCTTTCATATCCCACTTCCGCCAAAGCTTCGGTCACATTTTTACCCTCATCCAGCATCAGCCTTCTGGCTTCCGTAAGACGCAGACGCTTCTGACATTGAAGCGGACCCATTCCCACAGCACTTTTAAACTTCTGGTGAAACAGAGAGACGCTCATATTTCTCTGTTCGGCCAGTTCTTCCACAGTAAAAGAACTGCGGAAATTTTCCTTGATCCAACTATTTGCCTCATAGATTCCGTCAGCCTGCCCGACATCAGCGATGCTCTGGATAAACTGCTTTCCGCAGGAGCCGCACAGCAAGTAGTAAATCACCTCCTGCATACCCATAATTGACAAGGGCATACTCGCCTCCTGCAGACATGATAAACTTTGCACACGGTCCGGCAGGGAATCGCCTCCCTCCGGTTGGCGCCGGACCGGCGCAGTATAATGTCCTGCGGACATTATACCATAAAAGGATGACAAGTGACAGCGAAGTCAGGGGAATGACGGTTCCTCCTACGGAGTAAATCTGCGAAATCCCGCTTTGTATCCGTAGGAATTCTTCTTCTCCTACGGAGTAAATCTGCGAACTCCTACTTTGTATCCGTAGGAATTCTTCTTTTCCTACGGAGTAAATCTGCGAACTCCTGCTTTACATCCGTAGGAGTTCTTCTTTTCCTACGGAGTAAATCTGCAAAATCTCACTCTGCATCCGTAGGAACCCTATTTTTCCTACGGAGCAAATCCGCTAAATCTCGCTTTGCATCCGCAGCGGACAGTATATACAAGGGCTCAAGTCCCCATATACTTTTACCATTTGGATAAAACCGACTATCAACGATAGGACTTTTCAAAGATGGCCGCGCATTCTTCATCCGATAAAGGAAGCGGATCGCAGGCAAAAAGTCCTCCCATGGTTTCTCTTGCATTTTTTGCCATCGTCATAAATTCATCTGGCCTGATTCCGTAGTCTGACATTTTCAGTTCTGCCACGCCGCACTGCTCCTGAAGCTCAGCCAGCGCCGTGATGAAGTCCATCGGCTTCGCGGCATCCTTTTTTCCTAGAGCCTGGGCCATTCGTACAAAACGCTCATCACAGGCGTGTTTCTCTATAAAATGCGTAAAATAGGCTTTGGAAATCATGATAAGGCCCGCTCCATGAGGCAGTTCATGATGGTAAGCGCTCATCGCATGCTCCATGGAGTGTTCGCTGGTGCAGGCGCTGATCGTCATGACTACGCCGGACAGCGTATTAGCGAAAGCTACATGCTCACGTGCTTCCATATCCGAACCGTCTTTTATGGCTCTTGGCAGATAAGCGCCGATATTCTCGATCGCGGTCAGCGCATACATATCTCCCATCAGATTGGCCGCGGCAGAAATATAACATTCAACACTGTGGAACAGAGCATCAAAGCCCTGATAAGCTGTAAATTTTGGCGGGACACTTTTCATAAGCTCCGGATCTACGACAGCCAGACGCGGGAACAAGGAGTCATAACCGCCAAAACCAATCTTTTCATTGGTTTCCTCATTGGAAATAACGCCGTACTGATCCACCTCGGAACCGGTGCCTGCCGTCGTCGTAATCGCAATAATGGGAAGGGGCTCCTTTTCCAGAGTTTTTTCCTTTCCTGTTCCTCCGGACACATAATCCCAGAGATCGCCATCATTCGTCGCCATGGCCGCTATCGCCTTGGATGCGTCCATAACGCTCCCGCCGCCCAAAGCCACCAGAAAATCGCAGTCATTCTCTCTGGCAAAAGCCGCTCCCTCCATCACTGTAGATTTCAGTGGATTGGCCATGATTTTATCAAAAACCACACTCTCTGTTCCGGCCTTTTGAAGCTGCTCCTCCAGCTTCAAAAGAGCGCCGCTCTCCCTTGCGGATTTTCCATTTGAAATTACAATCATCGCCTTTTTTCCCGGCAGTCTCTGGGCGGACAGGTTGGAAAGCTGCCCGGCGCCAAATAAAATTCTTGTGGGTACATACATCTGAAAACTCATCCTATCTTTTCCTCCTTACTTTTCTCTGTATGCCTTTGTCAATTAAGGGCATCTAAATTTTTTTAAATCATATCCTTCAGCTTCATAATATCTTCGTCTGTGCGGTTTCCATGGATCTCGATTCCTGCAAGCCTTTCTTCAAATTCTTTCCATTCTGTCTCCGGCAGCAGGACTTCGGCAGCTCCCAGATTCTCTCTGATACGTTCCATCTTTCTCATTCCCGGAATCGGAACCAGAAACTTCCACTTATGCAGCATCCAGGCCAGTGAAATCTGAGCCGGCGTCGCTTTCGTCTTTTCTGCAAACTCCTGCAAAAGACCAAGCAAAGGCTGGTTGGCATCCATATTTTCTTTTGAAAACCGGGTAATCACACGGCGCACATCATCGCCCGTATAAGTATCTTTGCTGGTATATTTTCCGCTTAAAAAGCCTGCGCCAAGAGGTGAAAACGGAATGAAACCAATTCCAAGTTCCTGACAGGCAGGAATCACATCCTTTTCAAACATCCGTTCCATTATGGAATATTCACTTTGTATCGCGGTAAGCGGCGTCACAGCGTGAGCTCTCCTCAGTTCCTCCTCCGTAGCCTGAGACTGCCCCCAACCCCGGATCTTTCCTTCTTCGATGAGCCTCCCCATCACTCCGGCCACTTCCTCCACAGGAATGTTTTTGTTTACCCGATGCTGATAATAGAGATCCACATAGTCTGTTCCCAGCCTTTTAAGAGAGGCGTCCAGATGTTCCCGAACAGCCGTCTCCACATCCCGATCCTCCGGGATGTGAAGCTTCGTAGCCAAAATAATCTTCTGGCGGAAAGGCTTTATGGCTTCTCCCACCAGCTTTTCGTTTTCTCCCGCCGCATAACCTTCCGCCGTGTCAAAAAAGGTACAGCCCAGCTCATAAGCGGAACGTATAAGCTGAATGGCTTCCTCCTTGTCCGGTCCCGGACCATAGCCATGGCTGAAACCCATACAGCCAAGTCCAATCTCCGACACAGAGAGTGAATTTTGTCTTCCAAGTACGCGTGTTTTCATTTTTGTTTCCTCGCTTCTGCTATGATATATGCTCTGTCTCAAAGGCCCAGTCCGGCTATCCACTCATTTACCTGTTCCTGAGCTTCCAGCGTGCCGGAATCCCGAATGGCAAGCCCCTCCTGAACAGATGCCTCCGGTTCCAGACTTTCAATCGCGCTGATCGTATTGGAGAATCCGCTTCCACCTGAAGTCACAAAGGGAATCACCGTCTTGCCGGAAAGATCGGTCTCCTCCAGAAAGCTGTACAAAGCCATCGGCATGTCTCCCCACCAGTTAGGATACCCCAGAAAGACTACATCGTAGGCATCGGCATTTTCCAGATGCGTGGACAGTTCCGGCCGGGCATCTGCATTGCGTTCCTCCTGGCCCTGATCGATGGTGGCGTCGTAGGAATCCGGATATTTCTCTGTCGTCTGAATTGAGAAAAGATCCGCTCCTGTAGCCTCCGCGATCATGGACGCAATCACACCCGTATTTCCGGTAAGAACATCATTCCAGGTCTGTATGCTTGCGGAGGATGAAGCATCCACGTCCTCTGGCAGCTCTGCATTTTCAGCATAACTGAAATACGCCACCAGAATATTTGTGGCTTCTTCCTCACCAGCCGCTTCTTCTTCCGCAGGCGCGGTCTCTGCCTCCTGCCGCTCCTCATTTTCCGTGACCTCTTATACATTTTCCTCTGTATCACTGTTTCCACAGGCTGTCATACTCACTACCAACAAAGCTGCCAGCAGTATAGCCATAAGTTTTTTCATAGTCGTTTTCCTCCTTTTCCCATACCCATAATTGACAAAAGCTTTTTCCAAAACTACTACTCTGCCAACGCAAAAGTAACCTCCACGCGGTCCGCCAATCCTTCAAAGACGGTCAAATCCGACGTGATTTTTCCTATGGGAATCACCTCCATCGTCAAATCCGGCCGATCCGTCTGTGCATAAAAAATCGCCATTGTCTGATTCTGGCTGCAGTAAGTGATGTCGCCATTTTCAAAGTTCAACTGCCCTCCCTCTGCATTCGCTGGGGTAAAATCAACGCCTCCATAATACTCTCGGCCCCCATAACCTGACATGACAACAGTCAGCGGGAAATTCTGCCGTATCTCGTCCGCAAGCGGCGTATCATAAAGCATACCCTCCAAAACGAGTTCGCCTATGGTCACCACAATCTGTGTATCTCCTTCTTTCGCAGCTTCCCCTGCAGCGCCTATCTGTTCCAGGCCAAGATTCTGAAGCCATTCTGCTACAGTATCTTCGGATGCCGGCGCCTCTGAAGCCCCAATGGCAAGACCATCAAGAACTGCCAGCTCCCCTTCCGCCGCTTCCTCTATAACGCCGTAGCTTCCTCCGGCTCCGTATCCGTCATGAGTACAAAAAGGAATAATTGTCTTTTCAGACCAGTCGTACGCAGAAAGAAATGTAAATACAGGCCGCGGAGCATTTCCCGCCCAGATAGGATAGCCGATAAATACCGTATCATACTGAGATAAATCAAGCCCGCTTCCCGCCAGCTCCGGCAAAGCCCCCGTATCCTGTTCCGCATGATTCTGATCCACAACTGCGTCAAAATCTGCAGAATAAGGCTCCGCCGTCTCAATAGAATACAATTCTCCGCCTGTCCGGCTCTGAATCAGGCGAGCTACATATTCCGTCGTGCCTGCCAAGCCATTTTCATCTGCCACGAGACTTGCCGAGGTACTGGCGTCGACATCGTCGGGATAATCTGCATTGCGTCCAAGGGTGAAATAAGCAATCAGAATGTTTTCGCCTTCTGTTCCTGCCTGCTTTGTTTCCTCCTGAAAAGTCTCTCCTATTTCTGAAACTTCTTCCAAAGCTTCAGCCTCTGGCGCCTCGTTCTGCACAGCTTCCTCGCCTGACACTTCAAGCTGCATCGGTTCTTCCTCTCGGCTTTCGCAGCCCAGCAGTGAAACTGTAAGCGCCAGCCCCATTATGACAGCCGTCCATTTTCTCACCAAACTCATACCTCCTTTTCCTTCTCCGCAACCTCGATTTCATCAACGGTTTCTCCTGCAGGAAAGACTTCCGTTCAAAAAAGTAAGTGCAGAACGGAAATTCTTTTCCACTGCACTTACATTATAAAAGCCATATTTTTATATGTCGAATACCTGTTTTTCATACGATTAAATGCTTTCAAAGCATGGGTTCTGGAAGAAATCTCTCACTCTTTGCGCAGCAGCGCTTCTTTCGCATACTCAATAAACCTTTCCGCCGCCAGACCGAAGGGCTGTTTCCGCTTCCAGGCCAGAACACTGGACGCCTTCAGCTCCGGGGACAGAGGACGGCACACGATTTTTTCTTTATCCCAGAAAGAAAGGGAACCCTGGATCACGATTGCGTATGCCAGCCGATGATGCACCATGATCGCGCTGTTAGACGGCAGATTGGATGTAAACAAAACATTCAGATTTTCAAATTCTTCTCCGAACCAGTGCGCCAGTTCGCTCTGAACGCTCAGACGCCTTGGCAGAATCAGAGGAAGACCTCTCAGATCCTGCGGCGTAATCCCCTTCTTTTTCGCAAGCGGGGATTCCGGGTGCATGACGACCACCCACTGTTCCTTTCCATCCAGGCGGATAAAGTCATACTTCTCCATGCTGATCGGTTCCAGCAGAAGCCCTATATCCGTCATACCCTGATCCATCCGTTCCTTGATATGATCGGCAGTAGCCGTATACAGGTCAAAGGTCACAGCCGGATATTTCTCATGGAACCCCCGGAACAGTTCCGGCAAAATCTGAGCCGCTCCAAGATCTCCGCAACCCACGGAAACTGTTCCTTCCACCAGCTCATCCTGCCTGGAAAGCTCCTTTTCCGTCTTGTCCACCAGTTCCAGAATCTCCTCCGCCCTGCGCCGCAGCAGCATTCCTTCACTGGTAAGAGAAATCTTCCGGGTACCCCGGTCAAAAAGTCTGGCCCCCGTTTCCTCCTCCAACTGCGCTATCTGGCGGCTCAGCGTAGGCTGGGTGATATGCAGCACATTCGCTGCTCGTGTGATGCTTTCCTCTCTTACTACCGTCAGAAAATATCGTAATACCCGGATTTCCATCTGTTACCCTCCTGCTGCGTTTCCTTTTCATTTCTATTATAGCAAAGACTTGTTCCTTCTGCCAGCCCGCCTGCCGTGCAAAAGCCTCCCGTCCCTTTTGCGTATATCTTCCCTATGTTATTCATTATACTTTGCTTTCTCCCCTGACGGAAGAAACTCTTAGTTCTTTCGTATATACCTTATGGATATACTTTGACATGAAACATTTCCCAAAAAAGACAACCCTGTTTCAAATTCAAGGTTTCAAAAAGCCCGAATTTCACAGGGTTGTCTTCTTCATTTACCGTTCCGCCACTTATCTGTTCAGTATCCTCCGCTCCTTTACTGTTCCCAGCGCCGCATTCCAGCCATTTCTCAAATAATTTCTGAAATATTGCGCAGAAGGCTGTAAGGACCAGTGCAGATATTCTCCTTCTTCTCTGTAAGCAAAGGCAAATGCCGGAAGCTTTTCGCACAACTCATTCACTTCTTCCTCCGAAGGCAGGGTGTGAATATGATCTTCTATCGGAGTATCCAATTCATTCAACTTCAGAATAAAATCATAATTGGCCACAATATGGATGTCTCCGGTCACAAGTTCTGTACAGTGATAAGGAAATCTGCATCCGGAAAGAAGATGGTAATCCTCTTTTTTCTCATCTTCTTCATACATCTCATACAACTTTTTTGACAGAGCGCAGCCCGCCTTTGTGAGAAGCTCGTCTGAAATCTCGATTTTTCTGGCTTTCACATATTTCCCAAGATATTCGTCAAAAGGTCCGGCCAAAGATGTCACATATAATCTCGGAACCTCTCCCTGATAGCGACTGATTCCTTCCTCATAAGCCGTTACCGCTGCTTTTGCATACGAGATAGAAAATCCACAAGTCGCCAACGTTGCCTTTCCTTCTGCTGTCATAGTTCTTAAGACGCTCACCGCCTCTGCTGTAGCCGGAAATTTCACTCGAATATTCGGTGCCGTATCATAAAAGCGCCGGGCTTCTTCCACCATAAAATCATAATCCGTATCAAAAAAGGGATTTCCCTGTATGGCCACCCAGCCTTCCCGATGATCCGTCTTATCGAACAACGGCTCGAAAAGCCGGGCGCATTTTCCCAAAAAATGCTGCGCCACAAGAGCCACGATCAGATGGTCTTCTGCAATTCCCTTTTTTATGTAATCATCAATGATTTGAATTGCTTCCTGCTTTGTCTCATTCTCTGAAAGCATTCGTTTTACATAGTTCGCATTGGAAGCTACATTGATAGAATTTCCCAATTTCAATGCCTTTTCTACTTCCCCTGGAGTGGGATTGTTCAGCCAAAAGCGCGTGGGCGTTTCCCGTTCCAGTCTTTCCGAATACAACATATTCATTCTCTCCTTCCTTTTAAACCCAACCAAGAAGTTTTCCTATCAGACCGATTATTACATTGATACTGCTGTCCAGTGCAAAAGCGGCTGTTCTCGTGCCTTCCGCAAGCTGAACCACACCAGAATCATTCATCACCATAGAGCACACATCTGCAAGCAAGTTCAGCGCAAACAGATGCCAGATTACAAAAGCAATTCCCATGACAATCGTCCGTAAAAGTCTTCCTCTTGAAGACATGGCTCCCAGAGCGGTAATATAAATCAAAGATCCCAGCGTTGCTGTTGGGAAAAACTCATTTCCCGGCATAATAAACGCAAGCCCTACCGTAATTGGGATCAGCAGAAGTGAAGCTGTAATCGCTGTCTGATCTCCGATTGCCAAAGCAATATCCATACCGATGTATATCTCCTGGTTTGGATCTAGTTTTTTATGCGTGAAATCTCTTGCTGCAAGTGAAATAGGACTCATTCCTTCCATCAGCAGCGACACCATGCGCGGAAGGAGTACTATCGCTACCGAAATGCTGACGGCTATCTGCAGAATGCTGACCGGCGACTGCCTGGAAATCAGGCCCATCAATGCACCGATTAAAAAGGCGAAAATAGCCGGTTCTCCGATAGGTCCCAGTTTCTTCTGAATCGTCTCAGAATTAATATCGATCTTATCCACGCCGGGAATCAAATCCATGATTTTATTTACTACCCAGTTAATAGGAACAAAGGTCGCAATATAATAGATCGTAGTACAGGTTGTTCCATCCAGGAAAAACTGCTCCTGCCATGCTTTTGCTATCTTGTCTCCTATCACGCAAGCCAGATACGAAACTGCCAGAGCCACAATAAACCCAATCACACTGGCTATTGCCACACTGAAGCCTCCGCTTAGCAGAATATAATACACTATGGTTGCTGTAAAAATGAAGTGCCAGTAGTTCCATACATCAACATTCAGAGTCTTTGTGCGCTTCAATTTTATCATGATAAAATTCAGTACAAATCCTGCCGGAAGCACAATGGCCGCGAAGGGCGATGCCCAGGCTGCCGCTGCCAAAGACGCCCAGCCCACATCCACAATGGAAAAGCTTACACTGCTTCCTGCAGAACTGAAATATGTAATTACCGGATCAATGGCTTCCATCATAAAAGTAATCACCAGCGAAATTCCCTGGAATCCAATTCCTACCAGAAGGCCGTTTTTTAATGATTTGAAAAACCCCATTCCAAATACCAGGCCCATAATGGTAATAAATATGGGAAGCATGGCCACTGCTCCTATGTCCAAAAACCCCTGTACCAGATTCAATAATGTTTCCATAAGTAAACCCCCTTTATCTATTTTCCCTTCTTCTTATGTTTCTGCCAGGTTCAGTAAAATATTTGCTATTTTCTTTTCCGTCGCCTCTGAATTAATTCCTGTCAGCAGGTTCACCACACACTCTACCGGGCACTCCGCTATGCCCTGATACCGGTTCGTCGTAAGTACCAGATCCATTCCTGCCGACTTTTCCGGTATTTCTTTAATCGTAGTTTTTACTATCTTTGCATCCACCCCTATCTCTTTACAAAGATTCTCAATTTTGTAAACTGCTACGCTGCTGGTCGCAATCCCGCTTCCGCAGGCCACCAAGATTTTCAACTGTTTCATACTGCCTTCTCCTTTCTTTCCATCTTTCCTCGAAGCAATTCATATAATGCATCTGCGCTGCTGCAAGCATAAATTTCCTCTTTCAGCATACTGTCTGAAAACAATTCCAGAATCCTGCTCAATACAGGAGCCTGTTCCTGAGGCTCCGCAATACACATCATAAAAATAAGCTCCACCGGAACTTCCTGTTCCTCATCTGCCATTTGATGAAAGATAACTGGATGCTCAAGTTTTGCTATTGCAAAGGCATTTTCTATCGCATCTTCAGGATTCGCATGAGGAATCGCAATCGGCACAGACGGTGTCTGCAGCCCTGTTGGATATACGTCTTCTCTTTTCAGCACTGCCTGCGTATAACTTTCTTTTGCTTTCCCCTTTTTTGTCAGTGCATCCCCCAGAAAATTCAGACATTCCGAAGCGCTTTCCCCTTTTAAATCCCAAAACACCAGCTCAGGATCAAACATAGGCTTTTGGTTCATACCTTTTCCTCCTTTCACGTTCATTATATCTTCCTATTTTTCTCTGAAAAAGAACAGTTTGCTTCCCCTTTTGAAACAGAAAAAGTCATAAACCATACAATTTATTTCTCAATTTCGGAAATATTTTGTGCCGCTGCAATACCTTTCTCATCTTTCTTTTCTTTTTGTTCATGCTATACTGATAATAGAAAGGAGTGTTGTTTTTGAATCAGCCTCTGTATCATTTTATCCAATTTATTCTTACCAGACCGGAACAGACTCTGCCCTTTACTGAGCTTGCGAAGCAAATGTGTGTCAGCATACGCATGATACGCAATTACTGTGCTCAGGCCAGAGAATTTCTGGGACATGAGACCTTTTCCTCTCTTTTCAGGCTTACTTCTTCCTCTGTCACTTACATTGGGAAGGCTGAACAGACAGAAAAACTTCTCACAAATATGTATAATACTAATTTTTATGACTACCGCCTTTCCCGTGCAGAAAGAATTCAGGTAATCTCTCTTTTGCTGCTCATAAGCCGTACGCCTGTAACAATTAGCCAACTGGAAGAACTCCTCTATGTCAGCCGCGGAACTCTGCTGAAGGATCTGGAGATTCTCCAAAAAGATTTTTCAGAAAAAAACCTTTCATTTACCAAAAATAAATCCCGTGGTTTTCTTCTGGACTGTTCGGAAGGGATTCGCAGAAACGCTGTTTTTCTGCTCCTTTCTGAGATACACCCGCTGGATGAGTTCTTTTTTTCACAGCGTTATCATATTTGTCTTGGCTTCATAAATCGCTTTTTAAAATTTGACAAATATAATTCCCGTGTAGAAAACATTTTGCGGCAGGCAGAAAATCATTTTTCTTTTCAATTTTCCGATCATGATTTTTACAGCCTCTCCGTTTATCTCTGTGTAATCGTCCTGCGTCTGGAAAATGGCTGTTTTATAGAATCCGAAACCACTTCCTCAGCTTCCGGATTTTCTGTAGCCATAGCAGAGTTCATTCTTCAAAGCCTGGAACCGCGAATTTCCGAACACAACAGTGAAATACAGTATTTGGCCGACATTTTATCGGAAAAATTTTCATTTCATCTGTGGAATCAGACAAATCAGGAAACAGAACGTTTTCAAGCGCTCACCCACTCTTTTCTTGCCGCGCTGTCAGAAGTTTATGGTGAGGATCTGACCTCAGATACTCTGCTTTCTGAGTACTTAACCACCCATTTACTTGGGACCTGGCACCGTTTGTCCGCCGGCGAAGAAATTCAAAATCCATTAAAAGAACAAATGCTTTCTGAGTACACGGAAGATTTTCTTATATTAAAAAAACAGCTCCATATTCTCGAAGAACGTATGGGCTGTTCGATAAATGATGATGAGGCTGCTTATATTCTGATGCATATCGTCTCTGCTCTCCAAAAACTCTATCGTCAGACACATATGCTGAAAGTCGTTGTCGCCTGCAATACAGGTATGGGTACTGCCAGTTTTCTGGCCGAACATATCCAAAAGCATATATCTGTTCAAGTTCTTTCGGTAACATCCATCCACAGTCTCACACAGCTCTTGTCTCGACAGGAAGCTGATTTCGTCATCAGTACAGTGCCACTGCAGGAATGCCGTCTTCCCTGGATTCAGGTTCATACTATACCCACAAAGGAAGACATCTTAAAGATACAGGCAATGGCAGAAAATATCACCGAAAAGCTGGCCGTCTGCAGAAGACAGTCACTCCCGAACAACAGAGAACAGACGCAGCCTGTTCCCGCAGTTCAGTCGGAGGAAGTACTTTCTTTTTCCGGTCTGCTTACTCCGGAACATATTCTTCTTGATCGTCCGGCTCTAAACTGGGAAGAAGCCATCCTGACGGCTGGGGAACCCCTGCTTCAGGATAATATCGTTACCCGCAGCTATCTCAACGCCATGGTGGAAAGTGTTCATGAGAATGGTCCCTATATTGTATTTGCTCCTGGAATTGCTCTGGCCCATGCCAATCCCAGTTTCGGCGTTTCTGACATCGGAATCACTCTCCTCCGGCTCGCCTCCCCCGTTTCATTCGGGCATCCTTTAAACGATCCGGTTCACATTGTCGCGGCTCTTGCCATGCTGGAATCGGCAAGCCATATTAATGTTTTATTCCACATTATGAATATTCTGTGCAACCGTTACGTGTTTCATGAACTGCTTGGAGCGAAAGATGAGGTGACAGTACTTTCCATTATTCAAAAATATGAATAATAGAACTATTAGACAAAAAACGGCAGAGATGACTCTGACCGAATATGCCCTTGTTGATTAGGGGGAATATCTACAGAACGCAAAAAGCCCTTGAAAATACCCGTCTTACAGGATTTTCAAGGGCTTTCTATACCTTTTAAGTTATGAGATTACTTTCCAGCCATCTGTTTTGCAACTTTTCGGATTACATGCCAGCCTGAAATGCAACTTTCCCTCTCATAAGCTATGTATTTTCCTTTATTTTTCAAGGTTTTTGCCAAGATCTGTTCCTGTCACTCTCCTCCTCTCCCCCAAATTTCCATTTTGGGGGGATCAAAACTCCCCTTTTGATAACAACTCCCCTTCTCTGCCCTTAATTGGGGGAATCCGGTTTAGGATTTGGGGGAAGAATCATCCCCCAAAAATCCAGATTAGCAATGGCTCATAGCTGTAATCGTTCTTTTCGGAATATTCAGATCGGCATATGGGTTTGTCTGCTCCGTATTAGCG
>DVLE01000049.1 GCA_018715645.1 Candidatus Merdisoma merdipullorum
GTCCCTTGCGGGTTCTCAGGGCAGCGCCCTGAGTCCTCGGAGCGCTTTTGGAAATCAATATCTGCAATTTTCAAGGTTCTTTTGAGCCTCTTTTTTAGGCTCGGTTTTTTCATAGATTACTTGACACTACCTTCTCTTATCTTTTTTATCTTTTTTCTTTATATCCTCTTTCAAGCTCCCGTCAGACCTTCCGCAAAAGTACTCTGACCTGTTTCCGGTATTCTCCCGGCGTCATGCCGCAGAGTCTCCGGAACACCTTTCCATAATAGGCCGCGCTGGAAAAGCCTGTCCGGGACGCCGCCTCCATCACGGACAGCTTCGTATCCTGGAGAAGCTTCTTACTCATTTCCACCCGGTATTCCAGCAGATATTCAAAAGGCGTCTTCTGCATACAGCTTTGGAAGCAGCGCAGACACTCCCTCCTTCCCACATGGGCGGCCTCTGCAATCTCGTCCAGGGAGAGCTTTCTCTGGTAATTCTGCCAGATAAAGGCCAGCATGGCCTGAAGGCGCTCCTGGCGCACAGTATTGATGACAGGTCTATTATATTCCGCAATGGAAATTTCTTCAAGAAGCAAAAGCCAGATTTCCGAAAACAGATTTCTCGTCTGAAACTCCGTATCCGGCTTCTCCTGGAGCCTCGCCACTTCCCGAAGCTTCGCCAGAAGCTTCTGCTGATTTTCCGTTTTTCCACGCAGCTCCAAAATCTCCAGACTGCGGTTCTTCAGCACCGGATCCAGATATTTTGTCTCAAAGACGCTTTTAAAATGACCGCCCAGAAAGGTTTTATGCAGCAGATGAGAATCCACCAGGCAGCTTTCCTCACAGTCCATGCTGCACATGACGTTCGTATTGATGAAAAAGCCCTCGCCTTTTTTGAATCTCCAGCTCTGTCCGGCTGTCCGCAGTTCCATATTTCCTTCCCGCACATAGAAAAATTCTACTTCCTCATGCCAGTGCCAGGGTATTTTTAAATCCTTCAGATCCAGCCGGTGCAGCACATAGGGATATTCTATTGTCAGCCCTTCTATATCTTCCAGACGGCTCCTGTCAATCCTGATTTCCATATTCACCACCTCTTTTGACACCTTATTCGCTAAAATAATTATATTACATTTTTGTCGTAATAATTATATAATTTGTCTCTTTTTATATTTTATTAACCTCTTTTAATACTTAAAATTATATCATAACAACCACAAAAGCGAAAGTGGAAAGGAGGCGAAAGCTTGTATTCCCAATGGTTTCATTTTATCAGACGGTTCGCCGGAGAGGAACCTGACATTCTGGATTCCCTGACTCCGGAAATGCTGCCGGCACATGGTTTTAAACAAAAGGAGGGAAACATTTATGAGTCTTCTGTTATTGGTTTGCACTCTGACGGCTCTCATCGGACTAAGCGCTTTTGAAGAAAGAATAAAAAAATCATGAACAGAATCAAACATTTGTAAAAAGTCTGGAAACTCGCTTTCTCTGCTCCCTGTAATGTGTTATACTTTGGAAGGATGTTCTTTTGCTGACACAAAGCAGCTCTGGCCTCACAAGGTGAAAGGACAATTCAAACAGAAAGTACGATTTAAACGGAGAAATCATAATGGAAAGCGAACTTCAGAAAACTTTTCTGGATACCACGAATCTTCCGGATATCCAGACCTATTTTGTCAACCAGGCTTTTGAATTTCAGGAGCTTATGATGCGGTATAGCTGCGCTATCCGTGAGGTGAGAACCAAGCTTGAAGTTCTGAACGACGAGCTCAGTATTCATCACAAGCGTAATCCCATCGAATTTATCACCTCACGTATTAAACGCCCCATCAGTATAGTGGAAAAACTCCGGCGGTACGGGGAACCCGTCAGTGTGGAAGCCGTTGAGAACTGCTTGAACGACGTGGCGGGAGTCCGGGTTATCTGTTCCTTTATTGACGATATTTATGCCGTGGCGGATATGCTTCTGAGACAGGATGATGTAACTCTTGTCAAGAAAAAAGATTACATCCAGTCTCCCAAGGATAATGGTTACCGCAGCCTGCATCTTATCATCGAGATTCCCGTCTTCTTCTCCAATCAGAAAAAGTCCATGCGTGTAGAAGTTCAGATTCGGACGATAGCTATGGATTTCTGGGCCAGCGTCGATCACCAGCTCAAGTACAAACAGGACGTGGAAAATCCGGAAGAAGTATCGAAAGAATTAAAGGAATGCGCCGATATTATCGCCCAGACAGACGCACGGATGCTGGCCATCAAGGACAAGATTTATTCCGGAAGCAAGCATGCGGAAACAACGGAGGATAAACTGAAAAAGCTGACAATACCGCTCGGCAGCCGCACCAATTATAATTGAAAAATCAAACTGTGTGACATGGGGCGCCGCAGAGTCTTAAAAAGACGTTGCGGCGCCCCGTTCATTACTCAAATGCTCCTCTTGGAGCATTGCTTCCTTATTCTTCGGCAGCCTTCAGAATTGCCTCCTGTTCTTCTACCTCACCGGTTTTCAGGATTTCAACCTTCTCCGGCGCGGATACCAGTACTGCCGTCGTCAAATCATAGCCGGCAGCCTTGATCTCCTCCATATCAAATTCCAGAAGCTTATCCCCCTTCTTTACTGCCGCTCCGGACTCTTTCAAAGCATGAAAATGGTTTCCTCCAAGCTCTACCGTATTGATACCAACGTGAATCAGCACTTCTACGCCCGTCGTGCTTTCCAGGCCGATCGCGTGCTTCGTGTCAAAGAACATGGAAATGGTTCCGTCAAAAGGAGCCACCACTTCGCCTTTCGCCGGGACAATGCCTAAGCCCTGTCCGAGCGCCCCGGACGCAAAGGTGGGATCCGCAATCTCCGTATAAGGGATAACCGTTCCTTCCATAGGAGCGTATACCGTCCCCTCCTTTTTCTCAGCTTCCACGTTCATATCTTCCGCTTCAGTCATCTTCAGCTCTGCCTCCGCTGTCTCTTTTTCCTCCGCATTTTCCGGATCCTTGTATCCGAACAGCCAAGTCAGCGTAAAGGCCACCGCCGAGGAAATCAGGAACATAATGATGTAGTTCACCGGATCATGCAGACAGAGCAGCAGTCCAAAGATACCGGTCACTCCCGTTCCCGTAGCCCCAAGTCCTACGATCGAAGCGTACAGCGCTCCGCAGGCTCCTCCCGCCGCGCCGCAGATAAAGGGCTTAAAGTAACGCAGATTTACACCAAAGATAGCCGGCTCCGTAATGCCCATAAAACAGGACATTGCTGAAGGAATTGCCATAGATTTCGTCTTCTGATTCTTTGTCTTTAAGGCTACTGCCAAAGCAGCCGCTCCCTGGGCGATGTTCGCCGCGGAAGCCAGCGGCAGCCAGAAAGTCTTTCCATAAAGTCCAAGCTGTCCTACGTCTATCACGGTATACATATGATGGACGCCTGCTACGACTGTCAGAGAATACAGGCCGCCCATGATAAGGCTTCCGATACCGAAGGGCAGGGTAATAAGCTGCTGTACGCCATTTATAATTGCATTTTCAATCGTTACAAAGATAGGTCCGATGATCGTAAATGTCAGATACCCGGTTATAAATACACTGACCAACGGAGTGACAAAGAGATCGAACATGGCCGGAACCACCTTGTGAAGCCGCTTTTCAAACCAGCACATTACAAACACTGCGATGATTACCGGAATTACGTGTCCCTGATAACCCACCAGGTCCACCTCGTAAAGTCCGAACCATACGGAAAGCGTCTGATGGACTCCCTCAGTCGCCACGGTCCAGGCGTTCTGCAGATTCGGATGAATCATCATCATACCGATGACCGCGCCCAGGAAGGGATTTCCGCCAAATACCTTGGCCGCACTGAAGGCAATGAGAATCGGAAGGAAGGTATAGGCTGTGTTCGCAAACAGATTGGCAAGGGTAAACAGAGAACCGGAGGTGTCGATATTCACAAAGCCGTTGTTTACCATAAAGGTAAGAGCTTCCATGATTCCCATCAGGAAACCGCTGGCAACGATAGCCGGAATAATCGGCACAAAGATGTCTCCCAACGTCTTGATTGCCCGCTTAAATAGCGGCTGTTTCTGGGCCGCCGCCTCCTTTGCCTCCTCTTTGCTCATGCCGCTCATACCGGAGATCGCCAGGAACTCATCATATACCTTGTTGACCGTTCCGGTTCCCAGGATAATCTGAAGCTGGCCGGAGGCGCTGAACACGCCCTTGACACCGTCGATGTCCTCCACGGCCTTGGCGTCGCATTTTGCGTCATCCGCCAGAACCAGGCGGAGACGGGTGGCACAGTGGGCTACGGAAACAAGATTTTCCCGTTTTCCTACTTTTTCGTAGATCGCTTCTGCTGTTTTTCTGTAATCCATTACATTACTCCCCTTTTCTTATATTTAGAACTGCCAAGCCCCTTTATCCGCCCTTCTCACGTCTGCCCGCTTCGCAGTCATATTCTGCCTCTTACTGCTGTCCGGATTTTCGGCCTGATCCTGCGCCGTCGCCCTGTGTGTCCGGATTCGTCCGCGGCTTCCCGGCGCCTGAAGCTCTATAGAACAACCTTCTCCTTCCGGGTAGAATCTTGTGGAAAACACGTCCCTTCCCCCGTCGATAAATACTTCTACGCAGGAGACATCCACTATCACACGCAAATCTCTAAGCTTTTCTACTTTCCTGCCTCGTCTTGTCCTTCCTGCCCCCAGGTTATCGTCAGTAAACTCCAAACGGAAAATCCCTTCTCCTTCTTCCCAGGCAAGCGTAAGCCCTCCGGCCAGCGTAAGGCTTATCCTTTCTCCCACCTCGGAAAGTTCCAGCTCAAAGCAGTTTTCTATCGCTCCTGAATACGTATTCACAAATGGCATAGAAATATTCCACCACATATCCAGCTCCCGCACCGGATTCTGGCAGAGAATCCCATCCTTCACTGAAAGTTCTCTCGGAAGCGTCAGTGTATGCTGCCAGCCCTCCTCCAGAGAACGGTTCGTATAGTATTCATCCGCATCCGGCATTCCCATCCAGGCAATCTGGATTCTCCTTCCGTCCTCCGTCTCAAAGCTCTGGGGCGCATAAAAATCAAAACCAGCGTCCAGCTCCCGAAATACGCCGTTCATTCTGGCAGACCGGAAATCCCCTTCCAGGAAAGTCGTCACGCTCTGATAGACGTTGTTGTAATTCAGCCCGTCTGCTTCCACTCCCTGCGGCGATATGCTGAGTACCGTGCGGCCATCTATTTTGTAAAGATCCGGACATTCCCACATATATCCAAAGGCCTTTTCCGTCTCCATACGGCTTAAGCTTTTCCAGTTCAGCCCATCTGCCGATTCAAAGAGGAGGACCACTCCCTTATCCTCCGCCGTTCTGGCGCCCTGAACCATATAATAACGGCCATCTTCCTTCCAGACTTTTGGATCCCGCACATGGCAGGTCAAATCCGCAGGATAATTTTCATTACGCATAAGAAGCTTCTTCTCCCCGAAATGAATGCCGTCCCTGCTTGTCACGCAGACAGTATTCGATTCTCTCCCGGTCCGAACGTAATCATGTTCGCCTGTCTGCTTTACATTTCCTGTGTAATACAAGGTGAGCTGCCCCTCCTCCGCCAGAGCCGATCCAGAGTACACTCCGTGACAGTCAAAAGATTCATCCGGCGCAAGAGACACTCCCTCAAAGTTCCAGTGAAGCAGATCTTTGCTCGTACAATGGGCCCAGAACTTAAGTCCGCCCGCAGCGTCAAAAGGCGAATATTGATAAAACGCATGATAGAGACCCTGGTACTGACACAAGCCGTTCGGATCATTCAGCCAGCCCACGGGCGGCGCGATATGGAGCCTGGGCTGCCACTTCTTTTTGGCTTCCTTTCGGTTCTTTTCCAGTTCCTGAGCAATCAGTTTTTCCCAGGTACGATGTAATACATTCATAATCTTCTTTCCTTTCCTGCCTCAGGATTATCTCTCCGCCGCCATACTGCAGGCGTCGTCAGAGCTTCCCCGTATAATCAGTTCCGCCTTCATCGCTTCATCCAGAATCGACGATTCCTCTGGATGTTCGATTTTCCAGATCAGGCGCTGCACTGCCTTTTCTGCCATCTCACGATTGGGCTGCGATACACTGGAAAGTCCAGGATACAGAAATTCACAGGTATAAGTATTGTCAAAGCCTACCAGGCTCGCCTGCTGCGGAATCTCCACACCCAGCTCTTTTAGGAGTCCGTGTATCTGGATGGCCCGCCTGTCATTGTAGGCAAAGATCCCTGTTTTCCCCGTATGCTTTTTAAAATGTTTTTTCAGAATTTCTCGGATTTCTTCCGAATTCTTTGTCTCGATGTTTGTAAGAGACGCTTCACAATTCGGATCTGCTTCTTTCAGCCCTTCAAGAAAGCCCTCGTATTTTCCATCCCTTGTCGTTCCGGCAAAGACATAAGCTTCACAGCCAAGTCTCCCAAGATGACTTCCTACCTGCCTGCCCGCCTCAATGTGATCCACGTACACACAATCCATATCCTTGGTTCTCCGCGTAAGAGCAACCGCCGGCATATCCAGCCTTTTCATCTCCTCCCGAAACCGCTTGGAGTTTTCTTCTACTGGAACGATAATCAGCCCATCCACCCGATAACGGCGCATTACGTCCAGACATTCCTTCTCCCGCTCCCAGTCATAATCAGAATTAAAGAGAATGACGCTGTAACCGTTTCTTTTCGCTTCCTGCTCCAGATATTTTTCCAAATCCGCAAAGAAGGAGTTTGAAATATCCGTAAACACAAGGCCTATCAGCATCGTCCGGCTTCCGGCCAGGCTTCTTGCAATCACGTTGGGCTGAAAATTATGCTCCCGCGCGCAGGCCAGCACCCGCTCCCGAATCTCAGGATTGACCGCCTGATTCCCGTTCAGCACCCTGGAAACCGTAGGCTGAGACACCCCTGTCAGTTTTGCTATTTCAGTCATCGTAATCACTGCCCTTCCTCCTTCCGTTTTCCGTCATTTTGTCTATGTCTCAAAAAATTCTTTTGGCAGAATAGCTTGTGAATACGTATTCACAAGTCGATATTATCGTAACATTGCCCTATTTCTCTGTCAATCCGCAAATTCCCCAAATATCGCCAAAAAATTTTAGCTATTTTTCACAATACCAGGTGATTCCAAGACACAATAATTATCCACCCGCATAGCGGGCAATGTCGTCAACTTAAGAGTATTTACTTCAAAAAAGCTGTGTGATAACAAGCGATTGAGGTTATTGTTGCAAATAATCGCATCACAAATAGGACTGCTGATTTTTAAGCGGTCCGTTTATCCCTCTGGTCATGGTATTATTTAAATACAGCTTTTCATATG
>DVLE01000050.1 GCA_018715645.1 Candidatus Merdisoma merdipullorum
ATGATCATAAGCCTTCAGTGTGATTCTCATTACTTGACTTGCCATAAAAAAAGTCGCCTCCTTTTCGTACTTTTAAGACCAGTACGACAAGCGGTGACTGTACACTCTCCCGTGTGTATCCTGTATAAAAAAGGAAAACATCACGTTGTTTCCATTCTCTGATGGACAGCTATTTTGTACAGTGACTTGTCGCCAGTTTCATAACTTGACATTCGCTCCACGGAAAACCTGCCACTTATGGGCAGCAACCTCACGCTTCACAGCTATCAATGTCACAACATTTGCAATTATACAGGATTGTTCCGGGAATTGCAAGGATTTTTTCAAAAAAATTCCGCGAAAACTTTTTACAAAATGCACAAAGTTTTTCCCGGAATTTTGGCAGTTTTGACGATGTCGGATTGAAGCTGTTCCTTACACTTCTGGCATCTGTTCCTCAAAGGCAGAAAGGCTTCCGCACCGGGCCGCCAGCTTATGCCAGCGTGCCAGCACCTCCGGCTCTGTCTCCGCTCTGTAGATAGCGTCCAAAGACACATTTTAACCGCTTCAAAATCAGCCTCTCTGCTGTTATAATACATTTATAAGTAAATATGAATCTTCAGAGGGAGGAGCCAAATGAACATCAGACTCATTGCGTTTGATCTGGATGGAACACTTTTAAACAGCGAAAAATCTATCTCCGCACAGACAAGAGCCGCGCTGGAACGAGCCGCCGACAGCGGAGCCTTCCTTGTCCCGGCGACAGGACGGCTGCACATGGGAATCCCCGGAGAGGTCCTTTCTCTCCCCTCCGTACGATATGTCATCGCCGTCAACGGGGCCGAGGTCTGCGACATGGAAACGAATCAAATCCTGTACCGGGCGGAGCTGGACAGGCAGGAAGCCCTGGATCTTATGGACTATATGGACGCCCTTCCCGCCATCTACGGCTGGTATCAGAACGGACAGGGCTTTATTCCGTCCCGCTTTTATGACAAGATGGAGGCCTACGCCCACGCACCCTGGCTTCTGGAAAGCATGAAAAGCTGTTATCTTCCCACAGACACGCCAAAGGAAACGCTCTTTGAGCAGGAGGGCGGCCCCCAGAAGCTGCAGCTCTATTTTCGTGATCCGGAAGCCAGGCTGAAAGCCCTGGCCGATATGGAAAAGCGATTTCCCCAGTACGCGATTTCCTCATCCCTTCCTATAAATATTGAAATCAACGCTCCGGACGCCACCAAAGGACAGGCCCTCTCTTTTCTTACTTCCTATCTGAAGCTGAAACAAGAGGACACCATCGCATTTGGAGACGGAACCAATGACATTTCTATGATACGCCAGGCCGGGCTGGGCGTCGCCATGGGGAACTCCGCTCCCGAAGTCCTGGATGCCGCGGACGAAATCACGGATACCAACGATCAGGATGGAATCGCCAAAGTTCTTATGACCTTCGGTTATGAAACCGGGATTTCCGTATAAAGCCTTTCCCAGGCTTTTTGGAAAACCCACACGGATACGGAACCGCCGTTTACCCGAAACCAGGCCCAGCCATCATCTCCCACTGTCACAGTCTCCGGGATCCCTCCCATGACGTCCGTCATGCATTTGCCCGCGTGGTGACGTCCCACATACATACGCTTGGAGCCTGCCGTGCTGTCCGTGAGCAGCACGGCCGTTCCTGAATCCGTATGCTGCCCGTCTCCTTCTCTGGTAAAGCCCACCACGGAAGCATCGTCAAAATACAGATTTTCCTTTCCATAAGCGTACAGCTCCCGAATCTTCATCAGATACGGCAGGCCGCGCACCGGGGCTATCCCGTCATGGGGAATCCCGTAATAATCCCCGTAAAACACACAGGGAAGCCCTGACTCGCGTAAAAGGATCAGAGCATAAGCAATCGGCTTAAACCAGGCCGGGATAAAGGAATAGAGAGCCTGTCCCGGCTGCGTATCATGATTATCCACAAAGGGAGCCGCATGAGCCGGATCAAGGCCGGTCAGCGTATTCTCATACAGCCTGCTCATATCATAATTTCCATCCGAAGTCGCCGCTTCAAGAAAATGGAAATGCAGCGGCACGTCAAACAGATACAGGCTGTTCTCCAGCGCGTCCAGATAGTATTTCAGTCTTCCGACGTCCTTGGACCAGTATTCGCCTACGGCGAACAGTTCTCTGCCTGCATGGGCGCGCATGGTCTTTAACCACTCCCGGTAAAAATCAAACCCAATATGCTTCACTGCGTCAAGCCGGAAGCCGTCCATATGTACCGTGTCCAGATACCACTTTCCCCAGTCGGCAGTCTCTTTCACAACCTCCGGCTGATCCGTATCCAGATCGGCGCCCATCAGATAATCGTAATTGCCGTTCTCCTGGTCTATTTTTCGCTCCCAGTTCTTTCCCGCGAACCGGAAAATTCCCTTACGCTTTCCGCCCTCATCCCAGTCTGTTCCGCTGAAATGGCGGGCTCTCCACTGAAAAGCAGAATATTTTCCCCCTCGTCCCGGAAAATCGAAGCGGGTCCAGGCTGTGATCTGCCGGTCTTCGCCTACCTCCTGGTTGCGATCCGTATTGAGCATCTCCTCAGCCAGCACGGTCTCCGTCCCGTCCGCCCCCATCCTGTGATTCAGAACAATATCGGCAAGCACCCGAACGCCCTGAGTCTGAAGACTGCGAACAGCCTCCAGATATTCCTCCCGCGTTCCATATTTGGTACGGATGGAGCCTTTCTGATCAAATTCCCCTAAATCATAAGTGTCGTACACATCATAGCCCACGCTCTTACTGCCGGCCGCCCCCTTGTAGGCCGGAGGCAGCCAGACCATATCGACGCCCGCTTCCCGAATCTTCCCTGCCTGTGCAGCGCAGCGCCGCCAGTGAAGACCGTTTTCCGGGAGATACCATTCAAAATACTGCATCATTGTATGATTATTTTCCATAGTTCTTTCCTTTCCGGCTCGTTTTCCTGTAAGCTCTGCCGCCCTTATGCCTGCCGTCTCTCCGCCTGCACAGCCTCCAGATCACAGACAGGATTTGCGGCGTTGTCAAAGCATTTGATTTTCCGTGACCGGGAAGTGAACGGCGGCCATTCGTCCTCCGGCAGCTCCTGGAAGTCAAAGAAACGGCACCAAAGGGGCTGCAGCGTATTTTTCAGTCTTTCAAGCTCCTCTCTGGAAGCACCTTTGAGCATCGGAGCTTCCCAGGCGTCCAGATTACCGAATACAAACGGAAGCTCGATGCAGTGACAGGCTCTGCGCTCAGAATCAGGAGCGCCCCACACAAAACGGTAGGCGTATACCTCACAGCCTGCCGCGCATAGGGCTTCGGCAAGCGAAAGTCCCGGAATCTCATAGCGAAGCTCCTGCTGTCTCCTTAACCTCTCCTCCTCAGCCCCATTCTTCGGAATGACAAAGGCCCGCATCTCATCTTTCGCAAAGCCAATCAACAGGCGAATATGCCTCCGGGACGCCTCCTCTGCGGCTGCCCGAACCGTCTGCTTTGGCGTATGCCACTCGTCCAGCACGGGTTTAAAAAACATATTTTCATATTTTGGTCCAAGCACAGGCCAGAGCCGCGCTGTTGCCGCCAAGATTTCAGACACGGGCTTTTTACACGCTTCTGTGCGGAGTTTGTCTCCTGTCCAGGCTGTATTGATTCCCAGCTCCTCCAGAAATACCCAGCCTATCTGAAAGGCGTCCTCCTTCTTGTGATTGCCCCTTCCCAAAGAAGGACTTTCAAGAACAATCTGCTGAAACAGCCCTTCTGTATCCTTCCGCGACAATAGATGTACGATGGCATTTCCTCCCGCCGACTGTCCAAACAATGTAATCCGTGCCGGATCTCCGCCGAACTGACGGATATTCCTCTGTATCCAGAGAAGCGCGCAGATCTGATCTTCGATGCTCAGATTTTCCTCATTCAGCCCCGGATACTGAAGAAAGCCCAGAGCGCCCAGCCGGAAATTCAGATTTACGCATACCAGTTTTCCGTTCTCCGCCAGCTCGCCGCCATCATAGATTTCCAGATCTCCGCCGCCATAGCAGTTCGCCCCTCCGTGAAACCACACGGCTACCGGAAGGTTTCCTGTCAACTCCGGCGTACTGACAGAAAGCGTCAGGCAATCCTCATCCTGCGCCAGACAGGAAGATCCCATGGCGGAATCCGTATCGGAAATGCCCTGCGGCGCCATCGGGCGCCGGAAAGCCGCGTCGTATACGCCCTCCCAGGTCAGCTCCGGATCCGGCAGGGCAAACCTTCTGTCTCCCACAGGAGGCTTCGCGTAGGGGATTCCGTGAAACTGTATCACGCCTCCGTTTTCCCTGCCTTTTACCTTTCCTCCCTCTGTCTGTACCAGATAGTCCATACTTTTCCTTCCTTCCACGCATCCCAAAATGCTGGGAGACCTCTGGAATCATGCTCCACAGGTCTCCTTTCGTCTAATTTTCTTCTGTTTCTTCCTGCGTCTCGGAAATTTCCGCCGCAGGTTTACTTTCTGCCGCGGGCTGTTCCTCTGCCGCAGGTTTACTCTCCGCCGGCTTCATCTCAGCGCGCCCGCCTTCCTTTTCGGCGTTATCCGGCTTCTTTTCATCCGGTTCAGGGATTCCTTTGACTTCCCGGAAAATCTTCATAAATTCTTTGCCCGTGATCGTCTCCTTCTGGATCAGAAATTCCGCAATCTTGTCCATGACCTCACGGTTTTCACCAAGAAGACGCTTCGCTTCCTCATAGGAATCCTTGAGGATCCGCATTACTTCCTGATCTACATCGGCAGCCGTCACATCGCTGCAGTTCATAATCGTACGGCCGCTCAGATATTCATTTTCCTGCACTTCCAGCCCCATCAGGCCAAATTTCTCAGACATACCGTACTGCGTTACCATCGCGCGGGCAATCCGGGTAGCCTTCTCAATATCATTGGCTGCTCCCGTCGTGACCGTATCGAAGACGAGCTCCTCTGCGGCGCGTCCCGCCAGCAGTCCTACCAGCATCGCGTCGATCTCTTTTTTGGTATTCAGGAACTTTTCTTCCTCCGGCACCTGCATCACATAGCCCAGCGCTCCCATGGTACGGGGCACAATCGTGATCTTCTGCACAGGCTCCGCGTCTTTTTGCAGGGCGCTCACAAGCGCATGGCCTACCTCATGGTAAGACACGATACGCCGCTCCTCCTTGCTCATGATGCGATCCTTCTTTTCCTTACCCACAAGGACAACCTCTACAGATTCAAAGAGGTCCTTCTGGGATACGGCTACCCGTCCGTTCTTGACGGCCAGGATCGCAGCTTCGTTGATCATATTCGCCAGATCCGAACCTACAGCTCCGCTGGTGGCAAGGGCGATCGCTTCCAGATCTACGGTATCGTCCATCTTCACATTCTTGGAATGCACCTTCAGAATGTCCACACGCCCTTTCAGATCGGGCCGATCCACAATAATCCGGCGGTCAAAACGTCCCGGACGCAAAAGCGCAGGATCAAGAACCTCCGGACGGTTTGTAGCTCCAAGAACCAGGCAGGCTGTATGGCTGTCAAAACCGTCCATCTCAGCCAGAAGCTGGTTCAATGTCTGCTCACGCTCGTCGTTGCCGCCTCCGTAACGGGAATCACGGCTTTTTCCAATAGCGTCTATCTCGTCGATAAAGATGATACAGGGAGAATGCTTCTTTGCCTCCTGAAACAGATCCCGGACACGGGAAGCTCCCACACCCACGAACATCTCCACAAAATCCGAACCGGACAGGGAGAAGAACGGCACATGGGCTTCTCCTGCCACAGCCTTTGCAAGCAGTGTCTTTCCGGTACCCGGAGGGCCGACCAAAAGCGCGCCCTTGGGAAGCTTCGCTCCGATCTTTGCATACTTGCCCGGATTATGAAGGAAATCCACGACCTCCTGGAGAGATTCCTTGGCCTCTTCCTCTCCTGCCACATCCTTAAACGTCACTCCGGTATCCTTCTCAATGTAGACCTTCGCCTTGCTCTTGCCTACATTCATCCCCATCATGCCGCCTCCGCCGCCCATGCGGCGCATAATCAGCCCAAAGACTGCCCAAAGCAGCAGAACCGGAAGCAGAATGTTGACAACAGCCGAAAGCAAAACAGCCCTGAAATCTTCCACCGGAGCCTCATACTTTACATTCGCGTCCGCAAGCTTCTGTTCCAGATTCAGATCCGGTACAATTCCTGTATAATAAGTGATATTCCGTCCAAGAGCATCCTTCTCTGTGGATACGATGTCAATCCGGCTGGAACCAACCTCCACGCTCTCCACCTGGCCGTTATCCAGCATATCCATAAATTCATCATAGGTGATGGATTCGCTGGAAGATCCTGCGTTTCCAATAAAATTCCAAAACAGAATAGCCACCATGGCAATAATCAAGAACATCAGAATACTCTGACGGTTTTTGGGATTTTTATTATCGTCTCCGCCTCCGGGTGGGCGGTTAGAATTGTTGTTATGTTCTTCCATATTTCTCCTCCTTGTGCGCTATAGACGCTGCCACATCCTTCCCTCCCCGCGAGGGCCTGTCCGAGGACATGGATACATGACGCGACCATAACACTACCATTATAATGTGTGTTTTTCCAGAAAGCAATACGAAAACCTGTGAAAATTCTGTTAGCAAGCCGCAGGGCGCACCCGATCAGAACCAGGAAGACAACAGCGGCAAAACACAAGCCGGAGGAACGCTTCCTCCGGCCCATGGCTTCCTTTTCTTATGCTGTGTTATTGTCCGGCAATGTCCTCACCGGCGCTATCCTTTTTCTTTCCTTCTGTTTCCCCCTCGGACTCCCGCATCTTTTCCAGGGCCCGGTAATGCTCTCCGTCCCAGTAGTCGTCGAGGCGGATCGGCATATTCTCTATCATCCGGTTCATGCGGGTATAAATATTGTACAAGCCCTGCTGCGCGCTGTTGACCTCTTTCATATACTGGTCAATCTTATGCTTTGCCGCGATAAGCTGGATTCCCTTTTCCTCCAGCTCCATATTGATGCGCGCCGCGATGACGCCCTTCTGCTTTTCGGCGTCTTCTATGGCCTTCTCTACGATCTGTTCGCTCTGCCTCTGGGCTTCCTCCCGGATAAGCTCCGCGTTTCTGTGCGCTTCCTCAATGATCTTCGTCACGGTCCTGTAATCAAAGAAGTCATCGCTGTCCCCTTCCTTTGCGGAGTCTGCCTGCTCTCCCATTGCTTCAAGCTCCTTATTCAAAGCCTCAAGTCTTGCTTTCAGCTCCGCATTCTCACTCAGCAGACGGACTTTTTCCCTCTGCGCAGACACATAGGACGCATATTCCTCATTCTCCGCTTCTTCTGAACCTGGAAGACGCTCCGCTTCAGCCTCGGCATCCAAAGCGGGGGCTTCCAGACGCTCTGAGAGTTCCTTCCGCGCCTTTTCCAGTTCTTCCTGAAAGACCGCCGCTTCCTCTTTCATCTTCTGAAGCTCCTGCTCAAGTCCCGCGGACTCCTCCTCTTTCCGGCGAAGCTTCTCCTCAAGTCCCGCGGATTTTTCCTTCGTTCTCTGCAATTCTTCTTTTGCGTCCGTGGATTCTTCCTGTTTTTCCTTGCTTTCCTCAAGCTGGCGAAGCAGATCGTTCTTCTCCTTCTGGTTCAGAACCTTGACCGCCTCTATTTCGTTTTCGAGGGTTTGGATATATTCGTGGACATCTTCCTTATTATACCCGCCAAACAGGGCCGCCCGAAATAATGTCTTTTTTGCCACTTAAATCCCTCCTGTTACTGACTGCGGCAGCTTAGGCCGTCTCTAATTTTCATACGTATAGATCAAATGGATCCCCTCGTCGGTTCTCTCGCAATCCATGGCCAGAGCAATTGTCTCCGCCTCATCCGGATCTGTAATGCCGATTCCTATCGTATAGCCCTGACGCAGCAGATCCGTAAACGGAATGTGATTCTCTGTCTCTATCTGTTCCCCTGGCATCAGCTCTGACAGGCGTATATCCACCGTCTCCCAGTATTCCAGATTTCCTTCCAGATCGTAGACATACATCATCACAGGCCAATCCCAGTAAATCGGCGCAATCCCGGAGTTTTCCCAGGTCATATAGACGTCGAGCTGATCGTCCGCAAAGGAAAACTGGGTACGCAGGCTTGAGATATAGAACCGGTAGCCCAGAAGCTCTCTGACTGCCTCAGCTCCTGGCAGCGCGGCCTCCTCGTCCTCTGGCGTGTGGGGACCGATAAACGACATATGGGAACGCTCAATCAGATCGAGCGTCGTTCCAAGCTCCGCATCCAGCATCTCCTCCATAGAGAGCGAACTCGTAAATTCGCCTCCCACCGGAGCCGTCTTCCAGAAATCAGGGAGAGGCTCAAGAATCAGCTCTCCATTCTCCGTCGGATATCTTCCGCCGTTTTCGATCCAGCCCAGCCATTCCTCCGTGTCGCCTTTGTGTCCTGTCATATCATTATATAACCCCAGGCCGCCGTCTGCAACCATTATGTAGTTTCTTCGCATCAAAAGTCTTGCATTGTGGAAGCTGTTCGAGTAATCCAGCACGTACTCCCAGCATATATCTGCGTCCGGCAGAGGAGCGACTCCCTCGTCCGTATTTGTATGCCATTCTCCCCAGTGTCCCAGGCTTCCCAGCTCCACGTAAGCCAGGAAATCATCCTCATTAAAATATTCGGCAAGAGCCGCTACCGCCAGCGCATGGCGTTCCCGGAAAAAGCTGCTGCCATAGTCAGGCGAATAGCCGCTTCCATAGGAGGTGTCATAAAAATCCCCGTCTCCCGTTCTCTCGTACAGCCACTGAGGTATATCCATATGCCCTGCTTCTCTCGGAACATCACACATAAAACGCAGAACGGCATGCTTATTCTGCGCCTTCCACTCAGAAATATGGTACTTTTCTTCCAAAGCCGCCGTATCATACTGTCCCTGCACCGGCTCCCAGTCCGCCCAGGTAATACCGATATAAACAAGATTCGAGTCTTCATGTCCGCTCTCCTCGTCGGCCGCCACCGCGTAACCGATGAGCGGATTGTAAAGACTCTCGTCGGTCTCCTGGAAGGTCACAGTCTGATTCAGGCGGTACCGGTAAGGCAGAATATAGAGCAAAAGAGCCGCTATGGCTATGGCCAGCGCCAGCATCACGATGTAGGGGGCCGGGGAACTCTTTTTCTTATCCATGATATTCTCCGTTATACTGTATCAGGGTGACATCCTTCACACCCTCTACTGCCTGGATCTGTTCCATGAACAGCGTATTGTTGTTCCGGCACAGAAGCTCCAGGGTCAGCTCCGTCACATTCCCACGTATGGTCTTGGATTTGAGCTGATGCCTTGTCTTTGCCAGGATACGCAGGATCTCGTCTCCTGCCAGCTCCGATTCATAGTGAGCCACCAGAATGAAGATCGCGCCTCTCTTTCTGCGGTTGTAAAACATATGAATCACCAGAACCATCATGAGCATCGTCACGATCGCCAGAGCATAAAGTCCGGCTCCCAGCGTAATTCCCACAGAGATCGCCCAGAACAGATACAGAAGATCCATCGGATCCTTGATCGCTGTACGATAACGGACGATAGACAGCGCACCCACCATACCAAGGGAAATCACGATGTTGCTGCTGATGGCCAAAGTCAGCATACAGCTTAAGACCGTCATTCCCACAAGCGTCGTCGCAAAAGAGCTGGAAAAGACCACGCCTCCGAAGAAATGTCCGTATACCTTGTAGATCAGAACTCCCAGAATCACCGCCAGTATCAGAGCTACCGCCGAAGTCACTACAAAGTCCAGCGTCAGACCCTGGCCGGAGGCAAAGGACTCCCAAACCGAATTTTTAAAATAATCCTGAAGATTCATCTTAACCCCTCCTGTTTCTGTTTGTCTTTGAGATTCCGGCCAGAACATCTGTGAGATGCCAGGCTCTCTCATAGCACAGCGTATATTTGGAAATAGCGGCAAACTCCTGTCCGTCCAATGGAAGAAGCTTTTGGATCAATCCCGGCAGAAATTCCGTAAATTTTACCTCCAGCACCAGGACTTCCGGCTCCAGAACAGCCAGCGTTGGAAGCTCCGGATCAAAAATGTCCGTATTCAGAAGCGCCGAACGCACATCACTGTCAAAAGTGATCCGTACGGTCCCCTCATCCCGAATCAGAGGCTCCCTCTCATAATCCACGATGACCTTGGGCCGCCACAGATTGACCGTACATTCATAATAAAATTCCCGGCACAAAGGCTCCCTGTGCGTCAGCAAAAACTCATAATCGCCCGCCATCAGCCTTTCGTATTCTTCCCTTGTAATGGCGGCCGAGTCCTTGTGGATATAGCTGTCCCATTTCTTTTTCCGTTCCAGAACAATCCGGGAATCGCTGTAATTGTAGATGCGTATCCTCCATTTCTGGCGGTCCGCCACACCCATGATCTTTTCCTCATAGGCTTCTCCCCAGTAATTATCAAAATAGAGACTGCGTATGGTATAGATACCGTTCACCGCATGGGGATCATGCTCCATAAAAGGTTCCAGCCTCCGCTTCAGGGCCTCCGCCTCCCATTTGGAGATAAAGTATTTCCATTCGTTCCGGTACTGAGGGATTTTATAGTAATATCCTGCCATTCTCTCCTCATTCCTCTGTAAAGCGGGACGCCGCCACAGTTCCGTCCTTGAACACATAGAAGCAGAGAACTCCGTGGACAGTGCCGTTATTTTCCGAGTTATAGTAATCAAACGCCTGCTGCTCAGCTCCCGCCGCACCGCGCGCAGTCACCTTCACAAAATACTGTCTGGGCGCCAAACTCGCCGACAGGGAGGTTCCGCCTGTCTCCTGATCAACCAGACAATTCGCAAACGTAAAGTCCTCCGCCACCTGCACCTGGTAGGTGACGCTTCCGTCCGCCGCATAAGACTCCTCCCAGCGAAGGGTGACGCTTCCGTCCGCCGCCGCTTCCGGATCCTCTATATGGAAGGGGAAGGGACGCTCAAGGCTTTCCAGATAGCTCTGATAATTCTCCTCGATCTCCTCTGCCATGCTGTCCGCCAGGATTCCGTAAGTCTCCTGATCCACGCGGGCATAGATTCGATCCGGCATCGAGTAGACATAAGGCTCCGCGAGAGCCCGGTACTCGTCTATCAGCCCCTGGATCCTTTCCTGCGTCAGATACTGACCCTTAAGCGTTTCCACCGCCTCGCTCAAAGCCGCGAGGAATTCCGGATCCTGCAGAACTCTCCGGAACAGGACTGCATCTGTAAAGGAACTCACGCCCTCCGACCACAGCGCCCTTGTCTCTCCTCTTATCCTGTCATATTCTTTTGAGAATGCCGCATCCAGATCCCAGGAAAGGAAAAACCATTTCTCTGAAGCCTGCGGGCTGTACAGATAATAGCCCATCTCCCCGGCGCCGGAATTTCCAGATAAGATCTGGAAGGCCATCCAATACGCAAGGTTTTCCCGGTCAAAATACTGATCCAGAATATCGCCGATAGGAACCGTCTCGTCATTCACAACTTCCAAAAGTTGCAAAAGCTTCGTATGGTCCTCGTTTCCTTTTATCTCAAGATACTGCTCGAAAGTGTCCAGATCAAAGCGTGCGTCAGTGGCCAGATACAGGGCGTCCTCATGTCTCTCCCAGTCAAAGCCCTCCGCCTTGTAGAGCTGTCCGTCCCTGTCAAAGCCATGATTATTCAGCCAGGTTCCGTTCACCTGCTCAATCTGGGTGAACAGACCGTAATCTACAAATTTTCCGTCCTGCCCTTCCGTCTTATCTTTGACGTAAAGATGTACCAGCCGGGTACGAACGCTTACAAGCTGCGGAATTTCCTGCAAAAGCTTATAGGACAAAAGATTTGTAAAACGCATGGGATCTCCCACATACTTGTTCAGCACGATGACTTCCTGATCTTCCCAGTCTCCCTTTCCGCTCTTGATGTCGATCCGGTAGCTTTTTTGATTCTGTTCAGAAGAAGATTCCCCGCGGACGCGGATCGTGGCGTTGGCCGTAAGCTCCCCGTAGCCAAATTCTCCTTCCACAGGACCGTTTTCGTCTCCCACCTGCAGCACGGCTTCGCAGGCCCAGGGTTCCAGCCCCTGCTCCTCGTACCAGGACAGGGGGTGACTGTTCACCTCCGCCCAGGTATGGTTCGTCCCCTCGTCGGCATTTCCCTGCCCTGTGGTAAGATACAGGGTTACGATTTCAGCCGCATCATCTTCATACAATGCCGCGTTATCCCGGAATTTGTCGTCTGTGTAGGCGCTTCCTTCCGTCTCATAGGTCTCATCCGGACTGATCAGCGTCGTGATCGTCTGTGCGCAGCCGGATAAGGCCAGCGACAGGGAGACCGCCAGCAAAAGGACTCCCGCCGCTTTCCCATACGGACGCCTGACTGCATCCTTTTCTTCCCCGACACGTTTCTTATTCATCTTAGTCCCCTTCCACTGCCACGTAATCCGATATGCTTCCATCTTCATTTACATAGAAAGATTTCGCTCCGTAAACCTTACCGATTCCGCTGACAGAATAATAATCATAGCAGTCCTGTTCATAGCCCGATGTATTTTGGGCCCTGACGCGCAGGAAGTACTGCCCCGGTTCCAGGCTGTCAAAGCTCCAGATCGGAAGGCGGAGTCCCTCCTCCTGCGCGATAACATTCTGGAAATTGTAATCCGTAGCCAGCACCGCGCTGTAGGTGATCTCCTCCCCGTCCATATCATAGGAAGCGTCCCATTCTACGGAGAGACCTCCCTCCTCATTCTCATAGGGAGTACCTACAAAGAAGGGCCAGGGCTTCTCCAGACTTTCCAGATAATACTGGTAATTTCTTTCCACCTCGGAGGGCAGGACCTCCACCAGCATATCGTACTCTGCGGAAGATACCACCGTATTCTCTGAATCCGCTCCTCCGTAGAGGTAGGGCTTCACCACCTCCGCATAGCTGTCCGCCATCTCCCGCAGCTTCTCGTAGGTCAGATAGTTCTGCCGCAGATCCTCGACGGCCGCCGTCAGCATCTCCACATACTGGTCCTCCCGGAACATCCGGCTGATCACTACCAGACGGGTAAACTGCGTCAGCCCTCTCTCCCAGGAATCTCCTTCCATATAGTCTGTCATATCAAAATACGTCCGCCGAAAGGCCGCGTCGTTATCCCAGGAGATAAAATAAAACTTCTCCGAATTCAGAGGGCTGTAGATGTACGCGTTTCTCGAAGCCACATCATAATTTCCTGTAAGAATATGGAATGCCATCCAGTAACAAATATTTTCCGGATCAAAATGCTGCTCTATCGTTTCTTCTATAGGTATCGCATAATCGTTTAGCTTTTCCAGCACCTCCAGAAGCTTGGAGTGATCGTCACTCCCCTTTACCTCCAGATATTCCTCGAAGGCGTCCAGATCGTAATCGGGATCCGTCGCCAGTTTCATCTCCTCATACTGATACCACTCAAAAGCCTCTACCTTATAAAGCTGTCCCCGGCTGTCCAGACCGTGATTTTTCAGATAGGTCTTGTTCATCTGCTCTACCTGAACATAAAGCCCATAATCCACAAAATCTGCTCCCGCGCCCTGAGTCTCATCCTTTACATAGAGATGGACAAACTGCGTCCGGGCGCTCATCATCTGCGGGATCTCCTTCATCAGATCATACATCAGCTTATTGGTAAAGCGCAAAGGTATATTGACATGCTTATTCAGCGCCAGGGTTCTCTGTCCTCTCCACTCGCCCTTTCCATCCTTGATCCGTATTTTATAATTTTTATCCTCCGCCTCGGAGGATGTCTGTCCCCGGATCTGGACCGAGACATTGGGCGTCGTCTCGCCGTAGCCAAACTCTCCCTCCACAGGGCCGTTCTCGTCCCCTATCTGCAGAAGTCCTTCGCAGTTGTACCGTTCCAGATCATTCTCCTCATAATAGTAGACCGAATTGGCGTTCACATCCGCCCATGTATGGTTCGTATTATCCGCCGCGTTTCCCTGGGTTACGGTCAGATACATCGTAACCACCGAAGTCTCGTCGTCCTCCGCGTAGATTGCGTCGTTATCCCGAAAGGTCTCCTCCGGCGCCTCCTTCTCCACATAGTCCCTTGCAGGCTGCTGCTCCGCCTGTCCGGACTGTTCCTGTGTCTCCTGCTGCCCGCAGCCGGAGAGCAAAAACAAAAGAAGCAGCGAGAGAACGGCGGCCTTTTTTCCGCCTTTACGTGCCCGCTTCTGCCTCTTCCTTCTTTCCCTTTCCTCCAGATAGTCGCAGAGCTTCACAAAGATGCCGGACTCATCCCTTCCTACGACCGCCTGGCGGCAGAGCAGATGATAGGGCAGCTTTCGCGTATAAAATTCCAGGCGCAGCCATACTACCAGGTAAAAGGAAAGCGCTCCTGCCAGAAAACCAAGGCCGAAAAACTTCACGGGACTGAAAAGGATCTGCAGAATCGTTCCCGCGACGCTTATGACCGCAAAGGCCAGCGTCCCCAGAAGCGCTCCCGTGTAATCCTCAAAATACAAAAGAATCAGCATGATCGAATTGCTGATGGCATAGACCCCATATCCCGCGCACAGGAAGCGATAAATCCCCATGGACACATCCGTAATGCCTACAGGCATCAGTTCCAGGAGGAAGCCGCCGAACACGACAAAGAGAATCGTGGAGATAAGCTGCTTGTGTCCGCTGAAGGTCAGCTCCTGCTGCAGAACGGAAAGCATCTCGTTTTCCGCCTGTTCAATATCCTGAATCGAGCCCTTGTCGTTGAACAGGCTGTAATAATTCCGGTAATGAGGATAAAAACGCACCTCTACGGAAGTCACGAAATTCACCGTAGTGATCAGAATCGAAAAAAAGGCAAACAGGGCCGGAACGTCATGGGTAGGCGCTCCGTAAAACAGTCCCTCCACCTGCACCGCCAGGGGACCGAAATACATGATGACCAGATGGGCAAAAAGCCCGATATTCACAAAACCGCCGGTAAAGGCCAGGGAGCGGTAGCGGTCAAACCACCGAAGAAAGGAAAATTTACTGCCCCTGCTTTTCGGAAAATAATCCAGAAGCAGCTTGTAATACCATGCCATCAGGATTCCATAGGCCACGATCACACAGAGCATCAGACTGACGATGCTCACCCAGCCCAGAATCACCAGAATCAGCGCCAGCAGAAAGCCCACCATCAGGGAGATGGCAAAGGCCAGCACGATCGCCTTGTAATCCTTAAGCGCCGTCAGATAGATCATCTCGGTCCATACCACGATCAGAATCAGGGCAAACCACAGGCAGAGAAGCTGATAGGCCGGACGCACGCCGGAAAAGAACAGAAAGATGCCGTAGAGCGCTCCGCCCAACACAAGCATGATCGAACACGCTCCATAGAAGGAAGGCATGATTCTGCTCAGCTTTTCCTCATACAGCATATCCGAGGTATAGCGGGTGACGATCATATTGAACCAGCTCGTCACGGTAAGGGACACGAGCAGCGTGTAGGTCAGCATACAGTTCATAAGCTCTCTGTCATGCTGATCCATGCCTGCGATCCTGGCCACCAGGGCCATACCTGCCAGCAGAACCACGCCCAGAATCATAGGGCCCACACAGATGATTCCCGCGTAACCATAGGCTCTGCACAGGGAAAAGAAGCCCTTTTTATTGAATAATCTCTTTAAACTGAATCCTATGCCTGCCATCGCCTGAACACCTCGTCGTACACATCCAGATAATTCCGGATCATATCTTCATGTCTGAAATACAGTTCTACCCGCTTCTTCCCTATCCTTCCCATCTGATACCGTTCCTCCGCCTTCACGCAGAGCTGCTCCATCGCGTCGCAGACAGCCTCGCGGAACATGGGAGGCACACAGTAGCCCGCCTCTCCCAGATCGTCGTCTCCCATTCCGCCGATCAACTGTTTGCAGCAGCCTACGTCCGTAGTCACGCAGGGACGGCCGGCCGCAAAGGATTCCAGCACGGACAGGGGAAGCCCCTCTGATATGCTGGTCAAAACCGTGAAATCAAACTTTTCCATATATTCCAGTACGTTTACCGTTCCCAGGAAATAGAGATCCTCCACCTTGAGCTGCTCCGCCAGATCATAACACTCCTGGGCGTATTCCTCGTCGTCCTCCGGGCCTGCGATATGCAGCCGGGCATTGGGCACTCGCTTTTTCAGATCGGCAAACGCGTAAATCATCGTCTTGACATCCTTGATCGGCGCGATACGCAGCACCGCCCCGATGTCCACATAGCCGTTTTCTTTCTTTGGCGGAATATTGCAGAACCGCTCGTAATGAATCCCGTTGGGAATATAGCGGCATTTCTCCCGCGGACAGCCCATCTCGATCTGCGTCTCCATGGCGCGGTCAAACAGGCTGGTGATCATCGAAGCCTTTTCATAGGCTCCCCCTGACAGCATATAAAAGAAGCGCACCCAGAACCGCTTGAACGCCGGAAGCACCCATTTCGCCCGGATAATCTCCTCCTCACGCTCTCTCGTATAGATACCATGCTCTGTGATCTCGTAAGGCACATGATTCACATAGCTTCCAAGCCGGGCCAGAATGCCGCTGTAGCCTGTGGCAATCGCATGATAAATATCCGCCTTCGGCACATCCGTCTGCAGAATATAGAGGACGGGAAGCAGCATGGAGCGAACGGTATGGAACAGATCGGAAAACGCCGTGTAAGGGTACTCCTCCTTACAGATCTGGACCAGAATGTCCAGAAAGTCCTCGCTCATGAGGAACGCTATCGGAGACACCTTTCTGTCATGATACATACGAAACAGCGTCTCCCAGTCAGGCTTCCGGCAGTTGATAAATTCTCTCAACGCTCCAAGCTCCTCCTCTGTAAAGCGGTATCTTTTCTTCTCATAACGCATGGAGAGCGCGTCGTTCAGAAAGATCTCGCGGATCTCCACCACGTTATCCGGAAGCTCATACTTGAACTTTCCCCGGTCCTCGGAGGACGCGCCCACAGCCCATACTACAAATTCATGCTGGGGCATGGCCTTCATATACTGATGAATCCAGGTGGACACGCCGCCTGTCACATAAGGGTAGCACCCCTCCAGTATGACACAGATTCTCAATTTCACACCTTCTTCTTGATCATTACCTGCGCTTCCTCTGCCTTTATCAGATAGAGATTGCCCTGCAGATGCTCTATGGTTCCGCCGTCCACGCCTTCTTCGGAGGTATCCGGCTCCCAGTCGTTGAACCGGGCGAGGAGCCATGCCTCATCCTGGAAATCAGAGAGGGTAAGCGCAAGTCCCTCCTCCCCCTCCTCACGCTCCACATCCACATAGTAGAATCTCTGAACCGCCCCCGCCATCTCAGATCCGGTCAGATAGCGGATCGAGGGAGCCGCCTCGTCTAGCCATTCCACGTAATCGCAAAGTCTGTGATACCTTTCCTCCCAGCCAAACTCCTCTCCCTGATCTGTAGCCAGCACGTCGTCTGAATTCTGAAAATGGGAACTCACATAGTGAAGATTCAGCTCAGACATTGCTCTCAGACGCATATCATCGTCCAGAATATAACCGGAAATCACGCGGGGCGTCTCGACAATCCCATCCTCCGACACCTCGTATTCCTGCTCATAGATTACGTCGCTGCCAAGGTAAAGGCTGGCTATGGCGCGGATATTCGGGAATTCTTCCACGATAAGGCTGCGCCCCTCCTCGGAGAGAACATTGGAGGGCGGCACATATACCTGAAAGCTCTCTTCCGGATAAAGTCCCTCGCAGAACTCCTGCAGCTCCTCCAGAGACGCTTTCATGTCCTCGTAGCTTCTCCACGTTTCATAGCCGTCGTACTCGCCTCTGTAATCAAAATTCTCCAGGCACAGCGGCATATGGTTATAACCATGATACCCCAGCTCGCCTCCCAGATCCAGAAGGGAATTTCCAAAATACATAAAGCGCTGGGAATCCGAAAGGCTCTCAAAGGGCCCTTCTACCTGATCGGAGTATTCTTCGATCACCATTCCCGTATATTTGATTCCGTATTTCTCACTGAGGCTGCTGACGTCTCTCCACCAGATCTGCGTATAGAAATCGCCGACGCTCAGTCCGTAATCTTCCTCGATATGCTGTCCCTCTCCGCTGGGAATCGGCGCCGGGAAGTCATCCAGATAATAGGCCGCCCCGTTGACGACCGGCCAGGCGCAGACTTCTCCCAGCATACTGTAGGCAGCCGCGTAGATCCCCCGGTAGCCCTTATCGTAGATTCCCAGATTGACAAAGACAATCTTACCTTTCTGATAATCTCTCTGCCACAGAAGCGGCACCTCCGCCTCGTCGTTTGTCGTGACGGATACCCGGCACTCGCTGTCAAGGGAGACCGACAGGGAGGATTCAAAGGGTTCCTCTATGGGGTAGTCCGTCTTTCCCTGGCCGAGAAGCAGTTCGTCCTGAAGCCTCAGGCCCGGAGTCTCATAAAGCGTAGGTCCCACGAACTCTATTCCGGCTCTCGCACAAAGCCATTCAGAGACCGTAGTGATCTCCGGGACAAGGGCGATCAGCAGATCCCCGCCTCCTGCCACCCAGTCCGCCAGATCCAGGATCTCCTGCTCCGTCTGGTTATAACGCCCATAGCCCAGGACCACCTTTTCAAACGCCTCATAGTCCGGAATCTCCTCCCGGCTTATGTCCACCTCGCGAAAGCTCACCTTCATATCATGAAGGATCTGGGGCATCTGCTCATGGAGAAGCTGGGAACTGGCATCCTCGCTGTCCCACAGATACAGGCACTCTGCCTTTCCGCTTTCTTCCCCATCCGCCGCCGTCCCGGATGCCTGCGTAAAGCTGTCGTTATCAAGAAGCGCCACTGCCGCTTCCTGGGTTCTTTCCTCTCCAAACCAGAAATTCTGCCCGATCAGGGCGACCGTCAGCATCACAAAGGCCGCAAGAAGAATAATTACCGGCGTATAACGGGGTTTTCTCTTTCTCTCCATGCAGTTCTCTCTCCTATTTTACCAGTTCAATCGTAACCTGCTCCTCATCCGCCTGCAGAAGATACAGGCCCTCTGCCATCTTTGTCAGCTCTCCTCCCGTGACGGTCCCCGGCTCGCCCTCGTTGATGCGGACCATGAGCCAGGCCTGCGTGCCAAAGCCGCCAAGCGTAAGCTCCAGAGAATGCTCCGTAAGCGTCCGGTCCACGGTCAGATAGTCATACTGCTGCACAGCGGCAGCCAGCTCCGTACCCGTCAGATTCCGGATCGCAGGAGCAGAGGTATACAGCCACTCCGTATATTCGCTGATCCTCCGGAACAGCTCCTCCCAGCCAAGATCAGCGCCCCGGTCCACATCCAGCACATCGTCGGGATGCTGGAAATGGGAGTTGACAAAATGAAAATTCAGCTCCGCCATGGCCGCCAGACGCATATAGTCATCCAGCACATAGCCGGAGATCACACGGGGCGTATCGATGATTCCATCCTCCGCCACCTCAAATTCCTGCTCAAAGGCCAGATCACCCGGCAGATACACACTGGCCACTGCCTGTATCTGCGGGAAATCTTCCGCAAGCATCCCCCTTCCTTCCTCAGACAAGATATTGGACGGGGGAACGTAGACCTGGAATTCCTCCTGCGGAAAAATCTGCGCGCAGAAATCATGCAATTCCTGGAGGGCCGCCCGCATATCCTCATAGCTGGCCCACTGCTTGTAAGAATCGTACATTCCCTGATAACTGAAGTTCTCCAGGCAGAGAGGCATGTGATTGTAGCCATGAAACCCGATCTCGCCTCCCGCGTCTAAAAGCATATTGCCAAAATATTCATATCTTTGAGTATCGCTGTTCCTCTCAAACGGTCCTTCCACCTGATCGGAATACTGTTCAATCACAAGCCCCGTATAGCGTATCCCGTACTCCTTTCCCAGATTATAGACGTCATTCCACCATACCTGGGTATAGAAATCCGCGATGTCCATTCCGTAATCCTCCCGGATCTTCCGGCTGTCCCCGCCAGGTACCGGAGAAGGAAAATCGTCAATGTAAAAAGTGGAACCGTTGATTACGGGATAGGCTTCCGCATCTCCAAGAAGCGTATAGGCCGCACAGTGAAAGCCTCTGTACGCCTTTTCCAGAAAACTCAGGTTATCCACCACGACGCTTCCTTCTCCCGTCTCCTTCCGCCAGAGCAGCGGAACCGGGTTCTCTCCCCCCGACTCCATGTATACCTCGCAGTCGGAATCCAGACTGACGGAAAGAGAAGATTCATAAGCGTCTGTAATGCGAAGATCCAGCCCTTCCGTCCCTATCATAAAGTTCTTCACAAAGCGAAGCTCCTCCACTACAGCCAGATCCGGACTGATTCCGACGATCCCCATCAGATCCTGAAGGCTCTGAAATCCACTGTCGATCTCCGGCGGATACAGCACAAGCAGATGGCCTCCCGCCCGGATCCAGTCCTGCAGTTCCAGGAGTCCATCGCCCAGATTCCGTAGATAATCCACAGACAGTACAATCTTCGTATACCGATCCAGATTGCGCGACGCAGCCTCTCCCGCAAGGCAGCTCTCCCAGGGAACCTTCATCTGATCAAGCACCTCGCTCATCAGCGTATACCCCTGGTTTCCTCTGGCAGAATCTTCATAGATAAGAAGGCATTCCGGCTCCTGCGCCTCTCCCTGCGGACTGAACGCCTCCTTTGCAAGCGGCGTCAGAATACGTTCCTGATGCGTATAGGTGACATTTCGCTGTACCACGCACAGCACCGCCACAAGCGCCAGGAATACCACTATCACCTTCTGCATTCTTTTAAAACGGAATTTTTCTCTCTGCCTCTTTTTACGCTTCATCAGCCTTTACACTCCCGTCCTTCCAGAACCGCACGGTTCCTCTGCCTTCCGCGGAAAGATGAATCTGTCTCCGTTCCAGCAGTTCAAGCGTTTGGGAAATCCCCGCCCGGTTTTTCACAGACGCGTAATACTGAATCAGAAACAGGTAGCCCAGCTCATGCTTTGGCCACAGATTCAGCACCCGTTCGATGTCCTCATAGGCCTGGTTATATTCTCCCACCAACAGATCCGCCTGTATCTTTTTTTCATACAGTCTGAGACTGTCTCCATCCTTTTTCAGCTTCTCGCTCAGAAGATTGCTGTAGTTGCGAAGCTGAAGCTCTCTGGCATTGCCTTCCAGAAGCCCGCTTCCCAGATATTGATCCAAAAGTTCCAGATATTTCTCAAGAAGTTCATCGTCGTCCGGCTCCTCCTCCATTCGCCGCTGAATTTCCTGAAATTTTAAATCATAATCCTTCTGAAGCTCCGCCAGGGCCGTGACCGCATAATGCACCACTTCCGTATCGTCGTTCATTCTGGCTTCCTGAAGCTGCTCCACATAATCGTCCGGATTGGAATACATGACCTCCATCATCAGCTCCCGCCGGAGGGAAGGATCGTTGATCAAAAGGGCCTCCTCCAGAGGAACCACCCGCTCCTCGGCGGGATCCTCCTCCATCAGAATACTCTTATGCACCTCATCGTTGACCTTCAGCTTTTCTATTCCTACTTCTTCTCTTATCTGCTGCTTTCCTCTGGCACGGATCTCCTGAATCACCAGACAGACGACGCCCCATACAGGCACCAGCAAAACCAGCATAAAAGCCATCTTTCCGCACTTCAGCGCCCCAAGCCATATCAGCAGATACAGTACCAGGCAGAGTACGAGATGTATGACAAGGAAAAGGAGCAGCATCTCTATCCTACCTCCTCTGTCAGCTCAAAATTCAGTCCGTTCGCCACCAGACGCTTTTCGACCACCGGAAAGCTTGCCCGGTTCATCTGTACCAGAAGCAGATACAGTCTTCCGTCTTCTCCGGCTCCCAGCGTATCCGTGGCCCGAATCGTCCCTGCCAGCGCTTCACTGACAAACTTCTTATCGGTCTGTTCAAACCGGAGCAGCACAAAATCAGCCACGCCGGCTTCCTTCATATCAGATTGGATATTCACAAGCTGACGGAACCGCTCCGGATACACCACCTGCGTGTCCGGAAAATAGATGTCCTCCGCCTGAAGCTCCTCGTAATCCAACGCGCGCAGGAATGACGTCTGCACAAGTCCGCAGAGTATCCGGAAGATATTCATATAGTGCATATTGTACTGTTCTACTCCCGCTTCCTGGATGGTAATCAGAAGCACCATCATATCTCCCCGGAATACGCCGCAGGCATACATCGGAAGCCCCTCCTCAAGCTTCGTGTTCTTAAACACCTCGCCTTTCAAGGTCTGAGCGTATAGTTCCTGGTAATCCGACAGCTTTATGGATTTTGTCAGCCGCAAAAGCTGACTGTTGGAACAGACGGCCAGGCGGCCGAACTTCTGCCATTTATCCAGCGTGTAGATAGCGATGGAATGATTCTCCAGAATATCCTCCATAACTTTCAGTCCTTCCAGGAAAATACTTTCCGGAAGCTGGCTGTCCAGCTTCTGGACTGCGTCGAAAATCTTTCCAAAACTGTCCTTAAAGCCAAGAATCTGCCTTTTATATTCACCCTTATTTTCGATAGCTCCTTTGTATACGTCATTCAGAAAAATATATTTATTGCGCAAAAGGGCGTATTCCTTTTTGGAAAACTGAATTTCCTCCTCCTTTTTATTACGGATATAGCCCGTGATAGAGCCGGCCATAAGATAGATGGCAAAAGGAATCCAGTTTTCAATATTATAGAAAAGCAGGGTCCCGCTCATCCCCATCAGCGCATACTGCCAAACCAGAACTATACATTCCAGAAGCGCGGCGACAATGCCCATCTTCATGCCGTGAATGGTTCCCACAATCACGATATACATCAGCCGGACATCGGCAAATTCAAAGTACACGGCCTCCGAGGTATAAGAGCTGATAAGCTCCGCAAGCAGAAACAGCACAAAGACTTCCAGGTATTGAAGCAGCCCCTTTCCCTTCCCCAGAAGCCACTCCGCCAGCCGGCTCGAAAGCTTGCGGTTCCCCGCAAGTACCTCCCGTATAAAACGTCTGTAGCAGACGCCTACGTCCTCCATCATATGAACCACAGGAACGAAGCCGTAGGTACGGCGCAGTTCCAGCGGATAATCCGGCCAGGCGATGGTATCGGCAAAGTTTTCATAACAGATCTGCGCATCCGGAACCGTCAGTCTTAGAAGCTCCTCCAGATCTCCGTAGGTATGACGGTAACCGCTGACAGCGAAATAAGAGCCGCTTTCATCCTCCGTCTCCTCCGTAATGCGCAGCAGAAGCTCAGCCAAATCAGAATACGCGAGGAAATCCACCCGGTCTTCCGCATGGTGAGGAAAGAAGATTTTGTTCTTTTCGTACATATGATGAAAAATAGTTCCGAGAAAGTTCTTGTCATTGAGCTTGCCGGCGAGATAGGGCAGCCACAAAATCACCGTCTGAACCTTCATTTTTTTGGCAAAATATGTACAAAGCTCCTCCATCTGAGCCGCACGGAAGGAGTAGCCGTTCGGATAGTCCTTTCCCGTCACAATGCCGCTCTTACCGTAGTTCTTGACATAATTCTGACTCTCTACCGTGGAGAGCAGGACCAGCTTCTCCACCTTGGAGCGGCTGCACTCCAGAAGAGTCTGTTCCAGCTTCCGGTCCTCCCCGTACAGTCCCTCTCCTCCGTCCACATAACCGGAAACAAAATACACGGCCTGGAAGCTGTATACGTCAAAAAGCTGTCCAAACTTTTCCTCCGCAGGATCCGTATGGTAAATCTGCACATTGGGCAGCTTTTCCGTAAGGTAAGTCTCCCCCGCCAGGATCACCCTGTATTCTTCAGCCAGAGGAAGTAGGGCTTCTCTCGTAAAAATCTCTGTTTTCCCTGTAATGAGTATATCAGCCATCCCTTTTCTCCCCAAAATAAGAAGCTATAAAAAAAGCTGCATTGTTCTCCATCTTCTGTGAATCAATGCAGCCAGTCAATCATGGCAGCGCCGGTACAGCCCTGCTTTAGACACTTAAGCTTTGCGTGACAATCTTTCGACTGTTTTGCCTACTTTATCATATCATAAACGGCCCCTTTTTGTCAAAAACTAAAGAACAGCGCCCATACCTGAGAATCCTCTTATCCCGGTCCTTTAAATCCGCCTGTTTTTTGCCTGAAAATCCGTAATTTTTTCGGCCTGTTTAAGGCGCTGAACGCTGGATTTTTACTGGCTGCGGCGTTATAATATGGAAGTTATTGTTTCATTCAATCGATTTCACGAGGAGGGAAAATTATGCCTGTAAAGTATGTCTTTGTCACCGGCGGAGTCGTATCCGGCCTTGGAAAAGGAATCACAGCCGCTTCCCTGGGGCGTCTTCTGAAGGCGCGGGGCTATAAGGTCACGATGCAGAAATTCGATCCCTATATCAACATTGATCCCGGCACCATGAATCCGGTACAGCACGGCGAAGTCTTTGTCACGGACGATGGAGCGGAGACTGATCTGGATCTGGGACACTATGAGCGTTTCATTGACGAATCTCTTACGAAAAATTCCAACGTGACGACCGGCAAGATCTACTGGTCCGTGCTTCACAAAGAACGGCGCGGCGATTACGGCGGCGGAACCGTACAGGTCATTCCTCATATCACCAACGAGATCAAAAGCCGTTTTTACCGCAATTACTCGGAGGATGAAATGCATATCGCGATCATCGAAGTAGGCGGCACTGTGGGCGACATCGAAAGCCAGCCTTTTCTGGAGGCCATCCGCCAGTTTCAGCATGACGTGGGACACGAAAACGCAATCCTGATCCATGTCACCCTGATCCCCTATATCAAAGCCTCCGGAGAGCTGAAAACAAAACCCACCCAGGCCTCCGTCAAGGATCTGCAGGGTATGGGAATCTGGCCCGACATCATCGTATGCCGCAGCGAATACCCTCTGGATCAGCAGCTCAAAGACAAGATCGCTCTGTTTTGCAATGTGCCAAGCGCTCACGTACTCCAAAATCTTGACGTGGAATATCTCTACGAGGCTCCGCTGGCCATGGAGCGGGAACATCTGGCTGAAGTTTCCTGCGAATGTCTGAAGCTTCCCTGTCCCGAACCCGATCTGACGGACTGGACAGCCATGGTCGACGCCCTGCGTCACCCCACCTCCGAGGTCACGGTGGCCCTTGTCGGAAAATATATTCAGCTCCACGACGCCTATATCAGCGTGGTGGAAGCTCTGAAGCACGGCGGTATCGCCAGCCGCGCAGTAGTCCATATCAAATGGGTAGATTCTGAGCTTGTAAATGACGAAAACGCCGCCGAATATCTGAAGGATGTAGACGGTATTCTGGTCCCCGGCGGCTTCGGCGACCGGGGCATCGAAGGGAAAATAAGCGCCATTCGTTATGCCAGGGAAAAAGGCGTTCCCTTCCTTGGACTCTGCCTCGGCATGCAAATGGCTATCGTAGAGTTCGCCCGCCATGTTATCGGATACGAAGACGCTCACAGTGCGGAACTTAATCCGGACACTACTCACCCTATGATTCATCTGATGCCGGAGCAGGACGGCGTCGAGGACATCGGAGGCACGCTGCGTCTTGGATCCTATCCCTGTATCCTGGATAAGTCCACAAAAGCTTATGAGCTTTACGGAAAAGAAACCATTCACGAACGTCACCGCCATCGCTATGAGGTCAACAACGATTACCGTGATGCTTTGAAAAAAGCGGGCCTGACACTGTCCGGTCTCTCCCCCGATGGCCGCATTGTAGAGATGATTGAGCTCAAATCTCATCCCTTCTTCCTGGCCACCCAGGGACATCCGGAGCTGAAATCACGTCCCAACCGCCCCCATCCGCTGTTCCGCGGCTTTGTGGCTGCGGCTCTGGAACATCAAAACCAAAAGTAAATAAGAATTTCGCTTGCGAAATTCTCCGCGCGCGAGCGGGCTGCAAGGCAGCAATTTCCTCTCCGCGAGCTGCGCATCCTTGCACGAAGTGCATTTTGTTTCATGGGAAAGACCTTTTTCTACTTTACTTTCACACATTAACGTAACACGGTCTTTCCTATGAAATAAAAAAAGGAACGCCGCTTTGCAGTTCTTCTGCAAAACAGCGTTCCTTTTTCTGATTATCTGGGCTCCGACGTAAGCATAACGCCCAGTTTCTGAAACGTCTTTTCATCCGTATCACTCAGCATCCGGGAAGTATGCACCTGGCTTCCGCGCAGCCGGGGAAGCTGACGGAGAGCCAGATCTGCAAGCTCATTGCTCTCGGAACTCGCAGAGAGCGCTATCAGAACCTCCTCCATGTGGAGACGCGGATTCCTGCTTCCAAGATAATTTACCTTCAGCTTCTGAATCGGCATAATCACGTTCGGCGTAATAAGCAGCACATCCCTTTCAATCCCGGCCAGCACCTTCAGGGCTTTGATCAAAAGCGCGGAGCAGGCTCCCATAAGATCGCTGGTCTTTCCGGTAATGAGCCGCCCGTCAGGCAGTTCCAGCGCCGCCGCCGTATGCCCGGTCTCCTCCGCGCGTCTGAGGGCTGCCGCCACCACCTTCCTGTCCTCTGTTGTCACACCGGCCTTGTTCATCAGAAGCTCGATCTTGTAGGCTTCCTCCTCCGTGGCCTTTCCGCGGGCAATATTCACCAGCGTATGATAATACCGGCGTACAATCTCCTGGCAGGAAGCCTTCCTGCACACCTCGTCGTCAACGATACAGTTGCCGGCCATATTTACGCCCATATCCGTGGGCGACTGATAAGGACAGTCTCCGTATATCTTCATGAAGATCGCCTTCAGCACAGGGAAAATCTCCACATCCCGGTTGTAGTTTACCGTGGTTTTTCCATAGGCTTCCAGGTGATAGGGATCGATCATGTTGACATCGTTGAGATCCGCCGTGGCAGCCTCGTAGGCCAGATTCACCGGATGGCTCAGGGGCAGATTCCAAATCGGGAAGGTCTCATACTTTGCATAGCCTGCGCGCACTCCCCGTTTGTGCTCATGATAAAGCTGAGACAGACAGGTCGCCATCTTTCCGCTTCCCGGCCCCGGCGCCGTGACTACCACCAGAGGCTTCGTCGTCTCGATATACTCATTATGGCCATACCCCTCCTCACTGACAATCATAGGAATATTGTTCGGGTATCCCGGAATCAGGTAATGGCGGTATACCTTTACGCCCATCTTCTCCAGACGGCTCTGAAACATCTGCGCGCTGTACTGACCTGCGAAATGAGTAATACACACGCTGCCCACATAGAGATTCTTGGACTCAAAGATCGCCTTGAGGCGCAGCAGATCAGAATCATAGGTGATTCCCAGATCTCCTCTGACCTTATTCTTCTCAATGTCCTCCGCACTGATCACAATCACTATCTCCACCTGATCGGCAAGCTGCATCAGCATCCGCAGCTTGCTGTCCGGCTCAAAGCCCGGAAGCACTCTGGAGGCATGATAATCATCGTAAAGCTTTCCTCCAAACTCCAGGTACAGTTTATTGTCAAACTGACTGATGCGCTCCCGGATATGCTCCGACTGCATCTTCAGATATTGTTCATTGTCAAATCCTTTTTTCATTCGTCATATCTCCCTCAGCAAAATTTGTATATTTTCCAAACAGATTCATACCCTCGGCCGGTCGGACGCATACGCTTCCTGCCAACCGAGGGTAGTTATTTCATACAGGCTCCCTTAATCGACGCAGGCATATCCGCCAATTAAGGCAAATCAATAAGAAAGACATCTGCCGCAAAGTTCTCCCCGCAGCGCTCAGTCCGCATAACCATTGGGATTCATAGTCTGCCATCTCCAGGAATCCTCGCACATCTCCTCGATTCCATACTGGGCTTCCCAGCCAAGCTCCGCCTTCGCTTTGGACGGATCCGCGTAGCAGGTGGCAATATCTCCCGGCCTTCTCTCCATAATGACATAGGGAAGTTTTTTGCCGCAGGCTTTTTCAAATGCGTGAACCACATCCAGCACACTGTATCCCTTGCCTGTGCCAAGATTGTAAATCAGCACGCCGCCTTCTGATTTTTCCATCTTCTGAATAGCCGCCACATGGCCCTTTGCCAGATCCACCACATGAATATAATCACGCACGCCGGTTCCATCGGGAGTATCGTAATCATTGCCAAACACGCGCACATATTCCAGTTTTCCGATAGCGACCTGAGATACGTACGGCACCAGATTGTTCGGGATTCCTTTGGGATCCTCTCCGATGAGACCGCTCTTGTGCGCTCCGATCGGATTGAAGTAACGAAGCAGAATTACCTTCCATTCCGGGTCAGACACCCAGATGTCCTCCAGCACCTGCTCCAGCATACTTTTAGTCTGTCCATAAGGATTTGTACATTTTCCCTTGGGACACTCCTCCGTGATCGGTACAAAAGCCGGATCGCCGTATACCGTAGCCGAAGAACTGAATACAATATTTTTCACACCATGCTTACGCATAACATCACAGAGGACGAGCGTACCGGCAATGTTATTATAGTAATATTCGATGGGCTTTGCTACGGATTCTCCCACAGCCTTCAGGCCTGCAAAATGAATCACGGACTCTATCTTTTCCTTTTCAAAAATCGCGTTCAGCGCTTCCCTGTCCAGAATATCAGCTTCATAGAACGTCACACGCTTTCCTGTGATCTGCTCCACGCGCTCTACAGCCTTCTTACTGGAGTTATAAAGATTGTCCACTACCACAACCTCATACCCCGCATCCAGTAGCTCTACACAGGTGTGGCTTCCGATAAAGCCAGCGCCGCCTGTCACCAAAATTGCCATACATCCATCCTCCTGATTCTCATTTTCCGGCGGGAACTTTTCTTCTCCGCCTTCGTGCCTCCCTGATAAATATATCATGCTTTCCCTGTCGGCGCAAGGGCGAACCCTGCTGCGGATGAAAGGAACAGGGAGAGCGCCCAGATACAGATTAAGATTTTGTTAATACTGATAGCGCATTTATGCGGGTTTCATGGCATTTGTTACTAATTTGTTACTATTTGTACCTGTTATTAAGGAGATGTCTTTTATATGTTGAGCTTAATTCTTGTCGAAATTTGCGGAATTGAATCAGAAAACGAACGCCAGTTTCTTGATTTTTTTTCAAAACGCGTTATAATAAAAATACAGAAAGATCTGTTTGATGTTTTTATTCTACACCACGGTTCGACAGAAATTGCACCACCTGTTTGCTATTATTATTGCAGAAAGGCGGTGTAAGTTGTTATGGAGAAAAAAGGAACATCAACGCAAACAAAAGAGGAGGAAGGTACAATGGCAGCCACTGTAAAGAATTATGTCTACGAGGTAAAGGGCGCAGACAGTAAAAGAATTTTGGAGCAGCCAGCAGTGAGCAAATCATTCCTCAAGGAATGTAAAAAAGTAGCACAGAAGTACCGCAAGAAATGAAATGTCGATATACCGAACATTAATGACTGCTGAACATGCTCCAATAAGCCGAGGGTTTCAAGTAAACCCTGAGCATTGCAACAATCCTGGCCATTATGAAACTTACATAAGTCAGGATTGTTTTGCTGATCAGAAACAAGGAATGGGCGTAACCCATGCTTTTATTGATGAAGATGAAAACAGCGGAACAAAGAAAATCGCAGGATATATAACGCTTCGCGGAAGTTCTTTAATTATGGAAAGCGGAGAAGATTATAAACTTGGATATCCCGCTTTGGAAATTTCAGAGCTGGCGGTAGATAAGGATTATGAGAATCAAGGCTTAGGCACAGAAATGGTTAAGTTCGCCATTGGTGAAGCTGTTGAATTAAATGAAGAACGCATTGGATTTCAATATGTTATTCTATGTGCCGATCCCGAAGCTGTTGGATTTTATCAAAAGTTAGGATTCAACAGTATCCGTCAACTTCAGGAAATACCAAGAGAACATAGAAACAGTTCATGTGTTCCAATGATGATGAAAATTGCTACCGTATAAAAATAAGGCCCCGGTTTGTTCCGGAGCCTTATTTTTATGAGTACGGATTTTTCTTCCAAGAAGGATTGTACATATGCCAATAATATGCCTTCTGTAACCTCGTAAGATTTGTAGAATCGAGATACGCTTGGGCTTCATCTTGTGTAAGGGAACCGTTACCACTTGTATCTGCACCTGATTTGAATGTCAAATACTGCACCAGTCCGGTCGCTCCCTGTTCCTGGTAAATATCATATAGTTTCGCATTGTTATCGCTCATATCCTTTCCGACCACATATTGAAGCGCAATCGCGTTTGAAAGACTATAAAGATCCGATACCATATCTGCCTGATTAGATTGTAAAAGGCCAGTGGAATTCTGTCTCAACGCCTCAATCAATTCATAAGATGTTTCCCCAGCAATTCGCTGTGCTTCTGAATACTCCTCGCCCGTCATACGCTGGCCACCCCCATAATTACGCGATATGCTTTGTGGAAGTACGCCTGCTTCTCCTGTGCTATTATACAACTCCTGCAAATAATTGTCATTTGGAGTCGTCCTATCTTCCGAATAATATCCAGGGCTAAAAAACTGATATGCCAGATTTCCCAGGAGGCCGCCTCCGCCCTGAAAATTCTCTTGCGTCCGGCCCCAGGCGTCCCGGTATTCCGGTGCATCATCGGACAGGAAGGGAATCTTATTCCTTGTGCTATTTACAGTGTATTCCAGCTCACCGGCCGCACCAGTAGAGTCAGAGTAAGAGGTCCGGCGTGTATTATCAATAGCACGCGCTGTCGCACCTAAAAATGATGGAATGCCTTGCGTAAAATATCCAGTCAAAGCGTTTGTGGCTGCCAATGTAAGTCTTTCCGTATCATCTTCTGCATATTGCGCAGCACTTAAAGCATCGCTAACTCCACTCATCATAGTTGTTTCAACGATTGGATCTGCCATGCTGGCAAATGCGCTTATTAAATCGCCTGCTCCTAATCCACCGTTTGCTTCATGTTCTTTCTGGAGTTCCACTCCTACTAATAAAGGCAGTATAGACGGGGCCGCCCAATCTATTGTATAACTACTCCCATCCCCCAAAACAAGAGAATAATTCTGCGCACCCTGAAGCTCATCGAAACTTGCTTGATCAGCATCTTGCTTTCCAGTTCCTCTTATTATTCCCTTTGAGCCAAGATACCCACCCAGTGCCATTATTCCAGTGCCAGTTAATCCAGATGCAAGGCCGTCCAAAACTTCCGAAGCCGTAAATGCCCCGTCTTTCACAGAACGAAAAAGTTTTATTGCAGTAGGAATAAAGTTCGCCGGCGAATATCTGAGCGCTGATATAACAATATTACTGGGAGTTTTCTTGAAAGGCATAATACCTTCCACTAGCGCACTTATAGCCTTCGCTCCGCTTCCTCCCTCATTTAAAGTATTACTGAATTGAGTAATAGCTTTCGCAAATGCGTTGTCCTCATGAAAAGTCGCTCTCTGGGCTTCCTTGATGGCAAACTCCCTGCCGCGCTGCACAAGGCTCTGGACAGCTTCATCAGCAGAATTCAACGCATCAGCTCCGAGACCATTCGCTTTCAGGTATCCGGCCAGACTCGTACTGTACTTTGCTTTCAATCCCAGCCAGTCCTCCGCTTCCAGAAGGCCGCTGTTTTTATCTGCCAGCCACTGGATTGCTCTGCCCGGACCACTTCGGAAGGCCTTGGCCTGCCCTTTGATTCCGCCGGTCACATTGTACTTGCTACCCGATAAAGCCCTGTATGCTACATTCTCTGCATCATCAGCGGCCGCACTTATCAGTCCCCGGTCTGTCCCGCTCAGAGGATTCAGCGCAGATCTAGTCCTCTGTATGCCATTCGGGGCGATACGGTCAAGAGCCGCCTCCATAGCGGCCGCCAGATTATTTTTCACGCCGGAAACCACGTTCATGCCGACGTTTCCGATTAGATTTCTCTCATGCGTCGCAGGCTTGCTCAGCATAGACAGATACCGCCACGCATCCCATTTATCTCGCCAACTTGATGTCGTGACTTCATTTGCCAGCAGCGCATAGGCTCTTTCCTCAAGATTCACCCGCCGGCGGCTGTTCTCAGGGAATTTATTGGCTTCATCGAAAATGGAAATCACCTGGTCGATAGTCTCGTCAGAAATTCCATACTGCTGTGTAGCCAGGATAGAATTTACCATGCCCTCCACCTGATCGGCATATCCATTCTGAAGAAGTCTGGCAATTTCCGTGGCATCCTCAGTATCGACTTTTCCTGAAATGCTTGACTGACTGATTATGTCGTTGACGGCCTTCTGAATCTCATCTCCATCCACAACAGTCCGGCTCTGAAGCATCTCATCCAAACGGCCCAGGATTTCATCTGTAACGCGCTTTGCCTCTTTTGCATCATTCGGAGAAGCGGCCGCCCAATCTTTAATCTCCGCATCAAGGATATTTTGAGCTTTGGCAATCGCTCCTTCTGCCGTCCGGGAATATTTTTCAAGGGCCTGCAGCCGCACACCGGCATCATGGCCTTCGCTGGCAATTTTACGGGCAATTTCACGTACAGCGTCGTGATCCCCGGAATCTGCAGCACTTTTGAGCAGCATCATACCGCCGTCAAAGTCCTGCGCGGTCTTCCAGTTTGAAGACATGAGCCGGTCCGTTTCGCCGACGAAATCTTTTGAAAAAGCTTCCTTCGCCGCACGGATACTTTCATCCTCAGTTACCGTCCTGAAATTCATCCGTCCGGACTCTATTTCTTCTCGAAGAATTGCCTGCATCTCCGGATTATTCTTGACAATATCAGAATTTTTCAGGGTGTTTGTTGCTGTCCGCGTGACATACTCTCCATTTTGAGCCATTCTTCCCTGATAATCAATATTCGTATTGTTTCCACGGAAGAACTGCTCTGAACCTGCTGAAACCTGCTCCCAAAGGTCTTCCGATGTTTCACCAGAATTATTCTGTGGGCGGTACGCCAACCTGTCCGCGCTGCGCTCAAAAGTACTAATAGGATTTGATATGCTTTCAGACACATCGTCAATATCTTTGAGTTGTGGGATGCTTTGAAAGTTTCCCTTACCTTCAAAAATATCATCAAACTGCTGCCGTGCATCTTCCACAAGATCGCTGATTCCGGGATACTCCCGGCCGTATGTATATGTTGTCCCTGCACGTTTCCGAGCGCCGCTTTTTGTAAAAGTGCCTCCCTCCGTATATGTGCGCCCCTGCAACGCCTCATCAAGCCTTCCAAGCGCACGGCTGGCATTGTCGGCAGCCTGCATAGATCCGGTATTCTCAAATTCCACAATGTTTGTTCTAAATGAATCTAAATCATTCAAAAGGGTATCATCGCCATACATCCGCACTAGCTTTGATACCTCATTGTCCAACTTGCTGAAAGAAGAATTTTTTGGAACTGAAGTCTTCGGCATAGACGTAATTTTCTTTGGCGCTTCCGCAAAATCTAAAGCATCCATCTCATTCACATTCGACATGTCGATAAAATCCTCTGTCTGACGGACCGCTGTCTCCGGGATTGCATCTGCGACCGCTCTGGATGCTGTTTCTGCCGTGTTATCGCTTGATTTGGCAACCTGTTCGCCCAGGGTTGATAAATCGCCCATTTGCGCAATTCTATCTCTTAAATATGGAATTTCCATATTGTCTACTGATGTCCTGCGGAGTCTATTTAATGCCGCTGATGCCGTCATACCAAGCATCTCGCCGCCAGCATTAAGAGCAAGATTCTGTAAAGTGCTTTCCGTCGCCAGCCCTGCGACATCTCCGGCAGAAGCTCCATTCTCAACAGCATCAACCATCCGAGGTACAGTATCCAAACTTATATCCAGCATCATATCGCCAAGAACATTCTGGATATGCTTAGCACCTTCTTGTACTGCTGCTTGGCTCATTTGCCCTCTAGTAGCCGCATTCGCCAGTGTACTCGCAGCCTGTCCGGTCATATTACCAAGAGCAGGAATAGCATTGACAAATTGTGAACCAAGATAATATCCTGCCAAATTTCCACCAAGAGAACCTATGGTTGATGCAACCTTATGTTCCTCATTCAGATCATCAACCTCATCTGCAAGTTGTTCGGAATCAACAAGATCTGTTCCCAGCAAAGGATCAACATACTTATCAACTGCCCCGGCAAATTGCTTCGCCCCAGGGAAATTATATAGAGCATTTTTTACGAATGCTTCTACGCTTCCCGTTTCTCTGTTTTCACTTCGTTGCACACTTTGATCTTGTGTAGCATATGACACAAAATTGTCAAAATCATCGCCTGTCAGTTCCGTTCCTCCAGGAAGAACTACCTTCGTTGCATAGTTTCCACCGGCTTCCGCTGTAGATTTAGAAATAGCGTCACTGATCGATTCCATTTCTTTCACTTCAGCATCAGTCATTTGATAATTTTTCTGCGTGTATTTCCGAATACGCTCAAGAATCTGATCGTCAGACAGATTACCAGATGCTCCTCTGCTTTGTGTTTTGGATCTCGTACTAGAAGCGGAAGGGGTAGGGCTTGCCTGCCCTACCCCTGACTGTTTCGGCTTACTTCTTGAGATAACGGCGTCAACATCTGCGGTCGTGTAAGAACGGCCCGTTCCTGCCTCTCTCGCGTAGCCTCCTTTTTTATTTTCTGCAAGATTGCTACTGCCTGCGATAATCTTTTCAACATCTTTCGCCGTATATCTCGCCATGCTTTATCCTCCTTACATACTATACCCAAGCTGAGAAAGGATAGCTGCTATAGAATCACTACTTACACTATTGTTAGCCAGTGTCTGTATAATAGAGTTTGCGCTCTGTCCATTTGCCGCCATCTGCTGCGCCAACCGTAAAGCATACCTCGGCGCCCTTGCGGTTAATCCGGAAGAACTTCCCTGAGTAGTGCTTACTGATGCGGGAGTATTACCCGGTTCGGTCTGCTCGGTCGGCGTATATGCTGCCTGATTATTTGTTGCCGCACTCATAGCTGCAAGATAAGTCGGATCCACGTCCATAAGCCTGGAAATCTGCTCATCATAAGCCTGTGCAAGCGCGTTTTGCCGATCACTTTCAAATTGTGTCAAATACTGCGCTCTTTGCAGTTCATCTGCTGCTAACTGCTCATTATAAGCCTGCTGTGCAGAATTTCTATTTTGGCTATACAGATTTTCCAATTTTCCAAGATTTTCATTGGCTGTTGTAGCAATGGCATTTCTGGCATTCCCGTAATTATTTTCAAGACCTGCCATTGTTGTTTCGCTTGCGCCTCCGGAAAGACCTTGAGCCGCCATATTCTGAGCTAAATTTCTCTGGGACATCATTCTGTTGATATATGCCTCGCGCGCCGCATTCGTAGCATCTGTATTGATCTCGGATCGAGAGGCATTATAATCTGTTGCGAGATTTTGCAGTGTGCTGTCCAAATTTCCTTTAAGAATCTGCCCTCTCTGATCAAAAGCAGAATTCATGGCCGCTACATTTCGTTCATAGGCTTCATTGGCTGCCCTTATCCTTTGCTGTTCAAGCTCTCTTTTTTGAGCTTCCAGAGCAGCAAGATACGCCTTCCACTGTTCACTTTGATCTACAGTATTAGTATTGCTGCTTCCCCCAGAACTGGAACTTCCACGGGTAGACGTAATCGCGCCGGTTCCAGAACCACTGCTACCATACCGTTCTTCATAAGGATCTCGACCTGTGGAATTGCTTCTCCCCGAAGAATTCTGACGCTTTTTTAATACATTATTTGTCGCATTCTTTATAACATTACTGCCAAATATATTTGCCATTGACATAATCTCCTTTCCTCTTTCAGAACACTTGTTTACTAAATTCCAGAACCAATAATAGCTTCTCGTGGAAGTATTTCAATGATCCAATCAATGCCGTCAAGAAAGGCGGAAGCGTGACGTTATCATGCGGTTCAAACGCGTCCGGGATTCCGGCTGGCGATATGGGGACTTTGTTTGTCCTTCCAGAAGAATTCCGACCTGCAATCACGGTACGCATGATTACTTTCCCAACATCAAATATACAGATCACGATAGATGCGCTCGGAAATGTAACTGCATACAATTACGGCGATGCAGTATCAGGAAATACGGCGGCGAGATTTACGATGACTTACATAGCCGCATCATGATTTACTAGCCTCTTGTCTTTACCCAATCGCCCCATGTACCGGACAAATACCAGCGCTCATATTGGATAGGAGAGTTATATGCAGTGTATCTTTGCAGGCAAACCTTGCCGTCAATTGAGGGAAGAATTTCTACATAGCCATTGCCTGTACCAGGCGGTTTGTTCGTTATGGTTGACGCTGTGTACCCAAAGGCTAAAGAGAGGAAATCATTAAGATCTCCTTCTATAGCTCGTATGACAGTGTTTTGCTTACTGGAATTTAGTAAACAAGTGTTCTGATTTCATAAAAGGCCCCGGATTTCTCCGGGGCTACTCCTAATTTTGCGATAACCTATGACGTCACGATGATCGCATCATAT
>DVLE01000003.1 GCA_018715645.1 Candidatus Merdisoma merdipullorum
ACCGCAGCTTGGGCATAAGACAAAATAACCTCCTTTTGTACTATCATACCAAACCTGACGGAAAAATCAATTGAATATTCCCGTTTATGGTTGTATACTGATGGGAAACAGAAACCACCTATACAGGAAAATAAAAAAGGAGACAGCACATTATGGAAAAGATGAAAGATCTCGCCTATTACAACGGAAGCATCACACCCATTAATGAGATGATGATACCGGCAAACGACCGCGGCTTTTACTTCGGGGACGGCATCTATGAGGCCGCCATGGTATATCACCATAAAATTTTTGCTCTCCAGGACCATTTGGACCGCATGTTTAACAGTGCCGCCATGATACGGATCGACCTGCCTTACACCAAAGAGGAGGTTGGCGCTCTGCTCTCCGAGCTGGTAGACAAGGTGGAAAGCGACAGCCAGTTTCTCTACTGGCAGGTCACACGGGCAACCGCTCCCAGAAACCATCTCTTCCCCAAAGATGTTTCCAGCAATCTCTACGTCTACTCCAAACCATGGCCCGGCGTACAGATGTCCGACTCCTATCGGGTTATCACCGTGGAGGACACCCGCTTTCTCCACTGCAACATCAAGACCCTGAACCTGATTCCCAACGTCATGGCCGCCCAGAAGGCCCAGGAGGCCGGATGCAATGAGGCCGTGTTCGTCCGTGACGGCCTGGTGACCGAGGGCTCCCACTGCAACGTATCCATTATCAAGGACGGCGCCTTTATCACCCATCCCCTGGACAATCTGATTCTGCCCGGAACCGAGCGCAAGCACATGCTCGCCTACTGCCGCTCCCTGGGAATTCCCACCGAAGAGCGGGCGTTTACTCCGGCGGAGATGATGGCCGCGGACGAGATTATCATGTCCAGCACCAGCCATCCCAGCATGCGGGTGATGGAGGTAGACGGACAGCCCGCAGGCATGAAAGATCCCGAGCTGGTCGGAAAACTAAGAGCTTGTTATATGGAGGACATTGAGAGATAAGATGAAACAGAAACGAATACAGGATTACGGCATCAAAATCGGCCGGCTTCCCTCCGGTCCAAGAAATAAGATCACCGATGTTGCCGGCGTGCAGGTAGGGCATTCCACCATCCGGGAAGGGAAAAACCGCACCGGCGTCACCGTCATTCTCCCGGGGCCGGACAATGCCTTTTCTCTGAAATACACGGCGGCCTCCTATGTGCACAACGGTTTCGGCAAAAGCTGCGGCCTGGTGCAGATTGACGAGCTTGGGACCCTGGAGACCCCCATCGCCCTGACAAATACATTAAATACGGGACTTGTATGGGATGCCCTGGTTCAATACGTCATCGACCGCTGCACGGCGGATCATGTGCCGGTCTACAGCGTCAATCCCGTGGTGGGCGAGTGCAATGACAGCCAGATCAATGACATCCAAAAAAGAGCCGTCACCGCGGCCCATGTGCAGGAGGCTCTGATGCAGGCGGGCGAAGAGTTTGCCGAGGGGGATGTGGGCGCCGGAACCGGCACCGTGTGCTACGGCTTAAAGGGCGGCATCGGCTCTGCCTCCCGGGTTTTTGAAATCTGCGGGCAGTCCTACACCATCGGCGTTTTGGTGCAGTCCAACTTTGGGAGCCTCATTGATTTTTCTTTAAATGGTATGCCGGCGGGAGAAAAAATCCTGGCCGCCTCCAAAGAGGGAATGCCGGGACCCGCGCCGGACAAGGGTTCCATCATGACCATTCTCGCCACCGACCTGCCCGTATCCTGCCGGCAGTTAAAACGCATCATCCGCCGCACCGCGGTGGGAATCGCCCGCACCGGCGCCTACACAGGGCACGGCAGCGGCGAGGTGATGATCGGCTTTACCACGCAGAACCGCATCCCCATGAACTCGGGTCTGATCTCCCAGACCATTATCCCGGAAGGCGAGATCAACCCGGCCTTCCAGGCGGCGGCCGAGGCCGCCTCGGAGGCCATCCTCAACTCCATGGTGTGCGCGGATTCCGCAGCTGGACTTAAAGGGGAGATGTATTATAGTTTGGCGGAATTTATGCCGCTTTTTATAGCTGGAGGCGTATAGCGCCCGCTGACAAAAAGCATTTATACGCTTTATGCAGAAGGTCCGATATGCCCTAAATCAAGCAACCCTCCCTGTTTATCAAATCGCATATCTTGTGGCTTCGTCAGTACTTCCATGTTGGAATTTTTTAGTGCCTCTTCATAGTAGGCTTCTGACAGATAAATATATTCCACCTGGGAAGTATTGGCGATTCGGACAATCCGAGGATTCTCTTTGTCTATGTCCGTGCAGGTCCGTATACACGCCTGAATAGCCTGCCTGTCATTTTCTAAAACCATGGGAATTCTCACATTTTCTATAACGGTAGAGGTGATTACGTTTGGATAGGTAAGCTCAAAATCCATCTTTTCAAAAAATCTTCTAGTCGTCGCATGCGCCATCCCACACCCGCAGCCATTGTGGTAACTCTCATCGCTCAGATCTAAGACCGCCACTCTCTGGGATTTCAGCCCTCCATATGCGTAAGGGGTGACAAATGTGCCCGTGATATTGGCATCCATCCCGCTTCCGCTGAAATTTTTCCCAATGGTATCACAGATTAACACATCACAGGACGGGACATAGATTTGCGGAAGCATGGACCTGGCCTGCTCTAGAAGTTTGGGCTCTTCCTCCTCGATCTCGTCCGGCCACAGAACGCTGAATACGGCAGTCTCATCAAAGGCATTTTCCAGCACCGCGGCGGCAAACAAAATATTGGTATTTTTCAGAACAGTCTTCCCATACAAAGGAATGTTCTCAGCCATGTGTCCAAATCCTCTGGCATGGCAGCGCTCTGCTCCCGCCTGCTTTCCGAGGCCTATAGCCATCATCTTCATGATTCCGCTTTCATATGGCCCGCGAAAACACGTATGCGGTTTTATACGGCAGCTGACAGGAGCAAAGGCGTACTTATAAGCAAGCTTAACGCCTATTTTTGCCCCTGTTTTCTCGCCGTCTTGAACTGTTACGTTTTTTTCTCCTTTTCCGCTTCGCTGACCAGACGGTCAAAATCACTTTGATACAAACGGTCTTGGATTACTCTATATTTTTCAAATTCGCTTTCTGCGAAGGCTTTTGCTATGGCGGCCGTTACTTTCCCTTTATTCCGCAAAATTTCAGCATCGTTAAATTGCAGGAAAGCATCCAGTTTTGATGCCCAATCTGCCATTGTCATGGGAATATGGCGGCGGGCTTGTCTGGCAGCATAATCAAGATACATGGTAACAATTTCATTTAATTCCTGCATTTCCTCTTTCGATAAGTAATTTTTAGCAATCGATACATCCGATTTTACTATCTTTCCATCCGGGGCATTGCGCCATGCCGTAAGGCCCATATGTTTTTTCGTATGATCTGCTCTTTCCATGATCACCTCGGCAGCCGTACTCCCATGAACCGCATAGTGCATTTTATTTTGTACAGTAGCGAAAAAATCCTTTGTAATCTGACTATCCAGAGAATAATCAACCGCCGTGGCATAAATGTCTGTAATTTTCTGATAAAACCGGCGTTCGCTGGCACGGATTTCTTGTATCTCCGCAATCAAATGATCAAAATAATCTTCGCCAAAAATCTGACCATTGATCAATCGTTCCTTGTCCAAAACATATCCCTGTTTTGTAAACGAATCCAATACTTTGGTTGCCCATTGACGGAATTGGACTGCTCGGACAGAGTTTATACGATATCCCACTGCTATGATTGCGGACAGAGCATAGAATTTGTATTGATATCTCTTTCCATCCTCCGCAGTATGTGCAAATTTTGCACATACTGCATGTTCATCCAGCTCGCCACTGGAAAAAATATTTTTCAAATGTTTTGTTACCACGCTCCTGTCCACATCAAACAGCTGGCCAATTGCCTTTTGTGTCAGCCATACATCGCCATCCTGGACACGCACCTCAATCCCTTCCTCGCGGGAATCTTTGGTAAAAACAAGAAAATCGACCGTACTGTTGCGTATCTGAAATTTATTTTCTTTTTGTATATCATTCATTTTTTCTGTCACGTGAATCACCCTTCCTGTCATTTCCATCTCTCATCTTTTCTGGTCTTATAATACAGGATTCCACTCAAAACTACAACCGTTCTCTTCCCTTGCTGTTCAGTCTCTTTTCAAATACCTCCAGAGCGTCGTCCGGCTGATGCCCAGCTGCTTGGCCGTGGCGCTCTGGTTGCCCTGGTTGTCCGCCAGGGCTTTCTTTATAATATCCCGGTTGATCTCCTCCAGGGGACGGTTAATATCCAGGGCAGGAGACAGATAGGCCTCCGGGCTGGCGCTGATGACAGACCGCTCCTTATCCAGCAGAATCGCCACTGAATTGCTTGTAATATAGGGAGTGTCGGTCAGCACGGCCAGCTCATTCATCAGGCGTTTAAACTGCGTATAATTCTGGGGCCATTCATAATTCTGAAGCATCTCCATAGCCTTTGGCTCCACGCCGATGAGCTGCTTGCCCAGAGCAACATTTAAGTTTCCCAGATAGAGACTCGCAAGGGCCGGCAGTTCATGAACCCGCTCCCGAAGCGGCGGAAGGCAGATCGTCAGGCAGGAGAGCTGCTTGACAAATGTCTGGCCTTCCGGGGGGAGAAGATTGTCTCTGACGCTCACGCAGGAAAAAATCAGACGGTTGCGCTTGTGCAGCTCCATATCCACAATCGCTGACAACATCTGATGATTCCGTTCCGCAGAGAGCGCATCTATATTTTTGATATAAATCGTATTGTCGCTGTCGCTGAAGGGGGAATTATAGTGATTCATCAGATAATTCCACCCCTTGTCCGTCAGCTGACTGCAGTCAATGATGACCAGAGGATTGGCCTGAAGCGGGCTCTTGGTATAGAGCGCCTGGGATATCAGCTCCTTTCCCGTCCCTCTTTCTCCAATAATCATCACCGGAAACGCGCTCTGGCTGATCTGCTCAATCGAATCCGACAGCTCGCCCATAACACCGTCCATGCTGTAAAAGCTGTTGACAAACTGCGCCTCGGCCTCCTTTTTATCCGAGAATCGGATTCCGTATTTTCCCTGGGTGATAGGAATCTTGGATTCCGTAAAATAAAAGACCACGAACTTTCTGCCTTTATAGGGAATCACCCGGCCCACGATGGAAAACAGCGTCCCAGCCACATTCCGAAAAATTTTATGGCTGTCCGCAGCCCAAACCCTGGGCAGCTCCTTTTTTAAAATCTCTATAATCCCAGCCTCATTCTCCCTGTCCCAAAGAGACAGATAGACCTCCCCCTTCTCGTCAAATATAACCGTACTGTTTCCCGCGTTCTTCAGCACACTCTTCAGAAATAAGCTTTCATGATATACCTTCATATAGCTTCTGCTGATCTTAACCGCCTGATCAAACGCGCTCTCAATGCTCTCCACCCCGGATGTAATAAGAATCGTATTAAGCCCCAGATCCTTGGCCTTCGTATGGGAAATCATATCGCAGACCACCATCCGGTATCCCTCCCGCTTCAGCATTTCCATCGTGGACAGCACCTCATCTCCATTATGAATGGTAAAAATATCAATCTGGTATTTGAGTAGGTCGCAGAGCACATGGGCACTTCCCGTAATACTGGGAAATCCCACAATCGCGTACCGCTCCTTATAGTTTTCCGCCAGTTTCATCGCCCG
>DVLE01000051.1 GCA_018715645.1 Candidatus Merdisoma merdipullorum
TTGGCACGAATTGTATCGCGGCTTTCAACGATGCAGTTCTCTATGTAAGTATTATCGCCGATATACACTTCGTTGAGAATAATGGAGTTTTTGATCACACAGTTATTCCCCACGAACACTTTCTTAAATAAAATCGAATTCTCAACGGTTCCGTTGACAATACAGCCGCTGGATACCAGGGAATTCTTCACGTCCGCTCCCGGATTGTATTTCGCCGGCGGAAGATCCAGCACCTTGGAATATACATCGGGATAAGTCTTAAAGAAATATTTGCGGACATCTGCCTTCAGGAAATCCATATTCGTCTCATAATAGGATTCCACTGAGGAAATGCTGTTCCAGTAATCCGTCATGCGGTATGCGAAAATCCTCTTAAGATTCTTATAGCGAATCAAAATATCGCGTACAAAATCATAACGATCCTCCTGGGCGCATTTTTCTATCAGTTCTATCAGCTGCCTTCTGCGGATCACGTAGATTCCACAGGAGATTGTGCTTTCCTTTGTCTCCACCGGCTTTTCCTCAAAATCAAGGATTCTGCCATCCTCATCCGTTCTCAGAACGCCGAAGCGGGAGACGTCCGTGCCTGCCGGCATATCCTTGCAGACTACAGTTATGTCCGCCTTCTTGTCGATATGGTACTCCAGCACTTTGTTGTAGTCCATTTTATAAACTGCATCGCCGGAGGCAATCACCACATACGGCTCATGACTTTTCTTCAGCCAGTCCAAATTCTGATAGATAGAATCTGCGGTACCCCGATACCAGGAGCTGTTCGCCGCCGTGATAGTCGGTGTGAAGATATACAGGCCTCCCTGCTTTCTTCCGAAATCCCACCACTTGGAGGAACTTAAATGCTCATTCAGAGAACGGGCGTTATACTGTGTCAGCACCGCCACTCTCTGAATATGGGAGTTGGACATGTTGCTGAGCGCAAAATCAATGGCTCGATAGCTTCCTGCCACAGGCATAGCCGCAACGGCACGCTTGTCGGACAGTTCCCTCATTCTGTGGTTATTCCCTCCAGCCAGTACAATTCCAATCGCTCTCATTATCTATCACCTGCCTTTATCAATGTCTCTCCGCTTTCCAGCACACCGTCGCGGTAGTCGTCCGGCGTCGTGTCGCCGGAGATAGCCGTATTCTTTCCAATCTTTACATTGGGCGGTATGTAGGAGTTCTCACCGATAGTCACCAGGCCAAACGAGTAAATCTTCGGCTGAATCTTATTCGGAATGTCCTCGCCTATTCCAAGCACCACTCCATCGGAAATCTCCACTTCCTCTGCAATGATAGACTTGTCTATCGTACAGTTCTCGCCTATTTTCGTGTTCTTCATTACAATGGAATCACGCACCACCGTACCCTTTCCTATCGTAACGCCCGAACCGATGACGGAATTGAACACGTCTCCGTAAACTTCCGAGCCTCCGCTGATGATACTCCTTTCAATCTTGGACTCTGCGGAAATATACTGCGGCGGAACCGCGTCGCTCTTTGTGTAGATCTTCCAGAATTCTTCGTACAGATTAAACTCCGGAATGATGTCGATAAGCTCCATATTCGCTTCCCAGTACGAGCCCAGCGTGCCTACGTCCTTCCAATACCCATTGAACTCAAAGGCAAACAGCCGGTTTCCATTTTCATGGCAATAGGGAATGATATGTTTTCCAAAATCACAGCTCGGCTGGCTTGAAAGCTGAATCAGGGCGTTCCGCAAGATCGGCCAGCTGAATATATAGATTCCCATTGAAGCCAGATTGCTCCGGGGATGCTCCGGCTTCTCCTCAAACTCCGTAATACGGTTATTCTCATCGGTGATCATGATGCCGAAACGGCTAGCTTCTTCCATCGGTACGGGCATTACCGCAATCGTTACGTCAGCGTTGTTTTCCTTATGGAAATCAAGCATGACCTCGTAATCCATCTTATAAATATGGTCTCCTGAAAGAATCAGGACATAATCCGGATTATATGTGTCAATATAGTCCAGATTTTGATAAATGGCATTGGCCGTTCCGGTATACCATTCGCTGTTTGTGCTTTTCTCATAAGGAGGAAGCACGGTCACTCCGCCTACATTGCGGTCCAGATCCCAGGGCATTCCGATGCCGATATGAGTATTCAGCCGCAAAGGCTGGTACTGTGTCAGTACGCCTACAGTATCAACGCCCGAATTGATACAGTTACTTAAAGGGAAATCAATTATCCGGTACTTTCCTCCGAAAGACACGGCCGGTTTTGCAACCTTCGCAGTCAGCACTCCCAGCCGGCTCCCCTGGCCGCCAGCCAAAAGCATGGCTATCATCTCTTTCTTAATCACCTAATCACCTCTTACCTGTGTTTTTCCTTATGCCTCACTATTCCGTCACAGCAGTATGCCTATCGGTATTATATCATACCTTTTGTAAATAGTGAACATTTTTTTGTTGAATGATCAATTTATTTTAAACATTTTGCGAGACTTTTTTCGTCAAACACTGAGCAGAATATCTATTTTACATTAAAATTCATTTAAATTCTTGTTAATTATTTTTATTTTCAGACGACCGGACGGCGGCGGCCAAAATATAGTCTTGTCTCCCTTCCAGCACTAATGCTATACTGAATATGACAGCCATATACAGGGAATCCTTCCTGATATGCTGTACAAAATTATTGTAGAACAGGATGTGTGCCATTATGTATAAGCTTCATTTTCATAACCCGATCCCCGTCCATTTTATCGGCATCGGCGGCATCAGTATGAGCGGACTGGCTGAGATTCTTTTAAAAGAGGGCTTTCCGGTATCCGGCTCCGACAGTCACGCCTCTTCCCTGACCGAACGCTTAAAAAGCCTGGGCGCCCGAATCCAAATAGGGCAGGCGGCGTCCAATATCCCCGGCGACTGCCAGCTCGTCGTATATACAGCGGCGATTCACCCGGACAATCCCGAATACGCCGAAGCCAGACGCCGCGGCATACCCATGCTTTCCAGAGCCGAGCTTCTGGGACAGCTCATGCGCAATTACAAGACCTCTATCGCTGTGGCAGGTACACATGGGAAAACCACTACCACCTCCATGATTGCTTCCATTCTCATGGCGGCGAACGCGGATCCCACTGTATCCGTAGGCGGAATTCTGCCTTCCATCGGAGGCAACATCCGGGTAGGAAGCGGAGGCCTTTTTCTCACAGAAGCCTGTGAATACACAAACAGCTTTCTGCACTTTTTCCCGACTATCGGAATTATTCTGAATATAGAAGAAGATCATATGGACTTTTTCAAGGATCTGAACGACATCCGCCGTTCTTTCCGCCGTTTCGCGGAGCTGCTCCCCACACAGGGGCTTTTGATCATCAACAGAGATATTCCCCGGTATGAGGAGATTACGGAGGGACTTTCCTGCCGCGTCGTGACCTTTGGTTCAGATCCTGACGCAGACTATCGCGCGTCCGACGTCACCTTTGACGAATATGCCCACCCTTCCTTCCGCCTGCTGCGTCAGGGAGAGGATATAGCAGGACTGAAACTTAAGGTTCCCGGCGAGCACAATGTGGCAAACGCGCTGGCCTCTGCCGCTCTGGCCGACGCCCTGCATCTGTCCTCCGATATTCTGCGTGAGGGCTTGCTTTCCTTCACCGGAACAGATCGCCGCTTCCAGTACAAGGGAGAGGTCAACGGCTTTACGATTATTGACGACTATGCTCATCATCCTACGGAAATCCGGGCCACCTTGCAGGCGGCTTCCCATTATCCCCACAGAGAAATCTGGTGCGTATTCCAGCCCCATACCTATTCCCGCACGAAAGCTTTCCTTCCGGAATTTGCAAAAGCCCTTTCTCTGGCCGATCATGTGGTTCTCGCCGACATTTACGCAGCCCGCGAGACCGACACCTTAGGCATCAGTTCACAGGATTTGGAAAAGGAACTGAAAGCTCTTGGAACGGACGCCTGGTACTTTCATTCCTTTAAGGAAATCGAAAACTTTTTGCTGGAAAAATGTATGCACGGCGATCTGTGTATAACTATGGGCGCCGGAGACGTGATAAATATAGGCGAAACCCTGCTTCAGAGATAGTTATCCACATTATCCACATGCTTATACACCTTTTTGGCGTAAAAAGCATGTGGATTTTATTGTGGACAACCTGTTAACATAAATATTTCTTCGTTTTTATCCCGATTTCCGCTCTTTTTCCTTTTTTCAGCCTGTTTCCGGTACATCTTCCCCAAAAAACCGGTTGCAAATAATACTTCTCCACAAAGTTATCCACATTATCCACATTTTTATCTTCAGAAAAAAAGGGGAACCTTTCTCTCCTTTGTACCCCTGATTGACAAGAGCATCCTCTGCAGGGCATAAAAAACCCTGTTCTCTTTTTCCTGAAACTGTGCTACAATACAGGTACTTGAAGAGGTGTTGAACATGAGCGGTTTTCTTTTATGCGGAGACGGCGGCTGCAGCCATACGCTGGTTCCCGATTTTTTTCTTGACAATTATATGCCTGAAGCAAACGGCGAGTACGTGAAGATCTACCTGTATCTTCTGCGTTGCTTGAAGTCTGACGTTCAGGAGCTTTCGATTCCTCTCATCGCAGACAAATTCGAGCACACAGAAAGCGATGTGCGCCGCGCGCTGAAGTACTGGGAAAAGCTGAATTTACTGAAATTGGAATACAACGACAAGGACCAGCTCACGGGGATTCGTATGCTGAGCATGAATCCAAAGCCCGAATTAAAAACCAGGACAGATTCAGCTGGGAAGTCCGCAGCCGCACCCATAGCAGTCCCGCAGCCCCAGTCAAAAAAGGAGCAAAAGGTTTCCGGGCGTCTCCCGGCCGATCTTCTGTCTCAGCAGGAAGTCAGACAGCTTCTTTTTATCTGCGAACAATACCTTGGAAAGACTTTAAGCTCCAGCGAAGTTGCCAGAATCCTGGATCTGCATGATTCTTTGGGATTCAGCCCTGAACTGATCGAATATCTTGTAGAATACTGCGTATCAGGAGAACACAAAAGCCTTCATTACATAGAAGCCACGGCCCGCGGCTGGAAGGAGAACGGCATTCGTACCGTCTCTCAGGCCAAGGAACAGACTACTACTTACAACAGAGCCTATTTTAAGATTTTAAAGGCCTTTGGTATCTCCAACCGGAACCCGGTGGCAGTGGAAATTTCCTATATGAATAAGTGGCTGAAAGATTACGGCTTTTCTCTGGAACTGATCCTGGAGGCCTGCAGCCGGACCATGGCGGCCATTCATCAGCCTGGCTTTGAATATGCGGATAAGATTCTGTCCAGCTGGAAGAAGAACAGGATAACTTCCCTCTCCGGTCTGGAAGCCCTTGATCGGGAGCGTCAGACTGCATCTGAGACTTGCGGCGAAAAGAAGACGGCTTCTTCCGCGCACAGGGCCGCGTCCCAGAACCGCTTCCATAATTTCAAAGAACGGGATTATGATTTCGAGAAGCTTCAGAAGCAGCTCATCAACCAATAAACGAAGGAGCGCCTTATGCCTTTGACAAATGCACAGTACGATTCTATCATGCGCGAATATGCCCTTCGCAGAAATGCCTCCCGCCTGGAGCTGGAAGAGAGGCTGCGAAGCATACATGCCGCTATTCCGTCCCTCGCTCCTTTAGAAGACGCGATCACCGTCTGCCAGGCCGAAAAGGTAAAGGCTGCCGTCTCTCAGAATACAGAGCATCTCCGGAAGCTGGAGGAACAGCTTGGCGGACTTATGGAAAAGCGAAATGCCCTTCTTGCGGAACACCGGCTTCAGCCCGAAGATCTGGAGATTCGCTGTATATGCCCCAAGTGCCGTGACACTGGATACGTGGACGGAAAGAAGTGCCATTGCTTCCTTCAGGCCGAGATTGATCTTCTTTATCATCAGTCCCATCTGAAGGATGTTCTGGAGAAGGAAAATTTTCAAACCTTTTCCTACTCCTGGTATGAGGGAGAAGACAAAGAGCTTATGCGGCGCAATGTAGCGGAGGTCCGGCTATTCATCGAAAACTTTGACCGCTCTTTCCAGAATCTGCTTCTGCTGGGCGCTGTAGGAACAGGAAAGACCTTCCTTTCCAATTGCATCGCGAAGGAGCTGATGGACACTTGTCATTCCGTCGTTTACCTGACTGCTTTTCAGCTCTTTGATTTGCTTTCCAAGGCAGCCTTCGGAAGCGGCAGGGAAGCTCAGGGCTATCAGCAGACCTACCCTTATATTTTTGACTGCGATCTGCTGATCATCGACGATCTGGGAACCGAGCTGTCCAATTCCTTTACTGTTTCCCAGTTCTTCCTGTGCATCAACGAACGTATTCTCAGGAAGAAATCCACCCTGATTTCTTCCAATCTGAACATGGAATCCCTAAGGGATATTTATTCGGAGCGCACTCTGTCCCGGATCATCAGCTATTACACCATCCGGCAGCTCCCTGGAAAAGACATAAGAATCAAAAAGAAGCTACATACCAATACATAAATTATGGAGGAACATAAAATGTTGTTGCAACGAAGCCAGCGCGTACTGGAAACTATTCCCATAGGCTCTCTCGGTCTGATCCCCCTCAAAAGCTGCGAGCAGCTCGGACGCCAGGTCAATGATTATCTGGTAAAATGGCGTCACAGCAGCGAACTTGAACACAAGTCCAACATTGCCTTCACCGGATATGAGCGAGACTCCTATCTGATCCCTGCCCACACTCCCCGCTTCGGCTCCGGAGAGGCCAAGGGTACCATCGACGACTCCGTCCGGGGAAATGATTTATATCTTATGGTAGACGTCTGCAACTATAGTCTTACGTACAAGCTTTACAACTATACGAACCGCATGTCCCCCGACGATCATTTTCAGGACTTGAAACGCGTTATCGCCGCTATCGGCGGCAAAGCCCGCCGCCTGACCGTAATCATGCCATATCTCTACGAAAGCCGTCAGCACAAGCGCAGCGCGCGGGAGTCTCTGGACTGTGCGATGGCCCTTCAGGAACTGGTAAATATGGGAGTGGAAAATATTCTGACCTTTGAAGCGCACGATCCGCGGGTACAGAATGCGATTCCTCTCCATGGCTTTGAAACTGTAACTCCCGCTTACCAGCTTATCAAAGGACTCTTGGAAACTACCAAGGGACTGCAGATCGACAGCCAGCATATGCTGGTTATCAGCCCCGACGAAGGCGGCATGTCCCGCGCCGTATACCTGGCCAATGTTCTTGGCCTCGACATGGGCATGTTTTATAAACGCCGTGATTACACGCGCATCATCAACGGACGCAATCCTGTTATCGCTCATGAATTTCTGGGAACAGACATCGAAGGAAAAGATATGATCGTTGTCGACGACATGATTTCATCCGGCGACAGTATGCTGGAGGTCATTCGGGAGCTGAAAAAACGCAAGGCCGGACGCATTTACATTTTCTGTACCTTCGGCCTGTTTACAAACGGTCTGGAAAAGTTTGATAAGGCCTTTGAAGATGGACTTTTCACGAAACTTTTATCCACGAATCTGGTATATCAGACACCGGAGCTTTTAAGCCGTCCCTATTATGTCAACTGCGATATGAGCAAATATATCGCGCTTTTGGTAGATACCCTGAACCACGACGTCTCCATCAGCGATCTTCTGGATCCCTACGACAGAATCCAGGCGCTGGCAACACGCTATCGAAACGGAGAGTTGTAAGGAGCAGAGCAAAGAGTACCTTGAATAGCATTGCCCTTTATTGACAAGGGCATACAACAGGAAACCAGAGCCGCCACGCTCTGGTTTCTTACTTTTGCGAAAATATTGGGTTTTCTTCTGTCATTATACTTTAAACCGGTAACCGACGCCCCAGATAGTCTCAATGTACTGAGGCTTTGCGGAATTATACTCGATCTTCTCACGAATCTTCTTGATATGCACAGTGACTGTGGCGATGTCTCCCACAGAATCCATATCCCAGATCTTGCGGAACAGTTCCTCTTTGGTAAAGACATGATTGGGATTCTCCGCAAGGAATGTCAGCAGATCAAACTCTCTGGATGTAAAATTCTTTTCCTCGCCGTTTACCCAGACACGGCGGGCCGTCTTATCGATCTTCAGGCCGCGGATCTCGATCACGGTGTTTTCCTTCGCATTGCTGTTCACAAGGCGCTGATAGCGGTTTAAATGCGCTTTGACGCGGGCCACCAGCTCACTTGGACTGAAAGGCTTTGTCATATAATCGTCCGCTCCCAGTCCCAGGCCGCGGATCTTGTCTATATCGTCTTTCTTTGCAGAGACCATAATAATCGGCGTATTCTTTTTCTCGCGCACCTGCCGGCAGATTTCAAAGCCATCCACACCCGGCAGCATCAGATCCAGAATCACAAGCTGAAAATCTTCGTCCAGCGCCCGCTTCAGTCCGGTCTCGCCGTCGGCGGCGATCTCCACCTCAAAACCGGAAAGCTCCAGGTAATCCTTTTCCAGATCCGCAATGGCTTCTTCGTCTTCTATTATCAATATCTTACTCATGACACCGGTACCTCCTGATATTTTCTAAGGACAAAATACATTACCGTCCCTGTATGTTCCTTACTGGTAGCCCAAACCTTGCCTCCGTGGTCCTCGATGATCTTCTTCACAATGGAAAGACCGATCCCGCTGCCCCCCTTGGAAGAATTTCGGGATGCGTCAGTCCGGTAAAAGCGATTGAAAATCAAAGGCAGATCTTTGGTGGCAATCCCTTTGCCATTGTCTTCAATCTCCACCTGTACAAAGTCGCCCACATCCTTGACGCGAATATTGATATACCCTTTGGGCTTATCTATATATTTAATAGAATTGCTTACTATGTTGTTAATAACTCGCTTAATCTGCTCTGCGTCAGCTATGACCTGTACGTCCTCATCCACATAGTTAAAATAAGCCAGCTCAATATTCTGCTCCTCCAGCTCAATGGAAAGTTCCTCCACGCAGTCAGCAAAATAGTCGTTGACGTTTATTTTATCGAAGGTATAAGGAATCCTGTTGGTGTCAATCTTGGAATAGAAAGTCAGTTCATTGATGAGCCGCTCCATGTCGTTGGCTTTATTATAAATAGTCCGCAAATATTTTTCCTGTTTTTCCGGCGTATCCGCCACACCGTCCACCAGACCTTCTACATACCCCTTGACGGCAGTGATCGGCGTCTTGAGATCATGAGAAATATTGCTGATCAACTCCTTATTTTGCTTCTCCGCCTCAAGCTTTTCCTCTGCGGATTCCTTCAGTCTGCGGCGCATTTCTTCAAAATCCGTACATAGCTCCCCGATCTCGTCCTCGCCGCCTACAGGCATCTTAAAGTCCAGATTACCATCTGTAATCTTCTTCGTGGCAATCTGCAGATGATGAATGGGCGTCACAATACTTTTGTAAATCCAGGCCGTCAGAATCATGCTTGTGAAAATCAAAATCATCGCAAGCACCATAACCACATCCATAATCAGGGACTCTACCTCTGGAATCATGCTGCTTAAAGCAGTTACGATAAACGCGCTCCCTTCCGAGCCATCTGTATATACAAAATCTAACTGCCTCACAAGAGCCTGAAGGCTCCCTCCTATATAGATCCCCATATCCTGTTCCTGATCGGAATCATGAGCGCCGTATTCCGGCAGGCTTTCCACTAAAGCCGTCTGATCATTCTCATCTCCCACATAGATAAAATCATCGTCCTTGCGTACGACCAGAAAGGAATATCTTCCTTTCAAATCAAGATTCACCGAATCCAGGTATTCCGGATCCTCAAAAGCGTCCGGTTCCGTCTCCGCCTTCTGCATAAGCGCATTGTAGGACTCCCGCGTGATACGGCTCAGCATAGCTGTGGTATTGGTAAGCGTTTCGTATGTGACATTCTCTACGCCATACAGTCTTTTAATGGAGTTGATCTGATAATGACTGAACCCTAAAAAGGCCACGGCAGTGAACATGACCGGGACCAAAATCAGGATCAAAAAGGTAACGATTAGTTTTGAACGAAGTTTCATGATCATCTCCAGCTTTCTGGAATCCCCCGGAGGGGCCATGTCCGAAGGACATGATATAATATCTATCGACATTATACCACAGAGTTGAATGACATGATGAAAAAGTATTATTAAAAATATAAATTTTTTCTAAAAATCAATACAGCTTGAGGAATCAGGCTTACAGATCAAGCTTCATATCTCCGTACCGGATCCAGCCCTTCTTTCGCATCAGTTCGGAGACAGCAAGCGTCAGAGCCGCCGGCAGAAGAAAATGGAGCAGCAAAATTTTCAGCAGCGTTGCCGCCGGTCCGTCCAGAGGAACCATGACCTGCCAGGTCATAATCTGTCCTACCAGACCTGAAGTCCCCATACCGGAACCTGTAGCATTATTTTCCATATGGAAAATCATTGTTCCCACCGGGCCAAGGACTGCGCTGGACACGATCGCCGGAAGCCAGATCAGGGGTTTCCGTACAATATTGGGTACCTGGAGCATGGAAGTACCTATTCCCTGCGCCAGCAGGCCTCCAAGCCGGTTCTCCCGATAGCTGGCCACCGCAAATCCTACCATATTGCAGCAGCAGCCTATAGTCGCAGCCCCCGCTGCCAGACCGGAGAGGTTCAGAATCACGCCAAGAGCCGCTGAGCTGATAGGAAGTGTCAGAATCATTCCCATCAGCACCGACACTACAATTCCCATAAGGAAGGGCTGCTGTATCGTTCCCCAGTTAATCATTTCGCCAAGAGCCGTCATCAGACTGCTGATAGGCGGACCGAAGACAAGACCGACGACAGAGCCGGACAGAATCACGGTAAGAGGCGTAACCAGTATATCCAGCTTTGTCCGTCCTGACACAAGACGACCTAGTTCTATACCCACCAGAGCCGCGAGAAAGGCGCCCAGAGGCTCGCCCGGACCTGACAAAACGACAGCCCCTGTCTCAGACAATACCGCCCCTGACAGGATATTGCTGGCAAAGGCTCCTACCATACCCGCAGCGGCAGACGAAAGCACTACGAGCGGAGCGCAGCGGAATTTGCAGGCCGTGCCAACGCCGATGCCGGCGCCAGTCAAAGCCGCAGCCATTTTCCCGAAAAGATACAGTGCATTTCCGATATTTTCTCCAATCAAATTCCCGATCTGCTGGATGATCGTCCCCACAATCAGCGTTGCGAACAGCCCCAACGCCATACCGCTCAGGCCATCGATGAATATGTGATTGCATATCTTTTTTATCTTTTCCATAACCGCTTCCCTTTCTGTACATTTATGTGTCTTGTCACATGAAATGTTATTTAGGGCTTAGCTTATCATATCTCGCATGGAAAGTCAAATAGGATTTTCGTTTCAGAATGGATTTTAAACGGGAAAAAGCTACCCTTATACCCCGCCAAGCAGGCCCATCACAGCCACTCCTGCCGCGATCGGAAGCAGAAGGAACAAGAGCCGGGACAGAGCTCCTCTCTTTGACTGCGCGCGAAAGGTCTTCCGGGGCTCATGAATATAATAGAGTTTTATAGTCATAGGCGGAAATTCTCTTTCCATATACTTGTACTCATACTGTTTGCCGGAGACCTCGTACACATACGCAGCGTGATACCAGGAGGTTGTTTTTTCAGCAGCCGTAAGACCGTCGTCCCAATACTTTATCCTTTTCGCATTGACCACATGGCCGAGGGCAACCGCCTTTTCCACCCGTCTGCTTGCGGGTGGATGCGCGCGCTCCCATCTCACTTACAGCACAAATACCACAATCATCACGACGATGCCGACAAAAGCAGGGAGTTGAAACACAGAAGTCATAAATTCTTCCAGCAATGCGGCAAATTCCATCCATGTATCTTCCATAGGCTAAACCTCCTGCCAGGCGGACGCCCGCTCCGGCGACATCATTACAGTCCCGGTTCCCCGGTAGACTACCGTGTATCCCTTGTCCAAAAACTGACTGGACAGCTCGCTCTCAAGGAACTTGTCCGCCCAATGAGCCATATAGATCACATTCGGGAACTTATCGGGGTGAAGGGCATAGTAATCATAGAGCTGCATACTGTTCTCATGCACCTGCCAGGTGGAATAATTGCCGCAGCCGGCGTCCACATAGAGGTAAATCCATGGAGCCACGCCCACGACCATGATCTCATCATCCTCCGTCAGTTCCAGCATATCAAGCTCGTCCAGAACCTGAGCATACCAGTCAGCCATTTCCGGCGTGGTATACACATCCTTTAACGGTCCTCTCTCCATCTGCTGCGTAAGCTTCCATACCCTGTTGTCTCCCCAGGCATAAGTCATCCGGAGAAAGAAGGTACCTGCGAACTGCAGCAGCAAAGTCGCAGCCACGCAGAACACGGTCGCCCGGTAATAGAATGTTCCGCCAGGGCGCAGGCTTCCGGCTTCCTTCTGCTCCTTCAGCCAGTCAGCCACAAACATAAGGCCCACCCAGGAACACATACCATAGGCCACGCTGATGGTGACGATTCCCGTGTTGGTAGCGTACTGCACGACAATCGTAAAAATCATAGCCGGAAGGTACCAGCCGTAAAACAGCCTTTTATCTTTCTTTTTCGTAACCAGATACGCTTCCAGGCACCAGAAAGCCAGCGGAAGCATCTGGTAATTCACTCCGATATTCTCAAAGTAAAATCCATAATAAATCAAAGCGGGAAAAACGGCTACAGACGACAGAATCATATAAATCAGCCCGTGCCGGCAGCGGTTTTTATCAAAGAGAGTCGCCGCGTAAACTACCCCGAAAACGCAGAACATAAATTTGAAATTTTTGAAACACAGTTCAAAATACCGCCAGGTCTTGTACCAGTAATCCTGCTGATGCTCGGAATCATTTACGATATGAGGGATATTCGCCAGCATCTCTCCAAGCGTTCCTCTCTGGAACACAAAGATCAGAAACAGGACCAAAAGAATCCCCGCTCCGACCGACATCCACAGGAAGCTGCTGAAGCGAAGGACTCCTTCTGGCTGTTCTCCCTTTTTTCGCCCCCGGATTGTGGCAATCAGGCAGATCAGACCATAGCTAAAATACATGACTACCGCGAAGGGATTGGCCAGCACAACGATAGCCATTAAAATTCCGCACAGGATATACTCCGGTACAGAATGCTCCATTTTGGCAGAAAGCACGGCCAATATCACAGGCAGAATGCCGAACTCTATAGAATTGTAGGACATCGCGCAGATGCTGAAGGGAGCATAAATCAAAAACAGAAATACCGGACCAAAAAAAGAATAGCCGCGTCTTTGAAATCTCAGATAGAAAAACAGCGTAAGCACCGCCGAATAAATCAGATACAGGAATCGCACGGCCATTACAATGCCTTCCGTGGAGCCAAGACACAGCCGGATCAGGCAGTAAATCGGATGCAGCACAAAAGCGCAGAGCTGCTGAGTAGGATTCCACTCATCAATCAGGATCTTCTCTCCCCGAAAGATCCGCTCCGAAGTCCCGATAAAATACATCTCGTCCGCCGTATTAAAGCCGTAATAGCTTCTCCAAATGAAAATAAGCTCAAGAATAAGAAACAGGCCGATAAAAATCAGGTGCTGCCGCCTGCGGCCTGTCGTCATACGTCCTGTATCCAGCTTCATTTCTTTCCGTCCTCCGCCTCTCCAAGCATTTCATCTATCTGTTCCTTCAGGGAAACAGCCTGCTCGGAAATCCGTTCTATTTCCTCCTGGATCAGACGAAGCTCTCTCTGACGAGCCCGCTTCGCATCCCCGACTTCCTTCTTCCATCTCTCCTCCACATCCTGAAGCTTCTTTTCGTAAAGGGCTTTTTGTTCTTCCTGGATACGCTTTCTCGTCTGATCCAGACGCTCCTTCTCCTGTTTTTTTATCTGCTCTCTCAGCCGTTCCTTGCTATCCCTGCAAAGTCGCTCCAGTTGCGAAACCTTCATACCCCTTTTCCCCCTTCTCCAGCTCCAGGACCAGGATACCTCCCCGCACGCAGACTGCGCCGCAGCGCAGAGCAATTCCGAAATCAGAATCCACCCGGCGCGGGTCTGCCAAAGGCAGCCCCGCATACCGTGCCCTTCCATAGCATGTCCTGAAAAATCTCAAATGATATTATGCCTTTCCAACGCAGCCGCACATGGTCATGCGAAGTTTTACAATTTCTTTTACATGTTCCATCGCTACCTTGCCGTATTTCTTGGGATCGAAAGCGTCCGGATTGGCCGCCAGGAACTCCTTCAGGCCATCCGTATAGGCGATTCTCAGCTCCGTCGCAAAGTTCACCTTACAGATACCGCGTTTGATGCTCTCCACAACCGCCTCCTCAGAGAGTCCGCTTGCTCCGTGCAGCACCAGAGGAATGGAAACCACTTTGCGGATCTCCGCCAGGCGGTCCAGATCCAGCTTCGGCTCTCCCTTGTATACGCCGTGAGCCGTTCCGATAGCCACTGCCAGAGAGCTGACGCCTGTACGCTCTACAAACTCCGCCGCTTCCTGCGGATCCGTATAACCGCCGTTCCCGCCGTCCAGGTCGTCCTCCTTGCCGCCTACCTTGCCAAGCTCCGCTTCCACCGGAATACCGGACGGACGGCAGGCGTCAGCCACAGCCTTCGTCACTGCGATATTTTCTTCAAACACATTGTGCGATCCGTCTATCATAATAGACGTATAGCCCACCCGCAGAGCGCGCATGGCCAGATCAAAGCTGTCGCCGTGATCCAGATGCAGGCATACCGGAACGCTGGCCTTCTTGGCGGCAGTCTCCACGTTCGCCAGATACATGTCCAGTCCGGCATACTTAAGCGTAGACGGCGTCGTCTGAAGCATCAAAGGCGCCCGAAGCTCCTCCGCGGCCGCTATCACGGCCATCACCATCTCCATATTCTCCACATTGAACGCGCCTACCGCGTATCCGCCCTTCTGCGCGTCCAGAAGCATTTTTTCTGATGTTACAAATGACATAGCGATTTCCTCCTCATTCCATACATATGCCGGCGTTTTTTGCCAGCAATCTTCTATACCTCCAGTTCAATCTTCCTTCCTGTCCTCAGATACTGAACCAGCTCCACGCCTGCTGCGCGGAACATTCTCTTGGACGCAAGGGTAGCGGCCGTATCCGCGTATTTGTCCGAAGCATAGACCACTGTTTTCAGGCCGGCCTGTATGATCGCTTTCGCGCACTCGTTGCACGGGAAAAGCGCCACATAAATCTTGGCTCCCTCCAGACTGCCTCCCCGGTAATTCAGGATAGCATTCAGCTCCGCATGTGTGACAAAAGGATATTTTGTCTCGTTGCTCTCCCCTGTTCTGGCCCATGGAAATTCATCATCGTTGCATCCCTTCGGAAAACCATTGTATCCCATGGATAAAATCTTATTATCCTGACTTACGATGCAAGCCCCTACCTGGGTGTTCGGATCCTTGGAACGCATTCCCGAAAGCATAGCCACTCCCATAAAATATTCGTCCCAGCTTATATAATCCTGTCTCTTGTCTCCCATGAATCTCTCCTGCTTATTTGGTTCCAAAAATGCGGTCTCCCGCATCTCCAAGACCCGGAACAATATAACCGTGTTCGTTCAGGTGATCATCCAGAGCGCCGATATAAATATCCACGTCGGGATGAGCCTCCTGCATCTTCTTCACGCCTTCCGGAGCTCCGATAATGCAAAGAAGCCGGATATTGCGCACTCCCCGCTCTTTCAGCATCTGAATCGCCGCGACGGCCGAGCCGCCCGTCGCCAGCATCGGATCTACAACAAAAACGTCTCTCTCACTGCAGTCCGCCGGAAGCTTGCAGTAGTACTCCACCGGCTCCAGCGTCTCTTCGTTCCGGTACAAACCGATATGTCCCACCTTCGCAGAGGGAATCATGGCAAGCATACCGTCCACCATGCCAAGTCCTGCCCGAAGGATCGGGACAATCGCCATCTTCTTTCCGGCCAGCTCCTTTACCGTTGTTTTGCAGATAGGCGTCTCAATCTCCACATCCTGAAGCTTCAGATCCTTTGTGGCTTCATAGGTAATCAAACTGGCAATCTCTCCGATCATTGCCCGAAAATCTCTCGACCCTGTTTCCTTACGCCGAATCACCCCGATCTTGTGCTGAATCAGCGGATGCTCCATCACTACTACCTTTGACATTTCTTTTGTCCCCTCTCTAGCATTCCTCGATTTTTCCGATTCTTCTCTTATGTCTCTCGTCTCCTGAAAACTCTGTGTGCAGGAAGGTATCCACGATCTTGACAGCCAGTCCCGGCCCTACCACACGTCCGCCCATAGCCAGGATATTCGCGTCATTGTGAAGCCTGGTGGCCTCTGCGCTGAAGCAGTCTCCGCAGAGCGCCGCACGGATTCCCTTATAACGGTTGCAGGTAATCGAGATTCCGATACCCGTTCCGCAGATCACGATACCTTTGTCGCAATCGCCATCCAGAATCGCCTTCACGACCTTTCTTGCGTAATCCGGATAATCCACGGAAACCGTGCTGCTGTCGCAGCCAAAGTTTTTATAAGCGATGCCTTCCTTATCCAGATACGCGATCACTTCCTGCATCAGCTCATAGCCGCCGTGATCACACCCCAATGCTACCATGCCTTTGTCCTCCTATGATGTAATTTTATGATTTAAAAAATTATATCATTTTTTCACAGGAAAGGCAATCAAATCGCTCAGTCCGGGCAGCGTAAATTTACCTTCGGAATTGGTGGTGTAGAAATCACCCGTGACGCGCTGATAAAGCATCAGGCTATAGTTCTTTTTTACTCTACATCCTTTTTTGTTATCTTGCAACCTCATTCCATTGATTT
>DVLE01000052.1 GCA_018715645.1 Candidatus Merdisoma merdipullorum
AGCCGCTGCTGCTCCTCCACCCGCTTTCCAAATTCCTCCGGCGGATAGATATTCGGATTATAGTAAAAAACCGTGATAGAAAAATACTCAGACAGATATTCCAGCACATAGCTGCTGCAGGGCGCGCAGCAGCTATGGAGCAGGAGGCGGGGCGTCTCTCCCTTTTCCGTAAGCTCCTGAAGCTTCTTATCCAGTTCCTTCTGATAATTGATCTTATTCATATCCCAGATACTCCTCCAGGCAGATTCCCTGCTCCATAATCTCCCGCGCCGCTTCCCGTCCCACATAACGGTAATGCCAGGGTTCATAGATAATCCCTGTAATCTCCGTCTTATCCGTGGGATAGCGCAGGATAAAGCCGTACTTCCAGCAATTTTCCATAAGCCACTGCTGCTCGTCCGTCTGCGCCTGCTTCTCGTCCAGGATCTGATAGTCCCGCGCTACGATGTCTACGGCCAGGCCAAGATTGTGCTCGCTCGTTCCTGGACGGGCCACAGTCCTTGCAGCCTCCTCCCTGGCCCCTGGGCCGCTCGTCCCTTCAGCCTGAATCCGGCGCACCTTATCCTCATAGAGCTCCGTCTGCTTCTCTATGGTACGATAAGCCGAACACACCCAAAAGTCAAGTCCTTCTTTCCGGCCAGCCGCAAGCATCTCCTGGAGGAACTTCACCGCCCGCGCGTCAAAATAATAATTGTTTTCAATCTCTGCAAGCTCCGGCTCATATCCCGCCTCTACCGGGTGGGAGGCATTGACAAGGGTAAGCTTCCAGTCTTCGCCTTCCCTTTCTTTGTCCCTTGCCGCAGTCAGAAAGCTGCCTGGAGAGGTCAGGTTTCCGACGACGCCTGCCGCTTCCGCCTCTCCTGCAAATACGATTTTTCCAAACATCACACCCAGCAAAAAGGTAAACAGACAGAAGCCGAAGATCTTTCTGTGAAGCGCCCGTTTTTGTCTTTTCTGCTTCTGTCTCCTGGTCCCATGACCTGCCATCTGGCTCCGGCTCTCCTGCCGCATCCGCCTCTCCTGCTGTCTCTGGATTTCCTGCTGCCTCATCTTTCTCACCTCTGATGCAATTCTAAACAGGCTTTGCATCAGAAATGTATCATCCGGATCGAAAGATCTTCTCCATAAAGCGGACAGCGCAGCTGATACCTCATCTCCTGCCCGGATTCATCCCGGTAGCTGGCCTCCCCATATATTTCTATCCCGGCAAATCCCCAGGATTCGCCGACGTAGCGCCAGGCTTCCTCCTCCGTGTAACCGGCATCCAGAAATGACTGGACCTCAGCCTGAAACGCCGGATCCTCAACGACGCTCCTGTAAATATCGTCGGAATAGCCGACACTAACCTCCCCGGTCTCGCAGCTCAGATACTCTCCCCAGCCCTCCAGCAGCGTATTCATCAAGCTTTCGCCCGGATCGGCGAAGCTGTCCCTCTCTCCGCTCTCCTCTGTCTCATCCTCCAAAGCTTCCCAGCCATGGCCATACTCCTGCTGCCCCGCACCTGTCTCTGCCGCGTTTGAGGGAACCTCTCCTTTGTATGACGTGTCATACCAGCCGTCCGGCTCATTGAGCCAGTCGAAAAGGCTCCCGCCATAGACGGATTCCGCCTCCTGTCCGCAGACCATGCCCAGAATCCTGCCTGTCTCATCGTCCAAAAGCAGAAGCGCCGCAAGGCCGCTGTCCAGATAAAGCTGACCGCTCCACACAATCATAGACTTCTCCCCATCCATATCCATGACGAAGTACGCTTCCATGAATATGTCTTTTGGCGCCCCTAGGGTGTCCTTCAGAAGCCCCAGCCCGGAAAGCGCCGAAAGCTCCTTCCCGATCTGTTCTCCAAGCGTTGACTGGCTGTAATTTTTCCCTTTTGTCAGAGGCATATAGTTGACGGAATCACTCTGAATCAGACGCACCTTTTCCACAACCGTAAGCTCCGGCTGCTCTGTGATGACCATACGCCCGGTCTCCTCCTGCTCCACGCGGCCGAGAAGCCTTTCATCCTGCCAGGAAAGCAAAAGACCGGGAAGAATGAAACCGACTGCCGCAGCCAGCAAAAGGCCGGTTCCTGCCCCAAGCCAGGTTTTTATTTTTTTTGGCATATCAGTTTTCCTCCTGCTCTTCCCCGTCTGAGGGGAGATAAACGCGGACCAGCGTTCCCTTTCCCACAATGCTTTGGAAACTCAGCGTTCCCCCATGTCTTTTTACAATCTCCTCACAGACAGAAAGGCCTAAGCCCGCTCCTCCCTGCCGCCTGGCTCTGGATTTATCCACCATATAAAAGGCCTCCGTAATCCGGGACAATTCTTCTTTCTGCATTCCCTTGCCGGTATCCCGCACATAAAAGGCAAAGCCTTCGCTCTCCCTGCGTCCCAGAAGATACAGCGTGCCTTCCCCTTCTATGGCCTTACGCCCGTTATCCAAGAGATTCAGAAGCACCGTCTTCATCAGATCCGGCTCCATCGGAACCTGCTCATCCTCCACAACCGTCTGAAGGGTGATTCCGGCCTGTTCCAGGGCAGGTCGCAGGGTGGCCTGAATTTCTTCCGCCAGCCAGCGCGCACGCACGGGACGCTTCTCAAGCTCTCCATGCCGGACTACCAGAAGATTCAGCAGCTTAAAGGAAAGAGATTCCAGGCGCTTTCCTTCCTTAAAGATATAATTGGCCGCCGCGAAACGCTCCTCCTGCCCCATCTCCCGCGTTCGCAGCATATCCGCATAGCCGATCATGGAGGTCAGCGGGGTTTTCAGCTCATGCGCAAAGCTTCCAATAAAATCCTCCTGCCTGCGGGCGGCATCCTCAAGCTCTTTAAACTGCTTCTCCAGATTGTCCGCCATATGATTAAAGTCAGCCGCAAGCTGGCCGATCTCGTCCTGGGTTTCCACACGGGCGCGCACTTCCAGATCGCCTCCCGCGATCCGGCGGGCCGCTCTGGAAAGCCTCCCAAGAGGCTTTAAAAGCCAGACTGCTATCAGATAGCAGCCTGCTCCCTGCAGGAGCAGAAATCCTGCCATCCATCGGCGGTAAATCCCGTACTGTGTCTGCCGGTCCAGAAAAATCGCGGTCACATCCCGGTCGCTTTCCAGGTACAGAAGCGCCTCTCCCTCAAGCAGCATAGCGCTGGCCGTGACCAGATGATAGCTTTCCCCGTTCCGAAGCAGCATGCTGGCTCTGCTCTCCTCTGACACGGCGTTCAGAAGTTTTTCCCTCTCCTCCTCCGAAAGCTTTGCATTGCCGCCGGCTGTATAAAGGGTACGGCCGTCCTCATCGTAAATCCGAAAATTAAGCTCCGACTCCCCGATACTCTCAGCCATGCTTCCGGCTGTCTGCCGTACTCCTTCGGATACGGAGCTTCCGGTATCCTGGGCCGTCATATTCCAGTAAGCCGCAAAGGAATACTGAAGCATCCGGTTTTCCTCCGCCGCATTTTTCGTTTCTCTCTGATAACTCGACTGGAACAGAGCCGACAGCAGGGCAAATCCGCCTGCGCAGGCGATGACCAGGCTGAGCGCCAGAGTCGCTATACAGATTTTCCAGGAAAACTTCATTCCTCTTCACCCTTCCAGCCGGTAACCGATTTTGTAAACTGTCACAATCCGGTCCTCCCAGCCCACCTTTTTTCGCATACGCTGCACATGAAGGTCGACCGTCCGGCTGTCCCCCATATACTCGCCGCCCCAGATCCGCTCATAGATCGTCTCCCGGTACAAAGCGATGTTTTTATTCCTCACAAACAAAAGCAGCAGTTCATATTCTTTCTTGGTCAGATATACAGGCTCCCCGTTCTTTTTCACGGTCCGCGACGCCGTATCGATGACCAGATCCCCCTCCGTGAGAATCTGCTCCGTCTTGTGGTAACGGCGCAGCACTGTCTCCACACGGGCAAGAAGCTCAATAACTTCAAAAGGCTTCGTCAGATAATCGTCGGCTCCCATCCGAAGCCCCCTCACTCTGTCCGCCACCGAAGCCTTGGCTGTCAGGAAAATCACGGGAATCCCCAGAGGAGCAATATAGCTCATCAGCTCGTATCCATCCACCTTCGGCAGCATCACATCCAGGAGAATCAGATCATAAGACGCCGCGTCCAGCGCGTCTGCGGCAGCCATGCCGTCGTACACGCAGTCGCAGAGATAGCCCGCTCCTCTTAAATTTACTGCGATCAGATTGGAAATCGCCTGTTCGTCCTCTACCACCAGAATCCGTATCATCCTGCTCCCCCTGTTTCCTCTCGTTTTGCCCTTGTTCTTCTCATCCGGGCTTTTTCTATTCCGGCGTCTGCCGGCGCTCTCTTTCATCATGCCCATTTTGCATCCTGATTGTATCATATTTGCATCATCGGCGACAGAACAACCCTTCCAAGACTTTCACAAAAGGGGAAGGGCTCTCATAAAATAGGTGTATATCAAAAAAACGGTTGCAGTCTGCGCCCGGAAGCGGATGCAGGAGGCAACAGTGCAAGGAGGCGTTTCCATGGATCCGTTGTTGAAGCTTTCGCATGTCAGCTTTTCCTATCACGAAGCAGAAGGCGAAACTTTGGCTCTTTCCGATATATCCTTTACCCTGGAACCCGGAAAATTTCTGGCCGTCGTAGGACCGAGCGGATGCGGAAAGTCCACGCTGCTCTCTCTGATCTGCGGCCTTCTCACACCGGAGGAGGGGAGCATTCTTCTTCAGGGAGTACCCCTTAAGGAAGCCCGCACCAATATCGGCTACATGCTCCAAAGAGATCACCTTTTTGAATGGCGCACAGTCTACAGCAACGTGCTTCTGGGACTGGAAATACAGAAGAAAATGACGCCGGAACGTCTTGAGAGCGTAGACGCCATGCTGGAGACTTACGGTCTCTCCGAATTTCGGAACGCCAGGCCATCTCAGCTCTCCGGCGGTATGCGCCAGCGCGCGGCCTTGATCCGGACGCTGGCTCTGGAGCCTGAACTGCTCCTTTTAGACGAACCTTTTTCCGCTCTGGATTACCAGACGCGGCTCTCTGTCTGCGACGACATCTACAGAATCATCAAACAGGAAGAAAAAACCGCCATCCTCGTCACCCACGACCTCTCGGAAGCGATCAGTATGGCGGATCAGATCCTGGTACTCTCCCGCCGTCCGGGAAGGATAAGAAAAGAAGTCTTTGTCCGCTTTGCTATGGAGGAACGCACGCCTATGCGTTCCAGGAGCGCGGCTGAATTCCAGGAATATTTTAATCTTATATGGAAGGAGCTGAACAGTGATGGCTGAACCCTCGTCCGCCCAGCAGCGGTTTCTGAAAAAGCGGCAGCAAAAACTGCGGACCGTCACCCTGGTCCGCAGTCTGATTTTTCTGGCCTTTCTCGTTCTCTGGGAAGCCAGCACCAGGCTCCATCTCATTGATGCCTTTATCTTCAGCAGTCCTACGCGAGTAGTGACCACCTTTATGTCCATGGCCGCGGACGGCTCCATCTTCCGGCACATAGGAAGCACGCTCCTTGAAACGCTGGTAAGCTTTTTCCTGGTCTTTGCCGTGAGCCTTTTTTCCGCCATGCTGCTGTGGCTGAGCCGGTCCCTGAGCAGAATCCTGGAACCCTACCTGGTGGTCCTTAACAGCCTTCCGAAATCGGCTCTGGCCCCGCTTCTCATTGTCTGGCTAGGCGCCAATACGCGGACTATCATCGTAGCCGGCATGTCGGTAGCTGTATTCGGCAGTATTCTTACGATTTACACAGGATTTTCAGAAGTGGACCCCGACAAAATCAAGCTCATCTATACTCTGGGAGGGAAAAAAAGAGATGTTCTGCTGAAGGTAATTCTGCCAGGCTCCATCCCGATTTTTCTGAACACCATGAAAGTCAATATCGGTCTCTGTCTCGTGGGCGTCATCATCGGGGAATTTATCGGAAGCCGTCAGGGACTGGGCTATCTCATCATCTACGGGAGCCAGGTCTTTCAGCTTGATATGGTGCTGATGTCCATTGTGATTCTCTGTATCGTGGCTATGTGTCTTTACCAGGCCATAAGCGCCGCGGAACGGATTTACCTGAAAAAGCTCTGACCGCTTTGTCCGAAACGCTTTTACGATTTTCCCAGGGAACAAATGCAGGAGATGCGGACGCACCTCCTGGATTACATACTTTCTCCTGCCGCTTTTATCCGGCCATTCCCTTTTCCCCTACATCGCCCGCAGTACCGCCAGAATATAGGGCGCTCCGAACACATTCAGAGACTTGGGGCCCGTGACGGCCGCGGGATTTTCCCGGATCCGCTCCAGAGCGCGGCTGATCGTAGCCTTCGTGATGGTCTTGGCCCTACGGTCGACCACCATTTCTCCCCCACGGATTTCATACGTGAACGGAAGTCCTTTTGCCGTATAAAAAGTCTGATACTGCCGCCTGGCCATGCGCTCCCAAAGCTCCTCTATGTCCCACTTGAGGACCGGACTTTGCTCCATGCTCTCTCCCATAAGGCTCCTTTCCGCCTTCGCTCGCCTGCTTTTCCCTGATACGCCGCTCTATTCTTTCTTTCGTCCCGCCAGATAGTTGATAAACTGCTGGGCTGTCCGCCCGGAAATGCCTCCGTGGCTCATCTCCCATTTGTTCGCTTCCGCGCACAGTTCCTGCTCGGACAGGGTGATTTCCGGATAACGCTTCGCAAGCTCCGTCACAATCCGGAAGTACTCCTTCTGTGTAGGCTTGGAGAAACTGATGGTCACGCCGAAACGGGCCACCAGAGAAAGCTTTTCCTGCATGGTATCCGAACGGTGCATACCATCGTCCTGTTCCATATCGCTGCGATCACTCCAGGTCTCACGGATAATATGCCGGCGATTGGACGTGGCGTAGATCAGTACATTGTCCGGCTTTGTCTCCATGCCGCCCTCGATCACGGCCTTCAGGTACTTGTACTCGATCTCAAATTCTTCAAAGGAGAGGTCGTCCATATAGATAATAAAACGATAATTCCGGTTCTTAATCCTGGAAATCACGGCGGACAGATCCTGAAACTGATGCTTATAAATCTCAATCATCCGCAGACCCTGATCGTAATACTCGTTCAGAATCGCTTTGATGCTGGTGGATTTTCCTGTGCCGCTGTCTCCGAACAGCAATACATTGTTCGCCGGAAGTCCCTGCACAAAGGCCTCCGTATTGTCCACCAGTTTTTTCTTCTGAATCTCATATCCGACCAGATCATCCAAAACCACCTGCTCCGTATTATTGATAGGGAGAAATTCCACGCCGTCCGCAAGACTTCGGATCCGGAAAGCCTTGTTCAGCCCGAACATTCCCACGCCGTATGCCTTATAGAAATCCGTAATGATTTCAAATATTTCCTCCTCGTCACGGGCCTCCTCTATCCGGCGGCTGACAGCCTGCACCTTTTCACTGACGTTTTTATTATACATACGCTCCTTTTTCCCGATCGCCTTATAGTGGCAGATCGTGGAAAAACAGTCGATGCCCAAATCTTTTTCGATGAGTGAAAAATCAAAATCAAAAAGATTCTTAAATACCCGGAAATCACCCTTGGCAAAATGATTCACACTGCCATCGTTGGCGCCCACCTTTTCACTTGTCATGCTGAAAGAATTTTCATTTGTCAGCAGGATAAAGGTCAGATAATTATGCCACAGATTCTCATCAAACCCGTACATGGTCGCCAGATCAAGCAGAGCCTTCATCTGTTCATAAATTCTCGTCGTCAGCTCCGCCTTGCTTCCGACGCCGTTCTCATAGTCTTCAAAGATACCGGAAAGCTTCCGCAGGATGCTGTCCTCCCCCAGATCCCGGTACAGAATCAGTTTTGCCACTTCTTTATACATCTTGCTTCTCCCTTCGTCCATTTCTTTCAGACATTATAACTCGATTCCCGTCTTCTGTCATTCTCTTTTTCATCCGCTTGACAGCCCTTGAGATTCTTCCTATAATTTATCTGTACAAGGAGGCTGTCACGTTATGAAGCAATGTATGGACGCGGACAATCTGCATCGCAGACTGAAAAAAATCATCGGACAGGTACAGGCAATTGACCGCATGGTGGATGAAGACATTCCATGTGAAGACATCCTGGCCCAGATCAATGCCGCAAAGTCTGCCCTGCACAAGGTCGGGCAGGTGGTTCTGGAAGGTCATATCCAGCACTGTGTCCGGGACGGGATCGAACATGGCGACGCAGATAAGACGATTGAGAATTTTACCAAGGCCGTCGAACGGTTTGCCAATATGAAATAAATCAGCCGATATAAAATCCGGGGATTCGCTTATTCAGATTTTATATCGGTTCTTTTCTGATTTTCCTTGACACCCATACCCGTATAGGTATATGATACTTCCATAAGCCCATACCCCTATAGGTATAATCAGGCAAAAGGAGCGTATCGTCTATGAAACGATTCATTTCAAAGCTGGAAGCTTTTCTGGAGCTGGGCGGCACGAAAAAAGATATTGCGCTGCTGGTTATCTCCGGCGTCTCCCTGCTCTTAAGTATTTTTAATCTGATTTCTCTGCCCTTCGATCCTGCCTGGATCGCTATCATCCTCTGCGGAATCCCGATTATTCTGGAGGCTCTCATCGGTCTTGTCACCGCCTTTGACATCAAAGCCGACGTTCTGGTGTCCCTGGCTCTCGTCGCCTCCGTCTGCATCGGAGAGGATTTTGCTGCCGGAGAAGTGGCCTTTATCATGCAGCTTGGCGGTCTGCTGGAAGAACTGACCGTCGCAAAGGCGCGGGCCGGAATCGAGAAGCTCGTTCGTCTCACGCCGCGGACCGCGCGAATACTCACAGCGGAGGGCGAAAAAATCATTTCCGCCGAAGACGTACAGGTCGGCGACCGTATCCGTGTCCTCCCCGGAGAAACCGTCCCTGTAGACGGCGTGATTCTCTCCGGCCAAACTTCCGTAAACCAGGCTGTCATGACCGGAGAATCACTTCCTGTAGATAAAGCAGCCGGCGACGAAGTCTCAAGCGGCACGGTAAACCAGTTCGGAGCTTTTGAAATGAAAGCGGTAAAGGTCGGTGAGGACAGCTCGATCCAACGTATGATCCGCCTTGTCCAGTCCGCCGACGCCGGGAAGGCAAAGATTGTGGGAATCGCGGATCGCTGGGCTACCTGGGTAGTCGTCATCGCCCTGACAGCCGCGTTTCTCACCTGGCTTATTTCCGGAGAAGTCATCCGGGCCGTCACGATACTCGTCGTATTCTGCCCCTGCGCCATGGTTCTCGCCACACCGACGGCCATCATGGCCGCCATCGGAAACGCGACGCGTCACGGCTTTCTCGTCCGCGAAGGAGACGCTCTGGAACGCCTGGCCGCTGTCCGGAGAATTGCCTTTGACAAAACCGGAACGCTGACCTATGGGAATCCCAAAGTCGTTGCCGTAAAAAGCCTTTCTGACCACTGGGATACAGCGGCTCTGTTTGCATACGCCGCCTCCGCGGAGCAATTCTCGGAGCATCCCCTTGGAAAAGCCGTCGTGCGGGATTTCAAGGCACAGGAAAACGCCTTCCTTCACCCTGCCGACGATTTCCGGATGATCCCCGGACAGGGAGTGTCTGCCAGAATAGAAGGAAAAAAGTTCTTGGCAGGCAACGAAAAAATGCTGGAGGAAGCCTGCGGCATCCTTTCCGATTCCGTTTACGTGGAGGCGCAGGAGTACCTCGAAAAAGGCTGCACCATTATTTACCTGGCTTCAGACGGCGTTCCCGCGGGTTTCCTCGCTCTCGCAGACACCGTCCGCCCGGAAAGCGCCCGAATGCTTTCCCGCCTGAAAGCTCTTGGCGTGCGTCCTGTTCTTCTGACCGGAGACCATGAAAACGCTGCGGGCGCAATCGCCGGAGATCTGGGAATCGACGACGTAAAAGCGAATTGTCTCCCGGAAGATAAGCTGACACTGATCGGTTCCTTCCAGGCAAAGGGCGAAGCTGTCTGCATGATCGGCGATGGCATCAACGACGCCCCCGCTCTGAAAAAAGCCGACGTGGGAATCGCAATGGGCGGAGTGGGAAGCGACATCGCCGTGGACGCCGCCGACATCGCCCTCGTAGACGATCAGGTCCAGGAGCTGCCTCACCTCTTCGCCCTCTCCCGGCGTATGATGGTTACGATCAAATGCAATCTGTCCTTCTCTCTGGGTTTGAACCTGCTGGCCATAATACTGGCTATCACCGGTATTCTGGGACCTGTGGCCGGAGCCCTCGTACACAACGCGGGTTCTGTCGTCGTCATCATACATTCAGCATTGCTGCTGAAATGGAGAAAAAAAGAATAAGTATCCGCTCAGACTGCGCCGGAATTTCACTCTGTCTTCAGACCTCCGGCGCAGTTTTTCATTTTTTAAGAATTTCTGAAGATTTCTAAATTTCCCTTGACATTTTTCCTATTCCAGACTATTGTATTAATCAAATAGTACAATAATACAAAAGCATATCCTGACTCCCTGCCGGAGCGGGATGCGGGGAGCGGCAGTCTAACTATTGAAAATACCCCCCCCCGGAAAAAAACGGAATTACCGGACGACTCAAAGAAAGGAGTGACGATATGGCATGGACTCTTGATGATTCCCGTCCCATCTATCTTCAGATCGAGGATCTCATCAAAACCAACATTATCGCCGGCGTCTATCAGCCGGGAGAAAAACTTCCTTCTGTACGGGACTTGGCCGCGGAGGCGGCAGTCAATCCCAATACTATGCAGAAGGCATTGACAGAGCTGGAACGCAGCGGTCTTGTTTACACCCAGCGCACCAGCGGCAGATTTATCACGGAGGACGTATCAAAAATGACAGAACTCAAAGAACAACTTGCCAGAGAACAGATTCAGCTTTTCCTGAAAAATATGGAGCAGCTCGGTCTTACCAAGGAGGACATCCGGCGGCTTCTGGAAAAAGAATGGAAGGAGGAATCGTAATGGAACAGCTTCTGAACTGTCAGGCCTTAAGCAAACGCTATGGATATAAGACGGCTCTCGACAGCATTAACCTGTCGCTGGAACGCGGGCGCATCATCGGCCTGCTGGGACCGAACGGGAGCGGAAAGACCACACTCATCAAGCTGATCAACGGACTGCTGGCTCCAAGCTCAGGCTTTCTTACCATCAATGGTTCCGTCCCCGGACCGGAGACGAAAAAGATCGTCTCCTATCTTCCTGAGCGGACCTATTTCAACAGTTGGATGAAGGTAACCGACATCCTGAATTTTTTCTGCGACTTCTACGAAAATTTTGACAGAAACCGTGCCAGCGATATGCTGCACCGCTTAGGCATCAATGAAAACGATCGCTTAAGTTCCATGTCGAAGGGCACAAAGGAGAAGGTTCAGCTCATCATGGTCATGAGCCGGGATGCACAGCTTTACTGTCTGGATGAACCCATTGGCGGCGTGGACCCGGCTGCACGGGATTATATTTTGCAGACCATCATTACCAATTATAACGAAAATGCGTCGGTGCTCATTTCCACTCACCTGATTGCCGATATTGAGAATGTTCTGGACGACGTCATCTTTATTCAGGAAGGACATATCCGCCTTCACGCGTCCGTAGACGAGATCCGTGAGCAGGAGGGCAAATCTGTGGACGCATTGTTCCGGGAGGTATTCAGATGTTAGGAAAACTGATAAAAAATGAATTTAAGGCCGTAAACCGGCTGATGATCCCTTTGCATCTCGGATTGATCGTCATCACCATCATAGGACGCTTTTATCTGCAGTTTACAGTATTCAATAACCCAAGCCAAATGTATGTGCTGGAGCAGAATATCTGGTACAATCTGCTGAATGTCATGCTGGTCATGTTCTATATCATCGCTCTGATCGCGGCGGCGCTCATCACCTGGATCTATCTGTCCATCCTTCGGTTCCGGAAGAATCTGTTCACGGACGAGGGCTATCTGATGCATACGCTTCCGGTGTCTGCCTCCGCTCACATCTGGAGCAAACTGATTGTAAACTTTGTCTGGCAGCTCATCGACATAATACTCATCATCTTATCCGTCTGCGGTCTGTTTTTGAACATGGATATGATCCGGGCTCTCCCTGATGCCTTTTCCTTGCTGTTCAGTTCCTTCCCGGATGCTTTTGGCGTACCGGCGGGCGTGGGAATCCCGCTCTATCTCCTGCTGTTCCTGGTAGACAGCATCAGCGGGATCCTGATTATCTATATGTGCATCGCCGTAGGCCACAGCTTCAACAGCCATAAGATTCTGGCTTCCGTCGGCATCTACGTGGGCGTATGGATAATAGCCAACATCTTATCCTCTGTTTGTGCAGCCATTACCGGAATGGTCTCTTACGGCAGTTCTTCACTTTTGATAGGAGTGGCGAATAATCTGCCCAATGCTACCTATTTCTGGCTGAGCTGGATTATGTCCCTGCTGCTCTGTCTGATACGCGGGGTCGCCGGGTACCTGCTGTCCAACTACTTCATGACCAAGCGGCTGAATCTGGAATAGCTTACCGCAAAGTATTTTCAAAAAAAGACTTTCCGTATCTGCAGTCCGGCTATGTCGGACATACAGATACGGAAAGTCCTTTTCTTTTTTCTAATTTCCTGTCTCCAAAAGCTCCAAAACAGCCTCCGGCACATCTTCCAAGCTTTCCACATAGACGTCACAGCTCCCCTCCGAGACCTCCTGGTCCCAGGCGCAGATCCGGATGCCTACGGCTCTGGCCGCTGTCAGTACGCTCTCAAGAGCGTCGCTGTGATTCGCGTGAAGGGCAATGACTTCTGCGCCCTCCGCCACAAACTCATTGATCCCCCACATCTGATATTCCACCGGATTCACATCACAGCTTGCAAAGCTGCCGGCCGGAAGCGCACCCGCTTCCTTTGCTTCCTCTGCGGACACATCCGGCGTATATACGATAAGACGAATCCCGTTTTCCTCCGCCATCGCTTCCATATCCGCGACTATCTCCTCATTCTCCTGTGCATCCCTGCTGCTCAGAAGAAGACCGACTGTAAAACCTTCTTCCGTCTCCGCCATCAGTTCTGCTTTCATTGTATTCTCCGTGCTCTCCTGGGAAAGCTGCGCGCTTCCGCATCCTGCGCCCGCCAAAAATAAGAGACTGGCCAAAAGCCACGGCGCTTTCCCCGTCAATCCTTTTATTATTTTCATCATTTTTCCGTTCCTCTCTGTATTCCAGGACTCGTCAGCCTGCCCCCATGCGAACTGCAAGAAACCAGGCGTCTTCCTTTTCACTGATACGCCATTCCCTTTCCAGCCTCAGATTCGCGCATTCCCGCAGCCGCTTCTTCGCAAATCCTCTGTCATGGGTATAGACAAAGAGCATAGCTCCCGGCTTTAAGAGTCCTTCCGCACGCTCAAAAAGATACCTGTGCAGAAGATCCGTCTCATGAGATGTTCGTTTTCCGCCCGCGGAAGGCATATCGGTAAAAATCTCGTCAAAACGGTATTCATGCCGAAAATCCCGCATATCCCGGTTGACAAAATGCACTGGCACTCCTGCGATCGCTGCGTTTTCTCTGGCTCCCGCTATGGCGGGCGCAAAGAGATCCACTCCGTAAAGCGTATCCGCGTGAACCAGATAGTTCCGCTCCAGCAGAAGCGTTCCCACTCCGCAGAAGGGATCGAGTACCCTTGCCTCCTCTTTCAGATAAGGTTCGGCAAGCTTTGCAAGAAGCGCGGCCAGAGAAGGCTGCATGGAAGCCGCCGTGCTGTTTTTCCGATAGGAGAAACGATGATCGGGAAGGGAGGGAAACTTTACAAGCGGAAGAAACGCTCCCGACTTTTTCTCAAGAAGACGTATCTCCACCTCATACGCCGACACATCGTTGATAAGGAGGCCCTTGGACCTTTGCATCAGTCCGTCTGCCAATCTCTTTGTAAACAGATTTTTCTGTTCCTGCATCATGCGGCTTCTACATTCAATCCGAAACCTCCAGGGAGTCTTTTTCTGCGTTCCTTCCGGAAGATGACGTTCCAAAAGCTCCAAAAGGCCGGAAGAAAGCAGAGCCTCTGCCTGCTCCGCCGCAATCTTTTCCGGATTAAGCTCCTCTCCGTTCAGACAGAACAAAAGCTCGCGCCAGGTGCGAATCGTAAGCAGTTCACGCAGATCCGCTTCGCGCACGCGGATACCGGAACCCAGAAGGCTCACGCTTCCTTTGGCAATCTGCCTTGCCGTCACCTCCCTGTGTTCCTTCCAGGCTGTCAGGATCACATCCGACGGAACATCCAATCCGGCGAATCGTCTGTTCTCCCCCTGAGGCTGCAGGCGAGACAAAAGGACGTTCACAGCTTCCAGCTCCTCGCGGATGTGCTTTTCTGTCTCTGGTGTGCGTTCCGTCCGGATCAGCTCTGTTTGCCTCTCCCGGAAGAAATCGGCGCACTTCGCGCAGTCGCTGCCCTGCAAAGCGATCAGGTAGGAGCTTTTCACGAATCTCTGCGTCTCCGCCTGGTAGGCCAGAAGCAGAGCGTCCCGGCACACATCGCTCCCAATAGAGCCCAGAACCAGAGCCGCGTTCTTACGCGTCTTTGCATCCTCCGATTTCAGCAGAGGCAAAAGCGTCTCCGGCTCCTCCTGAAACCGGTCCCGCAGCCACTCCAGCTTTTCCCGTCCGCCTTCTTTTTCCTTCAGCGCGGCTCTTATGGCAGACAGATTCTGCCGCATATTTTTTCCAGCTTTTATCTCCTGATATAATTCCTGTAAATCCAAAATTCTTCTTCCTGTTCTTGTTTCATTTTTATAGCTGTCGCCATTATACCATGTCCTTCGGACATTATACCATAGCCCCGGTTTTGGCGGCAAGGGGGCTGTTTCTCTGCTGTTTTTGACTTTTTAAATAGCTTACTCAAGCACTTTCCAATAACCTGTCTTTTTAGAGCCAACTCTTTCTACATAGCCATTTTCTTTCAAGAACGCAAGATTATTCTCCACCGCTGTTTTACTAATTCCCAGTATCTGATGCAGTTCGCTTGTGGTAACATTCGGATTATCTCTCATTTCTGTTATGATTCTTTGTCTTCTTGAATTTAATCCTTTTTTATCCCCAACCTTATTCCCAACTTTTTTTCCAACCTTCTTTATTCGCTGAAGTGGGATTGTAACAACAATCGAATTTTCCCTAAAAGTAAATGCTTCCTTTCCATAAGTTTCAATGATCTTAGGCACTCCACGACCAGATTTTTCACTGATATGCAGTTGTAAAAAGATTTCAGATAATTTTTCATTTACCGGAATTGATTCTCCCAAGAAAAATCCTTCCATAGTCTGTGCCGGTGCCAGTGTTCCTCTCGATAAAATTTCTATCCTATTCGAGAAGACTGAAATCATTGGTTCGTTTCCACTTATCCATAGATTATGCAGAACAGCATTTATAATTGCTTCTCTAAAGGCTTTGTTATCAAACAGCGGGGTTTCCGGACGCTCTACTACACGCTCGCTCTCATCCGTCTGAATTAGATTTAATACATCCGCATATCTTAAAACCTCATCCAAAGTATAGAGCAAACAATTATTCCCAAATTCTCTTACAGAAAATAAATTGGAACCTTTGGTTTCTCCTTCAAAAATTGATACCCTCAATGGGAAATGCGAATTATCCGAAAGCAACTGTGCAAGCAGATTATATTCCCCATCTTTATTTCTTAACCCAAGATTTTTCTCAAAAGTCTTTTCATTTAATACGATTCCCTTTGAACCATAATAACCAAATAATTTAGAAAATGTCAGCTCCTGATATTTGGCCGGCAATGTCTCAATCGTCTCCATTCTACCGTCCAAAATCTTAAATAACTGGATTTCCCTTCTCGGATAATCTTTCAAATTTGCTTTGGAAGAACCGATGCGAATATATCGCTTTTCTTTAAAAGCTGTCGGAATTTCTTCCGCAGCAGGAATCACCAGAACAACAACTCTCTTATTATTTATGGTTGTTTCCTCAAATGAAAAATTGATGCTCGGAGATAGATTTCTCGCCAAAAAATTTTGATACGGTTCTTTATTATAGTCGCAATACTGATTGAATGTTGTTCCTACGATTTCATGCATTTCATTATTCACGCCCCAGACAAAGTATGCTTGAGCCTTATAATGAAATGCCGCTGCATTTGACAAGGCTGATACGTATTCACCAAGGACTTCTGGCTGAAACCAATTTTCCTTAAATTCAAACCACTCCTGCTCATCACCATATGCGCATAAGTCTAAAACTAATTTTTCAATATTCATAGATCAGTATCCTTTTCCCAACTTTTATTCCCAATAAGGACATTATAACGCATTGGGAATAAAGTTGGGAATATTTTATGCAATGATTAAAAAAATATTCTTAGAACTTATCGAAAGTCCATAGCCCCAGTTTTGGCGGCAAGGGGGCTGTTTCTCTGCTACTTTTGCCGGACTTGCGTATTTTTTTCCGAATCGTTGCATTTGCAACAGATTATTCCTTTGTTTTTGCATATACTTAATGATAATTAGCCTTGTTGGCTGAGGAACTGCTTGTTCTTCAGTCCAAGCTCATCTTACGCCGGGTACAGGCCGGCATCATTATCAGAACCTAAGGAGGAGCATTTTTATGAGCGTAACATTTGATAAATCTCTGGAAACCGGAAATGAACTGATCGATCAGCAGCACAAGGAACTGATTGATCGTGTGAATAAGCTGCTGGAAAGCTGCTATATGGGAACAGAAAAGCGTGCCGCTATTCAGACTTTGAATTTCCTGCTGGATTACACCGTATTTCATTTTGAAGCTGAGGAGAAGCTTCAGCAGGAATCCGGCTATCCGGGCTTTGAGGCTCACAAGGAGCAGCATCAGACATTTGTAAAGGCTGTACATGAGCTTCTGGACATGCTGGAGGAGGAAGAAGGCCCCACAGACGCTTTTGTGGAAGCGGTAAATAAGAACATTACCGACTGGCTTCTGAATCATATCCAGGTACAGGACAAGGCTGTGGCCGCTTACGTGCAGAGCCATTCCAAATAAGAATGAAAACCCGCATCATACCGACATACGATACCTGCACACGAGGGGAAGCATATCTGCCGCATCGGTTCTGCGCAGAATAAGCTCCTTCCGGGCAGCTCAATAAAACAGTATAAAATTGATTTCAGGAAACGGCGCAGCTTCGGCTATGCCGTTTCTCTGTAATGTCTATAAGAGCCGTTCTAAAAAGGGTGGAAAAGCAGGAGGAATCAGAATGAGCAATGAAAAAGTTTATGGTATGAGTTTCAGTAAAATCTATCCGCTTCTGGTCACTAAGGCAGAGAAAAAAGGGCGTACATTGGACGAAGTAACCCAGGTCATCACCTGGCTGACCGGGTACACCACAGAAGAAATCGAGAAGGCTGCGGCAAGTTCTCTGACATACGGTGACTTTTTCCGTAATGCCCCGCAGCTGAACCCGAACCGGAAGCAGATCACCGGCGTTGTATGCGGTGTGCGTGTGGAAACGATTGAGGAACCGCTCATGCAGGAAATCCGGTATCTGGATAAACTTATCGACGAGCTTGCCAAAGGAAAGGCCATGGAAAAAATATTGCGCGGCCAGGCGAAAATCTGTGAAGATAATATCAAAAACAATGAAAAAACCTATCTGTTTGATGCGGTAATTGAAGCCGTCCCTGAAAAAGGCGGCGCTTATGTACGTTTTCCCCATGACATCCGCAAGGAATTCGGAAAAGGCCGGGTGAAAGCAGAGATTACCTTTGACGACGAACCGTATTCCGGCAGCATTGTAAATATGGGCATAAAAAATGCGGACGAAAGTTCAAAAACGTAAATCAAGGTCATTACTGCGGAGCAGCGCCGCAGAACATTGAGGAATACATTGCACAGCAGCCGGAAAGTGCCCGGCCATATCTCCGCCAAGTCAATGACGCCATCAAAAGCGCGCTGCCGGACGCTGTGCAGAAAATTTCATGGAGTATGCCGACTTATTGGAAAAAGCGGAATCTCATCCAGTTTGCCGCATTTCAAAAGCACATTGGCTTGTATCCCGGCCCTGCGGCAGTGGAAGCCTTTGCAGACCGGCTGCAAGGATATAAAACCAGCAAGGGAGCCATCCAATTTCCCTATGATAAGCCATTGCCCCTTGATCTGATTAGCCAAATTGCGGCATGGTGCGGAAAAGAGTAGGGAGAAACAATCACTCAGTTATGCACACGGCAGCCGCAGTACATAACGGCAGAGCCCCTTTCCCTGATACATAAACTCTTTTTTCCTGTGAAATCCCAGCTTTTCAATCAGATGCAGAGAAACCAGATTTTCCCGATCGATGTAGGCGCTGACCTGAGGGAGATACAGGGTATGCTCCGCATAATCGAGGGCGGCGCGGCTTGCTTCTTCTGCATAGCCGCGGCGGCGGTATCTCTCGCCGATCAAATAGCCCATATCAATCTCGGAGAACTCCAGGTAATCCGCAATGCCAAATCCCACCCTGCCAATCAGCTTGCCGCTCTCCTTTTCGATTACCACCCACATGCCAAACTGGTAAAGGCCGTACATATACGCGATATACGCCTTGATCTTTTCTTCCTCCTCATGCCTGTCCAGGCTGGAAGGATGCATAAAACCTGTAAACTCATTTTCCCTGTAAAGAGCATTGATGTCGTCCAGATCCGCAAGCGTCATTTCCCGAATCAAAAGACGCTTTGTCTCTGCGATCTGCACGGGAAGACCCAGGGCCCGCGTATGTACGTTGCACAGAAAAGGAACATCTATCTCCTGAAAGCCCTCCAGGAGAATCCGGCAGCCTGAAAGCCTTTGTCCATCAATATCCGGATTCAGGTAGCCTACACAGAAAAGGCCCAGGGAAAGAGCTATCTTCTCCTCTCTGTCCGTTTCCACCAGGCACAGCAGTTCGTCGGGGCTGGCATGGAGACTGAGCATTGCCTCCTGAAAATCCTCCTTCTCCCTGCCTTTCAAGTCTGTCCACGGAAAATGATTCTTCTTAAGCTCCTCCTTAAGCATCTGCGTTCCGGAGGCAGCGATCACAAGACCTTTCAGCATTTTTCAAAAACTCCTTTACGTCTTCATCCTTTTCTGTTACCATAAGCTGGCAAGGGTATATTCCCCAGTCAACTTATAGTAAGATATATGTGACATAATCGCAGGCTGGAAACAGTATGCGCACGGAAAAGGAGAATGAATTATGGCAAATCCAATAGTTACATTTGAGATGGAGAACGGTGACGTTATCAAAGCGGAGCTTTATCCCGACATCGCTCCCAACACAGTTCGCAATTTTATCAGTCTTGTGAAGAAAGGCTTCTACAACGGCCTCATTTTCCACAGAGTGATCGAGGACTTTATGATTCAGGGCGGCTGTCCGGATGGAAACGGAATGGGCGGTCCCGGCTACTCTATCAAAGGAGAATTCGCCCAGAATGGCTTTGACAATGAACTGAAGCATACCCCCGGCGTCCTGTCCATGGCTCGCGCCATGCATCCCGACTCTGCCGGTTCCCAGTTCTTTATCATGCACAAGACCTCTCCTCATCTGGACGGAGCATACGCTGCCTTTGGCAAGGTAACGGAAGGTCTGGACATCGTAAACAAGATCGCCCAGACGCCCACGGATTACCGCGATCGGCCGATGACGCCGCAGGTTATGAAGACAGTCACTGTGGAAACCTTCGGAACAGATTATCCTGAGCCGGATACTCTGTAAATTCCCGCACTTATTTTTTGTTTCTGACTACCCTCAGTAAAACGCCGCCTTTCGGAGCTTCCCGCCCCGGAAGGCGCTTTTTTCCTCGCCCTTTTTCTTTTCTTCCCTTTTCTATTCTTCCTCCTTTCCTTCGGTTTCTTCCTGTCTATTTCCCTTTATTTTACGAAAATATTCCCGAATCTGTCTCTCATAGCCATTGTCGGAGGGCTCGTAAAACACCTCGCCAAGAAGCTCTGCAGGCAAATATTGCTGCTCCACATAATGATTCGGGTAATTGTGAGCGTATTTATAACCGATTCCATGCCCCAGTTTTCCGGAGCCGCTGTAATGGGCGTCCTGAAGATGAGGCGGTACGCTGGTACGCTGCGTTTTCACCGACTGCATGGCCTTATCAATCGCCATGACCGCAGAATTGCTCTTGGGCGCGCAGGCCACATAGGAAGCCGCCTGAGCCAGGATGATCTGAGCCTCCGGAAATCCCACGCGTTCCACGGCCTGAGCAGCCGAAACCGCCACGGTGAGCGCCATGGGATCTGCATTTCCCACATCCTCCGAGGCGCAGATCATAATTCTTCTGGCGATAAAACGCTCATCCTCTCCGGCATAGATCATCTTCGCGAGATAATAAACGGCCGCGTCCGGATCGGAGCCGCGCATACTCTTGATAAAGGCCGAAATCGTATCGTAATGATTATCTCCGGTCTTGTCATAGCGTACCGTGCGCTTCTGGATACATTCGGAAACTACATCCAGCGTCAGATGTATCTTCCCGTCTTCGCTCTTTTCCGTCGTCAGCACGCCGAGCTCCACGGCATTCAGAGCGGCTCTCGCGTCTCCTCCCGCTATATCCGCGAGAAAGTCGGCGGCCTCCTCCGTAATTTCCGCATGGTATGCTCCCATACCGCGTTCTTTATCCGAAACCGCCCGATGAATCAAAGTGAGAATATCTTCTTTGCTTAAAGGCTGAAGCTCAAAAATGACAGATCTGGACAAAAGCGCCCCATTCACTTCAAAATACGGGTTTTCTGTCGTGGCCCCGATCAGAATCACCGTTCCGTCCTCCACAAAGGGAAGAAGATAATCCTGCTGCCCCTTGTTGAAGCGATGGATCTCGTCTATGAACAGGATGGTTTTCCGTCCGTACATCCCCAGGTTTTCCTTCGCCTTCGCCACCACGGCTTCCATGTCCTTTTTCCCGGCCACCGTGGCGTTAAGCTGTGTGAAATCCGCCTTCGTGGTGCCTGCGATCACGCGGGCGATGGTCGTCTTTCCCGTACCGGGCGGGCCGTAAAAGAGCAGTGAGCTTAGTTTATCCGCCTGGATCGCCCGGTAGAGCAGCTTGTCCTTTCCCAGAATATGCTTTTGCCCTACGATCTCGTCCAGTGTACGCGGACGCAGGCGGGAGGCCAGCGGAGCTTCCTCCGTAAGCTTCCTCTCCCGCATATAATCAAATAAATCCATTGTTATCTCCTCATTCCAGAATCAGCTCGTCAGCCGTCACAAACTCATACCCTTCCGCCTGCAGAAGATCAATGATGCGAAGCGCGGCCTCCACTGTGCTTTTATAGGAATCGTGCATCAGAATAATATCATTCTCCTCCGCCTCGGATATGACTTCCTGCACGATCAGATCTGCATTTTCCGTACTCCAGTCCAGCGTATCCACCGACCAGAAAATCGGAATCATCATGACTTCGCATTCCAGTTCCTTATTCCAGTTGCCAAAGGGCGGGCGCACATACTCTACCGGCTGCCCCGTAATCTCCGTAATCTTCCTGCTGGTATCCTGAATCTCCGCACAGGCGTCCTCCTGGGAAAGCGTCGTAATATCTACGTGATACCAGGTGTGGTTTCCAATCAGGTGTCCTTCCTCCGCCATGCGCCGGACCACATCCTCATTTCCTTCTATATTGCAGCCCAGAAGAAAAAACGTCGCCTTCACGCCCCGCTCTGCAAGGCCATCAAGAAGCTGCTCTGTATAATACGGATGCGGGCCATCGTCAAAGGTCAGCGCAATTTTCCTGTTTTCCAGAGGCTCCGCCTCCGCCTGAACCGGAACCGTCTCCCCTGTGCTTTCTTCTGCCCGGATTCCGGCGCTTTCATCTGTCTCCTCCGTGAGAAAAAACTCACGCGCGGCCGCTGCGGACAGTACTGCGGTCAATCCGAGAACTGCCGTCAAAAGCCCCTTCTTCCATGCCGGAAAGGTCTGGCTGTCTCTGTTCCTCACACAAGTCCCCGCATATCATCTCTTTTCTTCTAAATATATGCAGACAGAGCGGGCTTATGAGCCCGCTCTGTACACTGGCGTAAGACCTTATTTCCCGTCCTGCTCCCCGGACTCTGTACTTTCTGTTTCCTCCGGTTCTTCGTTTTCCACAATTCCTTCAAACTCTGCGCGGTACTTCCGCTTCATCTGCGCCGTCAGAAAATAGATCAGAAACGGAAACAGAATATCGCTTCCCGCTTCGGAATTGATTCCTGAGATCCAGTACAGCAGAGCTCCGGCTCCGATCACGTCCATCAGCATCATTTTCAGGAAGCCTCTCCTTCTCTGCTCCGTAAGCTCCTGAAACATGCCAAGCCGATATGGCTCCACAATGTCCGACATGATGAGATAGATTACTACGAAGCCTCCGAGCATAAATCCAAACAGCATCATATTCAAAGTTTTTGTAACCATTCCATACACGGTATAAAGAATGATCGCAAGCGTCATAACGGCCAGAACCTGCATCGTCAGCTTCTGTACCTGTTTTCGCCTTTCCTTTTCATTGCTGTTATTTTCCATCTCTTTCTCCTTTGCCATCGTTTTTGTCTGAGTCTAGTGTATCAGAAAAGATTACTGCTTGCAAGTTCTGCAGCAATGTCTTATCATACTGTTACGAAGGAGGTAATCATATATGATCCCCAACGATCCGTTCATGCTGCTGAGCTGGATCAATATGCAGCTTCGGGATTATTATCCCAGTCTCGACGAGCTTTGCAGCTCTCTGAATCTTAATCGCAGGGAACTTGAAGTCAAGCTCGCTTCCATTGATTTCCGCTATGATCCGAACAGCAACAGCTTTGTATAATTTTTCTCAATCCTGTACAGTCTATAACTGACAGAATAGACAGGGACCGCCAAACATGCGGTCCCTCAGAAAGGAGAATCCCTTTATTATGAAATTTTTAGACTGTACCTTCCTCACCATCGCCATTATCGGCGCTTTGAACTGGGGACTCATAGGCGTCTTCCGTTTTGACCTGGTAAATTTTCTTTTTGGAAATATGAGTCTGCTTTCCAGAATCGTCTATACCCTGGTCGGAATCAGCGGCCTCTATCTCTTCCGCTTCTTCGGCCGTTCCGGAGACTGAGTTTTCTTCCGGTACAGTTCCAGCTCTATTATTTAGTTGATCTTGGAAAGGGCCTCAGCGTCACCGATGATGGTTACATCCGGATGGAACTGAATAATAGACGCCGGAACCTCCGGCCTTACTTCTCCAAGGAAGGCTTCAGCCGCGATCTCTGCTTTATCTTTGCCGCTGACAATCATCAGAAGCTTTCTCGCACGCATAATCGTACCGATTCCCATGGTATACGCCTGTCTCGGCACCTCGTCGGCAGAAGCGAAGAAACGCTTGTTGGCTTCGATCGTCATCTCCGTCAGGTCCACACAGTGCGTATTTTTATCGAAAAAGCTGTTGGGCTCATTGAAGCCGATATGGCCGTCATGGCCCAGTCCCAGAAGCTGGATGTCGATGCCGCCCAGAGAAGAAATCAGCTCCTCATATCTCTTGCTCTCTTTTTCCGGATCCGGTTCCATGCCATCCGGTACATGCGTATGCGCCGGATCGATATTGATTCTGCTGAACAGATTCTTGTTCATGAAATAGTAATAGCTCTGATCGTTCGCATGATCCAGTCCCCGGTACTCATCCAGATTTACTGTGGAAACCCTGGAAAAATCAAGGTCTCCTTTGCCGCACCACTCTGCCAGGCAGTCATAAGTTCCCAGAGGCGTAGAGCCTGTAGCCAGTCCAAGAACGCTGTCCGGCTTCATGATCACCTGCGCGGCCAAAATCTGTGCAGCCTTTCTGCTCATCTCCTGATAATCCTTTGCTTTGATAATCTTCATATTATCCCTCCTGAATATAAGACGTGCCCCTTCGGGCACGTCCGCTGCCGCTTTCTTTCCCGGAAAGCGGCTTCTCCCTTTTTTGTTGATCTCATCTTATCAAAGTCAAGAGGCAAGTGTCAATGGGCCTACTGAATTATGCAACTTATTTGTTCTTTCTTGTTACGATTCAGGCTTTATTCCTCATCCTCCTGCACTGCGTCCTCCGCGGCTTCCGTCTCCTCCGCGCTTTCCTCTGCCGTATCTTCCTGCAAAGCCTCTGCCTTTGCCTGAGCTTCCAGCTCCTCCTGAGCCGCAGCCTCCTCCTCGGACAGGATCTTGATCTTGCCGTTTTCCAGCTCCTGGATCGCGATAGACAGCGGCTTCTTTCCGCTGGCCTCCACCAGCGGCGTCTCGCCGGCGATAATCTGACGGGCGCGCTTCGCAGTCGCCAGAACGATGGAATAACGGCTGTTGACTACCGGAGTTTCGCCTTCCTCTACCTCACTGTTTACTACCTTCATCAAATCTGAATATGAGGGATGTAACATACTTTCACCTTATCCTTTCTGAAATTCCTTTAATTCTGTTCTAATTTCATGAATGAGCTCCAGGCTGCGCGACACGCGGCTGTGCTCTCCTTTGATCATTTGATGCACCTGCTCCACGCAGATCTCCAAATCATCGTTGATGATAAAATAATCGTAGCTTTCGATTCCTTCCGCTTCCTCCGCGGCGCGGGCCAGACGGCTCTCAATGACCTCCATGCTCTCCGTACCGCGTCCCACAAGACGTTCCTTCAAGGTACGGGCGTCGGGCGGAGATATAAAAAGGAGCAGTGTGTCGGGAAAACGCTTTTTTATCTGCAGCGCCCCCTGGATCTCTATCTCAAGAATAACATCTTTCCCCAAAGCAAGCTGCTGCTCCACATAGGCGCGGGGCGTGCCGTAATAATTTCCTACATAACTGGCATGCTCAATCAGGGCGTCCTCGGCAATCATTTTTTCAAACTCCTCTCTGGTCTTGAAAAAATATTCCCGCCCGTCCTCTTCCCCCTCCCTTGGGCTTCGCGTGGTGGCAGAAATGGAAAGGGCGTAATTGTCATAGCGGCGCAGCAGTTCCTTCATAATCGTTCCCTTGCCGGAACCGGAAAAGCCGGATACCACTACCAAAATACCTTTTCTGTCCATAGTGTTCCCCTTATTCGATATTCTGAATCTGTTCCCGGACCTTTTCGATTCCCGTCTTCAGCTCGATGGCATGACTGGAAACCTCCAGATCATTTGCCTTGGAAAGAATCGTATTGGCTTCCCGGTTCATTTCCTGAGCGATAAAATCAAGCTTGCGCCCCACGCTGTCCTTTTCCTCCAGCGTAGCCTTCGTATGCTCGATATGACTCTTAAGCCGCACTATCTCCTCGTCCACACAGATTTTGTCAGCATAAATCGTAACCTCTGCCGCGATACGGCTCTCCTCTATCTGGGTGTCCGCGAGAAGCTCCTGAACCTTTTCTTCCAGCTTCGCCCGATATTCCGCCACGATCTGGGGAGCACGCTCTTCAATATAAGCCACATGTCCCAGCAGCTCGTCAAGCTTTTCCATAAGATCCCGCTTAAGATTCGTCCCTTCTGTGGTCCGGGTCTCTACCATCTGTTCGCAGGCTCCCCGAAGGGCCTGTTCAAGAAGCTTCCAGAGTTCTTCCTCATCCTCCTGCACTTCTTCCATCACCAGAACCTCCGGATACCTGGAAAGGGAGCTGACCTTCACGTCCTGTTCCAGGCCGAACTCCTCCGACATCTGGTTCAGATACTTTAAATACTCCGCAGCCAGCGCATGATTATAATGCAGGCAGACATTCGCCTCCGACAAATCCTCATAGGTAATAAAGACGTCTACCTTTCCCCTCTGAAGATACTGCTTCAGAAAGCCGCGGACGGCCGCTTCAAAAAAATTCAGCTTTTTCGGCATCTTGATCGCCACATCCAGATACCTGTGATTGACGGACTTCATTTCTACCGTCATTTTCCGGTCGCCCTCTGATATTTCGCATCGGCCGAACCCTGTCATGCTTTTCACCATTTTGGTATTCTCTTTTCTCTTTCTTCCGCCATGCAGGCATTGCGCAGACCAGTCCCATCGCAGGCCCGGCACAGCTCATTTGGATTATATTTTAGTTGAATTTCCAGGACGTGTCAAGTATACTGAAAGAAAATGCTAGAAAACAGGAGACTTGCCATGCCATTTGACGGTATTACCATATCATGTCTTAGAAAAGAACTGTCGGAGAAGCTCGTGGGCGGACGTATCACAAAAATTGTCCAGCCGGAGGCGGACGAGCTTCTCTTTACCATAAAAAACAACGCGGCTCAGTACCGCCTGCTTCTCTCCGCTTCGGCCAGCCTTCCGCTTGTCTACCTGACAGAGCGGAACAAGCCCGCGCCCATGACGGCGCCCGGTTTCTGTATGCTTCTGCGCAAACACCTGGGCGGAGGACGCATTACGGCTGTGACACAGCCGTCCCTGGAACGAATTCTTCGCTTTGAGATTGAGCATCTGGATGAAATGGGGGATCTCTGCCGCAAATATCTTATCGCGGAGCTGATGGGAAAGCACAGCAATCTCATCTTCTGTCGGGAAGATGGCACGATTCTTGACAGCATCAAGCACATCTCTCTGGCAGTCAGTTCTGTCCGTGAGGTGCTGCCCGGACGAACCTATTTTATTCCCCATACCCAGGATAAACTCGATCCTCTCACAGCCGCGCCTTCCGATATGATCGCGGCTGTCTGCGCCCAGCCTGCGGCTCTTGGAAAAGCTGTCTACACCACGCTGACCGGATTTTCCCCAGCCATGGCCGAGGAACTCTGCCACCGCTCGTTTTTGGAATCCGGCCGTCCGGCCATGGCTCTGAACGAAAGGGAGCGTGATATGCTGGAGCATCAGCTTCTGCGGCTTGTAGAGGAAATCAAAGAAGGCCATTTTACGCCTCAGATTTATTATAATGGGAAGGAACCTTCCGATTTCTCGGCCGTTCCCTTTACGATGTACGAGGATCTCACGGTCCAGACCTTCACGGACATTTCCGGCCTTCTGGAATCCTATTACGCAGTCAAAAACACGCTGACGCGGATTCACCAGAAATCCTCGGATCTTCGGAGAATTGTACAGACGGCGCTGGAACGCAACCGGAAAAAATACGATCTTCAGCTCCGTCAGCTTAAGGATACGGAAAAACGTGACAAATTCAAGGTTTGGGGGGAACTGATCCATACTTACGGATACGGTGTTCCGGAAGGGGCGCGTTCCATGCAGGCCCTCAACTACTATACCAATGAGGAGATCACGATTCCTCTTGATCCGACACTGTCAGCCCAGGAAAACGCCGTACATTATTTCGACAAATACGGAAAGCTGAAGCGCACGTTTGAAGCCGTAACGAAGCTTCTTCAGGAAACCAAGAGCCAAATCGAGCATCTGGAATCCATTCAGACTGCCCTTGACATGGCGCTGACGGAAGAAGATCTGACTCCTATCCGCGAAGAACTCACGGAGTATGGCTACATCCGGCGCAAAAGCGGTAAAAACGGCAAGAAGGTCAAAATCACTTCCAAGCCGTACCACTACCTGTCCAGCGATGGCTTTGACATCTATGTGGGAAAAAATAATTTCCAGAACGATGAGCTTACCTTCCAGTTTGCCACCGGCGGCGACTGGTGGTTCCACGCCAAAGGCGTGCCTGGTTCTCACGTCATCGTCAAAAGCGAGGGAAGAGAGCTTCCCGACAGCACCTTTGAGGACGCCGGACGGCTGGCCGCGTACTATTCCAAAAACCGCGGCAGCGATAAAGTCGAGATCGATTACGTGGAAAAGAAGCATGTCAAAAAGCCTGGCGGGGCGAAACCCGGTTTTGTCGTATACTACACCAACTACTCCCTGATGATTGATTCCGACATTTCCGGGCTCCGGCAAGTGGATTAAGAATTTCTTAATCCTTTACCGGTTTTCTTGCTTTTTTCATAAGCTGCGCTTATACTGAAACCAGGACAAAGAGGGCGCGTCCGTAAAAGGACGCGCCCACAATATACATAGATAAAAGGGGGAATCCTATTATGTCCGCATCCTATGTGCGCTCCAAAAAACATTTCTTGCTTATGTTTCTGCTGATCTTTTCGCTTGGCTTCGGCTTTGCAGCATCCGGCTTTCATTCTCAGGCGGCCAGGGCCACCGGAACAGTGAAAAACCGGATTCTGAATGTCCGTTCTTCAGCCTCTACCAACTCCTCCATTGTCTGCAAACTGACTCAGGGCACAACAGTGACCATTATCTCCGAAACCACAGGAGATGACGGACTGAAATGGTACGATGTATTCTTCGCATACAACGGCGAGGCGAAGGAGGGCTTTGTCCGGGCCGATCTGGTCAATGTATCCGGCTCTGTCTCAGGCGGATCCTCAGGGGGCTCCTCATCTTCAGGCGGAGCCGCCGCCTCCGGCACCCGGTATGTGAAGCCTAGCGTAGCGATCGTCCGTTCCTACGCTTCCACCAATGGCGACATCCGTACCAGGCTGGAAAGAGGAACGACCGTTTCTATTCTTTCTTCAAAAACAGGCGCCGACGATGGACGTACCTGGTACAAGATTTCCTTCACTCAGAACGGAACCTCCATGGAAGGTTATATCCGGGGCGATCTGCTGACAGAGACCAATCCGGGCGGCTCCTCCTCAGGAAGCACTGACGTCTCCGGAACCCGCTATGTGAACGGCGACGTAGTCCGTGTCAGAACCTGGGCTTCCACGAGCGCCGACATTCGTTCCCGTCTGACCAGAGGAACGACCGTCAGTCTGATTTCTTCCAAGACAGGTGACGATGGAAAGCTTTGGTATAAAGTGTCTTATTCTGATGGCGGTTATCAGTTAAACGGCTATATCCGCAGCGATCTGCTGTCTGAGCAGAGTTCCGGCAGTTCCGGTTCAGGAAGCGGTTCCGACAATACCGTCTCCAATACGCCGGCTACCGTGCGTCCCGCAGTAGCGAACATCCGCACCTGGGCCTCCACGAACGCCGACGTCCGTTCCAAGCTTTCTCAGGGAACGGGGGTTACTATCATTGGAGAAACCACAGGAAGCGACGACGGAAGGAAGTGGTACAAGATTTCCTATACCTCCGGCGGAGCGTCTCTGACCGGCTATATCCGCGGTGATCTGCTGAATATCGGCAGCAGTTCTTCCGGAAGCTCCTCTGGAAGTTCCTCTGGCAATTCCGCCGCGGTCGCTCAGGTACGCAGCTATGCCTCTCCTTACGCCGACATCCGCGCCACGCTGGAAAACGGTACAAAGGTAGCTATCATCAAGGAAGTGACCGGAGAAGACGGCCAGAAATGGACCAAGATTTCTTTCACCCAGAATGGAAACGAGCTTCAGGGATACGTTCCCTCCTCGCTGCTGAAGTAGACGCCAGTCAAAGAAAGCGCATCAAAAAATCGCTCAGACCTTGCGGCCTGAGCGATTTTTCTGTTATGGTTTTTTACATCTTCTTATTCTATCCGCTCATCGCGGAGCATATCGGCCAGGTTCATCCTCATCAGCCTTTTGCCTCCCAGATAATAGGCGAGTCCGACAAACGCAAACACCGCCAGTGCGAAAAACACTATAGGAAGCACAGGCATCCTGGGAAGAATGAGAGCCGGATCGAGATACGCCATTTTCATAAAGAACAGGACGGCCGCAAGCAGGATCGGAAGGCTGATCAGCACCGGGCGGCAGGCGATCACAAGCGCCTCCGCACAGAACATTTTCCATATCTGCGCCGGCGTCATGCCGACGGACAGATACCGCGCCGTCTCCCTACGTCTCTGGCGGGCAAAGCTCAGGGTATTGGAAAATACGCTGCCGACGCCGATCATGGCAAGCAGAACACAGAAGCCTCCAAGGATTGTGCGAAACACATAGATCGCCCCATCACTGGCGTTTCTGTCTTCGATCCTGTTTTCCGTCTCTGTCTCATAGCCGCTTCCGATTGCCCGGACCAGTTCCTTCTCCAGACTGTCAAGCTCCTCCTGCGTCGGTCCTTCTTCCTCCGAAATTTCCGTATAGGCATTTTCTTTCTCCTCTCCTGCCAGCACCCGGATCAGAGTATTTTCCTCGGTTCCCCCTACCTGTCCGCCTATCTCCGCCCAAAGAGATACGGGAAGGACGTGTATCATTTCGTAATAATCAAGCGTCTGATATTCCTCTCTCATGGCCGGCAGCTCCTGCGTATAACCCAGCACAGGAATCTCCACGCCTACGTCTTCCTCTCCGGCACGTCTCAGGGTGACGCTTGCATGATCTTCCTTTACATACGGAAAAGAGGTCCGGATCCGGAAATTGGGATCCGTATCGTCCCGCACCTGGTTCAGAATCACAGCGCCCTCAAGACTTGGCTCTGCCCCCACTCTGGCGCAGTACTCCAAAAAGCTGGCATCATCCAGAATGAATATAGGCGCGTTCACAAGCCAGCCCCCATCCATTTCCAGCACATAAGCTCCCGGAGCGTCCGCAAATCCTCCGGCTTCCAGAAATTCGCCGCTTAACTCCTCCTCTGTCAGAATCCGCTTTGCGGATGCCTTCTGGTATACGAGGGCGTCCCGTACCCCCGGCAAAGCCTGTACCGTATCGGTACGCTCAAATTCCTCTATATTCGTGTCTTTTACTGTAACTATCACATCCCAGGAATTTCGGAACGCGTCGAAGTAGGTAAGCTCCGTGTTCAGAGTCATGATGGACAGCAGGCATTGTACAAGGCCAAAAGCCAGAAAAGACAAAGTCAGCGAAAAAGCTGACATACGCAGAGTTTTTCGTCTGGCTTTCAGCGCGTTTCCTGCAAGCTCCCCTTCCACGCCGAACAGCCTTCCCAGAATTCGGGATTTTCTCCGCCGCTTCAGCCCCTTTTCTCCGGCGCCCCGGATAGCCTCCAGAGGCGTCAGACGGCTTAAACGCCTGGCGGGTATCCACGCGGAAAGCAATACGGTCAAAACGACGCACAGAAGAGTCGTTCCGAAAACGAGAGGATGATAGGAAAAAGGCACCTCCATACGTCCCTCGATCACTTGGTTGGAATATGCGTTGATCCCGGCCATAAGCCCTGCGCTCCCCGCGATTCCCAGAACAGTTCCGAGCATGGCCGGAGCCGCGCTGTGGAAGAAAGCCTTCTTAAGAAGCAGGTTCCGGATTTGCGCAGGCGTGGCTCCGACGCTTGCAAGTATGCCAAGCTGTCGGATTTTATCGTCCATTTGCACCGCATAGGCATGGCGTATGATAATAATCAGAGAAAAACAGGAAAGAAAACCCGCCGCCGCAAAAACCATAAGAATCATATAAGCATCCTGGGAATCCGGATTGTTCGGATTCACGACAAAATACAGATTCAAAAGATCCTGGTGATAAGATATATTCTCCTCCCTAAGCCCTGCAAGGGATGCGATACGCGGAAGATCCTCATAGACGGACGATACGTCTTTCAGAAGAATATCCACCGCAATTTCTTCCCCTTCCGTCTCTTTTTCATTGACCCTGGCGCTTTCCACATTGGCATAGCTCCTGATGAGCTGCAAAGTCTCATCCTCTATCACACCTGTCAGACGGGCGTGATAATTTCCTTCTTCAGTCTGATACCGCACCACATCGTAATTCCAGACATTGTAAAGCGTGCTGCAAAGCAGGGAAAGGAACAGCGCCGCTATAAAAGCCGCTACAGCCACAGTCCCCGCGGAATCCCTGCCGCTGCGGACACGGCCTCCAAAACAAGTCTTTCTCATGACGTTCACCTCCGCTTCCGGTCGCCTGCAATGCGTCCATCTTCAAGAGTAATGATACGGTCTGCCGCCAAAGCGGCCTTCTCGTCATGGGTAACTAACAGAATCGTCTGATTCAGCTTCCGATTGGATACTCTGAACAGATCCACGATCTCTTCTGCGTTCTTCCGGTCCAGATTCCCCGTGGGTTCGTCGGCCAATACAATCGCGGGCCGATAGATCAAAGCTCTGGCGATCGCCGCTCTCTGCTGCTGTCCTCCGGAAAGCTGTCCTGGCAGAGCATCCAGCTTATCTTGTATGCCCAGAGTTTCCGCCACCTCCTCAAAAAACTCCTGATTCACTTCCCGCCCATCCAGGGACAGCGGCAGCAAAATATTCTTCCGCACCGTCAGCGTCGGGATCAGATTGTAAAACTGGTAAACGATTCCTACCTTTCTGCGGCGAAAGACCGCCGCCTTTGCAGCCTTCATCGAGGTGATTTCCTCTCCATCCACATAGACTTTTCCCTCCGTGGGCTTATCCACGCTTCCCAAAATATGAAGCAGCGTAGACTTTCCGGAACCGGAAGCCCCCATGACCGCTGCAAACTCCCCTTTTTCCAGCGACAGATCAATTCCTGCCAGGGCCGTCACCTGCCCCGCTCCTGAACCGTATACTTTTTTCACACCTTCACATCTTATAATCTCCACTTTTTCCCTCCTTTTCTTATCTTCAATCGGCAATATCAGCCTTTCGCCAAAACATTCCTGTCCGGGCCGCAGCTTACCTGCCGCAAAATTTCCTGCAATATAAGAATAGCAGGGCAAAGTGACAGTTCAGTGACAAACTCAGTGATAATAAAGACGAATTTCAAAGCAGGCGCCGCCATCAGGATGATTCCTTGCCGTAAGGCTGCCATTCTGAAGGCTGAAAATGGAATACGCCAGCGCCAGCCCTATCCCCGCGCCGTCCGGAGCCGCGTTTTTTCCCCGGTAAAACCGTTCAAAAAGATGCGGCAGATCCTCCGGAGCAAAGCCTGTCCCCTGATCCCACATCCGAATCTCCACATACAGAGGATTCGCGGTATAATCGCAGAAAATGGTTCCTCCCTCCTGTGAATGTTCCATACAGTTTTTGAAAAGATTCATCAAAGCCTCCATGGTCCATTCCATATCTCCCAAAAATTCAGCTCTTCCCTTGTCCGGAATCTCCGTGCGGACGCCCGCCCTGTCAAACAGCTCACGGAGATTTTCGGATGCGAGGCATAACACTGTATAGACGTCCACGCTCTCCCTTTTCAGCTCCAGTGTTCCTGCATCGATCTTTGACAAGGTCAACAGGGCTTCTTCCAGACGATTCAGCCGTCCTATCTGCCTTCTGACCGGTTCGATATAAGGATTCCCGGCATTTCTCTCCATAAGCTGCAAAGACAGATCGGCAGCCGTAAGGGGCGTCTTAAGCTGGTGGGCGATATTGGCCAGATTGTCCGCAAAGCTCTTTTTGGCCTTCAGCGCCTCCTCCCTTGTGACGTACAGCTTTGTAACCGTCTTATAGATCTCGTCCTGAAGTCCGGAGTATTCATCCTCGCGTGTCTGAACCAGCGTCCCCGTCTCCCCCAGATTCACCCGTTCCAGATACCGGGTAAGCTCCAGGAGCCTTTTATTCTTTTTTTTATCCGCCAGAACAAAGCATAAAAGAAAGGATGCCATCCCCAGAACTCCCGTAAGCAAAGTCAGAAGAAGCATATCCCGGACCTCGTTTTCCCCGAAATCCCGGATCTCGTATCCATACTGTTTCAGAAAGCCTGCATTCTCGCCCAGCCCAGCCTGATATGCTTTTAACGATTGTGAAAGTTCTTCTTCCAGTTCCGGGTAATTCTCCAAAATCACACTGCAAAAAGCTTCCGTCTGTTCGTATGACGCCTTCTGATACAGGCGCTGCCACAATCCGGTAAGCAGTGCAAGCCCCGCCAGGAATACGGCTGCTGGAAGCAGGAACAGCAGTTTTTTCCGCCTTTTTCCAGTCATTCGGTATCCTCCATTCTGTATCCGAAGCTGCGGATCGTCTTGAGACAGGACGGATTCCCCAGCTTCTCCCGGAGACGCTTCATCGTAACGGTCAGCGTATTATCATTTACAAAGCTGCCGCTGCTGTCCCAGATCTGCTCCAGAAGCAGGGAACGTGTCACGGTTCGTCCTTTATTTTCCATTAGAATCCGAAAAAGCTGATATTCCGGCCAGCTCAGAGCAACCTCCCTTCCCTGGCTGAATACTTTCATTTTCCCTGTATCCAGCAAAAGTCCGCCGCAGAAAAAACAGTTCTCCCGTACGCCGCCTGACCGCCGCAGCAAAGCCTGAATCCTTGAATACAATACCTCCAGCTCAAAAGGCTTCACAATATAGTCGTCGGCTCCATTCCCCAGGCCGGCCACGATGTCTCTGGAATCTCCGCGTACCGTAAGAAAGATAAGAGGCAGCCTGTCCCACCGCTCCCGAATCCAGCGGCAAAAAGCGTCTCCCTGCCCGTCCGGCATGTTCCAGTCCACAAGCATCAGATCCGGCGCTCCCTCCAGCATAGCCTGCCTGGCTTCCTTAAGCGTGGGAAGAATCCTCACCCTGCAGCCTTTCTGTTCCAGATATTCCTTTACAAACCGGGCAATAGCCGCATCATCCTCCACATAAAAAAAATTCCCCTGGGAATACGGTTTTTCCATTTTCTCTCCTTTCTCCTGGTACATTCTTCTAAAATACAAGAATATGTAAACCCGAATATTTTCCCTGTAGCGAAAAGGCGGCGCAGCCAAAGCTGCGCCGCCTTCTAAATTCCCTGTATCCTACGGCCGGTATCATTACCCGCCGATATATCCTGCCTGCCGCAGGGCCCCATCCTAAGCCAGACAGAGCCGCTTTGTCATCTCGATTCCCATTGCCCGGTTTACCAGGTTCAGGATAGCCTGCACTACCTGATGACAGATGCGGACGATAAACTCGCAATCCTCTTTTACTCCGTGCTCCCTTTCCAGATAATCCACATGAGCCTTACGGATAAAAGAGCATACTGCTTCCGGCGTCTCAAACTTTCTTCCGTCAATCTTTGTCTGGAAAGCCTTTCCGCTTCTCACATATTCCAGAAGCTGAAGTTTTAACTCCTTTTCGTATGCGCAATGATCCTTGAAACCGCCTTCGTAAATCAGATTGTGCGGAAAAGTAAAGTAATCCGCGATATAATGGATAATCTCGCCGAGCCTTCTCATAAAGGCGCGTGCGTTGCGGAGAATCAGCTCCGCATCCAAAGAAAGATCACAAATTCTGTCTTTCACCATCTCAAAGGTCCCCTCAAACTCATGACGCTGCGTCAGGAAAGACGGCTTACAGTCGGGAAGAATGCTTCCCAGATAAAACGCCTTCCGGTGTTCCGTCATAACCGGGACCTCCATATCCTTCACAATATACTTCGCAAGTGAGACGTGTGATTTCTTTCTCAATACCTTTTCCTCCTAATATGCATCAGCCGTACCGATACATATAACCCTTCCTTTTGCCACCTTTCTTATCATACTCTAAAAGCCTCTGGTTGTCCATAACTAACTTTGCCAATCATTTAAAAATTTTACGTCTTTTTTTCGCCTATTTCAATAAAAACCGGCCCAATGATCTGCCACTTCCTCCGCAATTTCCTCCGCGCTTCGGTCATCGGTGGCCACCAGAACATCTGCCGCCGCTTCATATTTATTCCTGCGTTCCGAAAGGAGTTCTGAGATGTATTCTACATTCTTATGTCCTTCCAGCAGCGGACGGTCATGGCTGTCCTTTACCCTTTCCAAAATTGTCTCCGGCCGGGCTGTCAGAAACACAATGATTCCGCTCCTTTTCATGGCCTCCACGTTGCATACGCGAAGCGGGACTCCTCCCCCGCAGGAGACGACCGTATTTTCCTTATTTTCCAGAGAAAGCAAAAGCTCCGTCTCCAGCTCCCGGAAATATTCCTCGCCATGCAGGCGAAAAATCTCGGAGATTGCCATGCCTTCTCTGCGCTCAATCTCCTTATCCATCTCCAGCCATTCCATTCCATGCTGCCTGTGCAGCCATCTGGCGACAGTGCTTTTTCCCGCTCCCATAAATCCGATTAAAAATATGTTCCTTTTCCGGCTCATCCGTTCGTATCCTTTCCTCTCATATCCCGCGCACAGGCATTCTTCAGGATTTCTTTACACAAAATCAAACAGGGAAAGCTGGTTGGATTCCGGCATATCCCCCAGAAGCCCCAGATCGCCCATCAGATCTATAACCGTCTTTGACAGCTTGCTGCGGCTGCGCAGATCGTCCTTCGACAGGAAGGGACCAGCCTTCGCCGCTTCGTAAAGCTGATCGGCCGCCTTATCGCCCAGACCTTCGATGGTACTCAAAGAAGGCATCAGCTTTCCGTCTATAATCTGGAAATGATGCGCCTTTGCCCGGTAAATATCAATAGGCAGAAACTCAAAGCCGCGGGCGTACATCTCCTGCACAATGTGCATATCCTTCATGGTATCCTGCTCCTTCTTGGACAGGGAATCGCTTCTTCTCTTATAGTCTGCCATATAATAGGCCAGACGCTCTTTTCCCTGGCACATCAGCTCGTAGCTGAAGGCGGACGCACGGATACTGAAATAAGCCGCATAGTAGGCCAGCGGATAATTGATCTTGCAGTAGGCGATCCGCCAGGCCATCATGACGTAAGCCGCCGCGTGAGCCTTCGGGAACATATATTTGATCAGGGTACAGGACTCGATATACCAGTCCTCCACGCCTGCCGCCTTCATGGCCTCGATCCATTCCGGCTTCAGTCCCTTACCCTTACGCACGCTCTCCATGATGGTAAAGGAGAGGCTCGGCTCCACGCCCATCTGGATCAGGTAAAGCATAATATCGTCACGGGTACAGATAGCCGTGGAAATCGTCGCTTTCCCCTCTTTGATGAATCTCTGCGCGTTATTCAGCCACACATCCGTACCATGGGACAGACCGGAGATCCGGATCAGATCCGAGAAGGACTGCGGCTTCGCGTCCACCACCATCTGGATAACGAAATCTGTTCCAAACTCCGGGATGCCAAGGCAGCCTAAGGGACAGCCGTCAATATCCTCCGGCGTGATTCCCAGAGCTTCCGTATTCTTAAACAGGGACATGACGCCCGGATCATCCAGCGGAATCGTCTTCGCGTCGATCCCGGTCAAATCCTCCAGCATACGAATCATCGTCGGATCATCGTGTCCGAGAATATCAAGCTTCAACAGGTTGTGGTCGATAGAGTGGTAATCAAAATGCGTCGTGATAATATCTGTGGTCATATCGTTGGCCGGATGCTGTATCGGCGTGAACGAGTGAATCTCCTCGCCGTGGGGAAGCACCACGATGCCGCCCGGATGCTGTCCGGTCGAACGGCGCACGCCCACGCAGCCCTGTACGATCCGGTCAATCTCGCAGTTTCGCTTGTGCTGACCTCGTTCCTCATAATAATTCTTCACATAGCCAAAAGCCGTCTTGTCTGCCAGCGTGCCGATGGTTCCGGCCCGGAAGGTCTGTCCCGTACCGAAGATCACCTCTGTGTATTTGTGCGCCTTGGACTGATAATCGCCGGAAAAGTTCAGGTCAATGTCCGGCTCCTTGTCTCCTTTGAAGCCCAGGAAGGTCTCAAAAGGAATGTCAAATCCCTCTTTCTTCAAAGGCGTTCCGCAGACAGGGCAAGCCTTATCCGGCATATCGCAGCCGGCTGCTCCCGCGTACTTTCGCACCTCCTCGGAATCAAAATCGCTGTAGTGACAGGAGGGACAGTAATAATGAGGCGGCAGCGGATTTACTTCCGTAATTCCGGCCATGGTCGCCACAAAGGAGGAACCTACGGAACCACGGGAACCCACCAGATAGCCGTCCGCATTGGACTTCCACACCAGCTTCTGAGCGATGATATACATAACTGCGAAGCCGTTGGAGATAATGGAGTGCAGCTCCTTCTCCAGCCGCTCCGTAACCACCGGCGGAAGCTCCTCCCCGTAAATGGAATGGGCCTTCTCATAACAGATGTCGCGCAGTGTCTGATCGGAATTTTCGATAACCGGAGGACACTTATCCGGCCGCACGGGGGAGATCCGCTCTATCATATCCGCAATCTTATTCGTATTCCCGACGACGACCTCCCATGCCTTGTCGCTTCCCAGATACTCAAACTCCGCCAGCATCTCCTCCGTCGTGCGAAGATAGAGGGGCGCCTGTTCGTCCGCATCCTTAAATCCCTTTCCGGCCATGATAATCCTTCGGTACACCTCATCCTCCGGATTTAGGAAATGTACGTCGCAGGTAGCCACTACAGGCTTGTGAAACTGCTCTCCAAGGGCGACGATTTTCTTATTCAGACGGATCAGATCGTCCTTTGACTCAAAAGTGGGACGCTCTCCCCGCAGCATAAATTCATTGTTTCCAAGAGGCTGGATTTCCAGGTAATCGTAAAAATTCACAAGCCTCGCAATCTCCTCCTCCGGCGCAGAGCGCACAAGAGCCTGGTACAGCTCTCCGGCTTCGCAGGCGGAGCCAATGATCAGCCCTTCCCTGTGCTTTTGGAGCACGCTCTTGGGGATCCTCGGAACCCTCGCGAAATAATCCAGATGCGACCAGGAAACCAGCCGGTACAGATTTACGCGCCCGATCTCATTCTTCGCCAGAAGGATCACATGATAACTCGGCAGTTTTTTGACCGCCTCCTTATCCAGCGCGCTCATCTGGTTCACCCCGTCCAGATCCGTAACGTCCCTGTCTTTTAACATCTGCACAAATTTCACGAAAATCTCCGCCGTACAGCCCGCATCGTCTACAGCCCTGTGATGGTTTTCCAGGGAAACATTCAAGGCCTTCGCCACCGTATCCAGCTTATAGCGAGGGAGCTTCGGCAAAAGCACTCGTGCCAGGGCTACCGTATCCACGACGGTAAAGGCGCAGGGAAGTCCCTGCCGTTCACTATTCTTACGGATAAAGCTCATGTCGAAGCCAGCGTTATGGGCCACCATGACGGCTCCCTCGCAGAATTTCAGGAACTTCGGCAAAATCTCCTCGATGGTGGGCTCTCCCATAACCATCTCGTCGCTGATGCCAGTCAGCTTTTCGATCTCAAAGGGAATCGGCGTCTGTGGGTTCACAAAGACGCTGAATTTATCCTTAATCTGTCCGCCCTCCACACGGACGGCTCCGATCTCTATGATCCGGTCATTTTCCGCGCTGAAACCGGTAGTCTCTATGTCAAAGACCACGTAAGGAGCATCCAGGCTCTGCCCCCTGGAATCCTCCACGATGTCCTTCATATCATCTACCAGATAGCCCTCCATGCCGTAGATGACCTTAAAAGAGTCTCCTTTGTCAAGACTGTGGCTGGCGTCCGGATAAGCCTGCACTACGCCGTGGTCCGTCACTGCGATGGCCTTGTGGCCCCAGGACTTGGCCCGCTTGATGATCTCCTTCACATCGGAGACTCCATCCATATCGCTCATCTTCGTGTGGCAGTGCAGCTCCACCCGTTTTATCTCGCTGTTGTCCATCCGAGGCTTGCGAAAATCGGAGGACTTCTTTATGCCTGTCACCGAACCTATGGTCAGCTCATTGTCGAAACGATCCTGAGCAGTCAGACCCCGGATGCGCACAAAGGAACCCTTTGCCACCTTTTCCCGCAGGGAATCAAGCTCCTCGTTTTTGGCAAAAAACTTTACCCGGATGGTATCCGTATAGTCCGTCACCGTGATCGTCACGATGGTTTTCTCTCCACGGATCTCCCGCTCGTCCCAGCCCGTGATCTGACCGTGAATCACCACTTCTCCCATCTCGCCCACAATCTGAACCAGATCGGTGATCTCCCCATCGTCGAAATCACGGCCGAACAGTACGTCAGGATTGCTGCTCTTTCCGCCCCGGTAGCGGTTTCCTCCGCTTTTCAGATGCCTTCCATATGCATAATCACTCTGACCGAATCCGCCGTAAGCTTTCTTTTCACCCGGCTTTTTCGCGGCTTCCGCTTTCTTTGCGGTCCCAGCCGCCTTCTGTGCCTTCGCAGCCTTTCCGTCCGCCGGGGCCGCCTGACTCTCCGCCGTCTCCCCGCTTTGCTCCTGCTCCGTCTTCAGCAGAATCATATGTTCCATCATCCGGGCAGCCTGCCGCTCAATATCTACCCTGCCGGTCCGCTTCTTCTTCTCCTCATCTCTCTCCACAAACTCTGTCTGAATCCGCAGATCGAGACCGCAGCGTTCCGTGAAGATCTTATAGAGTACCCGGATCAGCTCGTCCGCCGCATCCTCTCCAAGCGTAGTCTTGACAAGTTCCAGGCGCATCAGGTTTTCTTCGGGAAATGAGATATTGGCTCCGCGAAACAGGTTATATTCCAAAATGCTGTAATGCTTCAGCTCATAGAGGATACTGTCTTTGTAAAGTTCCAGAAGCTTTTCCGGCGTGTACTGCCCGGAAAGCTCATACCGCTCCAGAATTTTAAGCTCCACCTCCGCCCTGCCGAAAAGCTGCCGCTTCAGCGTGCGCTCAAGCTGAAAAAGCTGCTCCTTATGGATCAGCTTTCCGCTTACGAGATAAACCCGGATAAAATTTTTTGCTCGGTTAGAGGTCACCTTTTCCACCCGAACCTGTTCCAGCAGATCGAGAAGTCCCTGCTCCAGATTCAAAGGCGGGAATACCTCCGCGAACATTTTCGTCATATGTATCTACTCCTCGTTCCAGTGCAGAAGTTCACTGCGCAGCGCGTCCAAAAGCTCCTCCTCCGGAAGCTTTTTCACAATCTCGCCCTTTTTGATCAGAAGTCCCGTTCCCACACCGCCTGCGATACCGATGTCTGCCTCCTTCGCCTCTCCCGGACCGTTCACAACGCAGCCCATGACGGCCACCTTGATGTCCAGCGGAATATCCTCCACCATGCGCTCCACCTGATTGGCAAGACCGATGAGGTCAATCTGCGTCCGTCCGCAGGTAGGGCAGGACACTACCTCGATACCGCCTTTGCGAAGCCCCAGCGTCTTTAAAATCCGCTTTGCGGAACGTATCTCCTCCAGCGGATCTCCCGTCAGGGACACCCGAATCGTATCTCCGATCCCCTGATAGAGGATGATTCCAAGTCCTACCGCCGACTTGATATTTCCTGAAAACAGTGTTCCCGCCTCCGTAATGCCCACATGGAGGGGATAATCCGTCCTGTCCGCAATCAGCTCATGGGCCTTCGCGCACATCAGCACATCCGAAGACTTAATACTGATCACGAGCTGATCATAACCCATATCCTCAATGAGATGCACTTTATCGAGGGCGCTCTCCACGATGCCTTCCGCAGTCACTCCATGGTACTTCTCCAAAATCTCCTTTTCCAGAGAACCGCTGTTCACGCCGACCCGAATCGGAATCCGGCGTTCCTTCGCCGTATCCACCACAGCCTTTACGCGCTCGCGGCTTCCGATATTTCCAGGATTGATACGAATCTTGTCCGCGCCGTTTTCCATGGCGGCGATGGCCAGCCGGTAATCAAAATGAATGTCCGCCACCAGAGGGATCGTGATCTGCTTTTTGATCTCCGCCAGAGCCTTCGCGGCTTCCATAGTCGGAACGGCGCAGCGGATGATGTCGCAGCCCGCCGCTGTCAGCGCCTGAATCTGCTCCACCGTAGCCTTTACATCCTCCGTCTTCGTATTTGTCATGGACTGAATCAGCACAGGATTGCCTCCGCCGATCACCCTGTCCCCGATTTTCACTGTCTTTGTACGCTCTCTCATCTGTACTCCCGCTTTCCGAAGCCCCAGGGCTTCTTAATCCTCATCCCCTCTGTCATCCGGGGAAATCATTCTTTTATCACTATCTGCAGGCTTCTATTCCAGCCTTGCCTCCCGAAGCTCCCGCTCCCTCTTAAAACGGCTGAACTTTTCCACATTCAATACCATGCCTATCTCGATCAGCAGAAAAACGCTGGCCGTTCCTCCGTAGCTGAAAAAGGGAAGCGTCACGCCCGTGGTGGGAAACAGGCTCGTCACCACCATAAGATTCAGCACCACCTGCAAAGCCACATGGGAAAACACCCCGATGGCCAGCAGCCTTCCAAACAGATCCTCGGCCTGCTGCGCCACGCTGTAAAGCCGGTACAACAGATAAATAAACATCAGGATCACCAGTCCGGCTCCAAAGATTCCAAGCTCCTCGCAGACGATGGCAAAAATCATGTCATTGAATGCCTCCGGGATCGGTCCTAACTTCTGAATACTGTTTCCCAGCCCTTTTCCGAAAAGTCCTCCGGATCCGATGGCGTACAGAGCCTGCAAAGCCTGATAGGCCGTATCCGATTCATAGGAATAGGGATCCAGCCAGGCCTGAATCCGGGCAATACGGAAGGCAGATTCCGAATCCGCATACCGCAGCGTATAGTAAATAACCCCCGCCGCAAACACAACGCCGACAGCTCCCATGATCACAAAAGGATAGTATTTCGGATACACCATAAACGCCATGAGAAAGCTGATGCCAAATACAATCACGGCCGTACTCATGTTGTTGCTGATCTCCAAAATCATCACAGAAATCACGGCTGTGGGAATCATGACCTTGGCAAATACCCGCAGATTATTCAGACTTGACGAATACTTACAGATCAGGGCCGCTGAAAAGATGATCATGGCTACCTTCACCGGCTCCGCCACCTGAAACTGCCCAAGTCCCGGCACCTTAAGCCACCGTGTAGCCCCGTTCGCATTGACGCCAAGTCCCGGTACCAGAAGCAGCAGAATCAGCACTGCTGAGCCCAGCAGACACAAAACCGCGAAATACCTCCACTTATGGTAGTCAATATTGGCCACAATCAACATCATGATCAGGCCAAGAATACTGTATTTCAACTGGCTTTTTAAAAGATATGTAGGATCGTAATTATATACCTCACTCATGCTGGCCGTATAATAACTGGCGCTATATATCACAATAAGACCGAAGACAATCAGGAAAATGACTGCCACGATCAGATTCGTGTCGTAGCTGAGCAGATAGGAGAGAACTCTCCTCTTTTTTCCTCTGTTTGCCATGCAGCTCCTCCGGTAATTAATTTCTCAAATTTTCATGTCCGGTTAAATCCGCAGCGGCAAAGCGTTTCATTCCGGCGTCCCAGGAAGGCACGCCGGAAACCTTCGCTTGTCCGTGCTCAAAAAGTAGTATAACACAAAAACAGAGGTTGTGAACGAAAAATTACCCCTTTCCCTTCAATTTCATTTATCCATATCCGTCATATTTCGCCAAAAACCGGTTCAGAGAAGCGGAATACTGGACAAACGGATAAAATATCCCTGTTCTTCCCGGCAGACCGGACAACGGGGAGGAACCTCGCAGCCGGTGTAGATATGACCGCAGTTCAGACAGATAAAGCTTTCTTCTTTTTCCGCGGAAAACAGGCGTCCTTCCTCCAAAAGCTGCGCAAAAACGCCGAACCTGTCGCCATGGGTCTTTTCTATCGCCGCGATACTGTAGAAGGAAGCAGCCACGGCCGGAAAGCCTTCCTCCCGCGCAGTATCTCCAAAGGTCTTATAGACCGGATCATGCTCCTCATATTCATTGTGCTGGGCAGCGCGCAGAACATCTTCTATATTTCTATACAGATCCACCGGATAGCCTCCGTCCACATGAATGGATGTCCCCGCCAGCGCCTGCAAATGCTCATAGAACACTTTTGCATGGGCCCGCTCCTGGTTGGCCGTGTAATTGAAGATCGCTTCGATCACCGGAAGCTTCTGAGAGCGCGCCTGCTGCGCCGCAAAAGTATACCGGTTTCTCGCCTGACTCTCTCCCGCAAAGGCACGCATAAGGTTTTCTCTTGTCTCGCTTTTCTGAAAATCAACTGACATCGTAAATCTCCTTCCTTTTTGGAAATAGTATGCACAAGGAAATGGAGATTTATTTAAAAATTTTTCTTATTTTTCACCTGAGCGAATATGCCCCTGTCAATTAAGGGCAAGAGATTTTAGATACAAAAAAACCGCGTACTTACGCGGTTTCTTAAGAGCGATAGACGGGACTCGAACCCGCGGTCTCGACCTTGGCAAGGTCGCGCGTTACCAACTACGCCACTATCGCATATTCTGTTGTGTGCCGCCGCTGTTCATCAGCGACATGTTGTATAATACATGAAACCGAGACGTTTGTCAACACTTTTTCTAAAATTTTTTCAAAATGTTTTTGAGCATAGTTTTTGCTCTTGCCAAGGCCCTTTGAATTTCCTATAATGATACCAAGAATCTGGACAGGGGAGGCAGAAAAAATGAGCTATGCAGATCAGATATTTATAGAGATGTGCCGGGACATCATCGAGAACGGCACCAGTACGGAAGGAGAAAAGGTACGCCCGAAATGGGAGGACGGAAGCTTCGCCTACACCATCAAGAGATTCGGCGTGGTGAACCGCTACGATCTCTCCAAAGAATTTCCGGCGCTCACCCTGAGAAGGACAGGGCTTAAAAGCTGTATGGATGAAATCCTGTGGATCTATCAGAAAAAATCCAACAACATTCACGACCTGAACAGCCATATCTGGGACGAGTGGGCCGACGAAACAGGTTCTATCGGAAAAGCCTACGGCTACCAGATCGGAGTGAAAAGCCATTATAAAGAAGGGGACATGGACCAGATGGACCGGGTGCTGTTTGATCTGAAAGAAAATCCCTACAGCCGCCGGATCATGACAAACACCTATGTCTTTTCCGACTTAAGCGAAATGCATCTGTACCCCTGCGCTTACGGAGTGACTTACAATGTAACAAAGCGTCCGGGTGAAGACAGGCTGGTGCTGAACATGATTCTGAACCAGCGTTCCCAGGACGTGCTTGCCGCCAACAACTGGAACGTATGCCAGTACGCCATTCTGCTGATGATGGTAGCTCAGGTAAGCGGTATGGTTCCCGGCGAACTGGTACATGTGATCGCGGACGCGCATATCTACGATCGCCATGTGGATATTATCCGGGAGCTGATTTCCCGTCCCTCCTATCCGGCTCCAAAGGTATCTCTGAATCCGGATGTCAGGGATTTCTATCAATTTACCACTGACGATCTGATCGTGGAGAACTATGTGACCGGACCGCAGATTAAAAATATTCCCATTGCAGTCTGAGAGAGGAGAAGCAAACACATGAATCTGATTGTAAACGCAGATAAGAACTGGGCCATCGGCTACAAAGGAAAGCTGCTCGTCAGCATTCCGGAGGATATGAAATTTTTCCGCTCCGAGACCACGGGAAAGGTAGTCGTACTTGGAAGGAAAACACTCGCCACCTTTCCAGGCGGCCTGCCGCTGAAAAACCGGACCAACATTATCCTTACACGCAATAAAGATTTCGCCGCAAAGGACGCTATCGTCTGTCATTCCGTGGAGGAAGCGCTGGAGGAACTGAAGGCTTACCCTTCAGAAGATATTTATATCATCGGAGGCGATACCATTTATAAGCAGTTTCTTCCCTATTGCGACGTGGCTCATGTGACGCGCACCGAGCACGCGTACGACGCAGACGCCTGGTTCCCGAATCTGGATGAGGATCCGGACTGGGAACTGACAGGACAGAGCGAGGAAAAGACCTACTTTGATCTGGAATTTACCTTCTGCCGGTATGAGAGACGGAAAGCTTAAAATATCGGGCAGGATTAAGATTGCACAATGGAAAAAAGTGATCTATAATGTTAAAAAATTGTAACCGGTTCATGTTTTGAACCATTACGGAATATATAGGAGGAGACTGGTTATGGAAAAAAAGAATATCGACTGGGGTAATCTGGATTTTGGCTACATAACGACGGACAAGCGTTATGTTTCCAATTACAAGAATGGCGCCTGGGATGAAGGCGTCCTTACCGACGACGCCACCGTAGTCATCAATGAATGCGCCGGCGTGCTTCAGTACGCGCAGACGGTCTTTGAAGGCTTGAAGGCTTATACGACCGAAGACGGACATATCGTTACCTTCCGCCCGGATCTGAACGCAGAACGTCTGGAGCAGTCCGCGAAGCGTCTGGAGATGCCCGTATTCCCCAAGGAGCGGTTTGTGGACGCAGTAACCCAGGTGGTTAAGGCAAACGCGGGTTATGTGCCTCCCTACGGCACAGGCGCTACCCTGTACATTCGTCCCTATCTGTTCGGAACTAATCCCGTAATCGGCGTAAAGCCGGCGGATGAATATCAGTTCCGCGTATTCTGTACACCGGTGGGCCCATACTTCAAGGGCGGCGTAAAGCCGATCACCATCTGCGTATCTGATTTTGACCGCGCAGCTCCTCACGGAACAGGCCACATCAAGGCCGGACTGAACTACGCCATGAGTATGCACGCCATCGTGACGGCTCACAAAGCAGGCTTTGACGAGAACATGTATCTGGACGCCGCCACCAGAACAAAGGTAGAGGAAACCGGAGGCGCCAACTTCCTGTTCGTGACAAAGGACAATAAGGTTGTGACGCCCAAGTCTGACAGCATTCTTCCGTCTATCACCCGCCGTTCTCTGGTCTATGTCGCCAAAGAATACCTGGGACTGGAAGTAGAAGAAAGAGAAGTCCTGTTCGACGAGGTTAAGGACTTTGCGGAATGCGGACTTTGCGGAACCGCCGCCGTCATCTCTCCGGTCGGCAAGATCGTAGACCACGGCAAGGAAATCTGTATGCCAAGCGGCATGGAGAAAATGGGACCGATCACACAGAAACTGTACGACACTCTGACAGGAATCCAGATGGGACGCCTGGAGGCTCCCAAGGGCTGGATCCATGTAGTGGAATGATAAGGTATGATTATTGATTTTCATACGCACATATTTCCCGATAAAATTGCGCACAGAGCCGTGTGCAACCTGGAGCGCATCGGAAGGGTGGCCGCTTATACCGACGGCACCCTCGACGATCTGCGCAGATCCATGAAGGAATCTCATGTCACCCATTCCGTCGTGCTTCCCATCGTCACCAAGCCTGAGCAGTTCCGGCATATCAATGAATTTGCTCAGTCCATTACGCACGAAGCGCCGGATGCTGACGGGCTTTCTATCATCTCCTTTGGCGGCATCCACCCGGATTCCGCCAATTACAAGGAGGAACTGCGCATCATCAAACGCAAGGGACTCAAAGGCATTAAACTTCATCCCACTTATCAGAATACCTATATAGACGACATCCGGTACGAGCATATCATCGATTATGCCACCCGGCTTGACCTCATTGTTTCTATCCACTGCGGACGGGATCTGGGATACCCGGAGCAGGTCTATGCCACGCCGGAACGTATCCGCCGTATGCTTCGGGACGTCTTTCCCGGACGCTCTGCCGAGAAGCTTGTGCTGGCCCATCTGGGCGGTCACGATATGGAAAACGAATCCGAACAGCTCCTGGTAGGCGGCAATTATTATATGGACCTGGCCTATGTCCTTCGCCTTGCCCTGCCGGAGCAGATCCTGCGTATGTGCCGGAACCATGGCGTCGAAAAGATTCTTTTTGCCACAGACTCTCCCTGGAGCGGCCAAAAAGAGGATGTGGAATACATTCAGAAGATTGGATTTACAGAATCAGAGCTGGAACAAATTCTGTATAAAAACGGAGCGAAGCTTCTGGGACTGTCCTAAAAGGACATCCCGGAGGTTCCGCCCCGTTTTTGATTGTTCAGAGACGTTTCGCCTCCGTTCTCAGCTCATAATTATTATATACCCGTATCACCAACGCATCCTCTTCAAAGCTTTCCATATCCACAGAAAAGCAAATCCTGTCTTCTCCGGTCCACAATTCAAGCTCCTTCCAGGTATTTCCGCCATCCAGGCTGTAATCATAATACATCAGACGGCTTTCCGGCTCCCTGGCATAAAGGCTGATCTCAGCAGCTCCATCCTCCGTTTTCTCCAGCGTATACCACACGTTCTCCGGCGCTGTGACATCCGGCTGTACCGGAGAAGCCGCAGGTTCTGAAAGCTCTGGTTCCGATAACCCGGTCAGCTCTTTTCCCTTCTCCAATCCGAAAAACGCCGCGATTCCGGCTGCGTCTCTCCTCCCCAGGCTGCGAAGCTCCTCTGCGCTGTCCATACGCGCCCAGTCCCGATCCTCATCCATATAACCATGCTCTACGATAATCGCAGGAATCCCAAGACTGCGGCATTCCCGGATGATACCATAGTAGTCCCCCTTACTCCCCAAGCGTGTTTTCACGCCCTTGGAAGCAAAACCATAATCCGAAAGCTCTGAAAGAATCCTGACGCCAAGGCCTTCTCCATACGCATAGTAGGCGTCATAAGCCGAGACAAAGACCTCCGAACCGAACAGATTATGTTCCTCCGAGGCATTCAAATGGAGGCTTATCAGGACATCCGCACCCACAGAAGCAGCGTAAGCCGCCCGCTCCTTCAATGTCATAGCTTTGTCTGTCTCCCTGGTATAAAAAATCTCCACATTTCCGTAGGCAGACAGTTCCTCTCCCAAAGCCTTCGCGATCTCCAGCGTCAGATATTTTTCATAGGTATCCCGGTATATGGCCCCCAGCTCCTGTTCATCGGTGATGCCAGGTCCTCCGTGTCCCGGATCCAGAACGACGCGCACCTTCGGCGTCTCTTTCTCCGTCTCTGCCTGAGCTTTCCTTTGTTCCTCCGCCTCTGCCGCAGCCTGGGCTTTCCTTTGTTCCTCTGTCTTCCAGGTTTCCCCCAAAAGTCTCTCTCCTGACGGCGCCAAAAGGGCAGACCTGGCATCTCTGCCAGGTCCGCCTGCTTCTTCATTCCATATCGTACAGATACAAAGAACCGCTGCCGCTCCCATAAGAAAAGCAAGCATCAGAAGCGGCAGTCTCCTCATTCCTGCCCTTCTGCGTCTTTTTCTTCTCTTTCTCATAATCCTGCCTTTATTCATTGCGAATCGCCGCCAGCGGACTCAGCCGCATGGCCCGCAGAGCCGGGAACAGTCCTGCGAGCATACCGATAAGCACCGCAAATATCAAAGCCACCAGCGACAGATAGAACGGAATATAGGAAATGTTAGAATAATAGCTTTCCTTCAGCACAAAATTGATGATCGCGGAAATCCCATAACTCAGAATCAGGCCGACAACGCCCCCGATCAAACCGATAAATCCGGCCTCCGCCAGGAACATATTCCGGATCGCGGAAAGGTCACAGCCCAGTACTTTCATCACTCCGATTTCCTTCGTCCGCTCATAGATAGACATCATCATCGTATTGGCGATGCCGATAGCCGCCACGAACAGGGATACCGCTCCGATTCCTCCCAGAGCTGCCTGAATAGAACGGGACTGTTCCTGCACCTGGTTCATCCATTCCACATTGCTGTTGGCCTGAAGCCCCAAAGCCCTGATCTGCTCCTGAACCTCCCCCACATGATCCATATCATCCACGCGGATATAAGCTTCATTATAATAGATTTCCTTGTAGGGTTTTCCCGCGCTGTTCGTAGGCTGGCCCGGAATCGCTTTTCCCTTGAACGCCCGTGTAAGCTGCGCTTTCAGGGCATCCACATTACAGAGCACGTAGTTTGAGTTTTCTCCGTACTCATCCGGGCCTCCGGCTATCAGACCGCAGGAGGGAACCACATATTTCTTCGGAGCAGGCACCGGGGTTCCGTTTTCATCCGTTCCTCCCCATTTATTATTGTAATAGGCTTCCGTATCAAAGATCACAAACAAGGGATCGTTCATAAAATCTACGTCCGCCAGCTCTCCCCAATAAGGATACTGGCCCGTCTTGGCATTATAAAAATTGGTGATGACTGTATTTCCAAAAAGGAGCTGTAATTCCTCATCTGACGTAGGCAGCGTACCTTCCGCCATCTCAAGATTCAGCTTTTCAAGGGCCTCCTGGCTCATGCCGCGGATATAGAGATCGCCCTCCCATACGCCTTGCTTCGCGATAGCCGAAAGAGACAGCACCGGAGAGGCAATCTCCACATGTTCTATCTGAGCAATGGTCTCTATCATCGCGTCGTCAATCCGAACCGGCTCATTGCTTTCGCTGGAAGACGAGCTTTCCACCATAACGCCCCCGCTGCTGTACATCACATATCCGCTTTCATTTGGATATACCGAGATCGTCGTCAGTCCGCCGTACTGCTCAATCTGCTCCATATTGGTTTTGTTAAGCCCCAGTCCGAGAGAAATCATGACTACGATGGACGCCGTACCCACGACTACGCCCAGGACTGTGAGGACAGTCCGCAGCTTCCGCCGCCAGAGACTGCTCAGGCTCATTCTGAGCAAATCAATATAATTCATGGATTACTCCTTTTCTTTACTGCCGGTTTCGTCTCCATCGGCTTCTTCCATGCCGTCGTCGATATTGTCGTCGTCCAGACTTACATCGTCCAGACCTCCCAGCTCATCATCCAGAGCCGCAATTTCCTCCGCCTGCGCTTTTTTCTTCTTTCTGAAACGAATCACCACAAATACGATGACCGCGACAATCACAACAGCCAGAGGAACAAGGACATACCAGAGCTTAAAGCCTCCGCTCTCCTCTACCATCGGATCCGCCATCATATCCATATCCATTTCCGGATAGAACGGCTCTGAAACATAGAGATTCATCTCTTTTTCCACAGTAGTGGCCTCTCCTGCCTCGTCCTCAAAGGTAATCTCTATCTTTACCACGCCTTCGTCCATTGTCGCCGCAGCTCCGCTCAGGTAAGCGTCCACATTTCCGGTTGCTCCCGGAGCGATATTTCCCAGATAAGTCTCTCCTCCCGTCACAGAGTCAGCGACAAATCTGACCGTCGTATTGTAAAGCTGCGTCTTGCCGATATTGTAAATGCTGAACATGACATTGGCTTCAGAGCCTACCTCGATGGATTCAGGCATTACCTCGATGCTGCTGGTGTCAATCCTCGCCTCCTGCCGGACAGGAATCGAAACGCTGGCCGTATTCTCGTAGGCATTGACATTTTCATCCTCGTAGTTCATCTTCACATTGACCACATAAGGCTTCTGCGCAAGATCGGCGCGGGCCTCCATCTCCATGGAGATGTCCTTGCTCGCGCCCGGAGCAATCTGATCCACAAAGATCGTGCTTGAGCCCGCCGTAGGCAGGAAGGCCGCCGCCACATAGGTCGTGTCCGTACTCTCGCTGGCCGCCTGAATGTCAAACACCATATTCTTGACCGCCGTCGCCTTGGAGGTATTCTGCATATGAAGCGTCAGCGTAAAGGTGTCGCCCGCATGCACGGTCTCCGGATCCGTAGAGAAGCCCGTGACAATTACTCTGGGCGTAGAAGCTTTGCCATCTGCGGACATGCCTGTGGTTCCCACCACATTTACATAAGTAGTCAGCGTCACGCTGGACAGTACGTTATTTTCGTCCTCATAAGAGACCACAAAATTGATCGGCATATATCCGCTGGGCGCATCTTTTCTCGTTCTCAGCGTCCAGGTCAGCTCCCGGCGTCTGTCCATATCGGAACCGCCGTCGTCCGTACCCGGAAGGCCTTCGATGGTCTGGCTGTAATTGGAGGTTTCAATCTCAAAAGGCCATACGGAAGGATCGCTGCTGATCTGCGGCGTCACCACCACATGATCTACCCAGCTTCGTCCCATATTCACCACGGGAAGCACCACGTTCACCTGCTGTCCCGCGTTCGCCACCGGTGTTACCCAGTTGCCTCCCACCATGATATTGCTGTTGGTAGTGGAAGGCTGCGGATCCTCCTGCGGGGCTTCCGGTTTTATCGTATAGGAATCAATCTGTGCCTTAACGTCTGTCTCAAAGGTCGTCAGATTGCTGGTATACATTTCGGCCGCCAGCGTGCCGCCCAGCTCATCCGGCTTACTGATGTCTCCTATCATACTCTGCAGATACTGCAGGGCCGCCTCGCCGTTTCCCGCCGCCTCTATCAGAGATTTTTTGATATTATAGTGGCTGATCAGCACGCGCTTGGACGAACGCTTCTGCGCGTCGGTAACCAGTTCCTCTGTCGTTTCACCGCTGCCTCCTTCCGGATCCTCCACCTGAGGGGTAGCAGTCCCATTGGATGTGTTCGTACTTTTCGTGCTTTCATCTGTATTGTTCTGAGTATTCGTCTCAGACTGGGCGGACGCTTCACCGCTCCCTGAACCTACTCCTTCTATCACCTGCGGAGATGCCTGCGCCGTCAGAGGCGCTAATCCAAGTCCTCCGGCCGGGACAGCCAACGAAGCGCAGAGCGCCAGCAGCAGTGCTTTTTTTGCTAATCCAAGGTTTTTCATTCTTCTTTTTCCTCCCCATTTCCGGTTCCCGCAGCAGTTCAATCCCTCTGAACTATTGGCGGTTATTCTCTATCTTCACGATCTTCCCGTCGATAATATGGAATATTCTGTCCGCAAAGCCGGCCAAATGGTTGTCATGAGTTACCATGACAAGCGTCTGGTTCTGCTCCCGCACAATCTTCTTCATCAGCTCCATAACCTCGGCCGATGTGTTGGAATCCAGATTTCCCGTGGGCTCGTCAGCAAAAATGATCTCCGGATCCACCACGAGAGCTCTGGCCACGCCCACCCTCTGCTGCTGGCCTCCTGACATCTCGTTCGGTCTGTGGTTCTTATGCTTGGAGAGCCCGACCAGATCAAGCATTTTATCCGCCTTCGCCAGACGTTCCTTTTTCGGCACTCCGCGGAAAGTCAGCGGCAGAGCCACATTTTCCACCGCGTTCATCGTCCCCAACAGGTTAAACGACTGGAAAATAAAACCCACATGCTCACGCCGGAACCGGACGAGCTGACTCTCATTAAGCTCTTCCAGGTGCTGACCGCTGATTACTATCTGTCCCTTCGTAGGCTTTTCCAGTCCTGCCAGCATGTTCAGCATCGTGGATTTTCCTGAGCCGGAGGGGCCCACAATCGAACAGAATTCCCCCCGGTATATATTCAGGCTCACCCCGTTTAATGCCCGGACCCTGTTCTCTCCAATCCGGTATATCTTATACAGGTTTCTCACCTGAATCACTGCTTCTTTTTTCTGCTCCATAGCTTTTCTCCTGAATCCGGCAGAATCATAATTCAGAAACTCTACCATATCTTGTATTATCCGGTTCCAGTATAGCACAAGATTTTCTAAAAAACTATTTAAGAAATTATTAAGATCAGCAACGCATTTATGCTGTTTTCACAGCGTTTTTGTCAATTATGGGGACCGCAGTCTGAGTTCTCCCCTTCGCGTATACAACGGACTGCGGACCAGAAAAAAGGGCTTCCAGCGGAGCAAAGCCGCCAAAAGCCCTTTATTTTCCTGAAAATTGTCCTGTATCAAAGAGATAGTTTACATATCCAGCGGATATTTGTCAGTCAGGCTCTTTACCAAAGCCTTTGCGCGCTCCGTAGCGCTCTCGCCTTCCTTAATCATCATCGCCACAGCTTCGGCTACCGTCTCCATATCCTCTTCTTTCAGTCCGCGGGATGTAACCGCCGGCGTACCGATACGGATTCCGCTTGTAACAAACGCAGACTTGGGATCGTTAGGGATCGTATTTTTATTTGCCGTGATATTGGCCGCGTCCAGAAGATGCTCCACTTCCTTTCCGGTCAAATCAAAGGGAGTCAGATCTACCAGCATCAGGTGGTTGTCCGTGCCGCCGGACACAATCTTGATGCCTCTGTCCATAAGGCCTTTGCAGAGAGCCTGCGCATTCTTTATAATCTGCTGCTGGTATTCCTTGTATTCCGGAGTCAGAGCTTCGGCAAAGCATACTGCCTTCGCTGCGATAACGTGCATCAGAGGTCCTCCCTGAATACCCGGAAATACCGCTTTATTAAAGTTAAACTTCTTTGCCGTCTCAGCGTCTGACATAATCATGCCTCCGCGGGGACCGCGCAGTGTCTTATGCGTCGTGGTAGTCGTCACATGCGCATACGGAATGGGACTTGGATGAAGTCCTGCCGCCACCAGTCCCGCAATATGGGCGATGTCAACCATCAGATAAGCTCCCACTTCGTCGGCAATCTCCCGGAACCGTTTGAAATCAAGAGTACGGGCGTAGGCGCTCGCACCGGCAATGATCATTTTGGGCTTGCATTCCAGCGCAATACGGCGGATTTCGTCATAATCCAGCACTCCATCGTCATTGACTCCATAAGGCACCACGTTAAAATACGTGCCTGAGAAATTAGCCGGGCTTCCATGCGTCAGATGTCCGCCGTGAGCCAGATTCTGTCCCATAATCGTATCGCCTGGTTTCAGCATCGCAAACTGAACCGCCATATTCGCCTGAGCTCCTGAATGGGGCTGTACGTTCACATATTCGCAGCCAAATATCTTCTTTGCTCTCGCAATGGCCAGATCCTCGACAACATCCACGCACTCACAGCCGCCGTAATAACGTTTGCCTGAATACCCTTCCGCGTATTTATTCGTCAAGGGGCTTCCCATTGCTGCCATAACCGCCTTTGACACCCAGTTTTCTGATGCAATCAGTTCAATATGACTGTTCTGGCGGTTCATCTCCGCCTCAATCGCGGCTGCAACCTCCGGGTCCACCGCCTTTACTTCATCCAATGAATACATGTCACTTCCTCCTGTGCTTTCCCGCGGCATTTTACTTAGCTTTCAGACGCATATCGGAGAGCAAAAGGATTTCCCCGGTTTGTCTTTCTGTAGCGCACATTTGTCTTTGCCGCATATGCTCTCATTATATTAGACTGGCATAGAAAAAGCAAGTATTTTTTGCTGTACGAACCAATCTGTTCCAAGCTGTAAAATCCACCATTGCCATCTTTGACATAATACGATACGATATAACCGTACCCTTACTTGACAGGAGCATACTCGCCCAAGCGAATCACGAAAGGAGCCGCTATGAAGATTGCAGACACTATGAACGGTCCCGTCTGGGTCATCTGGCTTGTCGCTTTGCTGTGTCTGGCGCTTGCCGTGCTTTTTCTTTCCGGTCACGGAAGCTGGCTGATCGCCGGATACAATACCGCAAGCAAAGAAGAAAAAGAAAAATATGACAGGACAAAGCTCTGCCGTATCATGGGCTGGGGGATGGCTGTAATCGCCGTCATGACTTTCGTTATGGCAGCCGGATGCCGGTCGCTCCCCGCATCCTTTACCAATCTGTACGGAGCCGTCATTTTGATCGACTGCATCGTTATGATTATTTTAGCCAACACTATCTGCAAAAAGAAATAGTTCCCTGCAAGGAGTTTTTACATATGAGACCAGCTACTGTTATCGCAATTTATCTTATCATTATCAATCTCTTTGCCTTTCTGCTCATGGGAGTTGATAAGGCAAAGGCACGCCGGCATAAATGGCGCATTCCGGAAAAAACACTTTTTTTGTCCGCCATTTTCGGCGGCAGCATCGGCGCTATCCTGGGAATGCAGATATTCCGGCATAAAACTCAGCATATTTCCTTCCGGATCGGCATGCCCTGCATTCTGATCCTGCAAATAATCCTGGCGGCTTTTTTCTTTTCCGGTAGGCTGTCTGCTATCTTTCCCTCAATCTAAAAGTAAGTACCAGGTTCCATCCACTCGTACCAGAGAAAGCTCCATAGTCTCTCCCGTGTGAGTTTCCTCCACAGTCGCCCATGCGGAGTCTCCGTCTTCCACGATTTCCAAAATCTCCAAATCCAGCTGCGCATATTCCGCTCCCATTTCCTCAGTAATGTCCGTCAAAAGAGGAAATACATCTATCAGGCTTTGTCCATCCAGACCGAACAGGCCGCCCACCAGATTCACTCCGCCTCGAATCGCCGTTGCCGTAACTGGCTCAATGCAGTCAAGCATACCGTTGTAATCCTGTTCATTGAACGCTTTTTCAAAATCATTAATTGTTTTTTCCGGCGTGCTTGTATTGCCAAAGAAATAAAATAAAACCGCTCCCGCGATGCAAATCGCCACAATTATTCCTATCAGTTTTTTCATAACCTTTATCTCCCGTTCACAAAATCTTTAACCACTCTCAGTTTGTCCTCAACCGTCCCAATGAATCACCCGTAAATCTTCTCCGTCCCCCTTTGCTCATCCGTTTATTTATATTACTAGCTATAGTATATATTGTGCAATTTCTCATGTCAATAGCTGGCTATTTCCTGAAAATTATTCCTATTCCTATTATCTGTTTTGTACTGAGAAGAACATCGATCGTCAGAATCGCGGCAGTCCCCCATATATAATGGAGGAAAACATTCCATTCCGAATGCTTTCCTCCGTCTGTGTTCGCTTACTCATCTTCCCACTCGTATGGTGTAAGCTGGTATACATAATAATTGATCCAATTCGTGTAAAGCGTATTTGCATGAGCCCTCCACATCAGAAGCGGCCTGTTTTCACTGTCATTATCCGGGAAATAGTCTTTCGGAAGCTGAATATCCAGTCCCTTATTCTTATCCCGCAGATATTCTTTCTCAAGCGTCAGCCTGTCATACTCAGGATGCCCGAATACAAAGACCTTGCGGCCTTCCTCGGCCATGGCGATGAATACGCCGGCCTCCTCGGACTCCGCCAGGATCGTCAGCTCCCTGCATGACCGTATCTCCTCCGTATCTACTGTCGTATGCCGGGAATGGGGCGCATAAAACTCGTCGTCAAAGCCGCGGACCAGGGGCTCCTTCCGGTTGCGTACCTTATGCCGGTACAGGCCAAAGAGCTTCTGAGGAAGAAGCTTTTTCTCAAGTCCGTAAAAATGGTACATGGCCGCCTGCGCTCCCCAGCAGATAAAGAAAGTCGAGGTTACATGGGCGTCGGCCCAGTCCATAATCTCTACCAATTCTTCCCAGTAATCCACTTCCTCAAATTCCATCTGCTCCACCGGCGCCCCCGTGATGATCAGGCCATCAAAACGCCGCTTTTTTATCTCGCAAAACGGCTCATAAAATTTATTGATATGGCTCTGAGCCGTATTTTTGGACTCATGGCTGCTGACCATAATAAAAGTAATGTCAAGCTGCAGCGGTGTATTGGACAGAGAACGAAGAAGCTGCAGCTCCGTGTCCTCCTTCAGAGGCATCAGATTCAGGATCCCTATCTTCAGCGGACGTATATCCTGTTTCATAGCCCGTGTCTCATCCATAACAAAAATATTTTCACTTTCCAGAATTGCCCTCACCGGCAAATCACTCTGTACCTTAATCGGCATCTTTTCTTCACTCCTCCGCCTTCGTCTGTGTCGGTATCCAGCTCCCTCTTCCGGCGGGAACAGACGCGGACACTGTCTATTACTATATCATATTTTTCATCTTTTGACTATCCCCCGCTTCGCTCCCATACCCGCCGCCGTACCTTCAAGGCGCTCCCGAAAGGCTCACGCAATATAAACCAAAATAACATACCATTTTCCCCGTAACATGATATAATTCTTTTAGACGTTATATCTGCGCCGCTCCGGCGCCGACCAGGGGGCAGCCTTTCCTTGCCGGAGCGTGTGCATGATGAAGGTAAAATTTGGTAGTGTCAAGTAATCTATGAAAAAACCGAGCCTAAAAAAGAGGCTCAAAAGAACCTTGAAAATTGCAGATATTGATTTCCAAAAGCGCTCCGAGGACTCAGGGCGCTGCCCTGAGAACCCGCAAGGGAC
>DVLE01000053.1 GCA_018715645.1 Candidatus Merdisoma merdipullorum
TGAAAAAGGCAGAAGCGAAAGGCCCCTGGTAAGTTTCCCAAAATTTCCGCGAGGTAGTTACTGCGGCTTTCAGTACTTCCGGCAGAGAGTGGGTGGATTCCCAGGTAAGATGCGTCAACATGCCATATGTAAAGTCATCTGCCGCCGGATGGTTGTAAAAGCCTATGATAATCAAAGGAATAAGGCTTAGAATAAAAAGTATCCCAAGAATAAGGCTGATTTTGCCGGCGAGACTATTAGGAAGCTTAAGGCTGAGTTTCTTGCTCATAAAAATACTCCTTTGAATAATAAAAGTTAGTACAAGAATACTCTAAAACCATATTTTGGTCAAGCAGAAACGAAATTGAAAAAAATCATTGACGTATGTCGGGATTGAGTATATAATCCAAAGTGCGGAGGAACACAGAAAACTGTGGGATGAAAAAGAACTCCGCCTAATATGGTGGTTTCGCCCGCGTGCGGGCGGAGGTCATTGGTTAGTAGAAGCACATAGGACGGGAAAGTCAGTAAAGCTTTCTCCCGTCCTATTTTTTGTGCATAGGAAATTCCTGTTGATTTTTGCAGACCAGGAAAAACAAGCTGACTGTATGGCTTCTGACAGGCAGGACCGCCTTCTATCACAAAGCAGAGGAGAATGAATGGATGAAAAAGAAAGGTATTGTTTTGGCACTGGTTACTGCAATCTGCACGGCGGCACTGGCTGGATGCGGAAGCTCTGACAGCGGAGAGAAGCTGTATCTGTATAACTGGACGGAATATATTCCTCAGGAAGTCTATGATGCCTTTGAGGAGGAGACAGGAATCGAGGTTATAGAGTCCACTTTTTCTTCCAATGAGGAGATGCTTGCAAAGCTGACGGCAGGCGGAACGGATCAGTATGATATGGTAGTGGCCAGCAATTATGTAATCAAGGCCATGCAGGAGCAGGGACTGATTCAGGAAATCGATAAGACGCAGCTTGAAAATCTGGAAAACATCAGTGATTCTGCGCTGGGAATGGATTTCGATCCGGAAAACCAGTATTCCATTCCGTTTATGGGAGGAATCACGGTCATTGCAGTGAATACGAAGATGTGTGAGGAGCTGGGCGTGACGATTGAGTCGTTCAATGATCTTCTGAATCCGGCTCTGGAAAATAATATAGTAGTGGTAGACGATGTAAGAGAGATCGTCGGAATCGCGCTGAAGGCGCAGGGACAGGATTCCAATACGATGGATCAGGCGACCATAGAGGGAACGCTTCCCTGGCTGCAGCAGCTTGTTCCCAACATCAAGGCGTACGACAGCGACAGCCCGAAGACTCTGCTGGCTTCCAATGAAGTAGCCGTAGGCGTGGTCTACAATATTGACGCAGGAATGGCGATCAATGAAAATCCGGATATTGATGTAGTATTCACAGAGGAGCCCTGTGAGATGTCTATGGATAATTTTGTGCTGACTTCCGGCGCGCAGAATGTGGAAAATGCGATGAAGTTTATTGATTTTGTGCATCGTCCTGATATTTATAAGATGATTCTGGATGAATTTCCAGGTGTATGCGCGAATGACGCGGCTTTGGAGATTATGGATGCCAGGTATCTGGAGAATCCGGGCAGCAACGTAGATCAGTCCGAGATCGAGCGCGCGAACCTGATCGAGGAGGTTGGAGACGCAGTTACCTACTATGACGACGTGTTTACCAAGATGAAGACGAATTAAGAAGCGCATTTAGGCGGAGGTGGCTTATGAAAAAGATAGAGATTATTACAAGACCGGATAAACTGGATATTATTAAGAAGATTCTGGCTCAGAACGAATATTCCGGCATGACGGTGACCGCAGCCATGGGCTGCGGCCGCCAGAAGGCGGACGCCAAGGATTTTGAAGAACTGAATCTGGAAATGAACCTTTTGCCGAAGATCCATGTGATGACGGTAGTCTGGGATGAGGATTTGGAAGAAATCCTGGTAGAGCTTCAGCAGAAACTGACGACGGGGAGCGTAGGAGACGGAAAGATCTTTATTTCCACAATCGACGATGTGGTGAGAATCAGAACAGGGGAGCGTGGATATAAGACCCTGTAGTACGGGAGGAACAGCAGATGAGTAATACCCAGGGAAACGTAATCATCAGGCTTACAGATGTGGATAAAAGCTTTGATGACGAGAGAGTCGTAAAGAAGCTGAATCTGGATGTGGAAGAAGGAGAATTTCTAACGATGCTGGGTCCTTCCGGCTGCGGAAAGACTACTACGCTTCGGATGATTGCGGGCTTTGAGGTGCCGACATCAGGACAGATTTTTCTGGAGGGTGAGGATGTGGACGACAAGAAGCCCAATGAGAGAAACGTCAACACGGTATTCCAGAATTACGCCTTGTTTCCTCATATGAATGTGTTCGACAATATCGCGTTCGGACTGGTGGAAAAGAAGGTAAAGAAGGATGAAATCCGCCGGCGTGTGGAAGAAATGATCAAGCTGGTTCAGCTTGATGGTATGGAGAAACGGATGCCGGCGCAGATGTCTGGCGGACAAAAGCAGAGGGTGGCGATTGCCCGCGCTCTGGTCAACCGTCCCAAGGTACTTCTTCTGGATGAGCCTCTGGGGGCCTTGGATCTGAAGCTGAGAAAGCAGATGCAGGGCGAACTGAAGGCGCTTCAGCGTCGTCTTGGAATTACCTTTATCTACGTCACCCACGATCAGGAGGAAGCTTTGACCATGAGCGACCGGATCGCGGTCATGAACCGGGGGAGGCTGGAGCAGGTAGGGACGCCGGAAGAGGTTTACAACCACCCGGAGACAAAGTTTGTGGCGGATTTTATCGGGGAATCCAATATCATTGAAGGCTATATAGAAAATATGACGGATGATTCCATTGAGGTTACGATGGAATCCGGCAAGGCTGTAATCCGTGAAACGGGTTACCGGATGGAGGAGATGGTATATCTCTGTATTCGCCCGGAGAACCTGAAGATTTCCACAGAGCCTAAGGAAGGCTTTCGGTTCCGCGGACAGGTAAGAGAACACATTTTTATCGGCTCTACCAATAAGACGATGATTGAGATGCCGAACGGTCAGATGCTGAAGAGCGAGACTCCCGCCGAGGATGAGCTGATCCCGGTAGGGACTGCTGTCAATGTGTTCTGGAATCCTGGCAAAGCCGTGGTTATGCGGACGAAAGAGGAGCAGATCTACAATGTGATCGAGCAGTCCGTAGAGATAGAGGGAATGACAAATGATCAAATCTTTTAAGAAGCGTATCGGTGCGCTGGTGACGGTAGGACCGACCGTATTCTGGCTCGGTTTCTTTCTGATGATACCGCTGATCTACGTGATTGGCATCAGCTTCCTTACGAAAAACGCCTACGGCGGCGTAGACTTTACATTTACGCTGTCCAACTACACGGCCCTTTTCAACAGCGAGTATGTGAAGGTGTTTGCGGATTCGCTGTGGCTTTCTCTGGAAACTACGGTGATTTGCCTGGTTGTAGGTTATCCCTTTGCTTATATCATTGCAAATGCGCCGAAGAAATGGAAGCCGGCTCTGGTGCTGCTTTTGATGCTGCCCTTCTGGACGAATTCTTTGATTCGTACCTACGGCTGGAACACGCTGCTGCGTTCTGAAGGAATTATTAATCATTTTCTGGAATGGATTGGGATTATAGATAAGCCTCTGGAAATGCTGTATACGGACGGCGCGGTCCTTTTGGGTATGGTATACGCGCTGCTGCCCTTTACGGTGCTACCCCTTCATACTTCTATTGAAAAGCTGGATAAATCTCTTCTGGAGGCGGCGAGCGATCTGGGCGCTTCCAAGGCGCATACGTTTACGCGGGTGATCCTGCCGCTTACGATGCCGGGCATTTTTGCCGGCTCTATTCAGACGTTCATCCCCTCCCTGGGATTCTTCTTTATCTCGGATATGATGGGCGGGGCGAAGACCATGTACATCGGTAACCTGATTAAAAATCAGTTCCTTTCAGCCCGGAACTGGCCGCTTGGGGCAGTGCTCTCTCTTGTGTTGATTGCAATTACTTTGATATTGATGAAACTGTATACAAGAGTGGGCTCGCTGGAAGACATGGCGTAAGCCATGAGCCGTGCCGGCACGGCTCATGCGGCGGTTAAGACGCTCAGGGACAGGTATGCAGGAAAAGAGAGGAATACCAAGATGAGGAAACGTAGAAAAATCAGAGAACTTAAGCCGGGCAGCGTCTTTTATGCCTGCCTGGTCTATCTGTTTTTATATCTGCCTATCTTTGTGGTGATCGCGTTTTCATTCAACACCTCGGAGATGAATATTACATTCCAGGGATTTACCATAGAATGGTATGGGCGGATGTTTGAAAACCGGCAGTTGATGCAGTCCTTTTTTAATACAGTGATTGTGGCTTTCTGGAGCACTATAATTTCAGTGGTTATCGGAACGCTTTGCGCGCTGGGACTGTATAAGTTTGAGTTTAAGCTGAAGAACTGGATCAGCAGTTCCTTGTATATTCCGATTGTGATTCCGGAGCTGGTATTTGCGATTGCTTTGTTGATCTTTTTTTCTTCGCTCAATGTAAATATGAATATGGTTACGCTGATTATCGCGCACGTAACTTTTTCCATGCCCTTTGTGGTTATCACAGTGCGCGCCCGGCTGGCCGGTTTTGATAAATCTATAGAGGAAGCGGCCCGTGATCTGGGAGCTAATGAACTCCGCACGTTTTTCCGGGTGACCCTGCCCATGATTTCTCCGGGAGTGATCTCCGGCGGTATGCTGGCGCTGACCATGTCTCTGGACGACGTAGTGGTAAGCTTCTTTACCGCGGGACCGGAAAGCCAGACGCTTCCCCTGAAGATTCTGGGAATGGTGCGAAAGGGTGTTTCTCCGGATGTGAACGCTTTGTCTACTCTTATGATTCTCGGAACCATAGTGATCCTGTTGACGGCTACGCTGATTCAGAGTAAACTGGAGAAGAAGATGTAAATAAGGGGAAGCTTTATGTTTACAGTTGAGAAGATGACGGAAGATATGCGGGATGAAGTGCTTCCTATGGTGGATGCCTTCTATCAGAGCGATGCGGTAAGTCATGAAGTGGAGAGGGAAAGAAGGGAACAGACCTTTGCGGACGCGGTGAGCGATGACCCGGTCCTGGAAGGCTATGTGTTGAAAGAAGATGGAAAAATCATCGGATTTGGCTATGTGACGATCTATTATGCCTGCGAGGTGGGCGGCCGCTGTCTGATGTTTGAGGAACTCTATCTGAAGGAGGAAGCACGTGGCAAGGGCTATGGCAGCCGTTTTTTTGAGGCTGTGATGCAGGAAAGAACGGATGTGCGGCGCTTCCGTCTTGAGGTCACGAAGAAAAATCAGAGGGCGGCCCGTCTTTATGAACGGCTGGGCTTTCAGTTCCTTGATTACGATCAAATGGCTCTGGATCGATAGGGGCTGCCAGAGGGCTGCGGAATGCTATAGGAGGAATACAGGATGAATCCCATATATGAGAAGCTGACAAGATGTTATGAGAGTATCAGACAGAAACTTCCTTTTGAGCCAAAGACGGCTTTGGTGCTGGGGTCCGGCCTTGGCGGATACGCAGACAGTATCCGCGTGGAGGGAAGTCTGGATTATCAGGACATAGAGGGATTTCCGCGTTCTACAGTCGAAGGTCATAAGGGACGCTTTGTGTTCGGCTTTGTGGAGGACGTGCCGGTAGTCTGTATGCAGGGACGGGTACATTATTACGAAGGTTACGCCATGAGCGATGTGGTGCTGCCGATTCGGCTGATGCGTCTTATGGGGGCAGAGACTCTGTTTCTGACTAATGCGGCCGGCGGGATCAATACGGCTTATGAGCCGGGAGATTTGATGCTGATCCGGGATCACATTTCTTCGTTGGTGCCTTCTCCTCTGATTGGTCCGAATCTGGACGCTATGGGACCGCGTTTCTGTGATATGACGGATACGTATGACGCCAGATACCGCAGTATTTTGAAGGAGACGGCGCGGAATGTGGGGATACCGCTTCAGGAAGGCGTATATATTCAGTTCAGCGGCCCCCAGTATGAGACGCCTGCGGAGATTCGGATGGCGAGGACTCTTGGCGCAGACGCTGCCGGTATGAGTACGGCCTGTGAGGCGATCGCTGCTCATCACGCGGGTATGCGTGTCTGCGGCATTTCCTGCATCACCAACATGGCCGCAGGCGTGACAGGAAAACAGCTCTCGCACGCGGAGGTGCAGGAGACGGCGGACAGAGTATCGCTTCGTTTCCAGAAGCTGGTGACGGCAGGTATTCTGGCTGTGAGTGGGAAATCCTGATGTGGAGCGGAGGCGGCAATATGGATGATAAAATATTGATGCGTACAGCGATACAGGCGAGAGAGTTTTCTTATAGCCCCTATTCGAATTTTCGGGTAGGGGCAGCTTTGCTTTGTAAGGATGGCAGGGTTTATACTGGCTGCAATATGGAAAACGCCGCTTATACGCCGGGAATCTGTGCGGAGCGTACAGCGATTTACAAGGCGGTCAGTGAAGGACAAAGAGAATTTCTGGCCATTGCCATAGCGGGAGGGCCGGCGGAGGTGAATGCCGAAGAAGCGGGCAAAGGAGGCTGCCTGCCTCTGACGGCGCCCTGCGGCGTCTGCCGTCAGGTTATGGCGGAGTTTTGCGATCCGGAGAGCTTTCGGATCATCCTGGGGACGGGTGAGGAGGAGCTTCAGTCGTATCGCCTGAAAGAACTGCTTCCTTTGAGCTTTGGCCCGGACAATCTTTGCCAGACGCAGCCGGAAAGGAAGGAGAACGGTCTATGAAGATGTGGAAAAGGCTTTCCCCTGTCAAAAAAGAAGTATTTCTCTTTCTGATTATGGCGGGTTTCGGAATGATTAAGCAGTTCCTGGTGTACAACCTTCCGATTATGGCTGTGCCGAAGGGGATTCATGACGACTGGATCATGGTGCATCTGGCGGATACCCTAAGGAGCGGCGCATGGCTGGGTGAGTACAACAGTCTGACCTTGACCAAGGGGATGTTTTTCCCGCTCTATCTGGCGGTTATCAATTTCTTTCATCTGTCTTACCTGAATGTGACGGCTCTTTTATATACGGTAAGCTGCATGGCGTTCGTCTATGCTTTGCGGCCCCTGCTGAAAAAGCCGGCGCCGCGTCTGGCGCTTTATCTGGTCCTGCTCTGGAATCCCATTTCCTATTCCCTGCAGGCGTTTCAGAGAGTGTACCGGAACAGCATTTCTTATATTCAGGTACTTTTGATTTTCGGAGGCTTTCTGGCTGTCTATCTGCGTCGGAGAGAACCTGTAAAGCGGCAGATTGGCTGGATAGCAGCGGCCGCGGCGGGAACGGTCAGCTTCTTTTATACGCGGGAGGATGCCATCTGGGTAGTCCCTTTCCTTATCGTATTCGTACTTGTATATCTGGGAAGTCTCTTTGGCCTTTGGAGAAAAGAACGCAGCCGTTCTTATGTGCTGAAGGCTGTGCTTGTGCTGCTCCCGTTTTTCTGTCTCTGGGGAGCGGGAAAATGGATTGCACGGCAGAATCTGAATCATTACGGGATTGAAGTGACGAATGAGCTGCAGTCCGGAGGCTTTGCGGAAATGTACAAAAGCATGATGTCCGTGAAGCCGGAGGAGGATATACCGGGCGTCACAATGACCAATGAGAAAATCGCCCGTATGTGCGAGGTGTGTCCGACTTTGAAGGAGCTGGAGCCTTATATTCAGAGCAGCAAGGAATACTGGGCCGGTGAAGAAGGAGACGCGGAAAACTGGGAGGTGCGGGACGGCTGGGTATTCTGGATTTTCCGTACGGCTCTGGAACAGGCTGGTTATTATAAGGATGGAGCGACGGCCAACGCCGTCTGCCTGCAGATTCGGGATGAGATTGAGGCGGCGCTTGATGCCGGACTTTTAGAACGCCAGGCTACGATGCCCTCTACCTATATGTCTCCATGGCGAAAGGGGTATCTGGCGGATCTGTTTGGAGCGCTTGGAAAGGCGATTGCCTATACGACCACTTATGAAGAAATGGAGACGCTCGTCTATCTCTACAGTGAGCCGGATGAGAACGGTGGGATTCCGCTGTTTGAGCGAATCACCGGTGACAAGGCGGTCTGGTATGAATCGGATTTGATTGAAATGGCAGGCTGGTACGTATCCTATGATGGAATGGAGGATGTTACCCTGCAGGCGGAGCTTTCCGATGGAACGGTTCTCGGAACGGCGGAGTTTACCGAAAGCAAAGACGTGGCTTCTTATCTGGAACAGCAGGGAACTCCCGTATCCGGCAGCGAGAAATGCCGCTTTTCCCTGAAGCTTTCTGTGGAGGATAAACCTCAGACCGTGTATCTGCGGGCTTACCGGGCTGGGAAGCTGCTGGACGAGTACGAGCTTTCAGAGGAGGTGACTTCCGTAGAGAGTGGCAGCTCCCGGCTGAACCTGGACTGGTACTGGGATGTGCCGGAGCGGCATGGACTTTTAGCGGCAATCAATGATAAAGGCGAGATCCTGAACGGTATCTGCCAGGCGTACCGTTTTACAGGACCGATCCTGGCTGTGTTGGGATTCGCTTCCTGGGTATGCCTCTGCGTTCGCCGGGTTCTTTGCCTGAAAAAGAAGGAGAGGGATGAAGCAGGGATGGAGCGCTGGCTGGTTGTGACGGCTCTCCTTGCCAGCTATCTCGTGCTGCTTGGCGGAATCTCCTATTCGGAGATCTCAGGCTGGAACGCGATTTTGTACTGGTATCTGTCAGGCGGGTATCCGATCATGGCGGCCTTTGAGGTGCTGGCGGTGATTTTTGCCTGGAAGGAGCTGGAAGGCTTCCGGGCAAAGCTGAAACGTAAATAAGACAGGCGTGAAAATGAATATATCAGACGGACGGATTGATGGGGGAAACCCCTTTGACTGGGGGAGAACTTCTTCGGATTATGCGAAGTATAGGGATATTTATCCGCAGGAATTTTATGATAAAATTGTTGGGAGAGGACTGTGCATAGAGGGACAAAAGGTACTGGATGTGGGAACCGGGACGGGCGTTCTTCCAAGAAATATGTACCGTTACGGAGCCGAATGGACGGGAACAGATATTTCCGATAAGCAGATTGCTCAGGCCAGACTTCTCTCTGAAGGTATGGAGATCAATTATGCGGTGTCTTCGGCTGAAGAATTGGATTTTCCCGAAGGTTCCTTTGATGTGATTACGGCCTGCCAATGCTTCTGGTATTTTCAACATGAAAAGGTTATGCCGGTCTTTTCCCGGATGCTGAAGCCGGGCGGAAGACTTTTGGTACTTTATATGGCCTGGCTGCCCTTTGAGGACAGGATTGCAGGGGCGAGTGAAGAACTGGTGCTGAAATACAGTCCTAAGTGGAGCGGTGCAGGGGAGACCATGCATCCGATTAGCATACCGGACTGTTACTTGGAAAAAATTGAGTTGATCTGGCATGAGGAGTATCCGGTAAGCATTTCATTTACCAGAGAAAGCTGGAACGGCAGGATGAAAGCCTGCCGCGGAATTGGCGCTTCCCTTACGGATGGGGAAATCAGAGAGTGGGAGCGGGAGCACAGAGGACTGCTTGCCCAAATTGCCCCGGAAGAATTTAAAATCCTGCATTACGGAGCGTTAGCGGAGCTAAAAAGAAAAAAATAGAAAAGCCAGGGGAGGAAAGCATGATCGACTTACACTTGCATTTTGACGGCTCCCTGCTGCCGCGGACGGTATTGGAGCTGGCGCGGGAGCAGGGAATTAGGCTTCCGGCTGAGGAACCGGATGAGCTGAAGCTTTTTTTGACCGCGCCGGAAGACTGTAAAAGCCTGAACGAATATCTGGAGAAATTTGACCTGCCGCTTCTGGTGCTGCAGACGAAGGAAGCCATTCGGAAGGGGATGTATACGCTTGTGAGTTCTCTGAAGGAACAGGGAATGCTTTACGCGGAGATTCGCTTCGCGCCGCAGCTTCATACCAGAAAGGGAATGTCGCAGGAGCAGGTGGTGAAAGCGGCGGTCCTTGGAATGCAGGAGGCTATGGCGGGTTCATTTTTCAAGGCAAAGCTGATTTTGTGCTGTATGCGCGGGGCGGATAACCGGGAAGAAAATCTGCAGACGGTGCGGACAGCCGCCGCCTTTCTGGGACGCGGCGTCGCAGCGGCAGATCTGGCCGGAGCGGAGGCGCTTTATCCTACAGCAGACTATGAAGAAGTCTTTGCCCTGGCTCGTGAGCTTTCCCTTCCTTTTACGATTCATGCCGGGGAGGCGGACGGAGCAGAGAGCGTGGAGGCGGCGATTCGTATGGGAGCCAGCCGGATCGGCCATGGTGTGCGTGCCGGCGAGGACGCACGCCTGCTGGAAGAACTGCGGGAACGCCGGATTCCTCTGGAAATGTGTCCCAGCAGCAATGTGCAGACAAAAGCGGTTCCCTCTCTTTTAGAGCATCCGATTCTTGAATTTCTGCGGAAGGGGCTTACAGTAACGGTTAATACAGATAACATGACCGTCTCAGATACGACTGTGGAAAGGGAATTCGGGCTGCTTCGGGAGGAGCTCGGCATGACGCAGGAGGAACACAGGCAGCTCCTTTTGAATGCCACGGACGCAGCCTTTCTGACAGAGGAAGAACGGTGGAGACTGAGGGATGTGCTGGAGAGGGTGCTGGTATAAAAGAGAAGCGGAGAAACGAAAGGGGGTGTCGGTTAATACCGATTTTTAATCCCTGAGAAACAGGGATGAGACGCTCCCGCAGAATTCGGGCTTTTTAAGTCCGAATTCCCTGCGGAATCGTCTCATCCTTTTCTTAACTCTCTATTTT
>DVLE01000054.1 GCA_018715645.1 Candidatus Merdisoma merdipullorum
AAAATAGAGAGTTAAGAAAAGGATGAGACGATTCCGCAGGGAATTCGGACTTAAAAAGCCCGAATTCTGCGGGAGCGTCTCATCCCTGTTTCTCAGGGATTAAAAATCGGTATTAACCGACACCCCCTTTCCACTCCGGAATTGCGATTCCTGTTTGCCGCTTTACAGCATCGTACTCTCTGTAAACAGAGACTTCACGTGCTGGATTTCTTCTTCCGTCGCCTTAGCCGCCGGAACATAATACTGCTTTGCACGGGCAATCTGATACAGCTCTTCCTGGGACATCTCGCACTTATTGCGCATATCCTTCAGCGTCTGTTTCAAAGACGGCTCCTCCGTCTGAGCAATCATGTCGCCAAACAGCTTCAGCTCGCCGTTGATGCCCGTAAGCGCATCCGATACCATCGTTTTCTCATCCATCTGTCCGTCCTCCTAACCTAAAAAATGCATTAGCTGCTGCTTGTTTTCCTTTGCCGACTGAGCCGCCTTCTGGAAAAACTGCTTTACCTGCTGATCAGTTGCCTGACTTGCATACTCCGTCATCTTCTTGCAGGTCGTATCGTAACCTCCGATGAGATGCCGGAGATTCTGTACATCCAGTTCCGATAATTGCACCGCCATAAAAAATCCTCCTTTCCCGGTTTACCTTCTTAGTATTCCGGAAAAGGAGGATTCTATACCCTATTCTATCCCCTTATCAGGCATCCATAATCAGCCTGCCAGCCAGTTGTAAAGCTCTTCATATTTCTTTGCTGAATTATTCCAGGAGAAGTCCATGGCCATCGCGCGATCCACGATCTTGTTCCATTCGCGCTTTCTGTCATAATAAATGCGCTCCGCATAGCGCACGGTATTCATCATTTCATGCGCATTGTAATTTGTGAAGCTGAAGCCGGTGCCTCTGTTTTCATATTCATTGTAAGGCTCAACTGTATCCTTCAGTCCGCCTGTCTCACGCACGATCGGAACCGTTCCATAGCGGAGACTCATAAGCTGGCTCAGTCCGCAGGGTTCAAACTGTGAAGGCATCAGAAATGCGTCGCAGGAACCGTAAATCTTATGCGACAGAGCCTCAGAATAAAAGATATTGGCCGATACCTTGCCCTGATACTTCCAGGCAAAATGACGGAACATATTCTCATACCGCTCCTCGCCTGTTCCCAGTACCACGATCTGGATCTCGTCCTGACACAGCTCATCCATCACATAAGCAATCAAATCAAAGCCCTTCTGGTCTGTCAGACGGGATACGATACCGATCATCATCTTCTTCGGATCCACAGTCAGCCCAAGCTCCTCCTGGAGAGCCACCTTGTTCTTTACCTTCTCCTTGCGGAAATTCACTGCATTATAATTGCGCACCAGGAACTTGTCTGTCTCCGGATTATACTCGTCGTAATCAATTCCGTTCACAATACCCCGCAGGGAATTGGAACGGGCGCGCATCAGCCCGTCCAGATGCTCTCCGTAATAGGGCATCTTGATCTCCTCCGCATAGGTCTCGCTTACCGTGGTGACAGCGTCCGCATAGACGATGCCGCCCTTCAGATAATTGGCGTCGCCGTAAGCTTCCAGCTTGTCGGGCGTAAAATAAGAAGCGGAAAGACCTGTGATGTCCTTGACCGTCTTCATATCCCAGATTCCCTGGAATTTCAGATTGTGAATCGTCATAATTGTTTTGATTCCCTGGAAAAACGGATTATCCTGGAAGGAATCATTCAGGAACACCGGAACCAATCCTGTCTGCCAGTCATGACAATGAATGATGTCCGGTCGGAAATTCAGAGAGGGCAGAGCCGAGATAGCCGCTTTGGAGAAGAATGCAAATTTCTCTATGTCCTCATAAATATTTCCGTAGGGCTTGGCGCCTGCGAAATAATACTCATTATCGATGAAATAAAACTTAATCCCTTCATATTCCATCTCCAGAACGCCTACGTACTGGCTGCGCCAGGCCAGATTCATATAGAAATGCGTTACATAATTCATCTTATCCCGCCACTCCTGCTTGATGCAGAGATATTTGGGAATCATCACGCGAATGTCATAATACTCTTTATCAAAATATTTCGGCAGAGATCCAACAACGTCCGCCAATCCTCCGGTCTTGATAAAGGGAACCGACTCTGAAGCAACAAACAAAATCTTTCTCACTGCATTTCCTCCCTGTTTCGATATAATATCTGTATCTATTATAACGCATTTGCAGTGCATTTAAAAGACAAATTTGTGCATATTCAACATTTTTTACAAAGCCTTCGTTTTGTATTCCAGACGGATTCTGTCGGAAATCAGAGCGATAAATTCTGAATTGGTGGGCTTCCCCTTTCCTGTACTCACGGTATATCCGAAAAGCTCGTCAATGGTGTCCATCTTTCCCCGGCTCCAGGCCACCTCAATGGCATGGCGTATCGCTCTCTCCACCCGGCTCGGCGTGGTCTGATGATTCTTGGCTATCGTGGGATACAGAACCTTCGTAATAGAACCCAGCATTTCCATATCTTTCACAGACATCATAATCGCGTCCCGCAGATACTGGTAACCCTTGATATGAGCCGGCACCCCTATCTCATGAATCATATTGGTCACATCCGTCTCCAGATCCCGCTCCTCGTAGGATTTTCTTCTCTCGCCGGACATAACCGCCCGTGCCGGAGCCAGCGCCTTTTCTCCACGGCTTCTCAAGCTTCTGAGCCTTCCAAGAAGCATTTCATTGTTAAAGGGCTTCATCATATAATAATTGGCTCCAAGGGCAAAGGCGTCTTCTGTCACATCCTCCTGCCCGATAGCGGAGAGTACGATGAAAGCGGGCGTCTTTTTCAATGACGAATCATTTTTCACTTTTTCCAAAACCCCAAGCCCATCCATCTTCGGCATAATCAAATCCAGCAGAACTACATCCGGAGAACTTTTGCGAATCATCTCCACGGCGTCTTCCCCGTTCCCGGCGGTCCCCACGATTTCCATGCCGCTCTCTGTGCGGATCAAAGCATTGAGCATCTCCACAATTCTCTCATTATCATCTGCAATCGCCACATTCAGTTTTTCCATAGTTACCTCCCCTTATTTTCCTTTCCCGTTCATTATACCGAAAATCTCTTTTTGTTTTCAATTCCCTATCGTTCTTCTTTTTAGGACAGCGGCGGACAGGCTGCGACAGAAATTTCTAGATTTCTACATGCTCCAGCATATTTTCAATAAAAATGCCGAAACCTTTTGTGGAATCCTGAACAAATACATGGGTAACCGCCCCTACAATCTTCCCGTTCTGGATGATTGGACTTCCGCTCATGCCCTGCACGATTCCCCCCGTCAGCTCAAGAAGCTCCGGATCAGTAACCCGAAGAACGATTCCTTTATTCACGTCCTCCTCGTTCCTGTGTACTTCCAGAATTTCCACCTGATAATCCTGAAGCTCACCGCTTACCGAACTGCGAATCAAGGCCTCTCCAGTCTCGATCTCTTGTTTATATCCTACCTGAAGCGTTTCCCCGCTCAATTTCTCTCCAAGCCTCTCGCTGCTTCTTCCAAAGATGCCAGCCTCTGTATTCTCAGCAATGGTTCCGCAGACAAAACTGTCTCTGTAGCGGATAAGTCCTGAAAGTTCTCCCGGCGTCCCTGCTTCTCCCTTATGAATATTTACAATTGTTGTGTCGTAAAGCTTTCCCTGCGAAGGCTTCAGAAGGATTCCTGTGTCCACGTCGTTGATTCCGTGTCCCAATGCTCCGAATGTCCCATCCTCTGTCAGAAATGTCAGCGTTCCGATTCCCTGGGTATTGTCCCTTACCCAGATCCCCAGCTTATACTCCTCTGCTCCCGTCTGCACAGTCTCTACCTCTACTTCAATGCGTTCGCCGTCACGTTCCAGCTCAAGCACCACGTCCTGGCCATCACAGGCATTGACGGCTTCTATCAGTTCTTCCTTTTCCTGTATAGACTCTCCGTTTACTGCGCAGATATAGTCGCCTCCCTGTACGAGATTTATGGCAGGTTCATGGTTCAGACCATCAATTCCTGTAACTGCTCCTGTTCCAATAATCAGGACTCCCTGGGTTTCCAGGTATATTCCTATCGGAATTCCTCCCGGAGTCAGATACACCGGCTCCCGGACCTGGACCTGGGTTTCTTTCATTGGAAAGACACCCAAATATTTATAGGAAATCGTATAGCAGTTCGCGGCAAAGGCACTGGCAGAAGCCTCAGCCATATCCGCCCGCACCTCCTCCGTGATGAGCGGGCTGATTCCATCCGGCATCGGTTCCCCTTCCGTCTGGATATAAGAATCCGGAATCTGTTCCAGAAGCTGCACGTAATTCAGTCCTCCAGCTCCCGCCAGGCATAAGGCTAATACTCCCAGAAGGAAAAGCCGGTATTTTTTTCTGATATTCACATTCTCACATCCTATGCTGTCAAATTCAAAGGAGGATGCAAAAATATGCATCCTCCTTTAGTATGTGAAATATGTTTTGAAATAACCTGCCATAAGTTGACAAGGAAATCTGCCTCCTTGTCACTGTCCCAACTTTTTCTTCTGCGCCAGACCCCGCATTTCCTCTGCATTTTTTTCAACAGCGTCGGTAATCTCTGCTCCTCCCAGAATTCTGGCAAGTTCCTGAACGCTTTCGGTTTCGTCGAGACGCCGAATCTGTGTGCGCGTCTCTCCGTTTTCTACCTTTTTTTCTATCCGGAAATGACTGTCTGCCATCGCCGCAATCTGAGCCAGATGCGTGATGCAGATCACCTGCCTGGTCCGCCCGATAAGCATCATTTTTTCCGATACCTTCTGGGCTGTTCTTCCGCTGATGCCCACGTCGATCTCATCAAAAATCACCGTGTCGATGTCGTCCTTATCCGCCAGCACTGTTTTGATCGCCAGCATAATACGGGAAAGCTCTCCGCCTGAAGCGATCTTTGCCAGGGGACGAAGAGGCTCTCCCGGATTTGTGGAAATCAAAAATTCCGCCAAATCCTTTCCTTCCGCCGTATAGTCCGCCGTCTCCTCAAAGCTCATCTCAAATTCTACATTCAGGAAATTCAGATCAATCAAATGGCCCTTGATCTTCTCGCAGAGAATCTTCGCGTACCGCTTCCTGATCTCAGTAGCCTGCGCGCACAGTTTTTGCAGTTCTTTCTCTGCTTTATCCAGTCTCTGTTTCATCCTTTCCAGATAAATGTCATAATTCTGAAGGGCGTCGAGACGTTCCTGCTGCTTTCTGCCGTAAGCCAGAATCTCCTCTGTCGTCCTGCCATACCTGGACTTCAGATAATTCAGAAGATTCAGTCGTTCCTCCGTACCGGCGCACTCCTCCTCGTCGAATTCCAGAGAGGAAAGATAGTCTGACATTTCCCGGTTAAAATCATTTAAAAGGCCATCCACGTCCGAAAGCTGGGAAACAAGGGAGGCCAGTTCCTCATCAAGAAGCTGCACGCTCTGAAGCTCCCTAAGCGCCCTTCCTATGGACGTCCCCGCTCCTGCCTCCTCCTCATAGCCTGTAAGCGCGTACGCAGCTCCCGCCGTTTCAAGAAGCTTTCTGGCATTGGTCATTCTCTGATAGCGCCGCTCAAGCTCCTCATCCTCTCCCGGCGTCAGCTCCGCCTTCTCAATCTCGCCTGTCTCAAATTCCAGAAGGGAGAGCTCACGAAGACGGCTTTCCTCGTCAAGACTTGCCTCCTTTAACTCCCTCTCCAGCTCCCGGAAATCCTGGTACGCCTGCTTCAGCCGCTCCGCCACCGGCCCCAGTTCATCCTTTGCAAATTCATCCAGAATTTCCAGATGCTTTTTCTTCTGCAAGAGCGACTGGTGTTCATGCTGACCGTGAACGTCGATAAGAAGGGAAGCAGCTTCCTTAAGCTGACCTAATGTCACTGTCTCTCCGTTTATCTTATTTATGCTTCTTCCATCCGAAATTTTTCTGGAAATAATAATCTGATCGTCCTCCGGCGTGATTCCAAGCGCCAAAAGCCGTTCTCTTTGTTTTTTGCGGGTTACAAGAAAGACGAGCTCCGCCAGCCCGAAGTCTGCTCCCGGCCGCACCATTTCCCTTGACACCTTGCCGCCCAAAGCCAGACTCACTGAGCCGATCACGATAGACTTTCCCGCTCCTGTTTCTCCGGTCAGGATATTAAGTCCTTCTGTAAAATCAATCTCGGCCTCCCGAATCAGAGCCAGATTTTTCACATGCAGATGTGTTAGCATATCCTCTCCTTACAAAAATTTTCGCCTCAGCCGTTCTTTCCTCCGCTCAGTGCCCTGCGCAGCTTCTCCATCACAACCATTGCGTCATCCGTGGAACGTACCGCGCAAAACACCGTATCATCTCCGGCGATGCAGCCTACCACTTCCTGCCAGTGCAGAGCATCCAAAGCCGCTCCCACAGCCATCGCCATACCTGATACTGTCTTGACTACCAAAATATTCTGCGCCATGTCCATGGAAAGAAAGCCTTCTCTCAGAATTCCAATATATTTATCTCCAAGATGGCCTCCCGGTCCTGGTACAATCACGTAGCGCTGACGGCCTTCCACACTCATCTTGGTCAGCTTCAGCTCCCGTATATCTCTGGAAACCGTCGCCTGCGTCACCCGGAAGCCGGCTTCATTCAGCCGGCCGGCCAGCTCCTCCTGTGTCTCTATGGCATACTGATTGATCAGTTCTATGATTTTTGCATGCCTCTCTAGCTTCATGATCTGCTTCCTCCCACCTGGTTTTCCCAAACGGTCTTTTCTTCCCGGACCGCCATGTTTTTCGCTAATTCGCCCGCATCTTATTGCGCAGGACCTCCAAAAAGCTGATTCTGCTGATCTTTAAAATATTCACCGTCTTTTCCGATCTTTGAATCTCAACGTAATCCCCTGTCTCTACCGGTACTGACACCTCGCCATCAAAAGTAACAAAGGCTTCCTCATTTCCGCTTCTGCGGCCCGGACCTATATGGATCGCCACTCTGTCGCCTCCGGACAGTACAATGCTTCTGGCTGTCAGCGTATGCGGACAGATCGGAGTCACCACAATCATCGAAGCCATAGGAGACACGATAGGACCTCCTGCTGACAGACTGTATCCGGTAGAGCCTGTCGGCGTAGACACGATCATGCCATCCGCTGAATACCGGTTCAGATATTCTCCGTTTACACAGATCTCATAGTCGATAACACGAAGGGCGCCTGCCCGGTTTACTACGATGTCATTCAGAGCAATATTTTTTATCACTCCGCCCGTCTCCCGGTACACGCTTCCTTCCAAAAGCATCCGGGGCTCAATCGTATAATTATCAAGGAGCAGACTGTCCAGAGCGTCCGGAATTCCGGACTTCTCTATCTCTGCCAGATAACCCAGGGTTCCCAGGTTGATACCCAGAAGCGGAATCTTACGGTCCACTGTATCTCTGGCCGCCTGAATCAGCGTGCCGTCGCCGCCCAGCACCAGGATACACTCCGTTCCCTCAGGAATCCATGCTTCATCCGTATACCTGAAATGAGCCTCCTGGGGCTGTCCCTTCCCCTGGTACTCCCGTACCGTACACTCGCAGCCTCTGGACTTCAGATAATCGTATATTCTTCCCGTCGTTTCCAGATTTTTGTCTTTTTCACTGTTCGTAATCACATAAAATCGGTTCATCCAGTTATCCTCTGCTGTCAATCCAAGGTCTTATGAGCCTCCTCAACTACCTGCTCCGGCGCAAGGCCAGACGGAAGCCCTGCCCGTACCTCATCCCAGGAGGGCAGCTTTCCTTCCTGTTCCTCCCTGCACGAATCTTCTTCGCCCTGACCGCGCCCTGTCTTCTGAAGCCACGCCAGGTATTCGATATTTCCCTCCGGTCCCTTGATCGGTGAAAATTCCAGAGCAAGAATATCAAAGCCAATGGACCAGGCGTAGGTCAACACCTCACGAATCACCTCAAGATGCGTAGTCTTTTCCCGGACCACGCCCTTTTTTCCGACTTTTTCCCGTCCTGCCTCGAACTGAGGCTTGATCAAAGCCACCACCTGTCCGTCTGGCGTCAAAAGCTCCCGGACCGGAAGCAGCACCTTTCTAAGAGAGATAAAGGCCACGTCAATGGATGCAAATGAAGGAGCCTCTCCTATCTGTTCCGGCTGCAGATAACGGATATTCGTCTTTTCCATGCAAACCACCCTCGGATCGCTCCGAAGCTTCCAGTCAAGCTGATTTGTCCCCACGTCCACCGCGTAAACCTTTTGCGCTCCGTTCTGGAGCATACAGTCCGTAAATCCGCCCGTGGAAGAACCCACATCCATACAAATCCTGTCCTTAAGCTTCAAATCAAAATGCTCCACGGCCTTCTCAAGCTTCAGACCTCCACGGCTTACATAGCGGAGCTTCTGTCCATGAATCTCTATGGGCGCAGCTTCGTCAAACATGGAACCTGCCTTATCCTCCCGCTGGCCTTTTACAAAGACCTTTCCTTCCATAATCACTGCCTTTGCCTGTTCCCGTGACTTTGCCAGTCCCCGGTTTACCAGCAGAACATCCAGCCGCACCTTCATGTCTCTTTCTCCTTACATCAGGCCGATATAGGCCGTAATAATCCTCATTGCGATCTGCTCCGGATCAAAGCCCACTTCTTTGTAGAGAAGGGCTACATTTCCATGCTCCACATACTCGTCCGGCAGCGCCACATTCAGCACATGGAGGGGAAGCTCTCTGTCATCCGCATATTCCAGCACATGATCGCCAAAGCCACCGCTGCGGACATTCTCCTCCAGCGTCACCGCCAGACGATGGCTCCCTGCAATCTCCTCCAGCAGCTCTTCGTCAATAGGTTTCACAAAGCGGACATTCACAAGGGTGCAGTTATACCCTGTATTTTTCAGAATATCCCGGACCTTTTCCGCCACCTTTACCATGCTTCCCACTGCGAGAAGGGCAATGTCCGCCTCCTCATAGATAACTTCGCTGCGGCCATATTCCACAGGCGCCCGAAACTCCTGAAGACCGTCGTAAGCCTCGCCTCTGGGATAACGCAGGGCAATGGGGGCGTCATAAGCCACCGCGAACTTCAGCATATCAGAAAGCTCCCACTTGTTTTTTGGAGCCATAACCGTCATATTGGGAATGCTGGACAGATAAGAGAGATCAAAGATTCCCTGATGCGTCTCCCCATCGCTTCCCACAAGTCCCGCCCGGTCAATCGCAAAGACCACATGCAGATTCTGGATGCAGACATCATGCAGAATCTGATCATAAGCCCTTTGCAGGAACGAGGAATACACGGCCACCACTGGCTTAAGACCTCCGGCAGCCAGCCCTGCCGCAAAAGTGACCGCGTGCTGCTCCGCGATTCCCACGTCAAAGAACCTGTCCGGAAACATATTGCGGAACCGCTTCAGTCCTGTTCCATCCGGCATGGCCGCTGTGATCGCCACCACCTTGTCGTCCCGATCTCCCAGCTTTCGCATGACGGTTGAAAAAATGTCCGTATAATTCGCCTTTAGCCGCTTGTGCTTCGGAAGCCCGGTCTCGATCTCGAAGGGTTCCGCCCCATGGAAACGGGACGGATGGCGCTCCGCAGGCACATACCCCTTCCCCTTCTTCGTACAGACATGGAGAATGACCGCATGGCGAATCTTCCTGGCGTCATTGAAAGCCCGGATAAGCTGGTCGATATTGTGACCGTCCACAGGTCCCAGATAGGTGATTCCCATATTCTCGAAGAACATACCCGGAATCACAAGCTGCTTTAAGCCGCTTTTAGTCCTTTTAAGCTGGCGGACAATCCCCTCGCCGTAGACAGGAATCTTTTCCAGCGTATTCTGCAGTCCTTCCTTGAAATTATTATAGCCCTCCGCCGAACGCAGGCCGTTAAGATATTGGGAAATACCTCCCACATTCTCCGCGATGGACATCTGATTATCGTTCAGGACAATGATAAAGTTACTCTTGAGCTGAGAGGCGTTATTGAGAGCCTCAAAGGCCATGCCTCCTGTCAGAGCCCCATCGCCAATCACGGAAATAACGCTGTAATCTCCTCCCAGAAGTTCCCTGGCTTTCACGAGGCCGATTCCTGCCGAGATGGAGGTCGAGCTATGACCAGTATCGAAACAGTCGCAGTCGCTCTCCTTACGTTTCGGGAAACCGCTCATTCCCCCGTATTTGCGCAGTTCGTCAAATCCCGACTTACGTCCGGTCAGAAGCTTATGAGTGTAGGATTGGTGCCCCACATCCCAGACCACCTTGTCCTGCGGAAAGTCAAAGGCCAGATGCATGGCCATGGTAAGCTCCACGACTCCCAGGTTTGAGGCCAGGTGTCCTCCGGTCACGCTTATTTTCTCAATCAGGAAATCCCGGATTTCCTGCGCTAAAGGTTCCCATTCGCTCTTATCCAGCTTCTTAATGTCATTCGCCTGATTGATCCGCTCCAAATACATGAACTCACCTCTGTTCTATTTTTCTCTTGTAATCAGCATCCGGATCAGTTCTTCCAGAAATTTATTCTTATATTTCAGGGAATCCAAAGTAGCAAGCGCCCTTTCTGAGATCACCTTCACGTCTTCTCTGGCTTTCTCAAGTCCTTCCAGCGTCACGTAAGTCGTCTTATGATTTTTATCGTCGCTGTGAATCGGTTTGCCAAGCACCTCCAGCGTACTCGTCACATCGAGAATATCATCCTGAATCTGGAAGGCGACTCCCACATCTGTGGCCACGCTCTCCATTGCCGCCATTTCCTGATCGGAAGCGCCTGCCAGCACGGCTCCAATCATCATGGACGCCTCTATCAGCGCGCTCGTCTTCAGCCTGTAGATAAAGTCCAGCTTCTCACGGGAAAGGGGCTGTCCTTCCGATTCCACATCCACAGTCTGACCGCCTATCATACCATAGATGCCCGCCTTGCGGGACAGAATCTGGATCGCCCTCGCCGTTCTGGGACTCACCTCCATCGTAAACGCCTCTGCCGCCGTCTCAAAGGCCAGATTCAGAAGACCATCTCCGGCCAGGATTCCCATAGCCTCGCCATAGACGGCGTGAGTCGTCTTTTTCCCGCGGCGGTACTCGTCATTGTCCATAGCCGGAAGATCGTCGTGTACCAGAGAATAGGTGTGGATCATCTCTATAGCCGCCATAAAAGGTTCCACCAGCTTTCCCTCTCCGCCGAACATCCGGTAGGTCTCCTGCATCAGCATCGGGCGGAGCCGCTTTCCTCCGGCCAGCACGCTGTAATTCATCGCTTCCAGCACTGTTTTCTGAAAGCCTGTCTCCTCCGGCAGGTATTCCTTCAAAATCCCTTCAATTTCTTCCGTCTTTTTCTGCAGTTCTTCCCTAAAACTCATCCAGTCCGCCCTCCTCGTTCATCACCAGCATTTTCTTTTCTACCTTATCCAGCTTATCGCTGCAATATTTCAGAAGCTTTGTTCCTTCTGTATAGACCTTAAAGGATTCCTCCAGGGACACATCCTTGTCCGCCAGCTTTACAAGCATCTCGTCAAGCTGGGCGAAAGCCTCCTCCAGCGTCTTTTCCTTCTTTCCAGCCATAGTCCGTCCTTTCCTGCTATTCTCTCTCTATCTTCGTCCTGCCTTCTACCACCGCCGTGTACACACCGTTCGTCACATGCACCTTCAGCCGTCCGCCCTCAGGCACCTGTCCAATCTCTGTCACTGCTTTCCCAGCAAGATCTTCTGTGTAGGAGTACCCCTGCTGCAGCTTTAAAAGAGGCGAAAGGCCATGAAGCCTCTCCGCCAGCAGCGAAAGACGGTTTTTCCTGTCTGCCAGCTTGTCCTTCATAGCCTGAACAAAACGGCTCTGAAGCTCTGCCTCCCGCATCCGTCTCTCAAACAGGAGCTGGCGCGGGCCAGATCGGGAAAATCTCATCTGGAGTTCCGAAAGTCTCCGTTTATACTGCTCGATTCTCCATACAAAGGACTGAGAAAGCCTCTGACGGTATCCCTCTATCCGTGCTGTCAGCTCCCGGATGTCCGCCACTGCCAGCTCCGCCGCCGCCGACGGAGTCGGAGCCCGCAGATCTGCCACAAAATCCGCGATAGTCGTGTCTGTCTCATGCCCCACCGCGGAAATCACAGGCGTACGGCAGTTGAAAATAGCCCTCGCGACCTTCTCCTCATTGAAGGCCCAGAGATCTTCGATGGAACCGCCGCCTCTGCCTACGATCAAAACGTCCAGATTCAGCGCGTCCAAAGCCTCTATCCCGCGCACAATACTGTCCGCCGCTCCTTCTCCCTGCACCTGCGCCGGATAAAGAATGAGCTGCACATAAGGATTGCGGCGCAGAGCAATATTCCGTATATCCTGTACCGCCGCCCCTGTAGGCGCCGTGACAATGCCGAGCTTTCGCACATAAAAGGGAATGGACTGCTTGTATTCCTGCGCAAACATTCCCATTTCCTGGAGCTCCGCTTTGAGCTTCTCATACGCCTCATACAATTTTCCGGTCCCGTCCGCAAGGATCTCCTTCGCGTAAAGCTGGTAGCTTCCGCTCCGCTCATAGATGCTGACGCTTCCAAGGACAATCACTCTCTGGCCATCCCGCAAAGGAAAGGCCAGTCCCTTTCTCCATCCTGCAAACATCACGCAGGACAAGGTTCCGCTTTCATCCTTCAGAGAAAAATAAATATGCCCTGAACTGTGGTATTTACAATTGGATACCTCGCCCTTCACATAGAGCCGGTTCAGCAGGAAATCCTGGGTAAACATATTTTTTATATAGGTGTTTACCTGAGCGACTGTATAGACATTTTTCATTCCGTCGTTCCTGTCTTTCCGATCTTGCCAAGCACTCCGTTTACGAAAGCCGGAGACCCCTCTCCTCCAAACTTCTTGGAAAGCTCTACAGCCTCGTTGACTGCCACGCCCAGAGGGACATCCTCATCATACTTCATTTCATAGACTGCAAGGCGGAGAACCGTCAGGTCTGTCTTCCCCATTCGGGAAACCTTCCAGCCTTCCGCGGCCTCTCCAAGAAGTCTGTCGATCTCCGGAAGCTTTTCCATGATCCGTTCATACTTCTTTTCCATATAAGCCTGATCCTCCGGGGAAAGCTCCTCAAGGCTCTCAAAAAACAGCTTCATCTGCTCCGGCATCTCCTCCCGGTCATTAAATTCCACCCGAAACAGCAGTTCAAAAATGTGTTCTCTCAGTTCTCGTCTTTTCATAATCTTCCGTCCTGATTTTCAATTTTCATGCCTCGTCAGTCCGCTGAGGCTTCTTTTGACTGTATGCGGAAAAGATTGCACACGAAGCGCAATCTTTCCGCACGAATAAATAGAGGCTGCTATCGCTAGCCGCCTCTTTTATCATGCCATGTCTCCGGCGGGGATGCACTTTTTCTTCCGCAGCTGTCAGGAGTACACTGCACTTAAGTAACTGTTCAGTCCTTTCTTGCGGCCTCATCAGCAAGCGATCCGGCCTGGGCTGAATAGTTACCGCTTTATTTCGCCTTATCCATATTTACATTGACAATACGGATATTGACCATGGACACTTCCAGTCCCGTCATATTCTCAATCGCGCTCTTTACCCGGTCCTGCACCTTCTCAGATACCTTCATAATGCTGTAGCCATAATCGATATTCAAAGCCAGATCCACGTCCACGCTCTGATCGCTTACCAAAACCTTTACGCCCTTGGACAGATTTTTCACGCCAAGCTTTCCGATCAGCTCATTCGTGATATTTCCCGCCATAGAAGATACGCCCTCTACCTCGGTAGCCGCAAGTCCCGCAATCGTAGCCACGACCTCATCGGCAATCTGCACCTCTCCAAGCTGCCCATCGGCATGTATCATATGAATGCCTCTCTTTTCTTCCTTTGACATCTTCCAAACCTCCTGCTATTCCGGTAATGTTCAATCACTGATTCCTCTGACGAAGCACGGAAATAAAACTTTCTATTTTCTGATTTTATCATACTTTCTGAAAAATGGGAATACCCTAACGCCCAAATTCCGAGAGCATAAGCCCCGGATTGCGCTCCAGCGTCATACCCACGCTCCAGGAATTTACCCAGATCAGAAGGGGCCTTCCTTTCAGGTCTTTGATCTTTTTCATATCCGAGGTTCCCTTGAGCGCGTTCATATCAATATCCTCATTCTCAATCCATCGGATATGCTCATAGGGCAGCGGCTCCAGCTTGATCTCCACATTGTACTCGTTTTCCAGACGGTACTTGAGTACGTCAAACTGCAGAACGCCCACGACGCCCACGATGATCTCCTCCATTCCTGTGTTGAACTCCTGGAAGATCTGGATCGCTCCTTCCTGAGCGATCTGTTCTATGCCCTTTACAAACTGTTTCCGCTTCATCGTATCCACCTGGCGCACCCGCGCGAAATGCTCCGGCGCAAAGGTCGGGATTCCCTCATAGCGAATGGTCTTTCCCGGCATACAGAGCGTATCGCCAATAGAAAAGATTCCCGGATCAAAGACGCCGATGATGTCGCCTGCGTAGGCCTCCTCCACGATTTTCCTGTCCTGAGCCATGATCTGCTGAGGCTGGGAAAGCCGCTGCTTCCTGCCCCCCTGCACATGGTATACTTCCATACCCGCCGTAAACTTTCCGGAACAGATGCGGATAAAGGCAATACGGTCTCTATGCGCTTTGTTCATATTCGCCTGAATCTTGAATACGAAAGCCGAGAACTCCTCCTCCATGGGATCGATAAGCCCTACGTCCGCCTTCCTGGGGAGCGGAGAGGTGGTCATCTGAAGGAAGTGTTTCAAGAAAGTCTCCACACCAAAATTCGTCAAAGCCGAGCCGAAAAATACCGGCGAAAGCTCGCCCTTGCTCACCAGCTCCTGATCGAATTCCGCGGAAGCTCCATCCAGAAGCTCAATGTCCTCCAGAAGCTTCTCCTTCTGTCCCGGCACAAGAAGCTTCTCAAGCTCCGGATCCTCGATGGAAAGATCCAGCTCCTCGCCTTCTTTTGTTCCTTTTTCCGTATCGGAAAAGAGAAGGACTTTTCGCTCATTCCGATCGTAGACGCCCTTAAACTCCTTACCGGATCCAAGGGGCCAGTTGATAGGGCAGGTAGCGATGCCAAGCTCATTTTCAATATCATCCAAAAGCTCAAAGATGTCCATCGCGTCCCGGTCCATCTTATTGATAAAGGTAAAAATCGGAATGTGGCGCATGGCGCAGACCTTGAAAAGCTTCCTGGTCTGAGGCTCCACGCCCTTGCTTCCGTCTATGACCATGACCGCCGAGTCGGCCGCCATCAGGGTACGGTAGGTATCCTCCGAGAAATCCTGGTGTCCCGGCGTATCCAGGATATTGATGCAGTAATTGTCATAGTTAAACTGCAGCACCGAGGAGGTCACGGAGATACCCCTCTCCTTCTCGATCTCCATCCAGTCGGAGACTGCGTGCCGGGCTGTGGCCTTTCCCTTTACGGAACCAGCCAGGTTGATAGCCCCTCCGTAAAGCAGAAACTTCTCTGTCAGCGTCGTCTTTCCCGCGTCCGGGTGGGAGATAATCGCAAAGGTTCTTCTCTTTTCAATCTCTTTCACATAATTCGCCATTTTTCATTCATCCTCATCTCAAAAAACGTAACTGTTACCAGTATACACATTTTCCGGCCATTTGCAAGGGGAAAGGGCGGGTGTGCAAAAAAGAGGCTCTGTCCGCCGGGGACAGAAACCTCTTTTTTTATTTTTAGATAAACCTACAAAATATCGACGTGCAGCTGCCATTCTGCCACCGTGCCAGAGGCCTGCGAAACATGAATCCACAGCACATACGGCGTACTCCCGTCAGCTCCGTAGTTCCACAGCACATAGGAGTCGCAGAGGCCATGCTCCGTATCTTCATACTCCGAAACGCTTACCGAATAGGCTCCTCCAAGGGCGTCCACATAGGACTCCTCTATTCCTTCCCCGCCAGACTCAGAGGTAAGCTCGTCAAGCTTCAGAAGCTCCCGCACGCTCTCCAGAGAATCTCCCACAGCCACAGGCGACTGGAGAATATCCGGCGTGTTTTCCATATCGCAGGAGAGAATCCTTTCCGGCTGAAAATCACTCTCAAAATCAGACAAGTAGGAAATCATGCCGTCGCCCGATATGGTAAGCTGATAGTGCGAGGTAGAGCCCTCCTCCGGCAAAAATTCTGTCGCGCTGATGCGTCCATAATCTGCTTCCCGCTCAAGCTCAGCCGGCGTATTTTCCGAATCTAACCGCCATATCCCAACTCCAAGGGCGGCGGCCATAGCCTCAAAGTTCTCCTCGACGATAGAATAGCCCGCAAGAGTAAAGTCCTCGGCCGTAAAAGGAAGCGCGACCGGCTCTGTCTGCGTTCCTGCCTGCGTTCCCGACGAAGCGGCTCCTCCCTGCAGGGCATCGATATAGTCCCTCAGCCTCTCGTCTCCCGTCAGCTCATAGCCTTCCTCCAGTGCCGCTATAGCCGTGTCCAGATCTCCCATACCTGCGTAGGCGTCGGCCAGACCCAGGTAAGCGTCCGCGTTTCTCGGATCGATTTCAATAGCTGCCGTAAAGGCTACGACCGCCTGCTCATAATCCATTTCTTCCAAATATCTCTGTCCAAGCTCAAGCTGCTCCTGAAAGCGGTCTGTACCGCCGCCTCCCGAAAAGGCCAGCGCCCCAATCACAGCGACGGCGATCGCCACGACGGCCGCAGCGATCCATATCTTTATATTCTTCATAACGTCCCCCTCCTTCTTCTCTTAGGTAGTGTCAAATACTACCTATTTTTTTGTATCTAATTCCTTTAGAAACCTTGATTTTAAGGGAAATCTGAAATAAAAAGAGCATTGACCTCCCTTTTCTGGTATAATGTCTATCGCCAAACAAACATCC
>DVLE01000055.1 GCA_018715645.1 Candidatus Merdisoma merdipullorum
TTGCCTTTGGAGATGGAGAAAATGATATGGGAATGCTGCGGTTTGCCGGAATCGGCGTAGCGATGGGCAACTCTGAGGAAAGGGTAAAGGCCTGCGCCGATTATGTGACAAAAGACGCGGATCAGGGCGGAATATTATCGGCTCTGCGGCATTTCAAAATTTTGTGAGAGACACGTTCTTGTATATCGACGCTGTCAATATGCCAAATAAAAGAGAAGATTCCTTCCACTGAGGTACAGCGGAGGGAATCTTCTCTTTGACATGAATTGGAATGAGGGCAAAGGAAGCTGTTTTAGCAGGCCTGAATTTCAGAAGCGCCGGGGTTCCCAAAGGTTTTGGTGATTTCCAGGTCTACCTGCTGCTCTGTCATTCTTTCAGGAGAAGAAAGCTCAAAGTATACATAACTTCCGTCCATGGTCTTTGCATAGCCGGCAGCCGTATAAACGGTGCCGCCCGGCAGCTTCTTTGTGAAAAAGAGGTAGGTATGCGTATCACGATCTACCCAGTCGCCGATGGAATAATCAATTCCGCTGTCTGTCAGCTCTACCACATCCTCTGACACATAATCGGAGAGGACTTCATCCAGAATCCATCGCTCTTTTTCCTCCAGCTTTACACAGGTCATGTTGTAATCTGACGTTTGGCCTGCTGGGGCTGACGTTTCCTTTGCGTATACGGTCCGTTCAGCTCCGGAAACAGATTTTGCGGATGCTTCCACATTCGCGGGAGTGGGATTCAGATACACGGTCAGTGCCAGCAATCCGGCAACACAGCATAATGATAACTTTTTCATAACTCCACCTCTTTTATTCTGATTATATCAAAGATATAAAATCTCCAAAGATCAGTTTCTCTTTCTTTTTCTTAAGTATACACGAGAAATGTTACAAAAATGTTTAAAAAAAGTTAGAGTTATATTATAAATTCTGAATTATAAATAAAGATTTCAGAAAAAACAATAAATTTCCACATAACTCCCAAAGAGGCGACAAAATCCCACATGAATATTTTGTGCAAAATTACCTCTGGGATTCTGATTCGGCAAACCTATCGGGAGCCTGGCTGCTGAGAAGCTGGCATCCCGTTTCTGCGGCATTGCTTCCGGTATTCGGAAGGAAGAATGTGAGCGACGTCCCGGAATGCTTTGGTGAACTTTCCCTGAGATTCATAGCCTACCTGGGAGGAGATGGAGGAGATGCTTCCGTCTGTCTCCCGGAGGAGTTTCATAGCCTCGCGGATGCGGTATTCCTTCATGTAGGAGGCTACAGGCTGTCCGTAAACGGCTTTGAAGATTTCCTTCAGGGAAGAGGTGTTGATAAGGTACTCGCGGGACAGTTCTTCGATAGTATAGCGGCGGTTCAGATCCTCCGTCAGCCGTCTGTGAATCTGGCGAATCAGTTCCGTTTGCCCGGAACGGTATGGAGTAAGACGGCCGGGGACGGGAGTATATCTTCCGAGATACAGAAGAAGCTCCTGAAGCTTCAGCCTGAAATAGGGCAGGCGCAGGGCTTCGGGGGCGTCGTAAAGGGGCAGAAAGATACAGTCTGTCTCAAGACAGGAAGGGATGAATACAGACTCGCAGGATTTCCCATATTTTGCGCGCAGAGTGTTCAGACAATTTCCGGCTTCCGGAAGGATGTCAAAAGAAGTTTCGGATAATCTGTCCAGATTGAGGAAAATGGAGATCCCCTCGTAATATTTCATCGGAAAAATCATTTCTGAATCGGAACAGCAAATAGTGCTGTGGCAGGCCAGATCTCCGGCGCCCAGATAGACTGTCATATCGTTTTTCATGTTCCAGCCTACCCGTCCCGCATGGCAATGGCTGATTTCCAGGACAGAGGCTGCGGAAGCATGATGGAAGACGGCCTTGTCAGTCAGAAAGCAGTTCACGGAAACCTCGATTCCGGGATAGACCGGATATACGTTCAGAATTCCCCGGCCTTTGGACTCGGCTTGGAGGTATTTGGTAAATAGCCCCGTATCGTTGTCTTTACAGGAATGGCGGACAATCTGAAAGGTCCCTTCGGGAATCCTGTCAAGGCATCTCTCAATACGGCAGCAGTCTTCTTTTTTCATGAAAACAGTTCCCCTTTGTATCGATTATTGGGAAGGACAAGAGATCTTCACCAGATCCTCAATGGCATGGTGGAGAAGCTGGACCTGTTCTGTCTCGGCGGCCTTATAGTAGACTTCTTTTCCTTCCCGGCGGCTTACGATCAGTCCTCCGGCCTTTAGCTGCTTCAGATGGTGTGAGACAGCCGGACTGCTCATGTCTACAAGGGCAGACAGGTTAATGACACATTCTTCGCAGTGGCAGAGAATCCAGAAGATGCGGATGCGGCTTCCGTCGCCGAGCTGCTTGAAAATATCAGACACCGTTTGAAAATCGCCGATGCCTGGCATATGGTCAAATTTCTGACCGGAATTTTGACCGTGGTCGTGGGGCAATGCTTGGTTGCTCATGGTATACGCCTCCTTTTAGCTATATTTTATCATGCCTTGCCGTCTGTTTACAAGAACGCATATGGACGCTCCTGCAGGCAGTGAGTAGCCCAAACGGAAATGGTTTTTGCCCATTTGGAAGAAGATAATTTTAGATATTGACTTTCCATGAAATTAAGTATATATTGTAATTAACAATTAAGCAATCGTTTAATCGAAAAAACTTATATTTGCAGGAAAGGATGGGGAAACCATGAAGAAAACTTATAAGATCGAAGTAGACTGCGCGAACTGCGCAAATAAAATGGAGGAGGCTGCCAGGAAGACTCCGGGTGTCAAAAATGCGACGGTAAATTTCATGATGCTTAAAATGATTGTGGAATTTGAGGAAGGACAGGATCCGAAGACCGTCATGCAGGAAGTCCGCAAAAACTGCAAAAGGGTAGAGGATGACTGCGAGGTATTTCTCTGATTTGAGAGTTCCGGAAGCGGAACTCTTTTCCATTTCATATATGACGGAGAGATTGTGACAAAGAGGTGAGATTCATATGAGCAGAAAACAAAGAAAGATGCTGATCCGCATTCTGGCGGCGGCAGTTCTTCTGATTGCCCTGAATTTTATACCGACGGATGGGGCAGCAAGGCTGATTTTGTATCTGATTCCTTACCTGGTGATCGGCTATGATATTTTGCTGAAAGCGCTGAAAGGAATTAAAAATCATCAGGTCTTTGACGAGAGCTTTCTGATGGCGGTCGCTACGATTGGGGCGATTGCCCTGGCTATCCATAAGAAAAGCGGCGATTATACAGAGGCTGTGGCCGTTATGCTGTTCTATCAGATCGGGGAGCTGTTTCAGAGCTACGCGGTGGGAAAGAGCCGCCGGAATATCAGTGAACTTATGGACATCCGTCCGGATTATGCCAATGTGGAACAGGACGGCAAGCTGGAGCAGGTAGATCCGGACGAGGTAGAGATCGGCACTGTGATTGTAGTGCAGCCGGGCGAGAAGGTTCCGATTGACGGCGTTGTCGTAGAAGGAGCGTCTTCTCTGAATACCAGCGCGCTGACGGGCGAGAGCCTTCCGCGGGACGTGAAGGCCGGAGATGAGATTATAAGCGGCTGCATCAATATGAACGGCGTACTGAAGATCGAGACAACGAAGGAGTTTGGGGAATCTACCGTTTCCAAGATTCTTGATCTGGTGGAGAATGCCAGCTCCCGTAAGTCCAAATCTGAGGAGTTTATCTCAAAATTCGCGAGGGTGTATACGCCTGCGGTCTGCTATGCAGCCCTGGCTCTGGCGGTTCTGCCTCCTCTGGTGCGTATGCTGGGTATGGGACTTCCGGCTGACTGGGGTAACTGGATCGGACGGGCGCTGACCTTCCTGGTAATCAGCTGTCCCTGTGCTCTGGTGATCAGCATTCCTTTAAGCTTTTTCGCAGGCATCGGCGGCGCGAGCGGAGCCGGGGTACTGGTAAAGGGATCGAACTATCTGGAAACCCTTTCCCAGACAAAGATAGTAGTATTTGATAAGACAGGTACGCTGACCCAGGGCGTCTTTGAAGTAAACGGAATCCATCACAATGAGCTGGAAGACGAAAAGCTTTTGGAATATGCGGCTCTGGCAGAAAGCGCATCCTCACATCCTATCAGTAAAAGTATTCAGAAAGCCTATGGAAAGGAAATCGACCGTTCCCGCGTCACGGAGATTCAGGAGCTTAGCGGAAACGGTGTGATGGCAAAAGTAGACGGGATCCAGGTGGCGGCGGGAAATGATAAGCTGATGGAGCATCTCGGAATCGAATACGTTCCCTGCCACAGCGTCGGCACGATTATTCACATGGCGGTAAACGGGACATACGCGGGGCATCTTGTAATTTCAGATGTTGTCAAACCGCATTCCAGGGAAGCGGTTCAAGCCCTGAAGGCTGCGGGCGTGAAAAAGACGGTGATGCTGACCGGAGACAGACGCGAGGTAGCCGAAAAGGTGGCGGCGGATCTGGGACTGGATGAGGTGTACAGCGAGCTTTTGCCGGCCGGTAAGGTGGAAAAGGTGGAGGAACTGATTCAGAAGAAGGCTGAAAAAGAAAAGCTGGCCTTTGTGGGCGATGGCATCAACGATGCGCCTGTTTTGGGCCGTGCGGATATTGGAATCGCCATGGGCGCTATGGGATCGGACGCGGCGATAGAAGCCGCTGATGTGGTACTGATGGATGATGATCCGCTGAAGATAGTAAAAGCGATCCGCATTTCCCGCAAATGTCTGCGTATCGTATATCAGAATATCGTATTTGCCATAGGAATCAAACTTTTGTTCCTGGCTCTTGGTGCTCTGGCAATCGCGAATATGTGGATGGCGATCTTCGCGGATGTGGGCGTGATGATCCTTGCGGTACTCAATGCCGTCCGGGCGCTTTTTGTAAAAAAGCTGTAAATTCTGTTGCGATACCTTCCGTTTGAGAATATAATACGGATTAGTGCTTACGGGAGGAATACCATGAAACAGAAATACAGATTATCTTATAACCATACAATCAAAGCCTGTTTTGTCGCTTATGTAGTCCAGGCTATTGTCAATAATTTTGCGCCTCTGCTCTTTTTGACCTTTCAGTCCTCGTACGGGATCCCCTTGACGCAGATTACGCTGTTGATCACCTTTAATTTCTGCGTTCAGCTCCTGGTGGACGCTCTGAGCGCCCGCTTTATCGATAAAATCGGATACAAGGCCGCCGTCATGCTTGCGCATATCTGCGCGGCGGCCGGCCTCGTCTCTCTCGCGGTTTTGCCGGATCTTCTGCCGGCTCCTTTTTGGGGCTTTCTGATCGCGGTGACGATCTATGCCATCGGAGGCGGTCTGATAGAGGTCCTGGTAAGTCCGATTGTGGAGGCCTGTCCGGCGGACAATAAGGAAGCGGCCATGAGCCTTCTGCATTCCTTTTACTGCTGGGGTCATGTGGCTGTGGTTCTTGTCTCTACCATATTCTTTTCCGCTTTCGGAATTGAAAACTGGAAGATTCTTGCGGTTCTCTGGGCTGTGATTCCCGCGGCCAACTGCGTTCTGTTTTCACAGGTTCCAATCTTCTCCCTGCTTGAAGAGGGAGAGAAGGGCCTGTCCTTGAGAGAGCTGTTAGGCAGCCGGATCTTCTGGCTTCTCCTGCTTCTGATGATCTGCGCGGGGGCCAGCGAGCAGTCGGTCAGCCAGTGGGCTTCGACTTTTGCGGAATCCGGACTCAGGGTGTCCAAGAGTATGGGAGATCTCTGTGGACCGATGTTTTTTGCGATCCTTATGGGAACCGCCAGAGCCCTATACGGAAAGTACGGAGACCGCCTGAAGCTTGATACCTGTATGAAGGCCAGCGCGGCGCTTTGCATTGTCAGCTATCTGGTAGTTTCCCTTTCCCCGTGGCCGTTCTTAAGTCTTCTGGGCTGCGGTGTCTGCGGGTTTTCCGTGGGAATCCTTTGGCCGGGCAGTTTCAGCATTGCGTCCAGGACGATCACGAGGGGAGGAACCCTCCTTTTCGCGCTGCTGGCCCTGGGCGGAGATGTGGGCTGTTCTCTGGGACCGACCTTCGTGGGGATGATTTCCTCGGCTGCGGAAGGAAGCCTGCACAGGGGAATCCTGGCGGCCGTGATTTTCCCGGTTCTGATGCTGACAGGCTGCGCGGCGCTGCCGCTGCTGCTTAAGAAAAGGCATGGCGGCGTGAATCAGGGCTAAGTAAGCTTCTGCCCGCCAGTTTTTTCCACATAGAAAACAATCTTTGTGACATATTCGTTTTCATCGTGAGACGTAATGTAGTCGTTGATGCAGAACTCATATGCGTCTGATATAATGTTCCAGTTATGATGTTCACAGTAATCCAGCAGTTTCTGGTAGGAACGGCCGATAGAGGGGTAGTCCCCCACATGATAGACGCAGGCGCAGGTTCCGGCCGGAAGCTGCCGGATATTTTTGACCTTTTCGGTCTTTTCGATAGGCAGAAAGGCTGTGGACGCTTCTGTGAAGCGTCCTTCTCTGATGCGGCGCAAGGGGACGATGACGCCGGATTGAAAGAAGATGGGAAGCTGCTCCTGAAAGGAATCCGCAAAGCATTTTTTGGTGGCAATGCTGATTTCTTTCAGAGTAAATGGGCTTTTCACTTCACGGAATAAAATGTACTGGGCATCCCGATACTCGATGACAACGGCGCTTTCGCTTCCGCGATGCCTGATTGCGTCTTCCATCTGCCCGCAGCGGTGCAGTACTCTGTTCCGGATCAGGCGAAGCTCCTGAATCTGCCGATCGATGACCGTAACCTGTTTTCTTAAAGCGATGAGGCTGCTGTCGATATTATAATGCTGCATATGTTCTTTGATTTCTTTCAGTGAAAACCCGATCTTCTTCATGATTAGAATGGTATCCAGATAATCGATCTGGCTGGCGCTGTAATAGCGGTAGCCGTTGTCTGGATCTACGTAGTCAGGACAAAACAGACCGATCTTGTCATAGAAAATCAGGGTTTGCTTGGAAATATTCTGATATTTGGACAGTTCGCCGATAGAAAATAAATCTTCCATAAAATCTCCTTGACATTATAGTAACTATATAGTTTATGATACCTCATGTCAGAGAGAAAATGCAAGATAAGGAGAGAGAGTATGTCTGAGAAAAAGCGTTCTGCTTTTCTGAAAAAGATATGGGAGGGATTATCCTGGAGAAAAATAGGGCTCATCATCCTCGGAGCAATGATCTGTTCATTCGGGATTCACAATATCCATCAGAGGACAGGCATTACAGAAGGAGGAGTCATTGGACTGATGCTTTTGCTGGAACACTGGCTTGGCGTTTCCCCGGCCTACCTTACGCCGGCGCTGGACGCCGCCTGTTATCTGCTGGCTTTCAGGTATCTGGGAGGAAGATTTATCAAAATATCCGTGATTTCGACTTTGAGCGTTTCACTTTTTTATAAGGTCTGGGAATGCTTTCCGCCGATGCTGCCAGATTTATCATCTTATCCGCTTCTGGCAGCCGTGTGCGGAGGACTGTTTGTGGGAGTCGGCGTGGGAATCATTGTACGGCAGGGAGGTTCAAGCGGAGGAGACGATGCCCTGGCGCTTACGATCTTCCATGTGACACATCTGCGTCTGTCCCGCGCATATATGTTTACGGATTTCGTGGTACTGGGACTTTCACTGACCTATATTCCGGCGGCGAAGATCGTATTCTCTGTGATTACCGTGACGATTTCCTCTTTTTTGATTGACCGTATTCAGGATACAGGATTTAAGAAATCCTGTATCTGAAGGTTCAGGCCAGCGTACGGATGTGTTCCAGAAGCTCGTCGAAGCCGCCCCGCGGATAGACGGAAACGTCTGCCTCCTCCTTGTTGATGATACAGTCTGTCAGAAGAAATACCTGCATCCCCAGTTTTTCGGCAATCATATCCTCCGCGACGTCATTGCCGACCATCAGGCAGCGCTCCGGCGATTCATTCAGCTGGTCCAGAAGTTCCTGATAGTAGGCGGGATTCGGCTTGCAGTATCCGATATTTTCGTAAGTCGTGTATAATTCAAAGTCTTCCGGCTGAAGTCCCGCCCAGCGGATACGGCTTTCAGTGGCGATGGCCGGGAAAATGGGGTTGGTGGCCAGAGCAACGCGAAGCCCCAGATCCCTGGCGGTCCGAACTGCTTCGGCTGCCTTGGGATTGAAGCCGCACATAGCCTTTGCCTGCTGAAAATCTGTGGCGTAGAAATTTTCAAATACAGGCAGATCATCGAGAACCTTTTCTCCGTAGATTTCTGAAAAGCGTTTCCAGAAGGCCGCTTCATTATTCTGGCTTCCATCATTTTTTACCATGGCCGCAGTGCCGGACCAGACAGCGTCCACAAGCTTTTCCGGCTCATAGCCAAGGGGCGCCAGTCTGGCAGCCAGAAGCTTGAAATATCCTTTTGTAAATGCTGCATTGTCCATGGGAAGGAGAGTTCCATCGAGGTCAAAGAGTATCGTTGTGATTTTCTGCTGTTTCATGGATTACCTCATTTCTGTTTCTTATGCCCCAAAATAGGAGACGATTTCTTTCATCCGGCCTGTCTGTACCACCTGGAAGGGACATGATTTTCTTTTTACACTGCTGGAATGATGCGGCGCCGTACCCGGCATTTGCTGCCGGAAGACAGATTTTCGGATCTCAATCCCGATCATGACGGAAAGCAGGCGCCACGGATTTAAGTATATCAGAAAATCCGAAATTGAAAAGAGAAAATGAATGAAGCAAAAAACAGGAGACTTGGGAATAGACGGAATCTTCCTGATATGCTATAATCATAACGTCGGCCAGCAAAGAGCTTAGGTTTATTTTGCGTACCGGCGCTGAATTTGGTTAGGACAGCAGAGCTGCCAGGGATTGAATTCTTGCGGCGCTCACAAAAATAAAGGGGAGAGTTTAGGAGGAAGCAGATAAAATGGCCAATGTAGTGTTTCAATTTGAGAACGGGGAAAAGGTAATGGTCTCCACAATGGTAGGGGAGAATCTTCTGGAGACAGCCCGTAAATCGAACGTGGTAATCGACGCGCCCTGTTCGGGAAACGGTTCCTGCGGAAAATGCAGGGTGAAGCTTTTAAGCGGAAAGCTGGATTCCAGACAGACGCGGCACATCAGCGACAGCGAGTACGCGCAAGGCTGGCGGCTGGCCTGCTGCAGCCATGTGGCGGGAGATGTGGAGGTTATGGTTCCGGACATCGCGTCGGCCTACCGCAGCCGTATGAAGGTGGCGGATTTAAGTTCCCCGGAGGAGATCCGGATCTTTGACGAGTCGAAGGAGAAGATCGAGGAAGCGGGGCTTCCTATGGAAAATAATATCCGGATTGTGTCTGTGAAGATGAATCCGCCAAGCCTTGACGATACGATGCCGGACATCGAGCGCCTGATTCGCGCTCTGCAGGAGGAGACAGGGATTCAGTACATACGCGTCCCCTATTCTGTGCTGCATCGCCTTCCGGACGTGCTGCGGAGCAGTGATTTTGAGGTGCAGTGCGTGATCAGCCAGGGTAAGAGACATGTCTTCGTCTATGAGGTGTCAGGGAAGGATGAGGACCTCATCGTCGGAGGTCTGGCTGTAGATATTGGTACGACGACCGTATCGGCAGTGGTCGTGGATATGATGAGCGGAAAGATTCTTGCAAAGGCATCTGCAGGAAACGGACAGATCCGTTTCGGAGCCGACGTCATCAACCGTATCATAGAGTCCACGAAGCCGGGCGGACAGAAGAAGCTGCAGGACGCTATTGTGTCTGAAACCCTGAATCCGATGATTCAGCAGATGTGCCGGACGGCAGGAATCAGCCCGCGCCATATTTTCCGTCTCGCAGTGGCGGGAAATTCTACGATGAATCATCTGCTTATGGGAATCAATGCGGATCCCCTGCGTATGGAGCCCTATATTCCGGCTTTCTTTAAGACCAATTCCTTCTATGCGTCGGACATCAATCTCAATGTGCATCCCGACGCGCACATCATTATGGCTCCCAATATCGGAAGCTATGTGGGCGGAGATATTACGGCAGGTACTCTGGTCAGCATGCTTTGGAATCAGGAACAGTTCTCCCTGTTTATCGACCTGGGAACGAACGGAGAGCTGGTATTCGGCAACTCTGATTTTATGATGAGCTGCGCCTGCTCCGCAGGTCCGGCCTTTGAGGGCGGAGACATTAGCTGCGGTATGCGCGCCACGGACGGAGCCATCGAGGCTTGTACCATCGACAAGGATACCATGGAGCCCACGCTTACGATTATCGGGGATTCGGGACAAAAGCCTGTAGGTCTCTGCGGTTCCGGTATCATTGATGTGATTGCCGAACTGTTCCGCTGCGGCATCATCAGCCCCAAGGGCAAGTTTATCCGCGAAGGAAAGCGAATCAAGCACGACGCATACGGAATGGGAAGCTATGTGCTGGCCTTTGAGGAGGAAGCGGAAGGCACCAAGGACGTGGAGATCACCGAGGTGGACATCGACAACTTTATCCGTGCCAAGGGAGCGATCTTCTCCGCGATTCGGACGATGCTGAAGACGCTGGATTTTGACATCAGCATGATTGAGCAGGTCTTTGTAGCCGGAGGAATCGGAAGCGGCATCAATATGCAGAATGCCATCAACATCGGAATGTTCCCGGATATTCCTGTGGAATACTATCACTATATCGGCAACTCCTCCCTCTGCGGAGCTTACACCATGCTGCTTTCCACGAAGGCGGAGCGCAAGGTCTATGAGCTGGCTCAGAACATGACCTACCTGGAGCTTTCCACGGAGCCGGGATATATGGACGAATTCGTGGCCTGCTGCTTCCTGCCCCATACGGACAGCAGTCTGTTCCCATCAGTGCTGGAAGGGTAAGAAGCCAAAGAATAAGAAAAGTTGCGTATGCCGGCCGGAGCCCTGCGGCGCCCCGGCCGGCGTGCTGTCAGAAATTATGAGAAAAGAGAGAGAAAAGTATGGATTTTCCCTATGAAAAAGACAATAAAGAACGGATTCCTTTTGAGCATTATCTGAATGAGTACCGGAAAATCGATCCGAAGGAGGCGGCCGAACGCTGCGGCGTGGAGTACGACGAGGAGCGGCAGCAGTTCCATATCCGCCTTATGGGCTATCGCTATCTTGTGGATTTTCCGGAGTTTGCGGTACACAAGGAAGATGAGAACGAGGAAGGAGCCTTTTTGCTGCTTGATCTGGTGCCGGCAAAGATTATCGTGCTGCGATTCCTGATCTCGGCGCAGGTGGTAAAGAGCAGCGGCAAATATCTGACTTACCGGGAGGTTCCCTGGGGCGAAGTCTATTTCCGCCAGTTTGAGGGACGGTGCCTGATGAGGCTGAAGTTCGGCTTTGGCTTCAAGCTTGACAAGTTCGCCGAGGGTATGGAAAAGCTGCCCGGCGTAAAAAAGCTGGAGCTTGGAGACGTATCTTACGAATTTGAATTTATCAACGGACTTCATGTACGCTTTATCCTCTGGTCCGGAGACGAGGAGTTTCCGCCTTCCTCCCAGATTTTATTCGAGGATAATTTCCCTTACGCTTATCAGGCGGAGGATCTGGCTGTAGTTGGAGATATTTCCATTACTACCCTGAAGACGCTGACCGCGTAAGCCGTCGGCTCAGGAACAAGGAGACAAAAGCAATATGAAGGATGCAAAGAAAGCGATTCTGGTGGTCAGCTTTGGTACAAGCTTTCATCGTACCAGAGAAAAGACCATCGACAGAATTGAGAAAGATATAGAGGAAGCGTACCCGGATTACCGTATATACCGGGCCTGGACCAGCAAGCTGATTATCGCGAAGCTGCTGCGCCGGGATCACATCAAGGTTCCCACGGTTTCCGAGGCTGTAGAGCAGATGATCGCGGACGGAGTCAGGGAACTGGTTGTGCAGCCAACCCATGTGCTGAACGGGGTGGAGAATGATTTGATGAAGGAAGACGTGCTGAAAAGGCAGGACGCCTTTGAAAGCGTAGCCTTCGGAGATCCGCTTCTGACGACTCAGGAGGACAATGAAGCCGTCATCCGTGCAGTGATGGAAGAATTTTCAGATCTGAAGGAAGACGAGGCGTTGGTATTGATGGGGCATGGGACAACCCATTACGCCAATTCCATTTATGCGGCTCTCGATTATACTTTTAAGGATATGGGATATTCCAGGGTTTTTCTTGGAACGGTGGAGGCCTATCCCTCTATGGAGTCCTTAAAGAAGCAGATCCGCGCCCTTGGCCCCAGAAAGCTTGTGCTGGCTCCCTTTATGGTCGTGGCAGGCGATCACGCAATCCATGATATGTCCGGCGAGGACGAAGACTCCTGGAGAAGCCAGTTTGAAAAAGAAGGATATGAGGTCGTCTGTAAGATGAAGGGATTGGGCGAATATCCGGGTGTGAGAAGGATGTATTTGGAGCATGTGCGCGCGGCACAAGACAAGCTCCAAAAAGAAAATTAGCCCTTTTTTAAAGAAATTCAGAACTAAAAAGATTACCCTCAGCCGACAAGGAACTCTTCCTTCGACTGAGGGTATTTGTATGACGAAGCAAATAAATTTTGAAAATCCGGCGTTACGACCGGGATGCCTTCAGCGTCGGCGTAATCGTCAGGATAATGCGGGAAAACGCCTTCATGAAAATGAAAATCAGCACGGTGTTTACGCCAAGGGAAACCACATTCTTAATCAGACGAATGGTGAAAAGGTATTCCCATTCCATGCCGTACATGAAATGAAGCCACAGCGTATTCAGCGTACAGGCAACGATAAATTCCGCCAGTCCCGCAGCGAGCGCGCGCAGGGGCGTGATCCTGGAACGATAAAGAATCATTCCGAACAGAAAGCCAAGAATGGCGTAGCTGATAGTAAATCCCGGAAAAAACGGGCCGTTTTGGGGAGCTGCGAAATAGCTGATGACATCGCCGGTAAGTCCCGCCGCCATACCCATGACAGGGCCGCCGTAGGCTGCTGCAGCAGCCAGAGCCAGGAAGGCAAAGCGAAACTCAAGAAATTCTGTCATCTTGATGCTGAAGAAAGAGAGCGCCACATAGGCGGCCACGAAAAGACCGCAAAGACAAAGGCTCTGTACCTTCTTCAAGTTCTGAAACTGTTCCCGGAACGCGAAAGCGTCCTTTGAAAATAACTGCATAAAAAATACACCTCCTGTAGTGTGTCAGGTATCATACCGGCAGGTATTATACCACGCCGCATGGCATCCCCCGGAGGGGCCATGTCTGAAAGACATGGTAAAATAAATAATATCGAGACTGTCCCAAAAGCCCGATTTCCTCCACACATGAGATGTACTCATCTGCAGCAACGGGTGCGGATAATATATCGTAAGACCAAGCTCTTATGCTCTGCTTTTCGTTTCGCGGCAACTCCCCAGCCAGCGAACACTTGACGCATAAAATCCTACTTCGCTATTATTTATTTTCCAAAACGACATGACAGCCTGTCCTTTGGACAGGCGTTGTCAGAATGTCCAGCGCTATTATACCATGTCCTCCGGACATGATAAATTGATGCGCACGGTCCGGATAGGAATCGCCTCCCTCCGGTCGGCGCCGGACCGGCGCTGGTATAATAGCTGACGCTATTATACCATATCAATATCAGAATGCAATGGAATTATCAAACTTTTAACAAAGATTTTCGTTTACTCTTGCGCGCCGGGTGGAGATGTGGTATTCTGTTAACCGAAAATCTGCCGCCTGCTTTTAAAGGCGGCGGTTTTGTTAGGAATGGAAAAGTCCGAAACCAGGCTGCTGGAGGCGATTATGCCTTTATGGATAAGGGACAGAGGATATTTAGATAAAAGAAGAGGTGGAGCTATGATTTTGCATGCGCTGGAACACGCATTTTGGGATACAGTCAGAATGGTACCGTTTTTGCTGGCTGCTTTTTTGATTCTGGAAGCGCTGGAGCATTATTCCAATCGTTATATGAATCGCCTGTTGGGACGGGTGGGGAAGGCAGGACCTGTAGTGGGAGCAGTGTTCGGCTGCGTGCCTCAGTGTGGTTTTTCAGTGGCGGCTGCCAATCTGTATTCCGGCGGCGTGATTACACTGGGAACCTTGATGGCCGTATTTCTTTCTACCTCAGATGAGGCGGTACTGATTCTGCTGGGAAATCCGGGCAGCGGAACCATGATTCTCCGGCTTTTGCTTGGAAAGGTGCTGATAGGGATTGTATCTGGCTATCTGATCGATGTGATTTTTAGGAAGAAAAAAGAAGAGAAGCATATTGAAGATTTGTGCCGGAGCTGCGGCTGCAGTGATCACAGTGGTATTGTGAAACCAGCTCTCAAGCATACGTTACGTCTGACTGTATATATTCTGGCATTTACATTTATCCTGAATATACTGCTGGAATGGATAGGAACAGAAACGCTGACGGCTCTCCTTGGACGGGATACCTGGTTCCAGCCTCTTTTAACAGCTTTTTTGGGACTGCTCCCCAACTGCGCGTCTTCTATTCTGATTACGGAGCTGTATCTGGCGGGCGGCATCAGCTTCGCGGCGGCTATGGCAGGACTCTGCGCGGGAGCTGGAGTGGGACTTGCGGTATTGTTTCGGACAAACAAGCCCATGAAGGAAAACCTGGGAATTTTGGCGCTGTTATATGTAATTTCAGCTATGGTGGGCTTGCTGCTGGAGACGATGTGGTAAAAAAGCTGGTGGGTACAAAGCAGAAGAACGGCTCAAATATTTAAGATTCTGTTAAGATTGATTGGCCCGTATAGTCATTTACAGAAAGATTTGCTATGATAATCTCTGAAGTAATTTGGAGGTGACTTATGAGAAAAATAGGAAAATATCTGTTGAGCGTCCTGCCCCTGCTCGTGATGCTGATGATCCAGGTGGTATTCAGCCTTGGTATTTCGGTAAGATATATATTGATGTATGGCGTAGAAGAAGGCGGAGTGCTTTATATGGAAAATGTGTCAGGAGTTCTGGCGCTTATTCATGGCATAAATCTTTTGATTATGGGGTTCTGGTATTATCTGCTTGCAATACATAGAAAAAAGAAAGCGGGAGCTTCGCTTGCCGGTCTTTTTGACTGGAAATGCATCGGCTATATTGTGATGCTTGGTTTTGGAGCGCAGCTTTTGATTTCTCTGCTGATGGGAGCGTGGCAGCTCTTGTCTCCGGAGATGATGGCGGAATATAATGAGATGATGGAGGAATCCGGAATTGCTCAGATAAGTATTCTTTCGATTTTGTCAACCGTAATTTTTGCGCCAGTAGGAGAGGAGCTGGTATTTCGGGGTTTGACGCTGGAATATTTAAAACGCGCCGGGGCAAGATTTTGGGTGGCCAATGTGGTTCAGGCACTCTTTTTTGGAATCGCGCATATGAATCTTATCCAGGGTTCTTACGCGTTCCTGCTTGGCCTGCTCTGTGGCTATGTGGTGCTGAAATATGATTCTATTGCCGCAGGAATCGCCCTGCATCTGATTTTTAACGCTTATGGAACCTTTGTGACGCCTGTACTGAATCTGCTCTTTGGGGGAGCCGACGCGGAGTGGTCTGTGCTTTCCAATATTATTTATTATGTGGTGTGCATTGTACTGGGAGGAATTCTCTTTGTGTGTGGTCTCCGGTTTGTGAAAAAGGATTTGAAGACCAAGGCGGCTGAATAACTGGAGAAATGCTCATGGAATATATTTTGAAAAAAGCGGAGCTGGCACAGGCGGATATTGCCATGAGACTCATTGAGGAAGGACGAAAATATCTGAAGGAGCAGGGCAGCGATCAGTGGCAGACAGGTTACCCGGACAGAGGTGTCATTCTGGAAGATATAGAGAAGGAACGGGGGTACCTGGTGACCGACAGCGGCGCTTATTTGGCATATCTGTGTATTGATTTCCAGGGAGAGCCTGCCTATGATGGGCTGAAAGGGCAGTGGATCGGAAATTTTCCCTATGCCGTGATACACCGCCTGGCTGTATCGGCTTCTTACAGAGGAAAGGGGCTGTCTCAGGTCATATTTTCTCTGGCCGAAGCGGAATGCCGGAAGCATGGCATCTACAGCCTGCGTGCAGATACGGATGTGAAGAATAAGATTATGCAGCATATTTTTGAAAAGAACGGTTTTTGCTACTGCGGAACTGTCTGGTTTGCCGGAAGTGATAAGCTTGCTTATGAGAAACTCCTTTCGGAAGCTGTTTTGTGAATGGAGATAAAATGAGGGCGCCTTGCGGGGCGCCCTCATTTTATCTGTCGTATTATCTATCCTCTGTACGCCGGTGTCACTGGTATTTTTGTTCCTTTTTGTATATCAGCCAGGAGTAGAGATAAAGTCCGATGACTCCTGCGATAAGGACGACTGCCAAGATGCTGCTGATCCAGGATTCCGGGAAAATACCTGCGGCGATCATTACTATTCCGTAGACGCAGAACACCACGCCGCCTGCGGCATGTGTCTTTTTCCAGACATAAGGGCTTTCCAGCGCCCAGGGCGTCTTGATGCCGAAGGTGTAGTTGGAACGGATCTGAGGCATATAGTTGCCCATAATCAGAAACAGAATACCAAGGCCGATGGGTATGAACTGGTTGATGCTTACGGGATACCCCATAATAGCGGCGTTGGAAACCCAGACGACGGCAATGAAAAACAGAGTGAAAAATATCCGGAAAACATCATAAGCTTTCTGGTGCTTTTCATAGTTTTTGCCTCTTGGGTCGAGCCTGGGGAGCAGCAGGAAAAGACCATGGAGCAGAAGGGGCAGGGCTGCCAGAAAAATGGTTGTGAGCCTGCCTGCGTATCCGTCGGCTTCTCCGGCTGTATTCCAGTGGATAGGAACTGTTTCCGGCATCTGCGGGACCAGAAAAAGGTGTCCAATCAAGGACAGGACAGAGAGAACCAGCAGCAGTATATCTATCTTTTTCAGTTTCATTTCTTTTTTCCTCCTTCAGAAAAATCGAAAAACCATTTCATCAATTCCTGAAACACGGTCATGTTCAGACTGTACACGATATTTTGTCCGTTCCGTTCATCCAGTACAAGTCCGGCTGACTTCAGCGTGCTCAGATGATGACTGACGGAAGGCTTCGAGATGTCGAAGCAGTCTGCGATCTCTCCCGCGGTCATGTCACGCTCTGAGAGCAGTTCCAGAATCCGGCGCCTGGTAGGATCGGAGAGAGCCTTAAAAGCATCATTCAAATCACATTCCTCCTTTAAAGCCAGGTGTTGCGTCAAAAATACAATCAGCCAAGGATGCCCATTTTAGATATTTATATAATTGTCTAAATATCTAAAAATAAGATAACACACTTTGCCTGCAAAGTCAATAGATATGAAAAATATTTTATCATGTCCGCAGGATATGGTATAATAGCGTCAGCTATTATACCAGCGCCGGTCCGGCGCCGACCGGAGGGAGGCGATTCCTATCCGGACCGTGCGCATCAATTTATCATGTCCGCAGGACATGGTATAATAGCGATAGGTTATTATACTGCGCCGCATGGATAAGCGGCTTTTCATATTTTATGAGAGGAGACAGAAATCAAATGAATCGAGACAGAATGCTTGCGACCTTTCGGAAATTGGTATCCATTGATTCGCCTTCATTCGGAGAACGTAAGATGGCCGACGAACTGACCGGGCGCTTAAAAGAACTTGGATTTACGGTTTCAGAGGACAAGGCCGGGGAATACTATGGGGGGACGGCAGGCAATCTTTATGCCTTTCGGAGGGGCAGCCTGCCGGGAGAGCCGCTTCTTTTTTCCGCCCATATGGATACGGTGGAACCCTCTCGTGGGAAGGAAGCTGTGATCCATGAGGATGGACGTATTACGAGCAAAGGGGACACCGTGCTGGGAGCGGACTGTATGTCCGGGGTGACGGCGCTTCTGGAAGCGCTCCGGGAACTTGAGGAGGAGAAGGCGGAGCTTCCCAGTCTGGAAATTCTGCTTTTTATCGGGGAAGAAAAGCATTTGAAGGGGAGCGCGGTCTTTGACTATTCAAAGATAAAGAGCAGGGAGTCTTACATCCTGGATCTGAGCGGACCTGTGGGAACGGCCGCCAATCAGGCTCCGACGTTGGTGGACTTTCAGATTACAGTGCAAGGCAGGGCGGCTCATGCAGGCTTTGCTCCTGAAAAAGGCGTTCATGCGATTGGAATTGCGGCGAGAGCCCTGTCCAGGCTGGAACTTGGAAGAGTTGGTCAGGATATGACGGTAAATATCGGTCATATCGAAGGCGGTGAAAAGGCCACCAATATTGTGCCTGCGCATTGTTGTCTGCTCGGCGAGATCCGCAGCTATTCCCATGAAAAGGCTCTGGCGCAAATGGAGAAAATCCGAAGGATTTTTGAGGAAGAGGCTTGCGAGGCGGGAGGAAGCTGTCAGGTGAATTTTACAGTGCCGGTTCATGCTTACCGGGTTCCGGAAACCCGCCCTTGCGTTATTCGTTTCCGAAAGGTTTGTGAAAGACTGGGGCTTTCAGGCGATCTCCTTCCGACCTTCGGCGGGAGCGATCAGAGCAATCTCTCCTGTCATGGGATCGAAGGACTTGTTCTGGCAAGCGCCATGGAGCAGGTACATTCCTGCGGGGAATATACAACTATACAGGAAATGGAGACTTTGACGAAGCTTGTAAAGTTACTTATATGTGAACAAAGATAAGTCTGTACACCGTTTACCATTTTGTATTTTTTCAGAATCATTGGGGCGGCAGGTAGATTTTTCAGAGAAAATATGGTAAAGTAAAAGCCGTATAAGAGGTCAAGGAAAGGTGAATATAAGGAGGAAGTCTATTTATGGCAGTGATAAAAATTACGGAGAAAAACTTTGAGGCAGAAGTATTAAAGTCAGAGGTTCCTGTTCTTGTGGATTTCTGGGCGGAATGGTGCGGTCCCTGCCAGATGCAGGGACCGGTGATTGATGAACTTTCGGAGGAGGTATCCGGCGTGAAGTTCGCGAAGCTGAACGTGGACGAGTGCATGAGCCTGGCGCAGAAATACCGGGTGGCAAGCATACCGACACTGCTGGTATTCAAGGATGGAAAGGTAGCGGCTTCCTCTGTAGGCCTTCAGCCCAAAGAGGGCGTAAGGAAGCTTTTGGGAGTGTAGGCTATGGCGGCATATGATGTGGTGATCGTAGGGAATGGACCGGCCGGACTTTCGGCTGCTCTTTACACCAGCCGGGCAAACCTTAGTACGCTTGTGATTGGAAAGGATCAGGGAGCGCTTGCTAAAGCGGAGCGAATCGAGAATTATTTCGGTATGGCGGAACCTGTTTCCGGCTGCGAGCTGGTGGAAAATACAAAGGTTCAGGCCAGAAATCTGGGAGCCGAGCTGGTGACGGATGAGATTTTCCATATTTCCTGGAATTCCAAAGGTTTCGTGCTGGAGGGGCGGGAAGGAAACTATGAGGCGCTGTCTGTGCTTCTGGCGACCGGAAGCTCCCGGAAAAAAGCGGACGTCAAAGGACTTACAGAGCTGGAAGGCCATGGAGTAAGTTACTGCGCGGTCTGTGATGCTTTTTTTTACCGTGGGCGAAAAGTCGGCGTTCTTGGAAACGGGGAATATGCCGTACATGAGCTTTTGCAGCTTCTTCCTGTAGCCGGTTCAGCAGCGCTTTTGACCAATGGGCATCAGATGGAGACAGACGTGCCCGAAGGCGTTCCGGTCATTGAAAAGAAGCTTCTTTCTGTGGAGGGAGAGGAACTGGTGACGGGGGTAACCTTTGAGGATGGAAGCAGTATGGAGCTTGACGGGCTTTTTGTGGCTCTTGGAAGCGCAGGCTCAGCGGATCTGGCTTTAAAGGTGGGCGCTGTGACGGATGGACGCAATATTCGGACAGATGAACAAATGGCTACCAACGTACCCGGACTTTATGCGGCCGGAGACTGTACGGGAGGGCTTCTCCAGATCTCCACGGCAGTCGGCGAGGGCGCAAAAGCGGCTATGAGCATGATTAAATTTGTAAGGCAGCAGAAAAAGGCGGGCGTGTAAGCCGCCGGAAGGAAAAGACTGCAGGAATATTTATTTGAGAAAGGAAAAAACCAGATGAGAGGGATTTACACCAATGTAGTAGAGATCCGGCAGAAAATTTTCACAGAGGTTGCGCGTCTGGCGTATGAGGGAGGCGATTACTCACGGATCATCAACCTGCCATACAAGATTATCCCTGGCGAGGTGGCTACCTACCGGGAAAGTGTATTTTTGGAGAGGGCGATTGTGGAGGAACGCCTGCGCCTGGCCATTGGCCTTCCTTTGAGAAAAATGACAGAGCATGCCCCGGTGTCCCAGGGTATTGAGGAGAGCGCGATTGCGGAGAAATATTATGATCCGCCCCTGGTAAATATTATTAAATTTGCCTGCCACGCCTGCCCGGAAAACGAGGTACGCGTGACGGATTCCTGCCAGGGATGCCTTGCGCATCCCTGTAAGGAGGTTTGTCCGAAGGATGCGATTTCCATTGTCAATGGCCGTTCCGTGATTGATAAGGAGAAGTGCGTCCAATGCGGACGCTGCATTACTGCTTGCCCGTATGGGGCGATTATGAAAATGGAGCGTCCCTGTGCGAAGGCCTGCGGCGTGGATGCAATTCGTACGGACGAGCTTGGCAGAGCAGACATTGACTATGACAAATGTGTTTCCTGCGGTATGTGTCTGGTAAACTGTCCCTTCGGAGCGATTGCGGATAAGAGTCAGATCTTCCAGACGATTCATGCGATCAAGAGCGATATTCCCGTCTATGTGGCTCTGGCTCCGGCATTTGTAGGCCAGTGGGGCAAGGATCTGCCGCCTGAAAAAGTGAGAGAAGCGTTCCAGATGCTTGGCTTTAAGGACGTGGTGGAGGTGGCTGTGGGAGCTGATCTTTGTACGATTGAGGAAGCTCATGATTTTCTGGACGAGGTGCCGGACAAGCTGCCGTTTATGGGAACCTCCTGCTGTCCCGCC
>DVLE01000004.1 GCA_018715645.1 Candidatus Merdisoma merdipullorum
TCTTCAAAATATCTTATACTGTTAAGCATAGAGGACACCTTCCTTTGTTTGTATTTTGGTTGTCAGCCTTAAATACTTTATCACAAAGGGGTGTCCTCTACCTTATTTTCCGAATAAAACTTTACACTAGCATACCCTCTGTCACTGTTTGGCAAAAGGGCTGCCTTCCAGGGAACAGTGATGATAGGCCAGCTCTGTGACCACTCGTCCCCGCGGCGTCCGGTTGATAAAGCCGCGTTTTATCAGATACGGCTCGTATACGTCCTCTATGGTGCCTGCGTCTTCTCCGATGGCTGCCGCCAGCGTGTCGAGGCCCACAGGACCGCCTGTAAACTTTTCAATCATGGTAGTCAGAATCCGGCGGTCTGTCTGATCGAGGCCGTAGCGGTCCACTTCCAGCAGATCCAAAGCAAACTCCGCTATCTCAGCCGTAATCTTCCCGTCGTACTTGACCTGGGCAAAATCCCGCACTCTCTTTAACAGCCGGTTGGCCAGACGCGGCGTTCCTCTGGAACGTCTGGCAAGCTCAAGCGCTCCCTTGGGCTCGATCTCCACATTCAAGACCTGGGCGGAGCGCATTACGATGGTCTGCAGTTCCTCCTCCGTATAAAATTCCAGATGATGAACGACTCCGAAGCGATCCCGCAGGGGAGCGGTCAGAAGACCGGCCCTCGTGGTGGCTCCTATCAGCGTAAAATGCGGCAGATCCAGGCGAATGGAGCGGGCGGAAGCGCCCTTTCCTATGACAATATCTATCGCGAAATCCTCCATGGCCGGATAGAGTACCTCCTCTACCTGTCTGTTCAAACGATGAATCTCATCCACAAAGAGAACGTCTCCCTCCGAAAGATTATTGAGGATCGCCGCGATCTCACCCGGCTTCTCTATGGCGGGACCGGAAGTCACCTTCATGCGGACGCCCATTTCATTGGCAATGATTCCGGCCAGAGTAGTCTTTCCAAGTCCCGGCGGTCCATAAAAGAGCACATGATCCAGCGCCTCTCCTCTGGCCTTTGCCGCCTCGATATAAACTTTCAGATTTTCCTTAGCCTTTTCCTGACCGATATATTCTTCCAGCGTCTGAGGACGCAGGCTGTATTCTGTGCGGATATCTTCTTCCTGAACCTCTGTCGTAATAATCCGTTTTCCCATGCTCCGTCACTCCTAAAAGCTCATAAATTTGAGGGCGGCCTTCAAAATATCCTCCACATTCATGCCTTCTGTCATCTCTACCTGGCGGACTGCCTTCAAAGCCTCTGAGGACGAATAGCCCAGGGCCGTCAAAGCTTCCACAGCCTCTCCTCTGGCCTCGGACATATCGGAAGCAGGCTGAGCGGCCTTCTTTGCCTCTGTACCGGCCAGACGAGCTTCAAAGGCTTCTTCCAGGCTCAGCTTATCCCGAAGCTCCAGAATCAGCTTCTGGGCCGTCTTATGTCCGATTCCAGGAGCCTTTGCAATCGCTTTCGCATCGTCCGCCAGTACTGCGAAGCGCAGATCGTCCGCCGACAGCGCCGAAAGAATTCCAAGCGCCCCTTTGGGGCCGATTCCGCTTACACTGAGTAACTGCCGGAACAGCCGCTTGTCCTCCCGCGTAAAAAATCCATAGAGAACAAAGGCGTCGTCCCTTACCTGCAGGTATGTATACAGACGCAGCTCCTCGCCCACAGACGGAAGCAGATCCATGTCCTTACCCGAAAGGAGAATCTGGTATCCGATGCCGCCGGTCTCAAGTACAATCAGCCCCTCCTCCGGCTCTATATATTCCAGTACTCCTCTGATATGTGCTATCATTTTCTGTCCCTCTCCCTACGCAGTCCCTCCGCTCTTGTCATTGTGGACCTTCACCATTTTTTTCTGTCCGAACGCCTTCGGAACCGTCACCTTCTCAATCGGCGGAACAGCCAGATTTCCCACAAGGATCGCATAGACAATCGCCTCCTCGACGCCTCCAAGACGCAGGGCCGCAGCCAGAATTCCGATAAGCAGACCGTAAAGCACCTGGCCTTTTTTCGTAATCGGGGAAGTCACATAGTCCACGGCCATAAAGCAGATACCAAGCAAAAAGCCTCCGCCGCCAAGCTGTGTCGTCAGATAAAGCTGATCAAAGCCGTGATCGCCAAACAGGATCAGGACTGCCACAAAAGAAAGCGTACATGCCGCAGGAATCCTGAGATGGATAATTCCAAAAGCAAGGAGCAAGACTGCTCCGGCCAGAATCGCGATGGCCGAGGTCTGCCCGATTCCTCCGTTTGTATTTCCCAGAATCATAGGAAGGGGATCCACTGTCTCCCCCTGCAGAAGCTGACCTAAAAGGGTCTGGGAACCCAAATCGCCAAACGTATAATCTCTCATATAGCCGGGGAACAGGATCAGCAAAAGACAAAAGCCGGAAAGAGCCGGATTCAGTCTGTTTCTCCCGATTCCGCCAAAAGCCATCTTTATCACTGCTATCGCAAAGACGCTGCCGATAATTCCGATCCAGACAGGGGCGTTCACAGGAATCATAAACGAAAGCAAAAGCCCTGTAACCGCCGCGCTGCAGTCAGTCACGGCAAGCGGCCTGTCCGCAAATGCCTCAAATACAAATTCCGTCAGCATACAGGCCACGACGCAGACGATCATATGAAACAGCGCCTCCAGGCCAAAATATACCACGCCAAAGACAGCCGCCGGAAGCAGGGCGAGCAGCACCATACGCATGATATTTGCCGTGGACATCGTTCCTTTTACATGTGGAAAGGACCAGCCATATTTCTTTTCTTCCATCTCCGTCTTTCGCCCTCCCTATCTTTTTCCCTGAGCCAGCAGGCTGCGTCTCATACCCTGTATCGTCGGCGCAAGAGCCCTTCTCGCAGGACAGACATAGCTGCAGCTTCCGCAGCCCAGACATTCCATACCGTGTATCTGGCGGAACTCGTCTTCTTTTCCCTCCGCTGCCAGTTCGGCAAGCTTCGCCGGAAGAAGCCGAATCGGACACACTTCCACACAGGCGCCGCAGCGGATACAGGCGCTGGGTTTGAACAGATACTCTTTGCTCATGCACAGAAGTCCCGCCGACGTCTTGATGACCGGAACATTCAGATCCGGAAGCGCCATACCGCGCATAGGACCGCCGCACACGAATTTCTTCGGTTCTCTTACATACCCTCCGGCGACCTCCGGAAGTTCCGCAAAGCTGGTTCCAAGACGAACCAGCAGATTCCTGGGACTTTTCAGCGCCTTTCCGGTGACCGTGATGGCGCGCTTCGTCAACGGCCGCCCTTCCACAAGAGCCTGCCGAATGGCGTAAACCGTCTCCACATTCAATACGATACAGCCAGCGTCTGCAGGAAGCTGCGTAGAATCTATCTCTGCTCCCGTGACGGCATAAATCAGCATACGCTCTGCTCCCTGAGGATACTTCGTCTCCAGCACCCGGACTTCCGAGCGTAGTTCTTCCATAGTCGCCAGTTCCAGAGCTGTGATGGCATCGCGCTTATTGTCCTCCAGGGCAAAGATTCCAATCGCTCTCTCAAACAGGCTCAAAACGATCCGAAGCCCCTCTACAAGCCGTTCCGGCTCCTCTACCATGCGCCGGTAATCACTCGTCATATAGGGCTCGCACTCCGTGCCATTGACAATCACATAGCGAATCCGCTTGGGATTACGGACCGCCAGCTTCACATGTGTCGGAAAACCAGCTCCGCCAAGTCCCACAATTCCAGCCTCCCGGATGCTGCGAAGCCGTTCTCCCGGCTCAAGCTCCGTCCATGGCCGAACGGGAGGAATCGGATATTCCTCATATTCTCCATCGTTTTCTATCACAATCGAAGGAATCTGCTTTCCGGATACGGTAAGCCGCGGCTCAATGGAACGTACGGTTCCCGACACGGAGGCATGAATCGGTGATGAGATGTCTCCGCTGGCCTTTGCGATGAGCTGGCCCTCCAGCACCCGCTCTCCGGGACTTACCACTGGGATCGCCGCGCCTCCGATATGCTGAAGCAGAGGGAAAACCAATTCCCCTTTCGGCAAATATTCCTCCAGCTTTCTATCCCTGGTAAACCTCTTCCGTTTATGCGGGAATACGCCCCCTTTGAAGGTTACATGCGCCATTTCTTTTTCCCTCCTTTGTGCTTCTGTTCGTTCTTATCCATCCGTTCTTCAGACTTCAGGCTCAGATATTCTTATCTTCCTTCTGCTTTTTATCCTGCTCTTTCCGGCTCAGCCGTTCAGCCGCGCGCTCTTTCAGAACTTGTGTCCGTGATTTCATATTCGGATACGCGTTCATAGCACGGCGGATGAACAGATTTCTCTGATTTTTAAGCTGCTCGTAGCGTCCCTGTATAGAAGAAATTCTCTCCTCGATCTGTGCCCTCCATGCCTCCTGTCTTGCCTTCTGTTCTTCCGAGGGTTCAGACGTAAACGCGATGACTGCGTTAATTCTGTCTTCCAGACGCTTTCTGAGCTCCGCTCCATATTCAGACACACGGTAGGAGGAAAGGCGCAGCCGAAGCTCCTCCGCGCTCTCGTAGAGCTTCGTAGACTGTACAAATTCATACAGTTCGTCCATGACCTCATCCATACCGCGCAGCTTCTTGCCAATCTGCATGGCATTCATAAAGGAAATCATAAAATCCACCAGATAAAGGGCGCCTGCCGCGCATACAAGAATCTTTCCCGTCGCCGCAGAATACAGAGAAACAATCCACTCCGCAAAGGGCTGAAGCACATAAAAAAGAATCACTGTAAATGCCCCCCAGCCAAGGGAAGCGCCCAGACAGATTCGGCCTTGAAAGTTAAACCTGTTTTTACTGTAATCCCACCAACTCGTATGAAAAATCGTTTCCATAAGCACAGCCGTCACGTATTCCAGAATCGTCGGAACCACGATGCCGCCCAGAAATAAAAAAAAGATATTGTCGGATACCGGCTTCAGAATCAGATAAACAGCCACTGCGCCGCAGCCGTAGATCGTGCAGACCGGTCCCGTCACAAAGCCACGGTTCACCAGACGCTTCTCTTTTACAGAGACATAGGCGCTCTCCCAAAGCCAGCCCAGAAAACTATAAATAAAGAACCAGTTGAGGATCGAATAAAGATCCGTCCCTGCTATTTTCAAATCCCACATATTTTCCCCAGACAAGGCGCGAGGACACGCACGCTTCAGGTGCCTGTCCTCCCGTCAACCTTGATGCTTTTCTGTTTTACTCCTCTGTTTCGGCTGCAGCAGCCTCAATATCTACGTCAGCCACATCCTCATCCTCGGCATGAGCTTCCTGAGAACCCTGCAAAGCTTTCATGCTAAGAGAAATCTTCTTCTCGTCGCCGTTGAAATCTACAACCTTCGCCTCAATCTCCTGTCCAATCGCGAGTACATCGGAGGGCTTCTCCACATGCTCTCTGGAGATCTGGGACACATGAAGCAGAGCGTCTACGCCCGGCTCCAGCTCTACAAAAGCGCCGAAATCCGTCATTCTGGCCACCCGGCCCGTTACGATATTTCCGGCGGCATACTTGTCCGCTGCGTACAGCCAGGGATTCTGATCCTCAAACTTCAGGCTCAGAGCAATCTTCGTGTCACGGATGTCCTTGATAAGAACCGTCAGCTTGTCTCCTACTTTGAACACCTTCTTCGGATTCTCAACTCTGCCCCAGGACATCTCAGAGATATGAAGCAGACCGTCCGCTCCGCCCAAATCTACGAATGCGCCGAAATCCGTCACATTCTTCACAACGCCTTCTACTACGTCGCCTACATGGATTCTCTCAAACAGAGCCTTCTGCTGCTCAGCCTTCTGTGCGAGGATGAGCTGCTTGCGATTGCCGATGATGCGGCCGCGGCGCGGATTAAACTCTGTAATCACAAAGCTGATCTCCTGACCTTCATACTTGGCCAGATTCTTCTCATAAGTATCGGATACCAGGCTCGCCGGGATAAACACGCGGGATTCGTCCACAACGACGCTTAAACCGCCCTCAAGTACCTGGGTAACGGGAGCCGTCAGAACTTCTCCGTTCTCAAACGCCTCTTTCAGACGCTTGCTGCCCTTCTCTGCGGCCAGACGCTTGTAGGTCAGAAGAACCTGTCCCTCGCCGTCGTTCACCTTGAGAACCTTTACTTCCATGGTGTCGCCTACGTGAATGCAGGTCGTCAGGTCTACCGGAGTATTGCTGTACTCGCTCTTTGTCAGGATACCGTCTGATTTATAGCCTATGTTCAAGATAGCTTCATCTTCTTTGACATCAATAACAGTGCCTTCGACAACCTCCCCATTCCTTATTGTTTTCAGTGAATCCTCTAGCATTTGTTCAAAACTTAATTCCGACATGTTTTTGAACCTCCTCAATAATTTTGTTGGGGGTTGAAGCCCCTGCTGTAATACCTACGCAACGAATGGACTCCGATGTCTTCAAATCCAAATCATCAAGTGACTGTATATAGTAAGTATTTCCACATTCTTTCTTGCATATTTCAAATAACTTCTGCGTGTTGGAGCTGTGGCTTCCTCCGATGACAATCATCGCATCCACTTCCGACGCGATCTGCCTGGCTTCCGTCTGCCGCTCCTCTGTTGCACTGCAAATCGTATTTAAAACAAGTATATCATACCCCTTTTTTGAAATAATTTCAACTAAATCTTCAAATTTATTGTAGTTAAATGTCGTCTGGGACACGATACAAAGCTTTTCGGACAACGGAGCCTTAAAATTCCGGGCTTCTTCCGCAGATTCTATCACATAGGAAGGATTCCTGCACCAGCCCCGGATTCCCTCTACCTCAGGATGCTTTGCGTTTCCGATGATCAGGATCCTGCGTCCGTTCTTCTCCTCCCGCTCCGCAATGCGATGGATCTTGCGCACAAAGGGACAGGTGGCGTCCACAAGACGGATTCCCTTCTGTTCCAGAAGCTCATAGATATGTCTGCCTACTCCATGGGCCCTGATAATCACCGTTCCCTGCGTAAGCTCTGCAAGCTCCTCCTCGGTGCCAAGTACCCGGACGCCCTTTTCCTCAAGCTCCCGAACCACCATCTCATTATGAACAATCGGCCCGTAAGTATAAATGGGACCCTGCGACTGCTCAATCTGTTCATACACGGTATCTACAGCCCGGCGTACGCCGAAGCAAAACCCCGCTGTCTTCGCAAGCTTAACTTTCATCCACGGTCTGTTCCTTTCCCACGCTGTCTTTCACACTCTGCCAGCGAGACGATTTTCTCAACCACTTCCTCTACCGTCATATCTGAGGAATCTACCAGCACAGCATCTTCCGCCTGGCGCAGAGGAGATATTTTTCTCGTCATATCACGCTCGTCCCGTTCCCGAATATCGGCTTCGATCTCGGACAGCACGCAATGCTCTCCTTTCGCCTCAAGCTCGTCATAACGCCTCTTTGCCCTGCAGGCCGCGGAGGCTGTCAGGTATACCTTCACATTAGCATTCGGAAGCACGCAGGTCCCAATATCCCGGCCATCCATTACCACGTTTTCACGGGCCGCCAGCGCGCGCTGAAGTTCCACAAGCTTTTGCCGCACATCCGCATTGGCGGAAGAAACGGAAGCCATATTACCCACCGCCTCTGTGCGGAGAAGGGCCGATACGTTTTCTCCGTTCAGAATCACCTGCTGGGCTCCGTTCTCATAAGCGATTGTAATATCCGCCTCAGAACTTCGCCGGCTGATCTCCTCCGCATTCGCCGCGTCCGTCCCTGAGCGCAGTAAATACAGAGCCATAGCCCGGTACATTGCTCCCGTGTCCACATAGATATAACCAAGCTTTTTCGCTACTGCCTTGGCTACCGTACTCTTTCCGGCTCCGGCCGGACCGTCTATCGCAATCTGATAACTCATAGCCGTCTATCCCTTCAATCCTCTCGACTGTCTGTCCATATCACCTTTCAAAAATCTGCGCTTTCTATATTATAGCGGAACCTGACTTTCTGTGCAATCTCTTTTTCAGAAAGGCGCGGAAAGTTCTTTTCTGACAGGCTTATTTGAAATTTACCCGTTTTTATTTAAAAGGACATACCTGCATCCGCTCTGTTCCCGGAAAATTCCGCCCTGTACCCCTCTCCCAGATAAATCTCATAATCTGCATATTCCCCGTATGCATTCCGAAGAATCCCTTCGATCCTACCGAGACTTCCCATGAGATGACTCTGTTCTTCCGCGCTCAGCTTCTCTACTTTATAATCGTATGCCTGGATTTCAAGATAAAAATCGTACAGATCCGTCTCAAGATAATCCGCCGCCGAAAGCTGATTCACCGTAAACCAGTCCTCCTGTCTGAGCCTGGAGTAAAACTTCGGAGGCGGGTTCCCATCCCGGTAGGAAATATAAACATTCAGGCATTCCAGCTCCTGTTCCGTCAGAATTTCAGCCAAAAGCTCCCGTTTTACCTGATCTCCCACGGCGTACAGAGACAGATCCATAAGTTCCAGCGTCAGGGCCTCCCTTGCGGAGTATCTTTCAGAGCTTAGAAACATATGATCGGAATGATTGATCTTCATCGTGTGATCGCTGATCGTCCAGAGTTCCTCCTCCCCGTACCGGTTCCTGAAAACAAGATTCCATTCATGGAATTTTCCTGCCCGCTCTCCGGAGCGCAGGCCATCGCTGGAACTGTGATAGACCGTATAGATCATGCTTTCTTTTGTCTCAGACGAAACCTGCTCCCAGTTTCCGCTGCCGAAAAAAGCATTCAAATCCGAACGGAACCGCAGCGGCCATGTCTGAAAATAATGATAAATCATGAAGCCGCCTGCGACGATCAACAGTACGATGGCAATGCCGCCTATTTTCTTCAACTTCTGCATCCGAATCCTCCCCCTGATTTCTGCAGTCTTACACTGCGTTTCCTGCCGCATAGGCCGTAGACCATGCTATCTGAAGATTGAAGCCCCCTGTCACCGCGTCCAAATCCAGTACCTCTCCTATAAAATAAAGGCCGGACACGAGCTTGGATTCCATGGTAGAGGGATTGATCTCTTTGACTGCCACGCCGCCCTTGGTAATGATGGCTTCCCGGTATCCCCTAAGCCCCGTCACCGTCATCTCCAGGTTTTTGATGAGCCGCACGAAGCCCTGGCGCTCCTCCCTGGAAATGTCATGTACCTTTTTATCCGGACTGATGCCCCCAAGCTCCAGCATCACCGGAGTCAGCTTAGCAGGAAAGAGACCGCTGGCGACATTTTTAAAGCTCTTATTCGGGTTTGCTTCAAAATCACGGAGCAGGCGCTGATCAAGCTGCTCCACAGTCAAAGCAGGCTTTAAGTCCAGCACAAGCCGAAGCTCCTGTCTGGCCGCCAGAGAGCCCACAAAACTGCTGGCTGTCAGAATCAGCGGGCCGCTGACGCCAAAATGGGTAAACAGCATTTCCCCAAACTCCCGGAACACGGCCTTCTTTCCATTATAGATACAAATCTCCACATTTTTCAGGGAAAGTCCCTGCAGCTCCTTCACAAAGTCTTCCCGGATCGTAAAAGGCGTCAGAGACGGCAGGCATTCCGTCACCTTATGGCCAAGCTTTTCCGCAAAACGGTATCCGTCTCCGGTAGATCCCGTGCTTGGATAGGAAAGTCCTCCCGTAGCCACGATCACCGCTTCGCCGTTTACAACCCGGCCATCTTCCAGGACAAGCCCCTTCATCCGCCCCTCCTGGCACATAAGCTCTTTTACCTCTGTATTTAAGTGAACCTTTACCCCTGCCCTTTTTATACTGCGGCGCAGGGTATCGAGTACATCCGCCGCTCTGTCCGATACAGGAAACACCCTTCCGCCCCGCTCCACTTTGAGCGGAAGCCCTTCCTGCTCAAAAAAGTCCATCACATCCTGATTGGTAAATCCGTAAAAGGCGCTGTATAAAAAGCGCGGATTCGTACGCACGCTGTCAAACAGCTCCTCCATCTCGCAGGCGTTCGTCAGATTGCAGCGCCCCTTCCCTGTAATATAAAGCTTTTTCCCTAATTTCTCGTTTTTCTCAAATATATGGACCTCCCGGCCTCTCCTCGCCGCAAAGACAGCAGCCAGCATCCCGGCCGCCCCTCCGCCTACGATCAATACTCTGTTCATTTTCATTCTCCTGTCGTTCTCTCTGTCTGTATCCGCTATCAGTGTACCATATTCCAGGAAATCCGACAATCCGGATTCCTGTTTCCCAGGAGGGAAGTCTTTTATTTTCAGCTTAAAATATCTTTGTATATTAAGAGCTTTGTAAATTAAGAGTAATGCAAACTTAAACCAAACATGCTATAATGTATACAAAATGGATACTCTTAGCTGGCAAGAATATTCAGACTCTTGTCCATGAAAAATATCGTATCAAAAAAGGAGAATGTTTATGAAGCAAAACGACATTTATATCATTCACGGGACTGACTACAAGGACATGACCATCCGCATTCTGACAGAGGCCGGATTGGAGCAGGAGATCGGAAGCCGGGACAAACACATCGCCTTAAAGCCCAATCTGCTTGGAACCATGACGCCGGAATCCGGAGCGACGACTCATCCTGAACTCGTCTGCGGAGTGATTGAATATCTCCAGGCTCACGGTTTTACGCATCTTACCATCATGGAAGGCTCCTGGGTGGGCGAGCGCACTTCCCGCTCCTTCGCGGCTCTGGGCTATCATGCCATTTCAGAAAAATACGGCGTTCCCCTGGTCGATCTGCAAAAAGACGAGGGCGTCCCCTGCAACGCTGCCGGCATGAAGATCGAAGTATGCCGGAAAGCTCTTGAGGCGGATTATATTATCAATATGCCTGTAATCAAGGGACATTGTCAAACCCTCGTGACCTGTGCATTGAAAAACAACAAGGGACTGATTACAAACGCGGAAAAACGGCGTTTCCACACCATGGGACTCCACAAACCGATCGCGCATCTGAGTACCGCCGTGAGAAATGATTTCATTCTGGTGGACAATATCTGCGGAGATCTGGATTTTGAAGAAGGAGGAAATCCCGTAGTCATGAACCGGATTCTGGCCCTCAAAGATCCTGTCCTCTGCGATGCCTTTGTCTGCGACTGCCTGGGAATTTCGGTGGACGAGGTTCCGTACATCCGTCTTGCCGAACAGCTTGGAACAGGCTGCGCAGATATTTCCAAAGCCAATCTCATTCTCTTAAACGAAAGCTCAGACACGGAATACACACAGATCACCGGAGCCAAGCGTTCCGCCCCTATGTCCCGCCGGGTAAAAAAGCTGGCAGGCTACACGGCTCCCAAAGATGCCTGCTCCGCCTGCTACGGTTCTCTGATTCACGCCCTGAACCGTCTTGACGAAGCCGGACAGCTGCGCCCAGGTATGACGCCCATCTGTATCGGACAGGGATATAAGGGACAGGCCGGAGAAATCGGCGTTGGTTCCTGTACCTCATGTTTTTCCAACTCCCTGAAAGGCTGTCCGCCAAAGGCTATCGATATTGTGAAGTTTCTGGAAGAAAACTGGGAATTGTAACCGCAATTGTTTCGGTACCGTATCGTCTATAGAATGTATATGCGAATGGCTGTAAAATGAAAAGGAACCATATACAAAGACTTTATGAAAGGCGGCTGCTATGTGTACCAGATTCGTTTATCGCGGAAGCAACATGATCACAGGCTTTAATTTTGACATCGATCTCTCTGTATGGACGCACAAGGTAATAAAAGAAAAAAATCGTTTTTCTATCGGAATTATGCGGCCAGACAAAACCTATCATTCTTATCATGGCGTAAACCAAAACGGCAACGCAGGAACGCTGTTATATGTGCATGGCAATTCAGACGGAGCATATCAAACCGGCCATAACTGCATGACAGTTGCCGATTTGACCGAGCGATTTATCAATGCGGAGCTTTCCTTTGATGAGGTTCTTCAAATCGTTAAGACAAAGAAAATCGTTTATGCGCCGGACGCTACCATGCAGGCGATGCTGTCTGATATTCAGGGACGCACATTGGTCATTGAGCCGGGAATTGGCTATCGGGAAGAACAGGGCAAATATTCTCTGATAACAAACTATTCCTTGATAAAGCCAGAGAGTACGAAAGATTTTATTGTACCGGGCGATAACCGGTATGAAGTGGCTTTGCAGTTATTAGATAGCCATAAAAGTGAATTTTCGATTGACGATGCCTTTACGCTGCTCCACGCCGTGCGGCAGGAAGGTATGTGGGCGACCAGGGTTTCTTTCGTTTATTCTGCCAATGAACACGCTGTATACTACACAGAAAATAATCACTTTGAGAACATCCGAAAATTTACTTTTCCGGCAGACTAATCAGAAAGGAGCGTCCATGTCACAGAAAATTTATCCTCGCTCCAAGGATAAAGAAACCGTTTATCTGAAAAGAAAGGATGTTACAAAGGCGTGGGACAACAAGAGCGATATTGTGATCGGAAATGACGTCTGGATCGGTTATGAAGCGGTCATTTTAGCAGGTGTTACCATTGGGGACGGCGCTGTGATCGGAGCCCGCGCCATCGTTACAAAAGAAATATTGAATCTCTGTGTTAAGCTGCCGCGCGACGGCAAAAGGATCTAAAAAAGCAACGTATACTATGGTACATATACGTTGCTTTTCTGTGTTCTTAGTAATTTATTTTTGACGCTTCCTTATCGGCGTCCGTCAAATTCTTTCTGCTCTGTCCGCTTATACCGGATAGGCTCCGTTCTTGGTATCTGCAACCTCGGCGTCTACCTTCTTCTCCTGTGCGTCGCGGTACTTGAAGAAGTCCACAGCCACCTGCGGGAACAGCGCATAGGTCAGCACATCCTCGTCCTGCTCTTTATACTGCGCCATTTCTTTCTCCAGAGTATCCAGCTCATTCGGCACAAGATCTGCCGGACGACAGGTAATTACCTCCGCGTCTCCGATACACTTCTTCTGCACTTCCGGATTGAAAGGCTTTACAGTCTTTCCGTATTTTCCGGAAAGAAGATCCTTGGATTCCTTCGTCACCATCTTATAACGCTCGCCGCCCACAATATTCATTACAGCCTGCGTTCCTACGATCTGAGAAGAAGGAGTTACCAGCGGACACTCGCCGAAGTCTTTCCGAACACGCGGAACTTCTTCCAATACCTCGTAGTATTTGTCCTCAGCGCCAAGCTCCTTGAGCTGAGAAGTCAGGTTCGACAACATTCCGCCCGGTACCTGATACAGCAGAGTCTTGATATTGACACCCAGATTCTTCGGATTCAGAAGTCCGCTCTCCAGCGCCTCATCCCGAATCGGGCGGAAATAATCAGCGATTTCAGCCAGAAGCTGCTGATCATATCCCGTATCATACGGCGTTCCCCGGAACGTCTCTACCATAACCTCTGTCGCAGGCTGAGAAGTTCCAAGAGCAAACGGAGACATTGCACAGTCAATCACATCCACGCCTGCCTCGACAGCCTTCAGGTATGTCATGGATGCCACGCCTGAGGTGTAGTGTGTATGAAGCTGAATCGGAATATGAACCGTTTCCTTAAGAGCCTTTACAAGCTCCGTCGCCTTATACGGCAGCAGCAGTCCGGCCATATCCTTGATGCAGATGGAGTTTGCGCCCATCTCCTCGATCTCTTTCGCGATATTAGTCCAATACTCCAGCGTATAAGCGTCTCCCAGCGTATAGGAAAGCGCAACCTGCGCATGGCCGCCCTCTTTATTCGCTGCTTTTACCGCAGTCTGAAGATTTCTCATATCATTCAGGCAGTCGAAAATACGGATAATATCAATTCCGTTTGCGATAGACTTCTGTACGAAATACTCTACCACATCATCGCCGTAGGGACGATAGCCCAGAATATTCTGGCCGCGGAAAAGCATCTGCAGCGGAGTTTTTTTCGCCCTGTCCTTAATCTTTCGCAGTCTCTCCCAGGGATCCTCATGCAGGAAACGCAGAGAAGCGTCAAAAGTAGCCCCTCCCCAGCATTCCAGAGAATGATAGCCTACCTGATCCAGCTTCTCCACAATGGGAAGCATCTGTTCTGTCGTCATTCGTGTCGCAATCAGAGACTGATGCGCGTCACGCAATATTGTCTCGGTAATCTGTACCGGTTTTATTTCTGACATCATATAACCTCCTTGTTAACAATTTCTATCTATCACTTCTATTCAGGATTTTCCGCATTTCGCTCGTCGGAGAATCCTTCATTAAAGCTCGAAAAATCCCCTTGCAAGTATTTTCTAAAGACTCAGGATTTCCCGTCCTGCGCTTTCAGCGCAGGCGCTCCTTCGGAGCTTGCTCGCTTCGCTCGCCGGGAAATCCTTCGTTAATCAGGCAGGTAAAAATGAATGCTCGCTTCGCTCGCGCTCATTTTTTGTCTCCTACCCAGATTCAGGATTCTCCGTCCCGCGCTTTCAGCGCAGACGCTCCTTCGGAGCTTACTCGCTTCGCTCGTCGGAGAATCCTTCATTAAAGCTCGAAAAATCCCCTTGCAAGCAAGGATTTTTCTTCGCTTTACATGACGCCGAAGATAGCCATGAAGGTACCGGCGGCTACAGCCGTACCAATTACGCCGGCTACGTTCGGACCCATTGCGTGCATCAGCAGGAAGTTTGTCGGATCTGCCTCTGCTCCAACCTTCTGGGACACGCGGGCTGCCATCGGAACTGCAGATACGCCCGCGGATCCAATCAGCGGATTTACTTTGCCCTTTGTCACCACACACATCAGCTTGCCAAGCAGCACGCCTGCGGCAGTACCGAAGGCAAAGGCGATCAGTCCAAGAGCCACAATCTTCAGCGTATTGGAGGTCAGAAACGCTTCCGCGCTAGCTGTCGCTCCTACGGAAGTTCCCAGCAGGATTACCACGATATACATCATCGCGTTGGATGCCGTTTCCGTAAGCTGCTTTACGACACCAGACTCCTTAAACAGGTTGCCCAGCATCAAAGCTCCTACCAGAGGCGCTGTCGTCGGCAGAATCAGGCAGACAACGATGGTAACGATAATCGGGAAAAGAATCTTTTCCAGTTTGGAAACCGGACGGAGCTGTTCCATCTTAATCTTACGCTCTTTTTCCGTAGTCAGAAGACGCATAATCGGCGGCTGGATGATCGGAACAAGGGCCATATAAGAATAAGCCGCTACCGCGATAGGTCCAAGCAAAGCCGTCTGCTCCAGTTTTCCAGCCAGGAAAATTGATGTCGGGCCATCAGCTCCTCCAATAATGGAAATAGCCGCGGCAGCCTTGTCGGAAAAGCCCATGAGCATCGCGCCCAGATATGCCACAAATATACCAAACTGTGCTGCAGCGCCAAGAAGGAAGCTTTTAGGATTCGCGATCAACGGGCCAAAATCCGTCATCGCGCCCACGCCCATAAAAATCAGGGAGGGCAAGATCGACCACTCGTCCAGCACATAGAAGTAATAGAGAAGACCGCCCACACCATTCGAGGTCTCCTCCGGACTTGCTATAATATCCGGATAAATATTTACAAGAAGCATACCAAAAGCGATCGGAACCAAAAGAAGCGGTTCATAATCCTTTTTGATAGCAAGATACAGAAACACACATGCAACCAGGATCATAATAAAGTTGCCCCAGGTCAGATTGAAAAAGGCTGTCTGATGCACGAGGTTTCCAAGGGTTTCAAATATATATTCCATGTCTTAACCTCCGTTGAAATTCACGTTCTGTCTGTTAGTTCAGAGACGCTAATAAATCACCGGACTCAACTGACTGACCTACGCTGACGTTAATACTCGCCACTGTTCCTGCTTCGGGAGCCACAATGGGGATCTCCATTTTCATAGCCTCCAGAACGACAATATTGTCGCCGGGGTTCACAGCCTGGCCTACGGAAGCCTCTACCTTCACAACCTTGCCCGGTACGGAAGCCTTTACCTCAATGCCGCCTGCCGCTGCTGCTGCGGGTGCTGCCGCCGGTGCGGCTGCCGGCGCAGGTGCAGGGGCAGGCGCGGGAGCTGCTGCAGGAGCGGGTGCAGGTGCTACGGGAACCGGAGCCACGGGAACTGCCCCAGCCGCTTTTTCTTCTACGGTTACATCATAAACTACGCCATTTACAGTAATTGTATAATTCTTCATTTCTGAGATTCCTCCTAAAATACAAGATCATGCTTTATGATTTTTTCCATTTATTCGTGCTTCTGCGCTTAATCGAACGTACGATGAAACCGTCTTCCGATGTTCCCATAGCCGCCGCCACAGCCGCTGTAATCACTGCCACAAGCTGGGTGTCAGCCGCAGGCTGAACAGGCGCCGCAGGCTTGGCAGCCACAGGGGCAGGCGCTGCTGCAGGAGCGGAAGGCGCAGGCGCTGGTTTTGCAGCCGTGTCTTCTTTATTCCTTTTTGCCTTCTCCTCCGCCAAATGAATGTACTTAAAACAGGAGATCAGGAAACACAAGATGATCAGAACCACAAAGACAGAGCCCATTCCTATCAGCGTATTCAAAGCCGCTTTCTGAGCTATCTCGCCCGTGCTGTAGATCGGATCAAGCGTCACGGTCGTTACCACATTATCCGGCGCATATTCCAGACTCATCCGCATATCATGATCTTCAAACTCATAGACTGCGGAATAAGTTATATTTCCATCGGAATCTTCGGTTGCGCCCTCGTACTCTTTGACACCCACATAAGCTCCAAGATCCTCCACGTTATCCAGGTAGGAGGTCAGCATACTTACATAGGCTTCGGCCGTAAAATCAAATTTCTGTCCGGTTCCGCCGATGTACGGATAGAGAGCCACCTGCTGCTCAAAATCCTCATAATGGGATTCCAGATTTTCAAGCTCTGCCTGCAGAGAGGCTGTATCGGTGGTTGCCAGCATCTCCACATACTGATCAGATCTTGCCTGATAGGTTGCTTCGTCCTCCAGATATACCCTGGAAGAACAGCCAGACAATACAAGTACGCTCATCAAAAGCAGCAGAACCGGCAGTTTTTTCAAGCTTCTTTTCATAACATCTCACTCCTCTTAGACAGTCCCGTGCTTTTTATCCGGACGGCTCTCTCTCTTGGTAAACAGCATCTCAAAGGCGCCGATCACCTGCTTTCTCGTATCTGCGGCGTCAATCACCGCATCCACATAGCCGCGTCTGGCGGCAGCCTCTACACTATCCTGAAGGGCAGCGTACTCCTTTGCCTTCTCATTCTGTGTTTCAGCGTCCTCATCCGCATACATCACCTTGGCAGCCATCTTCGCATCCATCATTCCGATCTTCGCATTTTTCCATGCAAATACCAGATCCGCCCCGATTCCTTTGCTGTTCATCGTCACATATGCGCTTCCAAAGGCCTCGCCCGCGATCACGTTTACTTTCGGAACAGTCGCGTTTGCAAAAGCATAGGTTAGCCGTGCGGCTGCCTTGGCCAGATTTCTTTCTGAACACAGGGATGCCTTATAACCTTTTACATTGGTAACGGTCAGCACAGGAATATTAAAGGCGTCGCAGAAATTCACAAAATCCGCCGCTTTCTGAGCGCCTCTTGCCGTCAGCTCCGGTTCTCCGTTTGCCACTGCTCCTACCGTCATACCATTCAGACGAATAAAGCCTGTCACCATATCTTTGGCATAAGCCGCTTTGGTCTCAAAAAAGGCATTCCCATCGGAAATGCTTGAAAGAATATAAGGAGCAGAGTACTGTACGCCCGCCAATTCCCCGCATACACGGTTCAGATCGTCCGTACACTCCTCATAGGACGCATCATCCTCATTATTTGCCGGAAGCCAGGTAACCAGACGGCGAATCTGAGAAAGAATCTCCGTCTCGCTTCCAATCATATCCACAGTTCCTGCTTCTTCTGCCTGGAACTTTGCAGAGGAGCTGTCGCACTTTTCCTTTCTGTTTCCTGCAATCGCATTCGGAGAATTGACGAAGAGCTTCGCGTCCTTCTCCTCCATGAATGTGAAATCAGAAAGTCCCGGAACAACCGCCAGACCGCCGCCGCAGGTACCGAACACCGCCGTGATCTGCGGCACAACTCCTGAAGCAAGCGTCTGCTGAAGGTAAATCTCTCCAAAACCATTCAGAGCGTCCACGCCTTCCTGAAGACGAACGCCGGCACAGTCGATAAGACCGATGACCGGAGCTCCCATCTTACATGCCAGTTCATAAAGGCGAACAATCTTTCTCGCATGCATCTCGCCAAGAGTTCCGTTCAGTACAGAAGCGTCCTGACTGTACACATAAACCAGATTGCCGTCGATCACTCCATAACCGGTGATGACACCATCGGAAGGAGTATCTACCTTTTGCAGATTGAAATCGGTGCTTCTGGCTGTCACCTGACCGCCGATTTCCACAAAACTGTTCCCGTCAAGCAGCTCTGCAATCCTTCTGCCCGCCGGGTTCTGTGCTGTAATACTCATTTTCAGCCCTCCATATATTTTTATAATTTAAAAAGCAAATTACATCACGTATCATTTTATCAAGATTCCGTCAATGAATCAAGTCGAAAATGTGCAGAAAATGTACATCTGTTCCCGTTCACAGCAACAGACCTGCCGCAGTTCAGACATCCTTCTTCGCATATTCCCGATAGCAAAATTCAATGATGTCTTTACGTGTCACAATACCGATAAAAATACCCTTGTCATCGATTACCGGGACAAAATTCTGGTTTTTGGCTTTGGAAATCAGATCCTCCATATTGGAATCAATAGAAATCGGCTCAAAGCGCATCCGTCTGCGCACGGACTGAATCGGCACGTCCTCCGCCATTTTCAAGTCCAGAGAAAACTTGTTCTTCAAAGACCACAGAAAATCCCCTTCCGTGATCGTCCCTATGTACTCACCTTTTCGGTTGATCATCGGAATCGCAGTAAAACCGCTGCGTTCCAGCTTCTCAAGCCCCTGGCGGAGCGAGCAGTCGTCATAAATGTACGCAAGCTCCCCCTTAGGCTTCAGAAAAAACAATACATTCATATAGCAATTCTTCCTCCAAAAACACTTTTTCCGTTGTTATTCTATAAAAGCGGAGAGAACACTCTGAGAACAGCGGCAAACAGGCCTCCAAAAAATCCCTGACGCGTATCCTGTAAAGTAATTTCCCTGCTTTTCTCCATAGTTTTCAGGCTGTCAGCCTTCACATCCGCCACAATCGGACTCCGGTAAAAATACGTACCGCACTCAAAATGAAGATACAGACTCCGGTAATCCATATTGATCGTTCCCACCACCGCGATCTCATCATCGCAGACATAGGATTTCGCGTGCAGGAACCCCGGCGTATACTCAAAAATCCTGACGCCTGCTTTTAAAAGTATCGGGTAATAAGATCTGGTAAGCTGGAACACCATTTTCTTATCCGGAATACCCGGCGTCACAATCCGCACGTCTACGCCGCGCTTCGCCGCAAGACAAAGAGCCGACTGCATCTCGTGATCCACAATGAGATAAGGCGTGAAAATATAGACATAATCCCGCGCCTGATTCAAAATATCCAGATATACATTTTCAGCCAGAATTTCATCGTCGAGCGGCGAATCGCCATAGGGCTGTACAAAGCCCTCTCCTTCAAAAGGACCGGGATGCCAGACCTTCGGCCGATAGGGATCGTAAGAGCTGTCCGTATGGCGGAACGAGTTCCACATCCGCAAAAACATTACCGTATAGTTCCAGACTCCTTCTCCCTTCAGCATAAAGCCCGTGTCTTTCCAGTGACCAAAACGCATTTTTTCATTGATATATTCGTCGGCCAGATTAACGCCCCCGCTGAAAGCCGTATGCCCGTCAATCACCGCAATTTTTCTGTGATCCCGGTTATTCATCACCAGAGACCAGAAAGGCACAAAGGGATTAAAAGCGATGCTCTTGATTCCGACAGCTTCCAGATGACGGTCATAACCGCCCGGAAGCAGGGATACGCTTCCCAGATCATCGTACATAAATCTTACGTCTACTCCGGCCTTTGCCTTTTCCTCCAGAATCTGCCGGATACTTCCCCACATCTTTCCTTCTCCGACAATAAAAAACTCCATAAAAATGAAATGCTCGGCCTTTTTGAGCTCTTCAAGGAGATCCTGATACAGCTCCTCTCCTATCTGATAATAGCGGGCGCTTGTATTTCTGTAAACCGGGTATCCTCCCGTTTCCGAGATGTAACGCATCTGTCCTTCGATTCTGCGGTCGCTGGCACCTGCCTCCTTTAAGACCTCCGGATCCTGCAAAAGCTCATTCTCTGTGCGGAGCCTCTCCGCCTCCATTTTCCGGCGCATCTTCCTGGAAGGCTGCTTATGTCCCACTGCAAGATAAAACAGGCCGCCAAGAAGTGGTACCGCCATAATCAGAATAATCCAGGCCATTTTATAAGCCGGATTATCGTCCCGATTGATGATCCACAAAACCACAAGAAGACTCAAACCTGTGAACGCAATCGAAATCGCTGTGGAATAGTTGACAAGACGGGTTACAAAAATCAAAAACCAAAAGAGTTCTACAGCCAAAATCAGTCCAAACACCAGCAAGCGGCTCTGCAGTAATTTTTTCAGTAATTTGATCAATTTTTTCATATGTCCTCCCACCTTCACCTCGTCTATCCTACCATATTTTTGTTTTATTTCCAAGTCACCTGTCCCTTTTTCACGAAAATTTAAGAAATGTTCTGGAATATTCTCCTGTTTCATGATACACTGGGAAAGCAGCCGTAAACATGGAAATTCTTCCCTTTGGCTGCTCATTTTATCAAACGGAGGGAAAAGCTTATGGAGCCTTCAAAAGTATATTTTACAAATTTACGTGTCCATAACGGAGATAACCTTCAGAAAAAACTGGAGCGTCTGATCCGCAGGGCAGGAATCGAGGCCATCGACTTTGACGGCAAATACGCCGCTGTCAAGATTCATTTCGGAGAACCGGGCAATCTGGCATATCTGCGTCCAAACTATGCGAAAACCGTGGCCGACGTGATCAAAAGCCTGGGTGGAAAACCCTTCCTGACGGACTGCAATACCCTTTACGTGGGCGGACGCAAAAACGCCCTTGACCATATCGAGTCCGCCTATCTGAATGGATTTTCCCCATTCTCCACAGGATGCCATATCCTGATCGGAGACGGACTGAAAGGAACGGATGATGTAGCTGTTCCCGTAAAAGGCGGGGAATATGTAAAAGAGGCAAAGATTGGACGGGCTATCATGGACGCCGACATCATCATCTCTTTGTCGCATTTTAAGGGGCATGAAATGGCCGGCTTTGGAGGAGCCCTGAAAAATCTCGGTATGGGCTGCGGCTCCCGCGCCGGAAAAATGGAGATGCACAGCGCCGGAAAGCCATATGTAAAAACTGAAGACTGTATCGGCTGCGGAGCCTGCGTGCGCATCTGCGCTCATGACGCCCCTCATATCGCAGATAGAAAGGCTTCCATTGATCAGAATAAATGCGTCGGCTGCGGCCGCTGTATCGGCGTCTGTCCCAAAGATGCCGTAGCCCCGGCACATGACGAGGCCTGCGACGTTATGAACCGAAAGATCGCCGAATATACCAAGGCCGTCGTGGATGGACGTCCCTCCTTCCATATCAGCCTTGTCATCGACGTATCTCCCTTCTGCGACTGTCATGCGGAAAATGACGCCGCCATCGTCCCGGATGTGGGCATGTTCGCCTCCTTTGACCCTGTCGCTCTGGACGTGGCCTGTGCCGACGCTGTAAACCGCCAGCCCGCGATTCAGAACAGTATGCTTGGAGAAAGCGACTGTCATGACAGAGACCATTTCGGAGCTGTCTCTCCGAACACCGACTGGAAATCCTGCATTGAACACGCTGTTAAAATCGGTCTTGGATCCGAAGAATACGAATTGATCGAAGTACGGTAACATCTCAAGAACACGGAACCGAACATAATTTGAGCCAGGTCTCATACCGACCTGGCTCTTATCTTTCCTATGGAAAGCTCTTTATCATTCTTCTTCTGTATCGTATGTATATCGCCCGCCGGTTTCCTTTTGCCGGCTCTCCAGGTCCTCCTGCTCCTCCATTCTTGCGAGTCCCTCCGATACCGGCTCTGCCCCCAGGTATTCCTCCAGAGTCAGTCCGGACTCTGTGATTTCTTTTGCCGCTTCCAGTCCCACATAACGGAAATGCCAGGGCTCATAAATGATTCCCGTAATATCCGTCTCCCCGTTTGGATAACGCAGAATAAAGCCATATTCCCAGGAATGCTCCTCCAGCCATTGAAATCCTTTCGTATTTTCCTGCTTTTCATCCAGCTTCCGGTATTCCGAGGATACAAAGTCAAGAGCCAGCCCCAGATGATGCTCGCTGGTTCCCGGAACGGCAACTACCTGTCCGGCCTGTTCCTTTGCATTTTCATAGGAATATCCCTGCATCACATAGGACTCTACCTTCTTATTGTAGAGGTCTGTCTGCTTGTCCAGATCCCGGTATGAGGAAGTCACATAGATATAGATGCCCTCACTTTTTGCCGCCTGGATCATAGCCCGAAAATCATCGTAGGCTCGCGCGTCTATTTGATGACCGCTTCCGATAGGCTTAAGCTCCACCTCATAATCCTCCGGTATGGGATGGGTACGATTGACGAGAATCAGGTTCCAGTCATCCGGCAGATTTTCTTCATATTCGTCCTCTGCATTCAGTTCTTCTGTACTTTGCTTTGTTTCCTCCTCCAGTACATCCGGCAGTACAATTTCTTGCACCACGGCTTCCTCCTGCTGTTCCTGCTCCAGTGTCTGTGCGTACACGGTTCCAATCAGCATTCCTACACAGATTATGGATGTCAGGCTGCCGGCCAGCGCCAGCATCCGCTTTTTCTGCCGTCTGGTCATAGTTCTTTCGCTTCCTCTCCTTTTCCTTTCCTCTTGCCGCCTTTAACAGTATAAAAGAAAAGAGTCCGATAAGCCAGACTCTTTTCTAAAATTTTTCTTAATTTTTTATGAAGCCATGCGCAGATTTTTCCTGTAACAACGCCCTATTCCGCCTTCAAAGCAGCCATTGTGATGTAGTTGTAGGGCTGGTTGAAATGCGGCAGGAAAAAGATGTCCAAAAGTTTCAGCTTATCAATGGTCACACCTTCTTCAATCGCCAGAGAGAATACATGGATTCCCATGGAAATGTCCTCTGTAGAAGCCATCTGGGCTCCTACCAGACGGCGGCTGTCCTCCTCATATACCAGGCGAATCTTTACTTTTGCATTTTCCTTCATAAATCCCGGTCTCTGAAGATCTTCAAAATCCGAGTATTTCACCTTGATGCCATTCTTCTCTGCCGCCTTCACAGACAGTCCGGTGGAAACCATATTATAGCCGAAGATAGAGATTCCGTTGGAACCCTGAACGCCGATGGCATCAAGCTTCGTGCCGCCCACATTGTGGCCTGCCACAATACCGCTGCGTACCGCGTTCGTAGCCAGAGCGATATAAGTCTCTGCCCGCAGCGCGTTGGAATAAATAGACGCACAGTCGCCTACTGCGTATACGTCCGGATCACTGGTCTGCTGGTGGCAGTCTACACGATAAGCCCCGTTGGCCAGACATTCCAGATGGGTACGGCCAAGCTCCGTATTCGGAATAAAGCCGATAGCATTGATCACCATATCCACCGGATACTCGCCCTTGTCAGTCACAATAGCCTCTACTCGCTCCGTCCCTTTGTAGGCCGTGGCTCTCTCACAGAAATGCGTCTCAATTCCATGTTCCTGAAGGTTCTTATCCATATCATCGGTAAACCAGGTATCATAATAACTTGCCAGTGAATTAGGCGCCACATCAAAAAGCAGCACCTCCTTGCCGCGGCGCTTCGCAGCTTCTGCAATCTCCACGCCGATATAGCCGGCGCCGACTACCGCCACACGCTTTACCGCCGGATCACTGATCTGACGATCTACCTCCTGGCCTTCCTGGAACAGCTTCAGGAAGCTGATGCCTTTCAAATCCTTGCCGGGAAGATCCGGGGAGATCGGAAGGGAACCTGTAGCCAGAATCAGCTTGTCATAGGATTCCTCAAAAGCCGTTCCATCCTTCTTCTCACAGAATACCGTCTTCTTTTCAAAATCGATCTTAGTCACGGAAGTCTCCATGTAAATCGTCGCGCCCTTCGCCTCAAAAGCTTCTTTATTTGTATAGAACAGATTCTCATAAGAATCGATCTGACGTCCTACCCAAAGGGCGGTTCCACAGCCCAGATAACTCAGGTTCGTGTTCCGATCAATCATAACCACCTTCTGATCCGGGTAATTATCAAGCAGCGTATTCGCCGCTGCGATGCCTGCATGGTTTGCGCCAATAATGACTGTCTTCATAATGCCTGTCCCTCCAGTGTAAAGTAATTAATAATAGTTATTATTTCCATTTAATTATACAGGGTAATCTGGAGAGATGCAAGATTTTTTTACCATTCCTTTTTCTGTACAATCCGGACCGAGATCCAACAGGAGATGAAAAATCCCGCGGCCGTCAAAACGGCTCCCGCCGCAAGCGCTCCGTACACCATTCCTTCGGTCACTGCAGCGTCTCCGACGTCCGCCAGCGAAATAACGCCATAAAGCAAAGCGAAGGCGGCCACAAATATCAGCGCCAGAAGCAGACGCGCCCTCTCCATTCCAAACCGGAATGTGATCGGAAGCAGGATGCAGAAGGCCAGGAAATAGACGCAGGCTACCGCCAGGAGAGAAACCGCCTGCTCCCAAAGCCCCGTGCTTTGCTCCTGCCAGGAAGCGTTTTCCTGAGTCAAAAGGCTTATGAGTCCTCCTCCCGCAATTCCCACGACGATCCCTGCAAGGAACAGGAGCAGCAAAAGAAGGTACCTGCTGCGCACCAGATCTCTCCTGGTAAGCGGCAGCGTCAGCGCATACTTGTCAAAGCACGCCGTTTCGTCATAGCTCATCACTGTGAACAGAAGCATCATACTGTATACTATCGTCATCATGGAAAATAACAGCGTGCTTTTCATAAAAAAGCACCAGGCGGCCAGAATAGCCAGAGTCAGCAAAGACTGCTTTGCCACCTGACGCAGATTACAAAGATCTTTAAACAAAAGCCCCTTCATTCTCTTTCCTCTCCTTTCCCGTCCTTCACGGTAAACAGCAGAATTTCCTCAAGAGTAGCCCTGTCCAGGACCAGATCCTCCCGCTCCCGAAGTCTTCCGGCGTTTCTGACCAGGACTTCCGTCTCAAATTGACTGCTGCGCGTTCCGATGATCTGGGACGGTTCAAGCCTCGCCGCCTGTTCCGGCGTGCAGCGCACGATGCCGTATTCATAGAGCAGCGTATCCTTATTCTCGAAGAGCAATACCCGCCCCCTGTGGATCAGCAGAATGTAATCCGAGATCCTTTCAATATCGCTGGTGATATGGGAGGATAGGAAGACCGTATGCTCCTCCTCCTGAATAAATTCCTGAAAAATATCCAGAATTTCATTTCTCACTACCGGGTCAAGGCCGCTGGTCGCCTCGTCGAAAATCAAAAGCCTGGTCTGATGAGACAATGCCACGGCGATGGACAGCTTCATTTTCATGCCTCTGGAGAATTCCTTCACGCTCTTTTTGTCCGGCAGTTCAAAACGATGGCAATAAGAAAAAAATTTTTCACTTTCCCAATTTTGAAAGATACGTTTCATGATCCCATTGACGTCTGCAATTTTCAAATTATCAGGAAAATAGCTTTCTTCAAACACCACGCCTATCTGTTCCTTAATCTCAGGAAAAGCGGCCCCATCCTTCTTCCCCAGAAGTCTGATTTCTCCCTGATCCCTGTGTATCAGGTCTAAAATAGCCTTAATCGTAGTGCTCTTTCCCGCCCCGTTTTCCCCGATAAAACCTACAATCGAGCCGGAAGGCACTGAAAAGCTCACATTGTCGAGAGTAAAACCCGGATAACGCTTCGTCAATCCCTGTACTTCAATCGCATATTCCATAATTACATCTCCTCAAACAGCAGTTTTACAAGTTCCACAACTTCCTGTTCTTCCATTCCGCACTGTCTGGCCGCGTCCACCGCCGCCTGCAGATGCCCCTCTACGGCCTTTAGCCTTTCCTCACGGACAAATTCCTGATCGGCTTCCTTTACGAAACTTCCCTTTCCCACGACCGTCGTGATAAATCCATCCCGTTCCAACTCCTCATAAGCCCGCTTCGTGGTAATAACACTGATTCTCAGCTCCTTTGCCAGCAGGCGCATGGAGGGAAGCGGATCTCCGGGTTTCAGCGTCCCGTTCATGATCATTCCTTTGATCTGGGAAGTGATCTGTTCGTAGATCGGCTTGCCGCTTGAATTACTGATAATAATATCCATAATTTCTTCCTCATTCTGCGCATATAAGGTGTTAAATGTTTATATATTGTATATATCATATATGTACAATATAGTCAAGTACTTTTCCCAGTTCTTAAGAATTAAAAACGCAGACTGACCTGGACCAGGCCTGGAGACAATACCTCTGCATGGAGCCATAAAAAAAAGAATTTCGCTTGCGAAATTCTCCGCGCGCGAGCGGGCTGCAAAGCAGCAATTTCCTCTCCGCGAGCTGCGCATTCTTGCACGAAGTGCATTTTGTTTCATGGGAAAGACCTTTTTCTACTTTGCTTTCACACATTAACGTAACATGGTCTTTCCTATGAAATAAAAAAGACTGTCAAAACTGCGACAGTCTGTCACGATTCGCAGTTCCGACAGTCTTTTTTATTTCACGCAAAATGTTTAATAGCAGCGCCGTACCGAAAGGATCGTCCGGTAAGTAGCAGTACCTGTCTTGATTCCGGTCTTGGCCGTACTGGCATGTACAATTCGTCCGCCGCCTATATAAATCGCCACATGACCGCTGTAACAAATCAGATCCCCCGGCCGAGCCTCTGAATAGCTCACTTCATAACCCATCGACCGCTGGCCCGCAGAGCTGTGCGGCAGAGAGATTCCAAAATGAGAGAAAACCGACATCGTAAAACCGGAGCAGTCCGCGCCGTTTGTCAGACTTGTCCCTCCGTATACGTAGGGATTTCCCACAAACTGAAGCGCATAATTGGCGATCGCAGACCCTGTCGAGCTGTTGCTGGATCCCGATGATCCGGAACTGGAACTGGAACCGGAGCTGGAGCCAGAACTGCCTGAAGACGAAGAGCCCGACGAACTGCTTCCGTTTTCCTTCGCAGCCGCTTCAGCAGCAGCCTTTTCTTTCGCGATCCGCTCAGCTTCCAGACGCTTCAGCTCCGCCTGCTGTTCCTGCAGCTTAGCCTTATACGCCTGAGCCTGCTGCTGCGCCTGGGCAAGCTGAGATTCATAATCCGCCTGCTCCGCCTGCTTTTCTGCCAGCGTCGCCTCCACAGACGCCTTTTCTTCCTCGTATTCCGCTTCCAGCGCCTCCATATCCGCCTTCTCCTGCTCAAGCTGATCCAGAAGCTCCTCAACCTCGGCCTTGGTCTCCTGATACTCGATCAGCATCTCACGATCCTTGGTCTGAATCTCCTGAGCAAAATCCGCCCGGTTCAAAAAGTCCGCAAAACTGTCCGCCTCCAAAAACAGAGTCAGGTAATCCATATTGCCTTCTTCGTATATGTACTGGATCCGGAGCTTCATAGCCTCGTACTGTTCTTCTTCCTTTTGCTTCGCAGCCTCATAATCCGCCTGAGCCTGCGCAAGCTCCTCCTCCTTTGCCTGTAGATCCGCCTCAAGAAGCTCAATATTCAGAACCAAATCCACCAGCTCTGAATCCAAGGCGCTGATCTCGCTGAGCACACCGTCTCTCTGACTTTCGATCGACTTCATTTCCTGATTGATCGCATCAAGCTGCTTCTGCGTCTCCTTCTGCTGCTGCCGGATCTCCGACTCTGTAGCGAAGGCCTGGATGGGCAGGCAGAGGCTTACAGCCAGCATAATCGCCCATACGCGCCGTCCTCTCTTTTTCAAATTCCGCATGTATCTATCTCTCCGCTTCCAATACTTTTTATGTCACAAAGTTATTTTTATTATATCTGTTATTTCGCGCTTTTTCAAGGGATTTTGCACATTTACAGAGAGCTTTCTTCGTCCAATTTCTGGAATATTTCCGTTCGGCACACCGTGTACTGAATTAAGAAGAGCAGCTACGCCCTTATCGTCTTACGTCAGATATGAAAAACGATGAAAACCTCTAAAGGGGGCGAAATTCCATACGAATTTCCCCGCTCAGATCCTTCCAGGTAAAGGCTCCTTCTTCCAAAAGCATATATCCATGCCAGCTCTCCTCTTTGGGAATGGAGACCGAACCGGGATTCAGATAGATATAGTCTTTTGTCTCGCGGCACACAGGCACATGAGTATGTCCATGAAGAAGAATATCCCCTTTTTTCAGCATCGGAAGATTTTTCTCATGGAACACATGGCCATGGGTTGCAAAAATCATTCTCTGGTTCAGATACAAAATACAGTATTCCGCCATAATCGGAAATTCCAGAACCATCTGATCCACTTCGGTGTCACAATTGCCGCGCACGCAGAGAATCTCCTGCTTTCTGGGATTCAGCATGGCAATCACTTCTTTGGGAGCGTATTCTCTTGGTAAGTCGTTGCGGGGGCCATGATACAGAATATCCCCCAGCAAAAGCAGCTTATCCGCCTTTTCCTGATCATAGGCGTCCAGCAGCTTTTTGCAGTAATAAGCAGAGCCGTGAATATCGGATGCAATCATCAGTTTCATTTATTCTTCCTCCAAACTTTCCAGTAAATCCTTGTAATCGCTGGCAAGAACGCCCTTGTTTTTGGCCTTCTTCATAATCAGCTTTACCTGGCCCTTGGCCTTGGTGGGACTCTGCAGAATACCTGCTCCGCCTACGCAGCCGCCGGGACATGCCATACCCTCCAGAAGATAACCATTGTAGGTACCCTTTTTTGCCTCATCCAGCATGGCCCTGCACTCACGAAGTCCTTCGGCATTCATTACCTTGACCTCACGGCTGGGATCCAGCTCCTTGATGCAGTTCACGACCGCGCTCGCCACTCCGCCGCTGACCGCGAATCCACGGCCGTCTGCGCTGGAACCGGACAGATTGTCGGCTCCGGTGATCTTTGTAAAATCAATCTCCTTCGCCTCAAACATTCCCATAACTTCCTCAAAGGTCAGCACGAAATCCACGTCACTTCGGATATTGGTCCGGCTTGCTTCCAGCTTCTTCGCTGAACAAGGACCTACAAATACTACTTTACAGCCCGGATGCGTCTTTTTGATTAAACGACCTGTCAGCACCATGGGCGTCAAAGCCATAGAAATGCAGTTCGCATAATCAGGATACAGCATCT
>DVLE01000056.1 GCA_018715645.1 Candidatus Merdisoma merdipullorum
AAATCAATGGAATGAGGTTGCAAGATAACAAAAAAGGATGTAGAGTAAAAAAGAACTATAGCCTGATGCTTTATCAGCGCGTCACGGGTGATTTCTACACCACCAATTCCGAAGGTAAATTTACGCTGCCCAGAGGGTATCTCGGAGTTGTGCATGTCCGCAGGACATGGTATAATACTACTGAGTATGATATGGCACCGGTCGGGGGAAATGAGAGGGAAGTGAAACGCAATGGCTATGAAAAATATGGTGGAGGTCGTGATCGCCGGAAAAGTATACCGGATCAGCGGCTATGAGAGTCCGGAGTATCTGCACCAGATCGCTGTTTACCTGAATGATAAAATGTCGGAGATCCAGGGAATCGAGGGATACCGGAAGCAGAGTACCGATCAAAAGCAGCTTTTTTTGAATATGAACCTTGCCGATGATTTTTTCAAAGCCAAGCGGCAGGCAGACAAGCTTACGGGGGAACTGGAAAAGAAAGAGCGGGAGCTTTATGGAGTGCGCCATGATCTGATCGAGGCGCAGATGACGCTGGAGAACCAGAAAAAAGAGCTGGAGGAGCTGAAGAAGCAGATAAAGGAGCTGGAAGACTCCGAGGATCCGCAGAGCCAGTCCCGGCAGGGACGTGGATCCGGCAAGAATCATTATACAAACAACAATGGAAATAATCGGAATACGAGATAAGGATACCAGATTACCGGAGCCTTACCCGGAGAAAAGGGCGTCAGGCGCATTTTATGGCTTTGACGCTTTCTTTATTGAAATATTTTTATTTCCATGCGACAGAAAGGCAGAACATTTATGAGACATCAGACAGAGCTTCTCGCTCCGGCGGGTTCTTTCGACAGCCTGAGAGCGGCAGTCAATGCCGGGGCGGATGCGGTCTATATCGGCGGCAGCAGATTCGGCGCGCGCGCTTATGCGGACAATCCGGATGAGGAAGGGCTGTGTGAGGCGATTCGTTTCGCGCACCTGCATGGCTGCGATCTGTATCTGACCGTTAATACACTTTTAAAAGAAGAAGAATTGGAGGAGCTGGGCGCTTACCTGAAACCGTACTATGAGAGCGGTCTGGATGGAGTCATCGTGCAGGATCTGGGCGTGTTTTCTTATCTCAAAGAAACATTTCCTGATCTTCCGCTTCATGCCAGCACGCAGATGACGGTTCTGGGCGCGGATGGAGCAGCCTTTTTGAAGGAACAGGGCGCAAGCAGGGTAGTGACGGCCAGGGAGCTTTCCCTGGCGGAGATCCGCCGGATTCATGAGACTGTGGACATTGAGATCGAAAGCTTCGTTCATGGGGCTCTATGTTACTGCTATTCCGGTCAGTGTCTGTTCAGCAGTATGCTGGGAGGCCGGAGCGGGAACCGGGGACGCTGCGCCCAGCCCTGCCGTCTGCCTTATCAGTGGAAATCCGGAAACCGTGTGCTGAATAATCCGAAGGAAGTCTATCTCTTAAGTCCAAAGGATATGTGTACGATAGAAATTCTTCCGGAGATTTTGCGGACAGGGGTTTGTTCCCTGAAGATAGAAGGGCGCATGAAACGGCCGGAATATACGGCAGGTGTGGTCCGTATCTACCGCAAATACCTCGACCGTTTTCTGGAATACGGGGAGGAAGGCTACCGGGTAGAGAAAGAAGATTACGCTCAGCTTCAGAATCTGTATAACCGGGGCGGCTTTTCCAGAGGATATTATCAGACGCACAATGGGAAAGAACTGATGTCCCTGTCTTATTCCGGTCATTTTGATGAGAAATCCAAAGACGCCTCCAGGAAAAAGCAGGAGTACGAGGCTTTGCTTGATAAGCTCCGGAAAGAATATCTTGAGAAGGATAAAAAGGAAAAAATTCAGGGAATATTCAGAATTTCTACGAAATTCCCTATGGAATTTGTGGTACAGTATAAAGAAACGCAGGTCCGCGTCACCGGAGAGACGGCCTCTAAGGCAGAAAAAAGACCGGCTACGCAGGAAGATTTGGAAAAGCAGCTTAAAAAGACCGGAGATACGCCCTTTGTGTTTGAAAAGCTCGATATTGAGATAGACGGAGACGTGTTCTGTCCTGTGGGCGAGCTGAACCGGATCCGCAGAGAAGCCCTGGAAAAGCTTCAGAACGCATATGTTTCCAAGGGCTTCCGGATCATGCAGCCTGTTTCCGAAAAGAAGACGGCTTTTGCGCAGGAGGCTTCGGAAGGAAAGGGCGCTCCGGGGCGCTTGGATCCGCCCGTGCTCCGCGTTCAGATTGAGAACCCGGAGCTGCTGCCTGAGATACTGACCTTCCCGGAAGTAAAAAGCGTCTGCCTGACAAGCGAGCGTATGGAACCGGATAAGATGTCTGCCTATGTCAAGGCCTGTCATGAAGCGAGTAAGGAATGTATGCTGGCGCTGCCCGCGATCTTCCGGCAGGAAGCCAGGGACTTTTTTGAGAAGAATCTTGAGAGTCTCAAACGGTCCGGCCTCGACGCAGTGGTTGTAAAAAATCTGGATGAGATTGGCTTCCTTCAAGCTTCCGGCTGGAAGATACCCATGGTTGCCGATCACAATCTCTACAGTTGGAACAGAAAAGCCCGCAGCTTTCTAAGAGAGCAGGGTTTTGTGCGGGATACGCTGCCGCTGGAACTGAATGTGGGCGAGCTGAAGAAAAGAGGCTGCGCGGAAAGCGAGATGGTGGCTTACGGCTATCTTCCGCTCATGGTCACTGCGGGCTGTATCCATAAAACGGTGGAAGGATGCGACCGAAAAGAGGTGCGCCGCACGCTCCTCGACCGCTACAGAAAGGAATTTCCGGTAGTGAATTGTTGCCGTTACTGCTATAATATGATATATAACTGCGAGCCTCTGTCCCTGCTGTACAGCAGAGAGGAGGTAAAAAGACTTTCGCCTGAGAGTCTGCGTCTGTGCTTCACCTTTGAGGACAGAAAGGAAGTGCGGCGGATTCTGTCAGATTTTGTGCAGGCCTATTGCCGTGATCGCGAGATCAAAAGGACGGATTCCGGCTACACGAAGGGACATTTGAGACGGGGAGTTCAATAACCATATGATCGATCTGATTGTGGAATTATCCAGATATGGATTCGTTATCTTAATAGCGCTTTACACCTTTCTGTGCTTTTCCGTACTGCGCAAGAAGGATCAGAACGAAGTAAACCACGGCTGGAAGGTGCAGAATCTGCTCACCTTTTTGATTCATCTGCTTGCCTTTGTCGTAATCTTTATTCAGACCTGGCAGGTAGACATTGTGATTTTTTATCTTCTGCAGTTCTTCCTGCTTCAGGCTGTCCTCGTGTTTACCAGACTGATTTATCCGCAGATCAACAGGCTGGTGCTGAACAATATGTGCTTCCTGTTGATGATAGGCTTCGTGATTCTGACGCGGCTTTCCTATGACAGAGCGGTCCGGCAGTTTCAGATAGCCGCGGCAGCCCTTCTTCTGTCCCTGATAGTGCCTGTGCTGATACGCAAGTGTGCGTTTCTCCAGAGGATTCCCTGGATCTATGGGATTGCGGGCCTGATTCTGCTGCTTACAGTGTCCATCGTAGGAGAGGAGGATTCCGGCGCGAATCTGTCTCTTGTCCTGGGAGATTTCAGCTTTCAGCCAACGGAGCTTGTAAAGCTTACGTTTGTGTTTTTCGCGGCGGCCAGATTAGCCAAAAGTACAGAATTTAAGGACGTGGTTCTGACGACGATTCTGGCGGGGCTTCATGTGCTGGTGCTTGTATTTTCCAGGGATTTGGGAGGAGCTCTTCTGTTTTTCATCACCTATCTGATTATGCTTTATACGGCCGCCAAAAAGCCGCTGTACCTTCTTGGGGGCCTGGGGGCGGGAGTACTGGCGGCTCTGGTCGGTTACCAGTTGTTTTACCATGTCAGGGTCAGGGTGCTGGCCTGGACCGATCCCTTTAGTGTGATTGAAAACGAAGGCTATCAGATCACCCAGTCTCTCTTTGCCATCGGAACGGGCGGCTGGCTGGGTATGGGACTGTACCGGGGAATGCCGAACAAGATTCCCGTGGTGGAGGAGGATTTTGTATTTTCGGCAATCTCTGAGGAGTTCGGCGGAATCTTTGCCGTTTGTCTGATACTGATCTGCATGAGCTGTTTCATTATGTTTGTAAACATCGCGATGCAGATAAAAAATAATTTCTGTAAATATTCAGCCCTGGGCTTTGGAACTTTGTATGGCTTCCAGGTGTTTTTGACCATAGGCGGCGCCATACGTTTTATCCCCTCGACGGGTGTGACGCTTCCCCTTGTAAGCTATGGAGGAAGTTCGATTGTATCCAGCATTCTGATGTTCGCGATTATCCAGGGTATGTATCTTTTGAAGGAAGACGAGGAGTTAGAGCTTGAAAAAGAACGGGAACGGGCAGCAAGGGCAAGAGCAAAAGCAAGAAAAGCTAAGAAAGCAGGAAAGGAAGCAGAACACGGCGGACGGGAACAGCAAAAGACAGAGCCAGAGAGACGACAGCGAAGGCCAAAAGCAGCCGCAGACGGGAAAAAAGAAAAATCATGAGCTGGCAGTCGTGACCTATATGTTTATCGGACTGTTTACGCTGATGATAGGCTATTTTGTCTATTTTGAGGCTGTTTTAAGCGAGGACGTCATCAACAATCCTTACAATTCCAGACAGGACGTCTTTGCTGAGAACGTGGTCCGGGGAAGCATTCTGGCTTCAGACGGGACGGTTCTGGCCGAGACGATTGTCTCAGAGGATGGAACGGAGACACGCAGCTATCCCTACGCCAACGTGTTTTCTCATGTGGTGGGCTATTCCACACGAGGCAGGACGGGTATCGAGAACCTGGCCAATTTCAGCCTGCTGACCTCGGATATTTCCACGCTGGAGCAGATTCAAAATGATATAAATGAACGTAAAGATCAGGGGAACAATGTGGTGACCACCTTAAATGTGGAGCTGCAGCAGACGGCTTATTCGGCCCTTGGAAACAGCCGGGGCGCGGTAGTCGTGCTGGAAGCTGAGACGGGAAAGGTGCTTGCTATGGTATCGAAGCCAGATTTTGATCCAGGCCAGATTAATGAAGACTGGGATCGGCTGACAGCGGAGGACGATACAGACAGCGCTCTATATAACCGTGCGGCGCAGGGACTGTATCCGCCGGGCTCCACCTTTAAGATCGTGACGCTTCTTGAATATATGCGCGAAAATCCGGACTATGCGGATTTCAGCTATCAGTGCCGGGGCAGTGTGACGGAAGGAAATTATACCATCAACTGTTATGGAGGAACCGTACATGGACAGGAGGACCTGACGGAAGCCTTCGCTCATTCCTGCAATTCCGCGTTTGCATCCATTGGACTGTCCCTGGATGAGATGGAGTTTGCCGATACCTGCGAAAGTCTGCTTTTCAATAGGGATCTTCCTTTTGATTTGACCTATTCCAGAAGTTCCTTTACGCTGGAAGACGGAGCGACGCCTGCGGAGCAGATGATGACGGGCATCGGCCAGGGCGAGACGGTTGTATCTCCCCTTCATATGGCCATGATTGTCAGCAGCATCGCCAATGACGGCGTGCTTATGGAACCCTATGTTCTGGATCATGTGGAGAATTATTCCGGCGAGACGGTAGACACGTATAATCCTACCCGTTATGGTTCCCTTATGACCGCCGAGGAGGCGGAAACGCTGACGGAGTATATGAAGGCCGTTGTGGAGGATGGAACGGCCCGGAATCTGAATGATTTGGGATTTTCCATAGCCGGAAAGACAGGAACGGCTGAGTATACCAGTGACAAGAGCAAGAGCCACGCCTGGTTCGTAGGATTTTCCGACACGGGAGATTCGGATATTGTGGTCTGTGTGCTGGTAGAAGAAAAGGGTTCGGGCAGCGAGTATGCGGTGCCGATCGCAAGACAGATTTTTTCGGCATGGTACGCGCAGCAGAATCCGCTCTGGTAAAGAACGATATATTTTAACCAACGCGGCGAAAGAGTATCATGGAGATTTTTTTTGGGGCTGGTCAGTCTTGTCTTTGTGATTGTATTTCAGTTTACGGACGTTCCGGTTTATATGGAAAAAAGGCTTTGAGTGGGCCAAAGAGCTGCAGAAGGCTTAAGGCAGGTATCCATGCGCTCAGGAGCTTTTGTTTTGCAAGGAGGGCGGTATGGGAAAGGATAAGAAGCGGCAGGACAGACGTAGAGCAGCAAACAGGAGAACTGTCGGTTTGCCGGCAGTTCTCCTTGTTTGCATGGTAGTTTTATGTGCAGTGGTATTGACACTCTGTGTTCTTTACAGGCCAGAGAAAGTAGAAAACCAGGTAGCGGCGGATGCGGAAGAAAAGACAGAAGAACAGGACGCCGCAGGAAGTCAGACGGAGGAGGAACGCATCAGACAGGAGGCGCAGGAGATTCTCACCCGGATGACCGTGGAAGAAAAGGTGGGGCAGATGTTTATCGCCCGCTGTCCGGAGGAAAGCGCCGCAAAAAAGGCTGCGGAGTATCACCTGGGCGGCTATATCCTGTTTGCCAGGGATTTTGAGAATAAGACAGAGGAACAGGTGATTTCGGAAATCCAGTCTTATCAGGAAGCCTCCGCGCTCCCAATGCTGATCGGGGTAGACGAGGAAGGCGGAAGCGTCACCCGAATCAGCCGTTATCCGGAATTCCGGGATGAACCCTTTGCTTCATCCCAGACGCTTTATGAGCAGGGCGGTCTTGAAGCGATAGAGGCGGACACTCTGGAAAAATGCGAGCTTTTGGCATCCCTTGGCATCAATGTAAATTTCGCGCCTGTCTGTGACGTCTCGGAAAATCCGGACGATTTTATGTATGAGCGCAGTTTTGGCCAGAACGCAGAACTGACGGCAGAGTATGTCAGGACCGTGGTGGAGGCTATGGAGAATCAAGGCGTAGCCTGCGTACTGAAGCATTTTCCGGGGTATGGAAGCAACGCGGATACACATACGGGCATCGCCTACGACGACAGACTGTACGAGACCTTTGAAACTTCGGATTTTTTGCCGTTTGAAGCAGGCATCGCGTCGGGAGCGCAGCTAGTCCTTGTCTCCCATAACGTAGTGTCCTGCATAGACAGCCAGTATCCGGCGTCTCTCTCCGCAAAAGTACATGAGATTCTGCGCGGGGAGCTGGGATTTTCCGGCGTCATTGTCACGGATGATCTGGCGATGGACGCAGTCAGGGATTTTACAGACGACAGCCAGGCTGCGGTGCTGGCAGTACAGGCCGGAAATGATCTCTTATGCTGTACGGATTTTGAGGTACAGATTCCCGCCGTAACGGCGGCCGTGGAAAATGGAGAGATTTCGGAAGAAAGACTGAATGAGTCCGTCTTACGGATCCTGGAGCTGAAGCTTTCATTGGGACTTTTGAAAGAAGGGACATCCATGCAGGCCGCGGAGTGATTGGCGGGGGTAGAAGGGAATAGAAAGTAGATTGAGTGTAAGCTAAGAGGACTGAGTCCTGTACAATACAGGATCCAGTCCTCATTAGTTGCATAACTATCAATTTTCTCCTAATTCTAAAACTCCCTCAACCTTACTCCTCCGTGTTTTCCTGCTTCTTTTCTCCGATAGAGAGAAGGAGATTCAGCAGGATGCCGAAGATAGCCGCGCCTGCGATGCAGGGGACATTCAGTCCGAAGAAGGGAATGTTTCCGCCGAAGGCGTAGTTGCCGCCGATTCCGATGACCATGACGGATGCGATGACAGCGATATTCTTGGAGGAGAACATATCCACCTTCTTATCGATCATGATGGCCATGCCCTGGGCGGCGATTGCTCCGAACAGATAGATCTCAAGACCGCCGATGACAGCCAGCGGAATGCCGTAGATTACGCGGATAAGCGGCGTAAACATGGATACGATCATGGCGATGACTCCGGCTGCGGCCAGAACGGATACGGAAAAGATTTTGGTTATGGCCATGGTGCTGATGTTTTCGCCGTAGTTGGTTCCGGCAGGACCGCCGATGAAGGCGGAGATCATATCGCAGATACCATCGCCGATCAGGTTCCGGTCCAGCTTATCGCTTAAATCATAGCGCTTTTTACCCTTTTTCTTTGCCAGATCGTTCACATAGATGTCGAGCTGATAGATATGAGCCGTAGATTCCGGGATTGTAGCGATAGCGATAGGCATGATAGCTGCCACGGCTGCCCAGGATACCTTCGGCAAAGAGAAAGCTGGCAGGGCAAACAGGGAGCCGTCGCCGAGCTTCCAGGTGGATGCCTCCAGAGCTGCGGCCGGCATTTCCCGGAAAAGGCTCATCTCCGATCCTCCGATCAACAGCAGGAGTCCGGCTACGGCACAGCCTACCAGGGCGCCCAAAAGGAGCGGAAGCTGGCCGAGAAAGCCTTTTAAATATCTGGAAAACAGAATTGTGGACAGAAGTGTGGCAAGAGATACTACCCATACCCAACTACTTCCGGACACGCCCTCGACAGCGGCGGGAGCGGCGTCAGACAGAGCGTTTCCAGCCAGCGTCAGACCGATGATCATGGCTACGGGACCTGTGATAGAAGCAGGAAGGATCCGTTCTACCGCTTTATGGCCGCAGAAGCGTACAAGAAGTCCGGCGGCGATAGATACCAGGCCGGAAAGAATGATGCCGAACTGCGCATAGGAGATAAGCTCTGTGGGAAGAATGCCTGTAGCCTCAAAGGAAGCGATCTGTTCCGCTGTGCCTTCAGCGGCTACCATGCTTGAGATGGCGGTCAGATAGGCAAAGGAAGAACCGTAGTACATGGGGATCTTTCGTCCGGTGATCAGAATAAAGCAGATAGTGGCGAGACCGCTGGCGAAGATAGTGGTAGATACCTGAAAACCTGTGATAAGCGCTACCGTAACCGTAGCAGGAAACATAACGATGACCTGCTGAACAGCATACAGCAGAAGCTTGATGAAGGTGGGCCTTTCATCGGGCAGATAGCCGATAGCCGCCTGAGCGTTGTAATTCATTTGTGATTTCCCCTTCCTGAATAAGAAAAACTGTGTCCTTTTACTCCGGCCCTTTGCCAAAGCAAAAACATTTTTGTTCACTGTGTGATACTTTAGCATATTTCCGGCCTTTTGTAAATAGAAGACAGAATACAACTTCGCCTTGTCAAAACATCTGAAAAGAGGTATACTAAATGCAGTTATTCGGAACACACCAGGACAGGGAGGTTTTGCAATGATTGAGGCAACCAGTTGTGGCGGTGTGGTGATATTTCGCGGCAAGATCCTGCTCTTGTATAAGAATTACAAGAACAGATATGAGGGCTGGGTGCTGCCGAAGGGAACTGTCGAGCCCGGAGAGGATTTCAAGGAGACGGCAGTGAGAGAAGTGCGCGAGGAAACGGGCGTAGAGGCGGCAATCATCAAATATATCGGAAAAAGCCAGTATTCTTTTTCCGTGCCGGAGGACACGGTTGAGAAGGACGTGCATTGGTATCTGATGATGGCGGATAATTATTACAGCAAACCACAGCGTGAAGAATATTTTGTGGATTCAGGGTATTACAAGTATCATGAGGCATATCACCTTTTGAAGTTTTCCAATGAAAAGCAGATTTTGGAGCGGGCCTACAATGAATATCTGGATCTGAAAAAGAGCAATCTTTGGGGCAGTAAGAAGTATTTTTAGGAAGCGGGAAGGCGTTTCATACCTGTTTTGCGGTTTTGAGCAAACCGGAAACATATGTCTGAGACGTCTTTTTCTGTATGGCAGATGTTTTACGTGGTCTGCGAAGCGGCTGCCAGGAGGAAAAGAGAAAGGGTAAGTTAATGCAGTGGGCAAAGCATCTTTATCTCAGTGATAAAACGGCTGCGAATAAGGAAAAGATTAAAAATAAGGCGGAAAGGGGAGTCGGAATGGTCAGCGTCTATTTTATCGCGCTTGCTTCCAATCCGGACAATCTCTTTGATATTTTTCATGCCGCTTACCTGAAGCAGAATGCCTTGTACCGCCAGAATCCTTTTATCGTCGGAATTGCCTCCGGATACGAGGAGGCAATTGAGCTTGTACAGCGTATTGTGGAGGACATTTACCGGGAGACCGGAGGGTTCCGGGTACGGGAATATTTCGGTCAGGCCGGACAGGAGAACTAGATGTTGCAGGTATTGTTGCTGATTCTGAAAATCATATTGCTTGTGCTGGCCGCAGTTCTCGGACTTGCGGTCCTCCTTGTGATGCTTGTGCTTTTTGTTCCGGTGCGCTACCGGGCATATGGAAAGAAGAAAGAGGAGACTTTTCTGGAAGCAAAGCTTAGCTGGCTCTTTCATCTGGTAAGCATTCTGATAAATTTCAGGGACGGCGTTCTTAGCGCGAAGGTGAAGGTGTTTGGCTTTACGGTTATGAATCTTGCCGAACAGGAGGAGAGCGGAGAAGCCGGGGACTGGAAAGCGGAAGGGGATGTCCGTGGCGGAAGTCCCCAGGAAATACCAGAATCAGAGGAGAGGACGGAGCCTGTAAAAGGAGAGGATGTTTCGGAGAAGGCCGAAGTGATAAAAAGCCTGGAAGTCGGGAAGGAAAAGAAGGGAGTTTTCCGGGATTTTGTACGTTTTCTGAAGGCTGTATGGAGGTTCCTGAAGGAAATTCCGGTAAAAATCAGAAATCTGAAATGTACATTCCAGAGGTTCTGTGGTAAAATAAAGCGGATGGCAAAAAAATACCGGAATACGAAGGCGTTTGTGTCGGATGAGCGTACAAAAGCGGCTGTCCGCCTCGTGCGTCAGCAGGCAGGCGTGCTTGCGCGGCAGGCTTTGCCGCGGACGATTCGCGGGGAGGTGCATTTCGGCACGGAGGATCCGGCGCTGACAGGCCAGATCCTTGGGGCGATTGGTATATTCTATCCGATTTTTATGGATAATGTTAAGGTGAATCCTGATTTTGAGCAGACAGTTCTGGAGGGAGAGCTGTATTTGAAGGGACGTCTTCGGATGGCGACGGCAGTCCGGATCGCCTGGAAGCTTTTCTGGGATAAAAACGTACGTTATGTCTATCGTATGCTGAAGCTATAGAACACTTGATTAAAGGAGGCTTTTCTTATGAATAATAATTTTGATACGACCGTGGAATCTCTGTTTAAGGGAATGGACAGTTTTATCTCGACGAAAACGGTAGTCGGCGACGCCGTGACCATTGGCGATACGATTATCCTTCCGCTGGTAGATGTGTCCTTCGGCGTAGGCGCGGGAGCCTTTGCCGGAGAGAAGAAGCAGAATGCAGGGGGAGGCATGGGCGCCAAGATTTCTCCCAGCGCGATCCTTGTGATCTCCGGAGGAGTGACGAAGCTGGTAAATGTGAAGAACCAGGATACAGTGACGAAGATCCTGGATATGGTTCCTGATTTTGTAAATAAATTTGCGGGCGGAAAGAAAGAAAGCAGCCCGGTGGCCGATGCGATACAGGATGCCGTAGACACCATGGAGAAGGAAGTTTAGATAGTTCCGCGGGGGGAAAGACTGAATTCCGGAAAATACGGTATCTGAAAACGGATTTCCGGCATATACTTAAGATAAGAAGCTTTTTATGCCGGGAGCCGTCATGAAACAACTGCTGGGATTTGTTATGTTCTGGATTGGAGTCGGGATCCTGACCACATTTTTTATGCCCGTCAATGGCTGGTTTGTCCGCGCTCTGGCAGCCTTTTCTTTGATGCTGATAGGCTATAACCTGTTTTCATCCGGAGGAAAGTGCGGAAGATAAGCGGCCAAAAGGGCGGTAATTATACTGCCCGCTTCCTTCGCAGCGACTGAGATTCTTATTATTTTTTTAATATTTGTAAAAAGAACTTCATTTTTTTGTAATGTTATATTAAAATAAAAAGGTCAGCATGTGAGAGAGCTCGCGGAGGCGGGCTCTTTTATATGGAATCTCTGCAGAAAATACGGGGGAGAAAAGGAAATGTCAGTAACAGTACTAAAGAGAATTGCACTCGGCGCGATGGCCGTCAATTACATTGGAGTTTTTATTCCGGGCGCGCCCGTCTGGCTCCAATGGTTGGGAAGATTGTCTGCGCCGCTGTTCTTTTATTGTATGGCCTGGAGCATCGACAGGACCGGAAATAAAAAAGCATACTTTCTGAGGCTTTATCTTGCGGGTGTGGCTATGGGACTTCTGAATCTTATCATGTCCTTTGTGGCTCAGGGAGCCGGACTTGGAGCTGCTGTGTCCAGCAATATATTTGCCACGCTCTTTGCGTCAGCCTTTTTCATTGAAGTGATAGAATACGGACGGAAGCATCCAAAGCACAGAATGCGTCTGTTTCTCAGCTATGGATTGTTTCAGGTGGCGGTGGCAGGCCTTTGGGCGGCTCTCTATGAGTTGGTCGGAGTACCTTATGCGGTGCTGAATTTCTTTTCGGCTCTTCTGGGGAACGCCCTGACCTGCGAAGGAGCCCTCTTATATGTATTGATGGGAGTTCTCTTTTATTATACGAAGGAAGATAAGAAAAAGCTTGCTGTCGGTTACGCGGCGCTTTCTCTTGTGTTCTTTGTAAACTCGGCCTTTGGCGTCTGGGGACGGCTTTTCATGCTGCTTGGAAAGGATGTGCTTGTGATGCTTATGGAGATTATGACCGGACTGGTACTCTGGGGAGCTTCATTCCGCCCGGTATTCGATGTTTACCATATGTTTCACAGCGATTTCCAGTGGCTGATGATCGCGGCTTTGCCGCTGCTTCTTTGCTGCAATGAAGGAAGGAGAAGAAGGAGGAATAGACCTTCGGCTTTTCAAAAATATTTTTATTACGTCTTTTATCCGGCGCACCTGTATCTTCTGTGGTTTCTGGGAACGGTAGTCCTGAAATAAAAAGAATTTCGCTTGCGAAATTCTCCGCGCGCGAGCGGGCTGCAAAGCAGCAATTTCCTCTCCGCGAGCTGCGCATCCATAAAAAACGAGCCGCTGCAATGCAGCGGCTTTCGTTATCTTCAAATCTAGTTACGCTCTTTCAACCTTACCGGACTTCAGACAGGATGTACATACATACATCTTTCTGGCGCCGGAGCCTACCTTTACCTTTACGGACTTGACATTCGATTTCCACATCTTATTGGAACGTCTATGTGAATGGCTGACATTGTTTCCGAAATGAGCGCCTTTTTCACAGATTGCACATTTAGCCATGTTTGCACCTCCTCTTGACCGATAATGAGCCTATATATGGACTCGCAACACCAATTATTCTAGCAGAAACCACTATATTTTGCAAGTGTTAATTTAAAAATATTGAGAAATTTCGAGAAACTGGTGAAACTGTGAAAAATTGCTTTAATTTTCCCTGGAAAGAGGTTATAATAATATCAGTATAGGGAGAAGTGCGCCCTGAATACAAATGCACGGCTGACTCTCAGCTTATGAAAACACACGGGAACAGGACGGTAAGCTGAGGGTGTAAGTTATAAAAATAAAAGTGGAGGTAATCATAATGAAGGGACTTATGAATACGCAGTTGGGCGCTGTCATGATCGACCCGGAAGTTATTGCCCGATATGCAGGCTCCGTAGCGGTGGAGTGCTTCGGCATCGTAGGAATGGCTATGGTAAATGTGAAGGACGGTCTTGTTAAGCTTCTGAAAAGAGATAATTTAACCCGTGGTGTGAATGTGCAGATCAATGATAACAAGATTACGCTTTCTTTTCATGTCATCGTATCCTATGGCGTCAGCATTTCGGCTGTATCGGATAACCTGATCAGCAATGTGAAATATAAGGTGGAAGAATTTACCGGAATGACGATTGAAAAGATCAACATCTTTGTTGAAGGTGTACGGGTAATAGACTAATTGCAGGAGGAGTTTTTGGAAGTTATGAAAACGATAGATGTAGAAATGCTGACAAAGATGTTCTTGGCCGGAGCTAAGAATCTGGAAGCAAAAAAAGAATGGATCAACGAACTGAACGTATTCCCGGTGCCTGACGGCGATACGGGTACGAATATGACGCTCACGATCATGTCGGCGGCTTCCGAGGTAAACAACCTTTCCAAGCGTACTATGGAGACTGTGGCAAAGGCTATCTCCTCCGGCTCCTTAAGAGGCGCACGCGGAAACTCCGGTGTTATTCTTTCTCAGCTTCTGCGCGGATTTACCAAGGGAATCCGGGATTACGAGGTGCTGGATGCCCAGATTCTGTCCAATGCGTTCCAGAAGGCTGTGGAAACGGCTTACAAAGCGGTTATGAAGCCGAAAGAGGGAACGATTCTGACCGTGGCCAGAGGAGCTGCCGATCGGGCGGCGGAGCTGGCGATGGAAGAAGAAGATTTGGACGTGCTGTTTTCCGGAATTATTGAGGAGGCGGAGAGGGTACTGGCTACCACGCCGGATCTTCTGCCTGTGCTGAAGGAAGCCGGAGTGGTGGATTCCGGCGGACAGGGCCTTGTGGAGGTTCTGAAGGGCGCTTATGACGCTTTCCTCGGCAAAGAAGTGGATTACAGCTTTGAGGAGCCGAAGGCTGCTCCTGTGAAGATCAGCCCGCAGACTGAGGCGGAGATCAAATTCGGATACTGCACAGAGTTCATCATTATGCTGAACAGGAATTTTGATGCGAAGACAGAAAAAGAGTTCAAGGCTTTTCTGGAATCTATCGGAGATTCCATTGTGTGCGTGGCGGACGATGACATCGTAAAGATTCACGTACATACGAATCATCCCGGTCAGGCCATTGAAAAGGCGCTGGAGCTTGGCTCTCTGTCCCGGCTGAAGATCGACAATATGCGTGAAGAACACGAGAAAAAACTGATCAAGGACGCTTCCAAGATCGCGGCTCAGCAGGCAGACGCGGAAAAGAAGGAAGAACCCCGCAAAGAGATGGGCTTTATTTCTGTGTCCATCGGTGAGGGAATCGGCGAGATCTTCCGGGGACTCGGCGTGGATTATCTGATTGAGGGCGGCCAGACCATGAATCCCAGCACGGAGGATATGCTCAATGCCATCGATCAGGTGAACGCGGATCATATCTTTATCTTGCCAAACAACAAGAACATTATTCTTGCGGCAAATCAGGCCAAGGCTCTCTGCAAGGAAAAGGATATTATCGTGATTCCGACCAAGACGGTGCCTCAGGGAATCACGGCTATGATCAATTATATGCCGGATTCCTCTGTGGAGGAGAACGAGGCCCGCATGGCCGAGGAGATCGGAAATGTGAAGACCGGACAGGTGACCTATGCCGTCCGCGATACCCATATCGACGACAAGGAGATCAAAGAAGGCAATATCATGGGAATCGGCGATCATGCGATCCTTTCAGTGGGTGAGGATGTAACGGCAACGACTCTTGCCATGTTTGAGGAGCTTGTGGACGAGGACTCCGAGCTGATCAGCATTTACTACGGCGCGGATGTGACCAAGGAGGATGCGGTGAATCTGGGCGCGTCTTTGGGAGAAAAGTATCCTGACTGCGATGTTGAGGTGCATTTCGGAGGTCAGCCGATTTATTATTATGTGGTATCTGTAGAATAATGGGAGTATAAAATGAATACAGCTTCCCCAATTACAGCCCTTAAGGGCGTTGGAGAAAAGACGGCTGCGCTCTTTCACCGTGTCGGCGTGGACACGGTGGGAGAGCTCTTGTCTTATTATCCGAGGACTTATGATCTTTATGAGAAGCCGGTGACCTTTGCCAACCTGGAAATGGAGCGTATTCAGGCTGTGACAGGACGCATAGGCAGGATGCCGGACACGAAAAAAGCGGGGCGTCTTGCTGTGACGACCGTGACGCTGGAGGAGTTCGGAGCATATCTGCATCTGAACTGGTTCAATATGCCCTTTTTGCGCAATACCCTGCGTCCCGGAAATACTTACATTTTCCGGGGAAAGGTACAGAAAAAGAAGGGCCGTATGGTGATGGAGCAGCCGGAGATTTACGAAACGGATGCTTATGAAAGGCTTCTGGATACAATGCAGCCTGTCTATGGGCTGACAGCCGGCCTTTCAAACAAGACGGTCACAAAAGCCGTCCGGCAGGCGCTTGACGAACTGAACCTGGATCCGGAATACCTGCCGGATCGTATCCGGCGGGATCAGGAGCTGGCGGAATATAATTTTGCCCTCCGCAGCATCCACTTTCCGGTTCGGAAAGAGGATCTTTTGCTTGCCAGAAAACGGCTGGTGTTTGATGAGTTTTTTCTGTTCATTCTGGCGCTAAGAAGACTCAGAGAACAGACGGAGATGGAAAAAAACGAGTGTGTGATTCGGCCTGACGCGCAGACGGAGCGGCTGCTTGCCTCTCTCCCTTATGCGCTTACCGGAGCGCAGCAGCGGGTATGGGAGGAGATTCAGTCCGATATGGCCGGGGAGACCGTCATGAACCGTCTGATACAGGGGGATGTGGGCTCCGGAAAAACGGTTATCGCTGTTCTGGCTCTGGCGGCTGCTGCGGAATGTGGGTATCAGGGAGCGCTGATGGCTCCCACAGAGGTGCTGGCCAGACAGCACGCGCAGTCTGTGGAGGAGATGTTCCAAAACTGCGGCGTAAAGGCGGAGATTGTGCTGCTGACAGGCTCCATGACGGCAAAAGAGAAGCGGGAAGCCTATGGGAAGATTGAAAGCGGCGAGGCCGCCATCGTCGTAGGCACGCACGCGTTGATTCAGGAAAAGGTCCGTTTTTTCCGTCTTGGCCTGGTAGTTACGGATGAACAGCACAGATTTGGCGTACGCCAGAGAGAGACGCTTGCGGACAAGGGACTTCATCCCCATGTACTCGTCATGAGCGCGACTCCGATTCCGCGGACACTGGCCATCATCATTTACGGAGACCTGGATATTTCCGTGATTGATGAGATGCCAAAAGGCCGTCTTCCTATCAAGAACTGCGTCGTAGATGAAAGCTGGCGTCCCAACGCTTATCGTTTTCTGGAAAAGGAGGTGGCCGCAGGCCGTCAGGTCTATATTATCTGTCCTATGGTTGAGGAAAATCCGGAGCTTGAGATAGAAAACGTCGTGGATTATACAAAGAAATTGCGGGGAAGCCTGAATCCTTCGATTGTCATAGAATATCTTCACGGAAAGATGAAGGCCGCTCAGAAAAATGAGATCATGGAGCGTTTCGCGGCGGGAGAGATTCAGGTTCTTGTCTCGACGACGGTGATCGAGGTAGGCGTCAACGTACCGAACGCGACGGTTATGATGGTGGAAAATGCCGAACGCTTCGGTCTGGCCCAGCTTCATCAGCTCCGTGGACGCGTAGGGCGAGGGAAGCATCAATCCTATTGCATCTTTATCAGCGGTTCAGACAGCAAGGACACAAAGAAACGTCTGGAAATTCTCAATAAATCCAACGACGGGTTCTATATCGCCTCAGAGGACCTGAAACTTCGCGGTCCCGGCGATCTCTTTGGAATCCGCCAGAGCGGAAGTCTGGAATTTAAGATTGGTGATATTTTTACGGACGCGAAGGTACTGCAGGCGGCGAGCGAGGAGGCTGCTAAGCTTCAGAAGCTGGATCCGGGGCTTGCGCTTCCTGAGCATCATGGACTGCAGAAAAAGCTTCTGGAATACCAGAACGAAGGAATGGGGCGGATGAGTCTGTAGACAGAGGAAACGCGGCCCCGGCAGATTTTTAGCCGGAGGGCCGCGTTTCTTTTATGCGTGTTTCATTTCAGAATCCGAAATTCAGAGACGGACTTATTTGCCGGCCATCTGTCTTTCCTGAGCCTCGATCATTTTCTTAACCATATATCCGCCAACGGAGCCGTTCTGCTTGGAAGTCAGGTTGCCGTTGTATCCGTCGGTCAGGGGAACGCCAAGCTCGCTGGCTACCTCGTACTTGAACTTGTCAAGAGCGCCCTTAGCCTCCGGCACTGCTGCGGTGTTAGATGATCTGCTAGACATAATAAACTCCTCCTTACTGCAGACAGTTTATGATGAAAATAAAAGATGCCTGTCTGCCGTTTGTTGTTGTTTGTTACAGGAGTTATTATATGAAGAAATCAGTCGAATACACTGGCAGTTGTTTGTTTCTTTGATAATTTTTAACAGTCTGTTTTGGAAAAGTTCCTTTTGTCCGTGGCGAAAGCGGAAAAGAGCTCATGCTGGCGCTGTACCCGAAGGCGGACCTGTGTGAGAATACTTTCCGGAGAAAGAATGCGGATTACAGGGCCGAAGGAGAGAAGTTCGATCAAAAGCTCCGTCTCGTCAGCCGGATCGTAAAAAATGGAACAAAGCCAGGTGTCAGAAGCTGCTTCGTAAACAGTCTGCTTTTCATAGCTGGAAAAATGAAGCATACAGCGTTCCAGTGCATTGCGTTCATTTGCAATGCGGATCCGGACCGGTTCACGGGCGTGTTTCTGAAAGCCTGGAGCATTCCAGTCGAACCGTCCGGGCGCAGAATGTTTTGATATATGGCAGGCTTTCATCCGTCCAAGATTCAAAATAGTGGGAACGCCTGTCTTCCCATGCCTGAGGCTTACGGACAGAAGGCGGAACTTGTCGTCTTTTGGAGAATACTGCAGGCGGCAGGGCACGACTTCAAGCGTCAGGTGCTTTCCCTTTGCACCTTCATAGGCTATGTACAGAGCTTTTTTTTCTGTTATGCTCTTTATGATGGTCTGGAAAATTCCCCGGTACTCCGGATTTTCATAAGGATCGCCGTCCGTATATCGGTCAAAGTAATGAAAATCAGAGAAATCGTAAAGGGGTGGAACTTCCTTCAGGTCTTCTTCCAGACGGGCAAGCTGCTCCTCCGTAAAAAACAGGCGGAAACGGCTGTCTGGAAGAAGGGACTTCAGCCAGGACTTTTGCAGGGATGAGAGAGGAGCCTTCAGGGAAGCGGTTTTCAGCGCGCTCTTCCAGGTGTTTTCCCCCTCTTTTTTCAGGAGAGAGGACCAGGGACCTTTCGTGAGCCTTGGGAGAATAGAAAGAGCGCTTTCCTCAAAAGCGGAGGCATGGACGATCTCCTCCATTTCCTGAACAGTCAGAGGAGTTTTGTGGGCGGCAGTCAATACCATGCGGACAGCCTGAAAATAGGAACCGTAGATCTCCTCAAACAAACTGGGGATCTCAGATTCAGACTTTGTCTTCGGATTCATTCGTATCCTCCTTTCCGTATAGCTGATACATGGCTTCCAGATCTGCCCTTACCCTGTCACAGACAGTCTGATTGGAACATTGCAGTTCAAGAATCCGTCCGGTAAAAGATTTGATCCAGGGGAGCATTTCGTTCGTATCAAAAAAAGTTCCCGTATAGAGCCAGGTGTCTCCGTCAATCTGCTGTATTTTTCCTCCCCGTCCTTCCCGCCGTATCCGGTTCAGGACGTAGTATTCTTCCTGGCTGATGTGGAGTTTCATCTGCAATATTTCTGAGCGCTCTTTGCCCCCGAAGGATACACCCCAGCAGCGGGGAAGATTTCGCTGCAGTTTTTCCCGGTACAGATCATATTGCGGACAGATCTCCAGAAGTTCCGGTTTGAAAATACAGTCCAGCCTTAGGCTGTTGAAACGATTTCTGTGCGTGGAGTAGAGACAAAGGTATCTGCGCCCTGTCTGAACACTTACAAAGATCCGCAGAGGAAGACCGGTCAGCCGTATCTGCTTTCCGGATCGGCTGCTGTGATTTTCAAAGGAGAGAAAACGGTGCTGTCTCATAGCGGTCAGTATGGTCAGGAGGACTTCATCTTCCAGGGTATGCGCCATAAAATAATGTTTCCAGCAGAACAGATCATTGGTCAGAGATTCCCGATCCAGAATCGTGCTTCCGATGATGCCGAAGGGCATGGCTTCCGAACAGAATTTCACAGCGTCCAAAAGGGTGTCATAGAAGGAGGATTTCTCTGTGGAGAGGGGCTTTGTCAGACGGTAGGAAAGCGTCCGGCCTTCCTTTTTTGCAAAGAGAATTCCAAGCCTTTCGTATTCTTTGCATTTGAGACGGACGGTCTGTGGTTCCAGAGTTTCTCCATAAAAAAGAGAGATTTCATCACAGAGTTCAGGGACGGTCCGTCTTTTTCCATCGGAGAGAAGATCCAGAAGGAAGAAGTGCAGAAGCAGATCCCGATCGGTAAAACTCTTGGACTTCCAGGAAGCATAGAGAGGATTGGTGAAGATATGTTTGCTGTCCAGGCGCAAAGATACCTGCTTTCCTTTGGACGTATAGTCGTAGCGGACATAGTCCGCCAGATAATTTTCAATCCTGCGTCTTTCGTTATCATAGGTTCTTCCGCTTTTTTCTCCAAATTCTCTCCGTACCTTAAAGCCGTAAAGAAAAAACTGACGCATATAATCACGGATCCGGTCAAAGTTTTTGATAAGTTCCTGAAAGTCTGACATGGGAGCCTCCTTTGGTATAGCTATTTGAGCAGAAACAGACCGACAATGCAGATACCGATTCCGAAAATCTGCTTTATGCTGAGGCTTTCCTTGTAAAGAAAGAAGCCCACAAAGACCAGTATGCAGGCAAGGGCGATGTTTGCCACCAGAGAAGCCCTGTTCACGGTCCAGCCTGCCCGGTAGACATGAATATAGCCAAATTCCAGCGCAACCACGCTGATTCCCAGAGCGAAAGATGTCCAGTTGAGCTTTGAAAGTTCAAAGGAAAGCTTTTGATGGCCGCCCTGCGCCAGATAGAGGAGAATGGCGCACAGGGCTGCAGTCAGATAGGTGACTGCCAGGGATAAAAAGGCGCTGGCGCCGGAGGGAGTGGATTTTGTTGCAATGTTGTATACGACGTTTGCCAGAATCACCATGACAATGGGCCAGATATATGAAAACATAAAACCTCCTGTTCTGAACGGAAAAACAGCCAGACAAAAGCCTGACTGCCGGTAGGTGCTCACCCGTTCTTTGAAACTGAACTGATTATAAATCAAAATGCTTCTGGACGCAAGCGGGAAAACAGATCTCGCAACTTTTTTTAGATGATTCTTCCCAGTATGTTTCATATAATTAGAACAGACAAGGAAGAAAACGATATAAGATTTCAGCCGTGGAAGGATTCACGGATGAAATAGATTCCGCTCTTTTCCCAGGGCTTCAGACTCAAGTCTGGGCGGTGCCGCGTCTGTGGACTGACGGTATGCCGAAAATGGCGGAGCAAAACGATATACGGAGGTTCAAATCCTCCCCTGTGAGGGACAGGTAGCTAAGTGGTAAAGCGATCGTCAAAACTAATGCGGACGATGCAGATTCGTCGTCAAACACACTCAAAAAGTACACGGTAAAGGGAAGAAATGTGTCAGGGTCTTCTCTGGCCGCAGAACTCTCCGGTAACCTGCCGGTTTGTCGGGGGTCCGGGCGGCAGCCTGTGAAAAGGCAGCATGGAGCAAAGAACCGGGAAGGAAAAAGTACAGACAGCGTTTCTGTGTTTTTATAAGCAGGAACGTCCTCTGACTTTTAAGTTTCAGGAAGGCTTCATCCCCATTTTCAGGGTAGGGAAGACCGGGCGCGCTTCCGGATTTACCGGGTAAAATGAAACGATGTATACCCTCCGGCCGGCGCCGGAGTGATGCAAATATATGTGAAATGAGGGAAGGAAAATGAAGTACATTATCCAAACGCAGGAATGTGGCTATTTATTTAAGAATGGAATATTAAAAGATATTTTATTTGCCGGAAAACATAGAATCGCCTCCTGGAGGGGAGAGGAGCTGAAAGTAACCCGGATGCTGGGAAAGGTGGATACGAAGGGACTTCCGGCGGAAGCTTTGCTGGCACAGCCGAAGTTTGCCGCTCGTGTGGTGAAGGTACAGATTCCGGATGACTGTATTGGTTTTCACCTTGTGAACGGCGCCTATCAACAGGTTATCATGGAAGGGGAGGCTCTTTACTGGAATGTTTTTGAGCAAAATGAGATCCGCCTGGTCAATGTGACGGGGACAGAGATTACAGAAGCTCAGGTTCCCGCCATGTACCGCCATCTGATCCCGGCGCGTCTTTACCGGAAACTTACCGTGGCAGAGGGGGAGACAGGTCTTTTATACATAGACGGCCGTTTTGAGAAGCAGCTCGTTCCGGGAACGTATTTTTACTGGAATTACGCTCATGAGATTAGCATGAAGGCGTATAGTGTGAAAGAAAGTAGAGGACAGCCGAAAAATGGCGCACTTAAATAAGCTATTGAGAAATAGTCATTTGAATCAAGGTTGATTTTGTTGAGATACGCTAAGAAGCAAGCTGGGACTCTTTTATAAGTC
>DVLE01000057.1 GCA_018715645.1 Candidatus Merdisoma merdipullorum
ATAAAGATAAGATTATTCGGGAACAGAGAGAAGAAATCCGTTTATTAAATGAAGAAATTAAGTGCCTTCAGTTACTTTTGTCCCAAGCAGGTATTCCCTATGGAAAAGGTATTCAGGAAAAGGAAAGACCGGCTGCTCTGCAGAAGGATTCTGTCATGAGTGAAACGGAAACAGTCAGGGAGCAATTTGTCATCCCGGAAACGATCACTCAGAAGCATCGCCGATTTGACAGGCTGGGAAGAAGCGCTGGGGAAATGGCAGTGTGACGGTAACCTTTTCTCAGGAGGAAGTATGATGCAGGAACATATTTTTGAGCGGCTGGCTCGTGAGAAAGGAATTACAGTAGAGGAAATATAAAGTGGTAGGTTCCAGTAGTCAAAAGGTCTCGCAAAAACGGGACTTTTTCTTTTTGCAGGCTTCGGTTTGAAATCGACCTCCTATTAAAATATTTCTTGTGGAAACACTAAGAACTAAAGGAGGAACGATTGTATGGAATCAACGACTTATGGATATATACGAGTATCCACCAAAGAACAATGCGAGGAGCGCCAGCTTATCGCCCTGCGGGAATTTCCGGTACCAGACGAAAACATCTTCATGGACAAGCTCAGCGGGAAGGATTTTAACCGTCCACAATATAAAAAGCTCCTGCGGAAGCTGAAACGGGGCGACATTCTGGTGGTGAAGTCCATCGACCGCCTGGGTCGCGACTACGAGGAAATCCTGAACCAGTGGCGGATCATCACAAAGGAAAAACAGGCCGACATCGTGGTACTGGATATGCCGCTTTTGGATACCCGGCAGACCGGCAGGGATTTGACCGGAACTTTCGTGGCAGACCTGGTTTTACAGATCCTTTCCTATGTGGCGCAGACTGAGCGGGAGAATATCCGCCAGCGCCAGAGGGAGGGCATTGCCGCCGCGAAGCTGCGGGGCGTGCAGTTTGGCAGGCCTCGGAAACCAGTGCCGGAACACTTTTTCGATTTGAAAGAACGGTGGGAAAAGAAAGAGCTCAGTTCCCGGCAGGCAGCAAAAGAGCTTCATATCGCCCAGGATACCTTTCTTCGCTGGGTACACGAGCAGGAAAGAGAAATTTTTGCCGGAAAAAGGTAGAGAATTTCGGTCGTTCCTTTATACATATTTTCTGGTGTGTTTTAGCCGATATTTGAGTCGTACACGATAAAGCAACCGCTAAAACGCATTTCGACTTATTATACACCGTCTGAACGGAAATGTCTGCTTTTTCGGTCAGGGCAAAACCGGTGAAAATCGGTGACGCAGAAGCCATGGGCCTTACAGATATATTCTGTTGGCAGCCGGTGTGTATGGAAACGATGCAACCGGCGATCCGCCGGTTGTTTCTTTTTGTTTCACAGGAAAGACTGTGTTACGTTTATGTGTAATTCTTTTTTACAAAGGGAGGCAAATCATTGGAAAGACTACTGCAATATTGCAGCAAAGAAACAGGTTATGAACAACAGGAAGTGGAAACCATCATCGTCTGCTTCCTCGATAAAATCTCGCAGGAACTATCCGAGGGGCATACTGTGGATTTGGGATCCTGCTTTGGTATTTTCAGCGTGAAGCTGCGTACCGGGGCGCTCCAGGAGGGGTCGCCGCGAACGCCGAAGGACAGCCGATACCGGGTTGTTTTCCGTGAGGGGAACCACTTGCGGCAACGACTAAAATTGTGAGGAGGTACCGCCATGGAACAGACTGAGATGACTATGGTAGGATTACTGGAAATCCTTGCAAACCAGGTAGGGTGTACGTATCTGTCCGATCTGCACCAGCCAAAGCTCCTGCCCGCGATCCGGCGGGCGCTCTGCAGCATTTCCCCTAAGCGATTCAGCCTGTGGGAATGGCAGGATGCAGTGGTCTATATCACGGAAGAATCCCTTTCGTTTGAAAGCCCGGAGCAGGCGGCTGACTATCTGAAAAATTACCGAGTATGACAAGAAACAGGAGGAAGCTATGAAGCATAAAACCAGAACAATGGCAAAGCGATGGCTTGCGGTGGTTCTCTGCTTGTGTATGGTCTTCCCCTCTGTGGTGACGCTCGTTTCCGCAGAGGAAGAACCGGCCTATACAGGCGGGCCATGTGAACATCACACAGAGCATACGGAAGAGTGCGGCTATATAGAGGCCGTGGAGGGAAAACCCTGCCAGCATGAACATACCGAGGACTGCTATGCGGAAGTTTCCGCAGAATCCGAGTCCGTGGAACCTACGTGCAGCCATGTTCACGACGAGAACTGCGACTATGCAGCCCCTACGGAAGGAACGCCATGTACCCATGAACATACGGAAGAATGCTTTGAGTGGGTAACGGAGTGTATACATGAGCATACGGATGACTGTTATGAAGAAGGCAGCGTATCCGACAACACCGCCGCCCCGCCCAACTCTGAGGAACGGGAACTGATCTGCGACCATGAGTGCAGCGAGGAAAGCGGCTGCATTACGAAAAAGAATGTCTGCCAGCACGAACACGATAGCGAGTGCGGATATTCCGAAGGGACAGAGGGAACGCCCTGCAACCATGTCCATGATGAAAGCTGCGGTTATCTGGCTGCAGAAGAATCTGTGCAGGACAGAAATGAACTTGTTTTAATCTGCCCCCACGCCAATGGGGAGCATGACGATTCCTGCGGATATGTGGAAGCGGTGGAGGGCCATCCATGCGAGTATGTCTGCCCCATTTGCAGCAGTATGCAGAATGGACTCACCCAACTGTCCGAAGATGACATAGAGATTACCCTGACCACCCCTATGGGCTATGTAGGCCAGGAATACAATCTGCTGGACAAGGCAGCGGTAACGCCGGAGGAGGACGAAAATGGCAACCCGATCCAGCTTCGCATTACAGACTTGCATACCAATTCCACAGATGCAGAGTATGAATGGAGCAATCCGGTTTTGAAGGTTACTTCAAATGAAAATGTTGCCTTTGCCGTGACCTATGAGGCCTATGTGGAACTGGAAAACACGCAGGAAGGACAGGAAACGGAAAAAGTCCTTGCGACTAAACAATTCACCTTCCCGGTTTATGCCTCTGGCGAGATCGGCGACAGGCTGAATGGGGACTTCGCCTATATTTCTGACGCTTATCTGGTCGAGGATAAAGCCACAGATTCTGGGCTGGCAATCCGCACCGGCACTGCGCCCTGGGATGATGATGACAGCGCCGGAAATGACAGCGACCCTTTGAACAACACGGTGCGCTCCTTTGACGTAGTAACCTATACGGCGGCTTTCAAAACACAAGTGCGTTCTGACAGCCCGTACACCGCCTATAAAACCGGGACGGTCTATTATGAATTTGTGGTGGAGGGCTCCGGGGATCTGGTACGGTTTGAAACCGAGTCCATGGGCTGGATGACCGCCAAAACCGATGGGCAATTTGAAGTCACAGAAGAAACCCACGATGGAAAGACCTGTCAGGTGCTGCGGGGCAGCTTCCTGGCGGAACCGTCTGATGGCAACCCCGCCGCTATTGGAAACAGCTATCAGGAACTGAACATCGTGCTCCGTGTGCTGGCTATGAAAAAGGGAGATACCGTTAAGCCTCAATTCACCTTCTGGCTGGAGGGCAACGATGTGCCGGAGGATGGGCTTGTGACCGGAAGCGGCCATTCCTGTGCGGAGCATGGTGAGGCAGAGTATAAGACTATCACCGCTCCGGATGTGAGCGTCACTTCCGCTCCGAGGTTTAATGTACGTATAGTCAATGGACACTCAGACGTGAACCAGACAGTAGGAACATTTGATTTTTCCACAGGAAATGACTTGGCACAGAATAAAGATGCTGGTACGAAAGAAGGTCGGATTCAGGCATTTGGTGCAGTGATTCAGATTGTTGGCAAAAGTCAGCAGCATGGCCTTCGTGGATGTGAACTGCCCGATGGTTCGCCTATCACATTTGATTTGTCGATGACAAGCAGCTATCTGTCTGATGAGGGAGAAACGATTACACCGGGTAATACATACGCCCCTCTTCTGTGGAGTATAGATGGAAATTCATGGGCAACGAAACAATCGGATGAAAGAGATTTAAGTATGGTGCGCGTGCCGCGTTCCTACTATATTCCAACGAATGAATATGAGGACCGTGAATCTTCAAGCTGCTTTAATGGTGGAGAGTGGAAAGGAGTTCAAAACGGAGAAACGATTCAGGTGACCGTTTCGGATTATACAGTGGATTTAGAGCAGCTTCCCTATAATAATATCGTAGACGCTCCTACAACGTACCAATATTACAATCCCAACAATATCAGCGGTTATTGGGATGTACAGACCGCCTGCTTTTCAGCCGGAGAAATCTGGGTGGTGCAGCCTTTTTACGATGATGAAGGAAAATATATAGCAGACGAATACGGTTCAGGTACTTTTCAGATTGCTTTGAAAGATACGAACTTGCAAATGACAGGTGAGAGCGATACACCGCTTGAAACTGTATCTGATAATTCCAATCAATCGGTACAGGATGATGACCGAGCTGTACAGACTTCATATCTGTCAAAATCTGGTAATATTAGCTTAGGCATTAGGTATGTACCATATACAGAACAGGGAAGTGATGGAACATTGGCCTTAACAGAGGGTTGTCACGGTAACGGAAAGGATTGGATTTTAAGCGGCGATTCTTTAGGGCTGGATGGATACCTGAATCAGGGGGGCGCTGAAGGTCAGGCCAGAGTTATTGCGGCAGATTACCTGCTGAAATTTGACGACTCATTTTTTGAACCAGAAAGAGTATTCATATATAACAACAACACTACTACCGTTCTTTATGGCGCCAAACCAGACAAAACTGGCTGGAATCACCAAAATCTGCAGCCGCATGAAACCGGTTATGACGAAGAAATGATGCAGGCAACCGCAGATGATTTGATTTTCTTTTCCTCTTTTGATGCGCTAAAAGAGCAGGGATACACCTGTGTGGCGGTTCTCTTAGAATCACGTAGATTATTTGCAGAGGGAAATGACAGCGTTGGTTTAAGAATCTTAGGAAAATCCAAAGATGACAGTGCTTTAGACGGTAATACATTTATGATTACCCATTCAGCGGTAGCGTGGAACTGCAACGATATAAAGGCGGCAGCTGCAAATTGGTGTAGCAAAGAGGAAACGGATTTGACTGAGGAAGATTACCTTTCCTATGTGCAAAACGGCTTCCCCAGCTGGGCGGGTAAGACGACTCCTCTTAAATATGACAGTGATTACCCTAAACCATCAGCTGTGATTGATTATGACACCTCGGATGCTTTGAAAAACTACACCAAATCCCAGTATGACGAGAATGGCTATGTAACAGGTTCTTCTGGAACGGCAGCAGGCGATTCCTGCCTTGTAGTAGACTACTCCACTCAGATCACCAAAAGCCCCAACCAGCCCGGAACCGGGGAAGGTGGGAAAAAGCTGACCTACGACATGGATACCAGCCAGCGGGAAGTGGACTATGTTCTCTACCCCACAGCGATCCGCTCGCAGGGGGAATCTACCACCGAAGGAACAAGCACGACTACAACCGTCTACATCGAAGACACGTTGCCTGTTGGATTGGAGTATATTCAGAACTCTGCCTTCTACGGCGGTGAGTACACCTCCAATGGCGGCGGAAAAGCTGGAATGGTTACCGGCGGGCAGAAGTTGTTTCCTGAAATCACGAGAAATGAGGACGGCACCACCACGCTGCTTTTCACGCTGGAGAATGTCACGATTACGGAGGATGAAGTGACCTGGCTTAAGCCGATCTACTACTCCTGCCTGATCGGCACGCCTGGCAATGAGGAAACCGACGTAGAGGACCAGCAGCAGCTTCTAAACTCGGTCAAAATCTGGAGTGACGATGAACAGATCCGGGATTTTGTAGCCACCAACGGCAACTATGCCGAGCAGAGTATCCTGATCAGCAAAAACCGTGGCGTGAGCTTTTCAAAAACCTCCGACCAGAAGATCGTGGAGCTGGGGGATGAGATGGGCTTTACCATCCACCATGGCAACAATTCCGGCAATTCCATAGACGTGGTGGACATTGACTTCCTGCCCCATAACGGGGACGGCAGGGGGACGCAGATCACCGGGCAGGTGGTGGTATCGGAGCTGACTATAGAGAGCAAAGAGCTTATCAATGGCTTCAAGCTGTACTATACCACCGATACCAGTAAGCGGAATACAACGGCTGCGGATTATCAAGCCGCGGATTTCACAGCGGAAAATGGCTGGACTGAGATGACGGTAGATGCGAATACCGGAGCGGTGGAGCTTCCCGACAAGACCCATGTAATCGTGGCGGTGGCCGCTGTGGGCAGATTGACACCGAACAGCACCTTGAAAATGCACATCTCCTTTGAAGTGCCAGACGGCAAGCCGGGCGAGTTTTTGGTAAACAGTTTCGGCAGCGGAGACATGGAGAGCAACGCCAGAACGTACATTGTGAACCGCCTGCTGGAAGGCGTTGTGTGGCTGGACGCCGACAAGGACGGCCTGCGGGAATCCGGCGAGGCCCTCATAGACGGCGTAAAAGTTACCTTGATGCAAAGGGGCCAGGACGGAACCTATATCCCTTACTTGCTGAACGGGAAGGCCGTTTCCGTGGAAACCGGCAAGCAGATCAACGTACTGACGGGGGAAACCAGTGATAACACCAGAGGCGCCGGCGCTTACGGGTTCCATCATCTGCCCCAGGGCGATTTCGCTGTCAGGTTTGAGAGCGGCGAAACGGTGAAGCTCGGCGATTACACGGCGACGCAGACAAATGTGGGAACTAACGACACCATCGACTCCGACGCTATCGCGCAGGAGCAGGATGGGGATCTGATTTCTGCCAGCATTGAAGGAATCGAAATGCCAGAGGCGAAAGAGATCACCGTACAGACCTACGAATCCCGCTACCATGACCTGGGCCTCTATGTTTCACAGATCAACATCCCGGTGGAAAAAGTCTGGGACGATAACAACGACCAGGACGGCAAACGCCCCAGCTCTGTAACTGTGACACTGTATGCTGACGCTCAATCAACAGGCCAATCGCTGACGCTGAATGAGGCGAATAGTTGGAAAGGCTCTTTTGAGAATCTGGCAGAATCCGAGAACGGCAAGAAGATCAATTATACCGTAAAGGAAACGCCTGTAAGCGGATATGTGTCTGCAACTACCGGCTCTGCTTCGGAGGGCTTCACCATCACCAACAGCTACACGCCGGAGACGGTCGATATTTCCGGCTCCAAAACGTGGAACGACAATAACAATCAGGACGGCAAACGGCCTGCGTCTATCACCATCCGGCTTTATGCCAACGGGATGGAGTTGAAAGATAAAGCGGTGAGCGTGACTGCAGACGATGATTGGAAGTGGAGCTTTACCGATCTGCCGAAATACGCGGATGGAAAGCCGATTACCTATACCATTACCGAGGATTCTGTGGATGGTTACACCTCGGCGTTCAATGGCTACGATGTGACCAATACCTACTCTCCGGAACAGACCAGTATTACCGTGACAAAGGCATGGGCAGACAGCGATGACCAGGACGGGCTGCGGCCGCAGTCTGTTACAGTGAGATTGCTGGCGAATGGCAGGGATGCCGGAAAAACTTTAACGCTGAATGCAGGAAACAACTGGCAGGGTACTTTCTCCGAATTGGATAAGTACGAGAACGGCCGTGAAATCACCTATACCATTGAGGAAGTGTCGGTAACGGGTTATGAAACCGAGATCAGCGGTTCCTCCTCTACAGGCTTTACTGTTACCAATACGCATACTCCGGAGACAGTCACGCTTTCCGGCGCCAAGACATGGAATGATGCCAACGATCAGGACGGTAAGCGTCCCTCATCCATCACGATCCGGCTCTATGCCAACGGGGTGGAGCTGAAAGATAAAGCGGTGAGCGTGACTGCAGACGATGATTGGAAATGGAGTTTTGCCGGCCTTCCGAAGTACGAAGACGGCTCGGAGATCAAATATACCATTACCGAGGACACCGTGGACGGATATACACCGGCCTATAATGGTCTCAACGTCACCAATACTTACACGCCGGAGCAGACCAGCGTTACGGTAATAAAGGCATGGGATGACAAGAACGATCAGGATGGTATCCGGCCTGAAAGTATCACAGTAAAACTGCTGGCGGATGGGCAGGAAACCAAGGAGACACTGACGCTCAGCAGCGGTAACAGCTGGGCGGGAACCTTTAGCGGTCTGGACAAGTACAAGGACGGGAAGGAAATTACCTACACCATTGAGGAAGTATCGGTAAATGGTTATAGCACCGTGGTTACCGGTGACGCTTCCACAGGCTTTGTGATCACCAACAGCCATACGCCTGAAACCATCAGCATTTCCGGCTCTAAGACGTGGGATGATGCCAATGACCAGGATGGCAAAAGGCCTGGCTCCATTACCATACGTCTTTATGCCAACGGCGAACAGGTAAAGGTTGTGACCGTGACCGAGGAAGACGGCTGGAAATGGAACTTTACGAACCTTCCGAAGTACGAAAACGGCAGCGAGATCCGCTACACCATTACAGAGGATGCGGTTCCCGGCTACCAATCCAAAGTGGACGGCATGGACGTGACCAACCGCTATACGCCGGACATCCCGGATACGCCGGATGATTCCGACAAACTGACAGCCTCTGACGACCCGAAGCAGCCGCAGAACCCTGGACAGCCTGGACCCCAGGACACGCTGAAGGCTGGTACCCCGCAGACCGGAGACACAACTAATCTGGCTCTGTGGATTGGCCTTCTGGCTGTTTCCGGCACAGGGGTGACCGCAATGGTGATTAGTGGGAAAAAGAAACGCTATCGTGGGAAACACATGAAATAGAGGACAAATCGGCAAGCGGTGTCCCTTTTTATAAGGGACACCCGGTAAGCCTGCTCCTTTTCCGGTATTGTCAAAGAAATGCGGCTGTGATAAGATGATAGCTGAACATCACGGATAAAAGGAGCGGCAAATGATACGATTTTTAAGACGGCATAAGCTTACCTGTCTTGTGCTGTTTATATTATTCTATATGATATTGGGAGCCACGGCTCCCTTTTTGTCGTATAAAAGGATAGAGGATATTACGGCAGAAAACTTTGCACGGAAAAAATTTCGTATGGAAGGAACGGGACCTGAACGTGTGGCCCTTCTGGAGACGAACGAAAGCGCCTGGACGGAACGGATGCGTCTTCTTGAACAGGCGGAGGAACGGATCATCCTTTCCACCTTTGACATGAGAGAGGGGGAGAGTACCCGCGATATTCTGGCGGTTCTTCTGGCAAAAGCAGAGGAGGGTGTGGACATCCGTATCCTCGTAGACGGCGTCAGCGGAGCTGTCCGCATGGAGGGACATGAGCTGTTTTATGCCCTGTCTTCCCATCCCAATGTGGAGATCCGTATTTACAATCCTCTGAATCTGCTGACTCCCTGGAAGCTCATGGGGCGAATGCACGATAAATACGTGATTGTGGATGAAAAGGCGTATCTGCTGGGCGGGCGCAACACCTTTGACTATTTCATCGGAAATTACACGAATGAAAATGTAAGCTATGACCGTGAACTGCTCGTTTATAATACCAGACCAGGCGATCCTGACACTTCGCTCCGGGAGCTGGAAGCATATTTTGAGGGCGTCTGGAACCTGGAAGTCTGCAAACCTTTCCACAACAGTGAAAAGCTGGCGGAAAAGAAAAAGGTACAGGAAGAGCGGAAGGCTTTGGAGGAGCGTTACGCAAAGCTTACGGCGGAAAACCCGGAGCTTTTTGAAGGCGCCTGGGATTACGCGGAGCATACATACGAAGCCGGGAAGATCAGCCTGCTTTCCAATCCTACCCATATATATGGAAAAGAGCCGGTTCTTTTTTATGAGCTTGTACAGCTTATGAAGCAGGCTGATGAGCGCGTTATTTTTCAGACTCCTTACGTTGTCTGCAATTCCTGGATGTATGAGGAGCTGACGGAGCTTAAAGAGGCCGTTCCCGATACCCGGATTCTTTTAAACGCCGTAGAAAATGGGGATAATTTTGTGGCTTCCAGCGATTATCTGCGCCATAAGGATAAAGTGGTTGCCACCGGAATCCAACTGTATGAATATGACGGAGGGACCTCAAACCACGGGAAGAGTATCCTAATCGATAACGATTTGTCGATTGTCGGTTCTTATAATCTTGATCTGCGCAGCACTTATCTGGATACGGAGCTGATGCTGGTCGTTCAGAGCGAAGGACTGAATCAGGAGCTTGAGGGATATATGACCGCTATGGAGCAGGATTCCCGGAAAATCATCGATGCAAAGACATTTGAAGCGCCGGAGCATCTGGAGATTCAGGAGGCTCCGTTTTGGAAACGTGTGGCCTGGGCAGTGTTCGGCTTTGTCGTGCAGCCCTTCCGGTGCCTGATCTAAGCATTTTTGCTGCCGCAGGAAACTTACTCTTAATGGATTAGAGTATCTATGCAAGAAAAAAGAAAGGGAAGATTATGAAGAAAAACAAGGAAATCTGGATGAAAGCGCCAGACGCGGAGCCGGAGCGCCAGTACTATTTTATAGAGATATGCAAAAGAAGAGTGGAGGAGGAGAGCGAAAGGCTTGGCCGTCCGCTTACCTTTTGCGTGACGACCTTTGGCTGTCAGATGAACGCGCGGGATTCGGAAAAGCTTTCCGGAATCCTGGAAGAGATCGGATACCTCCCTGCAGAGGAGGAAAAGGCTGATTTTGTGATTTACAATACATGTACGGTCCGGGAAAATGCAAATCTGAAGGTGTACGGTCATCTGGGGCTTTTAAAGCATCGCAAAAAAGAACAGCCAAATCTCAGAATCGCTCTCTGTGGGTGTATGATGCAGGAGCCGGATGTAATTGAAAAGCTGAAGAAAAGCTATCGGTTTGTGGATTTGATTTTCGGCACCCACAACATCTTCAAGTTTGCGGAGCTTTTGGCTGAAAGTCTGGAGGAAACAGGACAGATCGTGGACATCTGGGAGGGAACGGATCAGATTGTGGAAGAACTCCCTGTAGAACGTAAATACTCTTTCAAATCCGGCGTAAACATTATGTTTGGCTGCAACAATTTCTGCAGTTATTGTATCGTACCCTACGTAAGAGGAAGGGAACGAAGCCGTCGGCCGGAGGATATACTGAAGGAAATCCGGACGCTGGCAGCAGACGGAGTGACGGAGATCATGCTGCTTGGCCAGAACGTCAATTCCTATGGAAAGACGCTGGAGCAGCCCCTCTCTTTTGCGGAACTTCTTAAAAGAGTGGAAGAAATTGAGGGGATCCGACGAATCCGTTTTATGACCTCTCACCCGAAGGACCTCTCTGATGAACTGATAGAGGTCATGAAAACATCGGATAAAATCTGCCGTCATCTGCATCTGCCGCTGCAGTCCGGGAGTACTCGAATCCTGAAAGCTATGAACCGCCGATACACGAAGGAGCAGTATCTGGAACTGGCCGGGAAAATACGCCGGGAAATCCCGGAGATCTCTCTGACCACGGATATTATTGTGGGCTTTCCGGGAGAGACGGAAGAAGATTTTCAGGATACTCTGGACGTCGTGCGTCAGGTACGCTACGACAATGCCTATACGTTTATTTATTCCAAGCGGACTGGCACTCCGGCCGCCGCCATGGAAAACCAGGTGCCGCCTGAGGTGACGAAAGACCGTTTTGACCGCCTGCTCTCTCTGGTACAGGAGCTTGCGAAGGAACAGACCGCCCGTTTTGCGGGAAGCGTGCAGGAAGTCCTGGCCGAAGAAGTCAACGACCACAGGCCCGGCTACCTGACCGGAAGGATGAGCAACAATCTGCTGGTCCATTTTCCGGGTGAGGAATCGCAGATAGGAAGCTACGTGAACGTACGTCTGGAAGAATGCAGGGGCTTCTATTATCTGGGAAGCCTCCTCCAATAGATGACAGCCGCAGTGATCTGTGATATAATTCTTAATGTCGGAAGACATTATATCTGCGCCGGATGAGAGGATGCCGGAGAAACGAGGAAAAGTTATGGAAATGAAGCGATGCTGCCTGCGTCATCCTTATCTTTCAGTCAAAACTCAGGATGGACTTTCTTTCGGTGGGAGCCAGAACTGGTGCAGCTCCCGTATTATGCGTAAATACGGCTGCGGCGTCGTGGGTATGGGGGATGTGCTTCTGTACCTGGGACTCCACAGGCTCCCCTGCAGCACGGAGCTTCAGCATGGACTGCTGCGTGAGGATGGGACGCTGTCTTATCCGCGTTACGAGAGGTATCTGAGGATACTGCGCAGGCGCTATTTGGGAATCATTCCGGGCTTTGGCATTCCGGGCTTCCTGGTACCTGCTGCCATGAACCGGTATTTCCGCCGCTATAAGATTAACTTACGGTCTAAATGGTGCGTCAGCCAGGGAAAACTGTATCCCCGTATCGAAGACAGCCTTGCGAGAGATATTCCGGTGATTCTTTCTATCGGTCAGAATCTTCCGTTTTGGGGGCGGCACAGGCTTCGCCTGTATCGGCAGGAGAATGGGGAGTATCTTCCTGCGTTAGAGGTCAAAGCACATTTTGTGGTAGTGACCGGACTGGAAAACGGGTACCTGCAGATTTCCTCCTGGGGAAGGGAATACTATATATCCTGGCAGGAATATGTGCAGTATGTAAAAAAGCACAGCAGTTTTCTGGTGAGTAATATCTGTCTGGTGTCTGAAAAGAACACGCCTCGGAAAAAAAAGCGGAAGAAGGATGAGGCTGCGATGGAAAGAGGAGTTTTATGAATAGTTTTTTTGCGATGATGTCCCGGATGAAGTACATCGATCGCTGGGCTCTGATGCGTAATTCCAGGAAGGAAAACCTAAGCGAGCACAGTCTGGAAGTATCGATGATCGCCCACGCTCTGGCCGTTATAGGAAATTCCTGCCTTGGCAAACATCTGGATGCCCGAAAGGCGGCGGTACTTGGTATGTACCACGACGCCACAGAGATTATCACCGGCGACATGCCCACTCCGGTCAAGTACTACAATGCGCGCATTAAGGATACCTATAAAGATATTGAACACCGCGCGGCGCAGACACTGATTTCCATGCTGCCGGAACAGATGCAGGATGCATACCGGGAAATCTTTGAAGAACAGGAAGAAGACGCGTACCTCTGGAAGCTTGTAAAAGCTGCCGACAAGCTTTCGGCTTATATCAAATGCGTCGAGGAGGAGCAGGCAGGCAACAGGGAGTTTGTAAGCGCGAAAGCAATGGCGTTGAATCATATCCAGAAAATGAATCTCCCGGAGACAGGACTTTTTCTGGAATATTTTATAGATGCATACGGAAAAAATCTGGATGAACTTACAGGAGGAGAATCATGAGTGAAAACAGAGATTTTGGCTTTTGCCCCCGCTGCGGGGCTCTAATGAAGGATGGGGTTTGCCAAAGCTGCGGTTATGTGATCCGCCAGCCTTCGGCCCAGCCCAATGTGCAAAGAGATTCCGGAGCGCAGAATGGTTATTACGGTCAGCCTTATATGCAGGGAACGCCCTATGTACAGGTGACAGAGAGGAAAAAGGGGAAAAAAGGTCTTATCATTGCGCTGTCTGTTATCGGTATGGTGCTTCTTTTGCTCATTTTTATCGTGGCTCTTGTTTTCTGGTCCGGAATGATCGAGCAGGCAGGAACAGACAGTTCCTACAATGAGTCCTATGATGATTATTACGATGATTCAAACGATGATTATTACGACAACTATGAAGATTACTACGACGATTATGGCGGTTATGATTCCGGCTACTATGTTCCGAATGAGAGCGATCCCTACTACAGAGAGATCGTAGATGCGACGCGAACCGATCTGGAATACGGGGTATCCTGGATCGTCGAATCTGTTACGCCGGATGACAGCGAGGACACCTGCACTTATTATTCCACATATCCTGTGCTGACCGGTGACGGCGCAGATTACAGCGCGATCAACAGCCGAATTACAGAAATGGCCCTGCAGTACAGGGAAAGCTACACGGATTATCCGGGCGGCGCCACAACCCTTGGTTATGTTACCTATATGGATGAGACACAGATCAGCATTGTCTTTCAGCATAGTATTTATGAGGACAATGGAACTCTGCCGCGTATTTCTTCTCTGACCTTTGATTTGGAAACGGGAACCGAAATACAGCCGGAGCAGATGACGGAGATCAACGAAGAGCTTGTCATGCGTTTCCGCTCCCAGAATACAACGCAGAACGGCAGCGTTTCCTTCGTAGATAATGCCAGCGATGAAGAACTTTTGGCCCTTCTGCAGAACAGAGAGGAAAGCGTTTATTTCTACACTCCGGTAGGACTTGAGGTTGGCTTCAATTATAAAAGCGATGATTACAGCAGCGGCTGGGTAAGCGTCACCTTAAAAGATCAGGCACTGTAAGAGAAGAAACGGCTATGAAGGAACATATATGAGCATGATGCAGATTGGAAGCCATATTTCATCGGCAAAAGGGTACGAGGCAATGGGAAAGCAGGCGCTTAAGCTTGGCGCCAGCACTTTTGCCTTCTTCACCCGCAATCCCAGAGGCGGAAGCGCGAAAGCTGTCAATGAGGCGGATGTGCAGAGATTTCTTGAACTCTGGAAAGAAAAAGGATACGGAAAAATCGTAGCCCACGCGCCTTATACGCTGAACGCCTGCTCTGATAAGGCGCAGGTGCGCCGCTTTGCCAGGGAAGCTTTCGCTGAGGACCTGGCGCGCATGGAATATACGCCAGGGAACTATTACAATTTTCATCCGGGAAGCCATGTGGGACAGGGAGAGGAGACAGGCGTCCGCCTGATCGCTGAGCTTCTGAACGAGTGTCTGCGGGAAGATATGACGACGACAGTCCTTCTGGAAACCATGGCCGGAAAGGGAAGCGAGATTGGGCGAAGCTTTGAAGAACTGCGGGAGATTCTGGATTGCGTCCGGCTCTCAGACAAGATAGGAGTCTGTCTGGATACTTGCCATGTCTGGGATGCAGGCTATGACATTGTAAATGATTTGGAGAGCGTTCTGCGGGAATTTGATAGGGTTGTGGGTCTGAATCGTCTGAAAGCTGTTCATATCAATGACAGCATAAATACTCTGGGCAGCCATAAGGATCGGCATGCCCGGATAGGAGAGGGGCAGATTGGCACAGAGGCCTTTGTACGGATTATCAATCATCCGGCCTTGAGAGAGCTTCCGTTTATTCTGGAAACGCCTAACGACGATGCAGGCTGGACAAAGGAGATTGCCATGCTGCGGGAAAAGTATCAGGAGTTTTAGCGGTTTGGCGGCGTTTTGCCTGTCAGACTGCAGAAAGGATACAAATAGCAGGACGCCGCGAAAGCTGGGGGGCTTTCGCGGCGTCCTGCTATTTGTATTCCTGTTTATTTATCTTTTTCGTCGTTTTCTTCACTGGACTCTTTGCTTTCCTTTTCCGGGAGCTTTGTGACAAGAATCTGTTCGATGCGCTTGTCCTGAATTTTCTGAATCTCAAAGCGAAGCCCGTCAATCTCCAGCGTCTGCAAATCATCTTCCTCCGGAATATAGCCAAGCTCATCCAGCAAAAGACCGGAAATCGTGTCATGACTTTCGGATTCCAGCTCGGTATCCAGCTCATCATTCAGGTCATTGATTGTGACAAGACCGGTCAGCAGCCAGGTATGCTCGTCCAGCTCCGTGATCTTCGGCTCATCATCGTCGTCTCCCGTATCGTCAATGGGTCCCATGACTTCCTCTACCAGATCCTCGATGGTCACAATACCGGAGAAACCGCCGTATTCGTCAATCAGAATCGCGATATACTGGTGAGATTCCTGAAGCTCCTTAAAGAGTTCGTCAATATTTTTACTTTCCAATACAAAATATGGCTTGTGCAGAATGGAACGAACGTCTACGTTTTCAAAACCACACCTTCTGGCTTCCAGCATAAAGTCTTTCATATACAGGATACCGATGATATTGTCGATCTCCTCCTCATAAACCGGAATCCTGGAATGGCGTGTGGCAAGCATCTCGTCCAGATAGGATGTGAGCGGTTCGTTTACGTCGATGGCGTACACATCCGTACGTGACGTCATGATCTCCCTTGCCAGAATATCGTCAAACTCAAAGACAGAATCCAGCATTTCCGATTCGTATTCGTCAAAGAGGCCCGACTCCACGCCGTTTTCGATTAATGCGCGGATTTCCGCCTCAGAAACCTTTTCCTCAGAAACCTCATCGTGCATACCGACCAGGCGCATAACCAGACCTGTGGATACGGAAAGCAGTTTCACGACAGGCGCCGTGATCTTGGAAAATATCCGGATCGGACCGACTACAAACATACTGAAAGATTCAGCTTTCTGCTGAGCGACACGCTTTGGCACCAGCTCACCAAATACAAGGGTAAAGTAGGACAAAATCAGCGTGATAATGACTACGGAAATCGTATCACTGTTGGGAATATGTAGATTTACCAGCACAGCTTCCAGCCTCTTGGATATTCCGGTAGCGGCGGATGCACTGTTGAAAAATCCAGCCAGTGTGATAACGATCTGGATCGTAGATAGAAAACGTGAGGGTTCCTTTAAAAGCTCCAGGACAAGGGCGGCTTTTTTATTGCCCTCCTCGGCTTTTTGAGACAACTTGCTGGGGCTGGCCGATACAAGCGCCATTTCTGCGCCGGCAAAAAATGCGTTCAGTGCCGTCAGAAATACAAGCAATAATAGCTGCAGCCATAAATTGTCAGGGTCAGAATCCATAAAACCAAAACCTCCTAAATATAAAAAGAAAATAGAAATATATAACGCTTTCCATTCTACCACAGATCCTCTTTCCGCTCAAGAAATTTTTTTACAGCTTTTCGGACAATTTTTTAATTTTTCTTGAATTTGTTGTTTTTTCCTTTACCAGACGGTATAATGTGATTAGATGAAAGTTTTGCCGGAGATGAACTTCGGCAGACGGAAATATCGATAAAAAAGGAGATGAGACAATGAAGCTGACCTTTCTTGGCGCGGCGCATGAGGTGACGGGAAGCTGCCATATGCTGGAAGCCTGCGGCAAGATTATTCTTGTGGACTGCGGCATGGAACAGGGGCCGGATATTTATGAGAATCAAGAGATTCCTGTGGACGCCGCCCGCATCGACTATGTGTTTCTGACTCACGCTCATATTGATCATTCCGGTCTTTTGCCTCTGCTTTATAAGAGGGGCTTTCGGGGAACCATCTTTGCGACTTATGCGACCTGGGATCTCTGCGAAATCATGCTTCGCGACAGCGCGCATATACAGATGTTTGAAGCCGAATGGAGAAACCGTAAGGCTAAAAGGGCCGGAAAGCCGGAGTATGTGCCGCTGTATACCATGGAGGATGCGGACGGAGTCATGAAGCTTTTCTGCGGCTGTCCATACGGGGAACGGATTCAGATTGTTGAGGGAATTGAAGTGCGCTTTACCGACGTAGGACACCTGCTTGGTTCATCCTGCATCGAAGTCTGGCTGAAGGAACGCAAGGAAGAGGCAAAGCTTGTATTTTCCGGCGACATCGGAAATATTCACCAGCCTATTTTGAAAGATCCCCGTACGGTAGACATGGCGGATTATGTGATTATGGAATCCACCTACGGAGACAGGAGCCATGGAGAGCGTCCGGATTATATCGCTTCCCTGACAAAAATTCTTCAGGAGACCTTTGACCGGGGCGGCAATGTGGTGATTCCCTCTTTTGCGGTAGGCCGTACCCAGGAGATGCTTTATTTTCTGCGGGAAATCAAAAGTCAGGGATTAGTAAAAGGCCATAACGGCTTCAAGGTCTATGTGGACAGTCCTCTGGCTGTCCAGGCTACGACAGTGTTTAATAAAAACATGTATGAATGCTTCGATGAAGAAACGCTCGCTCTGGTAAAGTCAGGAATCAATCCCATCAGTTTTCCGGGATTAAGCCTGTCCATTACAAGCGATGAATCCAAGGCTATCAATTTTAACGAAGAGCCAAAGGTTATCATCTCAGCCTCAGGAATGTGTGAAGCGGGACGTATCCGTCATCATCTCAAGCATAATCTCTGGAGACCGGAATGTACGATACTCTTTGTGGGTTATCAGGCTGTGGGAACTCTTGGAAGATCGCTGGTGGAAGGAGTAAAGCAGGTGAAGCTTTTCGGAGAGCCTGTAGAAGTGCAGGCCCATATCGAAACGCTTGCCGGAATCAGCGGACATGCGGACAAGCAGGGCCTGATAAACTGGGCAGAAGGGCTTCGTACAAAGCCAAGACGTGTCTTTATCGTACATGGCGAGGATCAGGTCTGCGACAGCTTTGCAGACTGCCTGAGAAATGAATACGGCTACAGTACGGCTGCTCCTTACAGCGGAGAAAGCTGGGATCTGGGCTCCAATGTCCGGTTGACTGAAGGAAACCGGGAACGCAGCGCAAAAACTGCTAAAACGGCGAAGCAAACCTCAACGGTTTACGACAGGCTTATGGACTGCGGAAAGCGTTTGACGGGACTGATCGAAGGAAGCAAGGGGCTGACCAATAAAGATCTGGCCAGGTTTGCAGATCAGATACAAGCGCTTTGTGAAAAATGGGAAAAATGAGGAGAGTAATACCGACATGGCTACAAAGGACAAGCAACAGTTAACCCCGGAACAGCGGCGCCGGAGAATGGAACTTAGGAGGCGCAAGCAAAGAGAGCTTCAGCGCCGCAGAAGGAAAAAACGAATTCTGATCGGGACTGGAATCGCCGCAGGCGTTATCATTCTGGCCCTTATTATCTTCCTTATCGTGAGACTGACCGGGGGGCCGGCAACTATTTCCGCAAAGGGAGAGACTTTTGTGATTGCCCTCGATCCTGGACACGGCGGCGAGGATACCGGTATGACAGGCGTGTCTGCATCAGAAAAGGATATTGATCTGAAGATCTGTTCCAAGCTGAAGATCATGCTGGAAAGCCAGGGTTATCAGGTGGTACTCACAAGAGAGGACGATACCCGTCTTTCCAAGGAGGAGAGAGTGGCCCTTGCAAATGAATCCGGCGCAGATCTTCTGGTAAGCGTACACTGCAATTACTCGGAGGACGACACGGGGCTTACAGGAGCGGCCAGCAGTTACCAGGATGGCAGCCGGCAAAGCGAAGCGCTGGCTGAGAATATTCAGTCTGCTCTGACAGATGAGAGCGGAGCGGCTGACAAAGGAACAAAGGCAGGAAACTATACGATCCTGAATGATGCGGAAATGCCCGCGGTTCTGGTAGAGGCAGGGTATCTCAGCAATGAAACGGAAGCAGCCAATCTGGCCGACGACGTCTATCAGAACGATGTGGCAAAAGGGATCGCCAGAGGTATCATTGCAAGTCTGAGCAGATAGTCATAATATTATATAAAAGGAGAACGTAGATATGGAAAAGCAGGTACTTGATTTTGTGAAGGAAAAGACAAAGGCATTGATCGCAGCTCCGAGCTGCTGCAAGGAAGCGAAGGAAGCAGCCGAGAACTGGCTCGCAGCCATCGGAACAGAGAAAGAGGCAGAGGAAACCAGAAAGTATATTGCAGAACTGGAAGAGGATCTGGTTTCCATTGACAGTCTGATCGAACTTGCGGAATCTGAACTGGGACAGAAGATTTTCGGTGAAAATGCAAAGAACGTAGCTGAGCAGGGACGTAAAGCGAAGGAAGCCGGAGCGAAAAACTGTTTCTGCGATGCCTGCGCGGCAGTGGAAGCAATTCTTTCTAAAAAGGCTGAGATGCTTGCTTAATCAGCTGCACTGGATTGCATAATATTTTTATGTAAACCATAAGAAAGGAGGCTTTTTCATGGGTGAGACATTGACAGTCATTCGTGAAAGAAGGAGTGTAAAAAGCTATAAACCGGACATGATTCCGGAGGATGCCCTTCAGAAGATCATAGAGGCTGGTACCTGGGCTGCCAGCGGAATGGGAAAGCAGTCGCCTATCATTCTTGCAGTTACTAATAAGGAACTGAGGGACAGACTTTCCGGAATGAATGCCAGGATTATGGGGACCAAGGCGGATCCCTTTTATGGAGCTCCTGTCGTTCTGGTCGTACTGGCGGATAAGAATGTTCCTACACATGTATATGATGGCTCCCTTGTAATGGCCAATCTGATGCTGGCCGCAAAAGATCTGGGCATTGGAAGCTGTTGGATTCATCGTGCCAAGGAAGAATTTGAAAGTGAAGAAGGCAGGGAAATCCTGAAATCTCTTGGTATTGAAGGAGAGTATGAGGGAATCGGTCACTGTATCTTGGGTTATCCGGAGGGAGAACCCAGAAAAGCAGCCGAAAGGAAGACTTCGTACGTATACTATGCCAGATAGATAATTTATTTGGAATTTGTTTTCTTTTTTGAAAAGATGTTGTATAATATATACAACAAGACCGGGAAAGGAGACAGAGGTATATGGCAAATAATACAATTATTACAATCGCCCGTCAGTATGGCAGCGGCGGACATGATGTTGGGAAAAAGCTTGCAGAGGAATTGAATATTCCTTTCTACGACAAAGAGCTTCTTGAAAGGGCGGCCAAGGACAGCGGATTCTGTCAGGAGATATTTGAGAATTATGATGAAAAGCCTACCAACAGCTTCTTATATTCTCTTGTCATGGATACCTATTCCATGGGATATTCTTCAGCCGCTTTTGCAGAGATGCCTCTGAATCACAAAATCTTTCTGGCGCAGTTCAATGCGATCAAAGATATTGCGAAGGAGGGTCCCTGCGTCATCGTGGGACGCTGTGCGGATTATGCGCTTGCGGATTTCCCGAATGTAGTCAATGTGTATCTGTACGCAGATATGAAGGACAGGATTGCCAGGATTGCCAGACGGCATGATCTGACGGACGCCAAGGCAAAGGATATGATTCAGAAGACGGATAAGAGCCGCGCCAGCTACTATAATTATTATACCAATAAAAAATGGGGCGAGGCTACCGGCTATGATCTCTGCCTGAACACAGGTACTTTGGGTATCGACGGAACGATTCACATGATTCGGGAGTTTGCAGCATACAAAGAGAGAAAACACGAAAAGCTATGAATAAGACAACAGGAAGAAGCAGATGAAATTTGTGATACAAAGAGTTTCCCGCGCATCGGTGACGGTGCGCGGGAAGGTCATAGGCCGTATCGGCCAGGGGTATCTTGTCCTGGTTGGCGTGGGCCAGGGAGATACAAAAGAAGACGCAGACCGTTTGATGCGGAAGATGATCGGCCTGCGCATTTTTTCTGATGAGAACGGGAAAATCAATAAGTCATTAAAGGATGTGGGCGGAGAGCTTCTGCTCGTTTCGCAGTTCACGCTGTACGCCGACTGCCGACATGGAAACCGGCCGGGATTCACAGAAGCCGGAGATCCTCAAGCCGCAAAGGAATTGTACGAATATGTAATAGAGTCCTGCCGGAAGGATGTACCAGTCGTCGAGCAGGGAGAGTTTGGCGCCGAAATGCAGGTAGAGCTGATAAATGACGGCCCGTTTACGATCATATTAGATTCAGAAATCTACAGGGAGAGAAAAAAATGAGTAAAAGAGAAGACATCCATAAGGTATTGATTATCGGTTCGGGACCCATTATCATCGGTCAGGCTTGCGAATTTGACTATTCAGGCACACAGGCATGCAAGGCTTTGAAGAAGCTGGGCTATGAGATTGTACTTGTAAATTCCAATCCGGCCACAATCATGACCGATCCGGGAACGGCTGACGTAACCTACATCGAGCCTTTGAATGTAGAAAGGCTCACCCAGATCATCGAAAAGGAAAGACCAGATGCCCTGCTTCCAAACTTAGGAGGGCAGTCCGGTCTTAATCTCTGTTCGGAGCTTTCCAAGGCGGGAGTTCTGGAAAAATATGGAGTAAAGGTCATCGGTGTGCAGGTGGACGCCATTGAGCGTGGCGAAGATAGGATTGAATTTAAGCACACCATGGACAGCCTTGGCATCGAAATGGCCAGAAGCGAGGTGGCCTACAGTGTAGACGAAGCAGTGGCCATCGCGGAGAAACTGGGCTATCCGGTAGTACTTCGCCCTGCATATACCATGGGCGGCGCAGGCGGCGGCCTTGTCTATAACGTAGAGGAACTGAAAACTGTCGTCGCCAGAGGGCTGCAGGCCAGCCTTGTGGGACAGGTTCTGGTTGAGGAATCTATTCTTGGCTGGGAGGAGCTTGAGCTTGAGGTTGTCAGAGACAGCAAGAATAATCTGATCACAGTCTGCTTTATCGAAAATATCGATCCCATGGGCGTTCACACAGGCGATTCCTTCTGTTCCGCGCCGATGCTGACGGTTCCGGAACATGTACAGAAAAGATTGCAGGAAAAATCCTATAAAATCGTGGAAGCGATTCAGGTCATCGGAGGAACGAATGTGCAGTGGGCTCATAATCCGAAAACTGATCGAGATATTGTTATTGAGATCAATCCGAGAACCTCCCGTTCTTCCGCGCTGGCTTCTAAGGCCACTGGTTTTCCGATCGCTCTTGTATCCGCCATGCTGGCTTCCGGAATGACGCTGGACGAGATTCCCTGCGGAAAATACGGAACCCTTGATAAATATGTCCCGGATGGAGATTATATCGTAATCAAATTCGCCCGTTGGGCCTTTGAAAAGTTTAAGGGCGTGGAAGATAAGCTTGGCACTCAGATGCGCGCCGTAGGCGAGGTGATGAGTATAGGAAAAACTTATAAGGAAGCCTTCCAGAAAGCAATCCGCAGCCTTGAGACCGGAAGGTACGGTCTTGGTTTCGCCCGTGATTTCCATGACAAGACAAAAAAAGAACTGATGAAGCTTTTGCATACGGCCACCAGCGAGCGCCAGTTTATCATGTATGAGGCTCTCCGCAAGGGAGCCACCGTAGAAGAACTGCACGAGCTTACCAGAATCAAGCCTTATTTTATTGAACAGATGAAGGAGCTGGTGGATGAGGAAGAAGAACTTCTGAAAGCTAAAGGCAGTATTCCGGAATCTGAAAAACTGGCTCAGGCTAAGAAGGATGGATTTTCTGACCGGTATTTAAGCCAGATACTTGAAGTATCTGAGTCAGACATCCGCAAAGCCAGAACGGAAATGGGTGTGACAGAAGCCTGGGAGGGCGTTCACGTAAGCGGAACCAAGGACAGCGCATATTACTATTCCACCTACAATGCCCCGGATAGGAGCACTGTGAACACCGACAGACCAAAGATTATGATTCTCGGCGGAGGGCCGAACCGGATCGGCCAGGGTATCGAGTTTGATTACTGCTGCGTCCATGCGGCTATTGCATTGAAAAAGCTCGGCTTTGAAACCATCATTGTAAACTGTAACCCTGAGACGGTTTCCACAGATTACGACACCTCTGACAAGCTGTATTTTGAACCGCTGACTTTAGAGGACGTCTTAAGCATTCATGAAAAGGAAAAGCCCGTGGGTGTGATCGCACAGTTCGGAGGACAGACGCCTCTGAATCTGGCTTCTGATTTGGAGAAGAACGGCGTACGTATTCTGGGTACCAGCCCGGAGATCATCGATCTGGCTGAGGACCGTGATCGTTTCCGTGCAATTATGGAAAAGCTGGATATTCCGATGCCTGAGGCAGGAATGGCTGTAGACGTGGAAGAAGCCCTGGAGATCGCAGAGAAAATCGGTTATCCTGTTATGGTGCGGCCTTCCTATGTACTTGGCGGACGCGGCATGGAGGTAGTTCACGATCCGGAAAGCCTGAAGGAATATATGAGAGCTGCCGTAGGCGTGACGCCTGACCGGCCGATCCTGATCGATCGTTTCCTCCATCATGCAATGGAGTGCGAAGCCGACGCTATCTGCGACGGAACCCATGCTTTTGTACCCGCCGTTATGGAGCATATTGAGCTGGCGGGCGTTCATTCGGGTGATTCCGCCTGCATTTTGCCGTCTTTGAATATTTCAGAGAAGAATGTGAAGCTTATCAAGGAATATACCAAGAAGATTGCAGAGGAGATGCACGTCTGCGGCCTGATGAATATTCAGTACGCCATTGAAGACGACAAGGTCTTTGTTCTGGAAGCCAATCCAAGAGCTTCCCGGACCGTTCCCCTTGTGTCAAAGGTCTGCAATATTCAAATGGTACAGCTTGCCACCGAGGTCATTACGGAAGAACTGACCGGAAGGCCGTCGCCCGTTCCGGGACTGAAGGAAAGCAAATTCCATCATTACGGCGTCAAGGAAGCGGTATTCCCCTTCAATATGTTCCAGGAGGTCGATCCCCTGCTTGGACCGGAGATGCGCTCTACAGGCGAAGTTCTCGGTCTTGCGCCCAACTTTGGGGAAGCCTTCTACAAGGCTCAGGAAGCCACACAGACGCCTCTGCCGCTAAAAGGCACTGTCCTTATCAGCGTAAGCGACCGCGACAAACCTGAGGTGGTTCAGGTAGCTAAAGGCTTTTACGAAGACGGATTCCGAATCCTTGCTACGGGACGTACCTGCGATATGATCCAGGAGGCTGGAATCCCCGCGGAGAAGATTAAGAAGCTTCAGGAAGGACGCCCCAACATTATGGACGCCATTGCAAACGGTCAGATACAGCTTATCGTGAACACGCCGTCCGGAAAAGAAAGCCGGTTTGACGACAGCTATATCCGTAAAGCTGCCGTAAAAGGAAAGATTCCTTACATGACGACAATGGCAGCCGCTATTGCCACCGCGGAAGGCATACGGAAGGTAAAGGAAAAGGGCGGAAAGCTGGAAGTGAAGTCCCTGCAGGAGCTCCACAGCGAGATAGAGACCGTCGGTTAAAGGGAAAGACAAGTGAGGGCAGCGGAAAGGTTCTGTTTTTCAGAGCTTTCCGCTGCCCTTATGCCTTATGCCTTGATTCTTTCTATAGCAGTATTTCTATATTCTTGCCGATTTTATTTTTTGTCACTGCTTCCCTGGTCCGGCAGCGACAGTCCTCTTACAAAATTTAGATCCCGGTATGGGTTGTAGAGTGTATCCAGCACGGCTCGGAACATGCGTTCCTTGACTCCGGGATTTTCATGACACAGGCTTTGAAGAAGCTTCTTTACATATTCCCGCTTTGTGTGACCGTCCGCTGGGCAGGGGCTTTTGCAGACCGGAAGCTGATATTTGTGCTGGAACCCGATCACATCTGCCTCGTCCACATACATCAGAGGGCGGATTACCGTCAGATCCATGCGATCCAGATACGTGACAGGGGCAAAGGAATGGAAACGTCCCTCAAAAATCAGGGAGAGCAGCATGGTCTCCACCACGTCATCCTTATGGTGCGCGTAAGCCACCTTATTGCAGCCGGTTTCCTTGATTGCCTGATTCAGCGCGCCTTTTCGCATTTTTGCACAGAGCGCGCAGGGATTGCTTTCCTTTCTGACTTCAAACACAACTTCATAAATGTCTGTTTTTACAATCGTATAATGAACGCCCATTTCTTCGCAGAGAGCCTTGATAGGCGTCAAATCAAAATCGGGAAATCCCAAATCCACCGTGATAGCTTCAATCTCAAAGGGAGTGGGATAGAAGCGGCGCAGGCCATGCAAGGCATACAGCATGGCAAGACTGTCCTTTCCTCCGGAGATACCAATCGCTATCCGGTCACCCGGCTCTATCATATGATAATCGTCCACAGCGCGTCTTGTATAGCTTAAAAGCTGTTGCAGTTTCATATCGTCTTTTCCTTTCAAAGTTTTCTTTCGCCAGAGTCTCTTTTACTCTCAAAATGAATCCCCATAGGTTAAAAGAGGCCTTTTCATTATACCCGCGCGGAAAGCTTATGACAAGAATCTTTTTGCAGCTGCTTTTCCTTGCTTTGTATCGGAAACAAGATAAAGGATTGACTTTTCTGTGCCGCTGGCTTAACATAAGTTGACAAGAGGATATGCTTTCAGAACAAGGCACTAAAACAGCCGGATTTAAACCGCTGGAAACATATATGCTCTTGCAGACCTGTAATAAGATACAGAAAACAGAAAAGGAGGCAGACAATTCATGAGTACTGTATATAAAAATATTTTGGACCTGATTGGAAATACGCCGCTGGTCGAGGTGGGGAATATTGAGAAGGAGCTGGGACTTGAAGCTTCTGTTTTGGTGAAGCTGGAATATCTGAATCCGGCAGGCAGCGTCAAGGATCGCGCGGCAAGATCCATGATCGAGGATGCGGAAAAGAGAGGGCTTCTGAAAGAGGGATCCGTCATCATTGAACCCACCTCCGGAAATACAGGAATCGGACTGGCTGCTATCGCAGCCATCAAAGGTTACCGGATGATATTGACCATGCCGGAGACCATGAGCGCGGAGCGCCGCAATATTTTAAAGGCTTACGGAGCAGAGCTGGTTCTGACAGAGGGCGCCAAAGGAATGGCAGGAGCTATCGAGAAGGCCAACGAGCTGGCAGGGGAGATTCCGGGAAGCTTCATTCCCGGTCAGTTTGAAAATCCGGCTAACGCAGCGGCTCACAGAGCGTCCACGGGACCTGAAATCTGGAAAGATACAGACGGAAAAATTGATATTTTTGTGGCAGGCGTCGGCACAGGAGGTACGCTGACAGGAGTGGGAGAGTATCTGAAGTCCAAAAACCCGGCGATAAAAATCGTAGCAGTCGAGCCGGCAGATTCCCCTGTGCTTTCTCAGGGAAAAAGCGGTCCCCATAAGATTCAGGGGATCGGAGCAGGCTTTATTCCTTCTGTATTGAATACGGATATTTATGACGAAATCATTCCGGTAGAAAGCGATGACGCCTTTGCCACAGGAAAGCTTCTGGCCAAAAAAGAAGGCATTCTTGTGGGCATTTCTTCGGGAGCGGCTCTGTGGGCAGCTATTCAGCTTGCAAAACAGCCCGAAAATAAAGGAAAGGTGATTGCAGCCCTTTTGCCTGATTCGGGAGACCGTTATTATTCGACGCCTTTATTCACAGAAGCCTGACGAGAGCCGATACAATTCTTTTCACGGAAACTCATCCGTGCCAATTAAAAAATAAGGTAAATGCCGCGGAATATTTACGTTCCGCGGCATAGCCAGCCCAAAATCGAACATATTTTCCGAACATACGTATTGACAAACGGGTGTTCGTGTTTTATAATACAAGTATAGAGAACAGTTGTTCGGAAATGCAAATACTGCATGTGTGGAGAGCATGTTTTGGGAGGCATACCTTATGTACGAGAGAAAAAGAATTTACGCGAGAAGAAAGGCTGATAGAAACAAAAGACAAAAGAACTTGGCGCTCCTGGTTTCATCCCTTTGCCTGGCCCTGGCTCTGGCAATTATCTTTGGCAGCTTTTTATCTGTGGCCGAGGCAAAGGAACCGGAAGTTACCTATTATAAATATTATGCCAGCGTAGAAGTTCAGCCCGGAGATACCCTTTGGGATTTAGCCGCCGATTATATGGATGAACATTACGAGACACGGGAAGCCTATATTGAGGAAGTACGTGAACTCAATTCTTTGGGTAATATCAATAATATTGTAACCGGACAATATCTTATATTGCCTTATTATTCCACTGAATATCAGGTATAAAGATTTTACAATAAAATTAGCCTGAGTTGTTGAAATTGCAAAATTACAGTCAGCATCCCAAACCGCCAAGGATAAGGGTTCATTAGAATGATCGGAAACTAGCTTTACGTGAGTTCTTAATGAACCTTTTTCATATCAGCTGCATGGACTTTTAATCGCTATTAGCAGTCCATATAGGATGATAGAAGATGATGTAACAGAGATAGATCTATAAGACAAACACATGTTTTTCGCATAGATTGGTTGTTTTTTCTCTATACATTAGTACAACATAAAAATCCGCCCCAAATTGCTTGTATGCAACTTAGGGCGGATAAAAAGGCGTACCGGAACATATTCTGGAGAATGATCAGTTTTGAGGATTGGCTGCAGGATGTGAAAGATCGAATGCCGTAACAATCTGTCAGGGCCTGCATCTGTTCAGATTCTGTTTCCGGTGCCTGTACGGTTCCACATTTATGAGCATTCCATAAAACAAATAATGCCTGCTTAGAGGAAAGCAGACACAGTAAAAAAGAAAATTCTTTTTTATATCAGGAATCAAACTTTCTTCGGAAGTCTCTCCTCAGACATCAAGCAGGTTTCCTGGCTTGCAGATCAATACGTTTTCCCTTTCCTTCTCATACAAATTGTTGTACAATGGACTACAGAGGGAACGCTCCCTGCTTACAGTGACCGGATCGCTCAGGTTTTTCACCTGATTCCCTTTTCCGTCTGCAAGTCAGATTTACAGACTTGAAAACGGCACTTGACACCTTTTATATATGGAATTGTACGAAATTATTATACCACTCTGCAGACGAGGCGTCAATTCCTTTCGTACTTTACATTCACCCTTCATTGACAAGGGCATCAGTTTTACAAAGTATCGACTCATTAGATTTGTGAAGGAAAGGATGAAACGAATCATGGAATACAGAAGTTACCACGAACAAAAGGATATGGCAAATATCCAAAAGCTGAGGGAGATTCTGAAAACGCTTCCTCCGTTTGCCAAAGACTATTTCAGGGCTGTGGAGCCTACTACCTCCACTCGCACCCGTATCTCCTACGCCTATGATATTCGGGTGTTTTTCCGTTTCCTGATAGAAGAAAACCCTGTTTACAAAGATTATCAGACCACGGATTTTAAAGTGTCCGATCTGGATCGGCTGGAGGCTGTGGATATTGAAGAATATCAGGAATATCTGAAGCTTTATCAAAAGGATGAGGAAGATGGTTCTTCCGCCTCCGTGACCAACGGGGAACGCGGTCTGAAGCGAAAAATGTCTGCGCTTCGGAGCTTTTACGCATATTTTTACAAGCGGCAGCTTATTCATACGAATCCCACTGTTCTGGTCGATATGCCGAAGCTTCACGATAAGGCGATTATCCGTCTCGATGCGGATGAAACAGCGAAATTGCTGGATTTCATTGAACATGGAGGGGAAAGTCTTACCGGACAGAAAAAGGTTTACTATGAAAAGACAAGGGAGCGGGATTTGGCCATCGTTACTCTGCTGCTTGGCACGGGAATCCGTGTATCTGAGTGTGTGGGACTGGACGTCACAGACGTGGACTTTAACAACAATGGAATCAAAGTAACGCGCAAAGGTGGTTCTGAAATGATCGTCTATTTCGGCGAGGAGGTAGAAACTGCCCTGAGAAATTATATAGAAGGAAGCCGGAAATCTGTTGTCCCTCAGGAGGGACATGAACTTGCACTATTCTACTCTACCCAGAACCGGCGGATCAGCGTGGGCGCCGTGGAAAATCTTGTCAAGAAATATTCCAGGCAGGTCACGCCGCTGAAAAAAATTACGCCTCACAAGCTCCGCAGTACATACGGAACAAGCCTTTATCAGGAAACCGGAGACATTTATCTCGTGGCGGATGTGCTGGGGCATAAAGACGTCAATACCACAAGGAAGCATTATGCGGCACAGGATGAAGACAGACGAAGGAGGGCCGCCAAAGCAGTAAAGCTTCGTGAAAATCCATAACCGCTTGATAAAAGCCGCAGGCAAAGCAGAGTCATCTGCGTTTTGCCTGCGGCCTTTTCAGCTCTTAGATTAAATTTTTACCCTTTTTAGGCTTTCATTTTCTTTACTCAATCACCAACTGATCCCATACTTCATCAGCTACGAAACCGATATATGTCTTTCCGGTATTGATTGTGATCTCCTCGCCTGACATATCGTAATAAATCGTACGGTCAGTATCGGAAATCTTGCTCCAGGTGATCGGAATCGCCTGACCATTTGTGATATAATAACCGTCCATTCCGGTTGCCAGGCAGTTCCAAACCATATATCCATTAGAATCCAGTTCGCTGTAGCTCATCTTCTGAAGAATAACATTCTCAAAAGCGAGCTGCTCATTGTTATTGCCCGGATCCACATGCGCAGAGCCATACTCGGAATAAAGATAAGTTCCGGATGCCTCGTCGTAGTTCAGCTCGGATTCATTGTGCGGGAACGGAAGATCCACCAATGTGCAGGCAATGCTTCCGGCTGCTTCGGAAAGATCCACCGGATTGCTCTCAGAAGCAAACTGGAAATGTGCCTCTGTAGGCGCATACTCGTTATAGTTGCGGTCTACGCTGGAATTGCTGAAGTTTTTCTCCATATCACCCGGAAGAATGTACTCCGTAAACTCACGGGGTTTTCCATTGTCTACACGGGAAAAGGTTCCGCTGAAATGATCCACATAATCATTTTCCAGGAAAGTATTGATATAGAAGGGGCCGCCATCATGGCAGACAATAGCGTTCCATTCCGGCGCTATCATAAAGTTTGTCGGGCGCACACTGCGGACGCTTCCGATCTGATCGATGCTGTCATAGTCCTTAATGAGAACCATAAACCGGGTAATCTGTCCATTCTTTGTGCTGTTCATCATCTCATAAACGATGTCTGCCTGGGTAAGTCCATAGTGCGGAAGCGCTGTCTTTTCGTTATCCACCATTACGGCGATGGGACGCTGATCTTTCAGGTCCTCACTGATCCATTCGTTCGTCAGTTCACTGCGGTACATCCCTTCAGGAGCAACCTCTTCAACAACTTCTTCCTCCTCTTCTTCTGTCTCTGTGTCCTCTGCGACAATTTCTTCTTCTGTGGAGAAGGTGTCTGCCGCTTCTTCTTCCTCGCTGCTTCCGCAGCCTGCAGCGCCTGCAAGGCATACAACGCTTAATGCAAGCAGAAGCCACTTTACGTGTTTTTTCATCTTCATAGTTCCTTCCTGTGTGTGTTATCCCCCAGCATACAAAAACACCTGTAGCTGAACGCTGAGGGTGTAATAATTTAGTAATAATTATACCATAGATTGTAACAGGATACCAGAGAAAAATGGAGGTTCATGAAAATTCATGAAAAATTCATTTTCAGTTTACAATTTGTTACCAGCATCTAACCTGATTAATTTACATAAATTAATTATGTCAACTAAATATCCGGGTTCTAAACCAGAACAAACTTTCAAAACATTTGTTTGCATGACAGTTGAACATATGATATAATGTCGGTAGACATTATATCTGCGCTGGTCCGGCGCTGACCGAAGGGAAGCGTTTTTCCTGACCGGACCATGTGCATCCTATGTGCGTCGATAAGGAGGAATAACAGAATGCCCTACGGGAAAATTTCTAAGAAACAGTCAGAGATCCTTGAATATATTAAGTCACAAATTATCAACAAGGGATACCCCCCTTCGGTTCGCGACATTTGTGAGGCCGTAGATCTGAAGTCTACTTCTTCTGTCCACTCTCATCTTGAGACATTGGAGAAGAACGGGTATATCCGCCGTGATCCCACAAAGCCAAGGGCAATCGAGATTATCGATGACAATTTCAATCTGGCCCGCCGGGAGGTTGTCAACGTCCCTGTAGTTGGAAAGGTGGCTGCCGGACAGCCGATTCTGGCCGTGGAAAATGTAGAGTCTTATTTTCCGGTTCCTATGGAGTTTATGCCGAATGAGCAGTGTTTTATGCTGAAGGTCAAAGGTGATTCCATGATCAATGCCGGAATCTTTGATGGCGACACCATCCTGGTGGAGCAATGCCAAACGGCTCTTAACGGCGACATGGTTGTGGCGCTGGTCGAGGACTCCGCCACCGTAAAGACCTTTTACCGAGAGGCTGATCACATCCGTCTCCAGCCGGAAAATGACGCGATGGAGCCGATTATTGTGACAGACTGCCAGATTCTTGGAAAGGTATTTGGCGTGTTCCGTTTTTTCCGTTAAAAGTTCCGGATAAAAATATATTGAAACTGCAAAAGAGCGCTTCCAAAGCCAGATAAATCAAAACTTTGGCAGCGCTCTCCTATCTTCTTTTCTTTGTCTTTCTTAAAGGTTCCCCTTCGCTGACAAGGGCATCTGTATCTTCGCTCACCAGATCCTGCGGGACATGGTCAGATAAGGTTCGTCAGCCTTGCTCTGCCGCTTTCTTGCAGCCTGAGTCCGGCAATAATCAAGAAGTTCCCTCGCGTCAGCCCAGAATGCCTGCGTCTCCGGATCCGAATCAATCAGGGTAAAGATACGCTCAAAGTAGGGAATCGCTTCTTCCTCCCTGTCCAGCCAGTAGAGGGCAAAGCCCATGCGGAAATTCCAGTTGGCGTCATCCTCCTCCACCGCGCTTTGCAGAAGCTCAATGGCGTGCAGATGATATTCCGGATGCTCCGCGCCGCAGGCAGCATTTTCATAGGCTCTGGCCAGAAGTCCGGTAAGTTCATTGCTGCGCTCGGAGTCCGGAATCTTCTCCAATTCTTCGATGATTTTCTGGTACTCATCGTTCTGATGCCATTCTTCCAACTGTTCCAATAATGTCATCTTTCCACCTCCAGGAATGCAAAAGGCTTCTGAGGATCCGCATGGAGGAAATGCATCATCATATAAGCGCACATCAGAGATACATGTTCTTCCTTCAAAATTCTCCTGATTTCATTCCGGTCTGCAAGCACAACTTCTATGTCCTCGCTGTCTTCCAGTCCCTCTCTGGAAATCTCTCCGTCCGCCGTCCCATACACGGCGGCACAGGATTCATCCGTCATGCCAATCGTCGTGAAATAGGGCTTTGAGTAGATGGAATCCACCTCGATGGGATGAAAAGTAAGTCCCGTTTCCTCTTTCAGCTCCCGGATTCCGGCTGCGTGAAAGTCTTCGCCCTCATCCACCAGACCGGCAGGAAATTCGTAGATATAATCTCCGATGCTGAAGCGGTACTGACGAATCAAAACCACCCGATCCTTCGATTCTCCGTAAAGCGCGTAGATAATGACGCCATCCGGGCGGTTTTCTCTCGTGTTGAGCTTCAGCTCTGCGGCGCTGCGGGCGCGGGAGGCGATATGATAAAGCCCTGTTTCTCCCGTTCGTTTTTCAATATCCAGATTGTACATATTCAGAAACCTGTTTTCTGTCACCTGAGTGACCTTCCGAATTTTGCTCATAAGCTTGTATTCCTCCCCCAAAGGCCTGAATTACATAAAACGACATAAAAGAATAGGCAGCAGTACGGCTGGCACAGAGTTCATCACGCAGATTTTATTTTTAAATATCATATTGATGCCGATTCCGATGATAAGCAGGGATCCCACACAGGTCATCTCGTTGATCACGGAGGTCGTAAGATACGGCCCCACAAAGCGGGCGCAGACAGTGATTGCACCCTCGTAAAGCAGACACAAAATACAGGAAAACATAACGCCGATTCCCATGCTGGAAGCCAGTACGACGGCAGCGATGCCGTCAATCAATGCCTTTGCGATCAGTGTGCTGTGATCGAGAGACAGCCCGCTTTGGAGGGAACCTACGATAGCCATAGCTCCGATACAGAACAGAAGGCTTGCGCTTACAAAACCTTCCGCGACAGAGGCTCCGTCACCGGAAGGCCGACATTTGGACTGTATCCAGGAGCCTAAGTGTTCCAAACGCTGCTGCAGGGAAAGAAGTTCCCCAATAACCGTACCTGCAGCCATGGAAACAATCGCAATCAAGACATTTTCGCCTTCCAGAGCCCCGCTGATGCCGATATAGAGTACACAGAGCGCCATGGCGTTCATGATAGAAGCTCCCATGCGTTCTGGAATCCCTTTTTTGAGCAGAAGCCCGGCCGCGCTGCCAACTATGATAGCGAATACATTGATCAAGACTCCTGTCAGTATCATTTTTGTTACGCCTCCTTCAGCTCCTCCGGGGAAATGACTGAGCCGTCTCTCCAGATACGTTCCAGATCATAAAAGAGGCGGTTTTCCTCATCAAAAATGTGAACAATAATATCACCGTAATCCAAAAGAATCCAGTTGGCCGTCTGATAGCCCTCGATCTGTCTGGGCGAAAATCCAGCCTTGTGAAGCTCTTCCTGTACATTGTCTACCATGGCCTGTACCTGATTTTTATTGGAACCGCTGGCGATTAAAAAATAATCGGCAAGGACGGAGATCCCGGAAATGTCCAGGATGCGAATGTCACGCGCTTTTTTGTCTTCCAGCGCTTCGTAAGCCAGGCGCGCCATCTGTTTTGACTGTGTCTGTGTCATACATCTTCCTCCTCATCCGGCTTTTTTTCAGCCGCTTCTCTCTTGGCCTTATAATACTCATAGGCTTTGATGGTCATGTTGTCAACCTCTCCGGAACCGCCGTCCAGATAATCCAGCGTATCCGACAGAATCTTATAGAGAGCCTCATCCAGATTGAGGAACGCAAGCTTGCGTACTTCTGTCAGATTGGGCGCCTTATTCCGGCGCGGTTCAATATAATCAGCCACATAGACAATCTTGTCCAGCAGCGACATATTTGGCTTCCCGGTTGTATGGTTCAAAATCGCGCTGACGATTTCCTTGTCATTCACCCCATACTCATGCATGGCAAGAAAGGCTCCCAGCTTGGCGTGAAGGAGAAACGGATTGCGCCGTTCCACCTCTGTAATCTGAATATTGTGTTTTTCACAGAGCTTCAGCTTTTTGCCGTTGGGAATACATTTTGCGCAGTCATGGAGAAGTCCGGCAAGCTGAGCCTTCTGAATATCATACTCATAACGCATGGCGAGGGCAGCGCAGGTATACATGACGCCCAGGGTATGCTGGTAACGCCCGTCATCCATGTCATGCTTGAGCTTTTTCTGGTATGCCTTCATATCATAGTTTTTCATTCCCGTTCTCCTCTCCTTCCCCTGACAGATATAATCCTTCCGCGTAAATATATGCTTCCACACAGGCAGGCACATAGTACCGGATGCTGCGGTGATTCTGCACTCTCTCCCGAATCATATTGGAAGAAATATCGATATTGGTCGTTTCAAGCGGATAAATACGCGCTCCAAAACGCTTGGAGAGGGCTCCAATCCAGCTTTCCAGCTCCAGAGGCTTCATGCCGTCTCTGACGGCGGCCAGAATCCTGCAGCAGTCACAGATACGCTGAGGCTCCATCCAGGTATGGAAATGGACCAGTGAATCTGCACCGAGAATAAAATAGTAATCCGTATCAGGATTGTTTTTCGTCAAAAATTCCAAGGTCTCATAGGTGTAATGATAATCCTGAGGCGTTTTTTCAAAATCTGAGACACGTAAGTGCGGATTATCCGCCACTGCCAGCTCCGCCATCTGCGTACGCTGAAGCATTGTGGCATTGACCTGTCCGGCCTTGTGGGGCGGATTGCCATTTGGCATAATCAGCACATAATCCAGGGAAAAGGCTTCATAGGCTGCTTCCGCTAAAATCAAATGTCCGGTATGAATGGGATCGAAGGTTCCGCCCAGAATGCCTACTTTTTTTCGCTTTCCAGTATCCATAAGCAGCGTTTCATCCTTTTTCCTATTATACAGGAAGAACAATCTTCTTTTTCTTGTCCTTTTCGTCTTTATTTTCCCGGTAAAGGACAATCTTTTTTCCAATCACCTGTACTACCTGAGAACGGGTGCGGTCTGCAATCAGCTCTGCGATCTCGCGGGGATTGTCGGCGCAGTTCTGAAGCACGCTGAGCTTGATAAGCTCTCTGGCCGCAAGAGCCTCCTCAATCGCCTTGATGAGTTCCGGCGTCACAGAAGACTTTCCCACCTGGAAAATGGGATCCATTGTCATCGCAAGGCTTTTTAAATATGCCCGTTGTTTGCTTGTCATAGTTGCTCCTTTACTTATAATAATCAAAAGCCAGTCCGTACATCCGCACGGTGTCGCCTTCCTGGATTCCGGCTGCCTCCAACTCATCCAGGATTCCTGTATTCTTCAGGAAGTTCTGGAAGAACGCAAAGCCCTTTTCAGAATCCAGATTTGTATAGCCCAGCATTTTTTCAATGCGGGGGCCTTCCACGATATAGACGCCATCCTCATCCTCTGATTTGGCGACGGTATAGGGAAGCTTCTCATATACCAGTTCCTCGCCGGGGAAGAACTCCTGTTCAAAAACAATAGCTTCCTGAGGCGAAGCATCCAAAAGCTCCTTCACATAATAGAGAAGCTCCTTAAGGCCCTGTCCGGCTACCGCTGAGATAGGAAATACCCGGATGCCCTGAGGTTCAAATTCCTGTTTCAGCCGTTCAACTGGCTCCTGATCGCCGCCAAGAACGTCCACCTTATTAGCTGCAATGACCTGAGGACGAGCCGCGATCTCGGCATTGTATGCCTTCAGTTCCTTGTTGATGGCATAGATGTCCTCGATAGGATCGCGTCCTTCTGTAGAAGCCGCGTCCACCATATGGATCAGCACACGGGTACGCTCGATATGGCGCAGAAATTCATGGCCTAAGCCTACGCCCTCAGAAGCTCCCTTAATGAGTCCCGGAATATCCGCGATCACGAAGCCTCCGCCGCCCTCCAGATCGACGACGCCAAGGTTCGGCGTCAGCGTCGTAAAATGGTAGTTGGCAATCTTGGGCTGCGCATTCGTCACACGGGAAAGAAGGGTGGATTTTCCCACGTTCGGGAAACCTACCAGTCCCACGTCCGCGATGACTTTCAGTTCCAGGATGACTTCCAGCTCCTGAGCCGGCTGTCCCGGCTGAGCGTATTTGGGAACCTGCATCGTAGCAGTAGCGAAATGCTGATTTCCTGCTCCGCCGCGGCCTCCCTTCAAAATGATCTGCCGCCGGTTTACACCGGACATATCGGCGATCACCCTGCCGCTTTCGGCCTCCCGGATCACCGTGCCTTCCGGAACTTTCAATATAATATCGCTGCCGTCTTTTCCATGGCAGCGTCGTTTTCCGCCTTCTTCTCCGTCCTGAGCCTTAAACTTCCTCTTATGACGGTAATCATAGAGAGTATTTAAACCCTCGTCCACTTCAAAAATCACATCTCCGCCGCGGCCGCCGTCTCCTCCGTCGGGACCGCCGTTCGGCACGTACAGCTCCCTGCGGAAGCTTACATGTCCGTCTCCGCCCTTTCCTGAACGGATAAATATTTTTGCTCTGTCTGCAAACATTATCAATCTCCTGCAAAAAGCTGCGAAAGGTAAAAGAGGCTTCAAATCTGCCGACTTGAAGCCTCACACCAACTTATTCTGCTGCTACCGGAACGATAGAAACCTGCTTCTTATCTCTGCCCTTTCTCTCGAATCTGACGATTCCGTCTGTCAGAGCGAACAGGGTGTCATCTCCGCCGCGTCCTACGTTCACACCGGGGTGAATCTTGGTTCCGCGCTGTCTGTAAAGAATGTTGCCAGCCTTTACAAACTGTCCGTCGGCTCTCTTGGCTCCAAGTCTCTTAGACTCAGAATCTCTGCCGTTCTTTGTGGAACCTACTCCCTTTTTATGAGCGAACAACTGAAGGTTCATCTGTAACATGATCCTACACCTCCTTGAATACAATCCTGATGTACGATGTTCCGTAATTTCTTTGAATGTCTGTCAGTCCAAGTACCATGGAATCCAGCAGCAGTACGGCCTTTTCCGAGAGCGCTTCAGGAAAGCTGCAGCTTAAGAAGCCGTCCTTCTCCTCTCCGGAAAACTGATCCTCCGTAAAGGCTTCTATGGAATTCAGCGTATTCAGTGAAAGCACACTGACCGCCGCGCACACAATATCCTGCCCTTCGTCGGCGTATCCGGCATGTCCCTCTATCGTGAAGCCTGCGTACTGCCCGGATCTCTTATATATGGTAACGGCTGTCATGACGGTTACTGAACAGAGATCTTCTCGATCTTAACTGCCGTGTACTGCTGTCTGTGGCCGTTCTTCTTGTGATAACCAGATTTTCTCTTGTACTTGTAAACGATGACCTTCTTCGCCTTGCCGTCACCGATTACAGATGCAGTTACCGTAGCTCCGGCTACCGTCGGTGTTCCTACGGTCAGAGTATCTCCGCCTACTGCCAGAACCTGATCGAAGCTGTAGGTCTCTCCGGCTTCTACGCCAAGCTTCTCAACCCTGATCACGTCGCCTTCTGATACCTTGTACTGTTTACCACCTGTTGCAATGATTGCGTACATTCTGTGGCACCTCCTGATTATTTACTCGCCAACTTTGGTGATGCGTCATCTGAAAAAGCGCATACTTCTACCTCATTGTGCGGCATCCGTAATATCATAGCATAGGTATCCCAGGCTGTCAAGAGGGCTTCAGAAATTTTTGCCATGTACTTCCGCATCCATTTATACAAAGACATATTCCTTCAGGCGGTCAAAGGCTTCTACGACAAGACTGTGGGGCAGCGCCAGATTCATGCGGATATGGCAGTCTCCGTGGAAGGGGCGTCCATCCTGCCAGATCACGCCCACTTCGATACCTGCTTTCTGCAGCTTGTCAATCGTTGTATGGTGTTCCCGGCACCAGTCTGTGCAGTCCAGAAACAGCATATAAGTACCCTGAGGCATGGCCGTGCGGATTCCCGCAAAGTTGTCATGGATAAACGAAACCGCATACTCCAGATTGTTCTTAAGGACCTGTCGAAGTTCGTCCAGCCACTCCTGCCCTTCCTCGCTGTAAGCGGCAATCAAGGCGTGCATGGAGAGTACATTCATGGAATTATAATGGGTAGCGGCTCCCGCTTTTGTGATCCGATCTCTCAGCAGAGGATTGTAAATCACATGATAAGAACCCACAAGACCGGACAGATTAAAGGTCTTTGACGGAGCATACAGAGCAACCGTGCGCATCCGGGCGTCGTCGGAAATCATCTGTGTGGGAATATGGCGGTATCCGGGCATGGTCAGATCCGCCCATATCTCATCCGAGATCACGTATACGTCATATTTCTGATAAAGTTCCATCAGCTTCCGGATTTCCCATTCTTCCCACACACGGCCCGTGGGATTATGGGGAGAACAAAAAATAGCCGTATGGATATTTCCGCCGGAAATTTTCCGCTCCAAATCCTCGTAATCCAGCCGCCACACGCCCTGTTCATCCTGAACGAGCGGATTCAGAACCAGATTCCAGCCATTGTCTTCTGCACAGTGCGTAAAACCGATATAGGTAGGAGACTGAATCACAATGGAATCTCCGGGCTGGCACAAAATCTTCAGGGCGCTCACCACTCCGCCCAGCACGCCGTTCTCATATCCGATACATTCTTTCGTAAGGCCTGTGGTGCCATAGCGTTCCTCATGCCACCGTATGATATTATGAAAATAAGCTTCTGTAGGCTGAAAATACCCATAGGCCGGATGTGCGGCTCTCTCTATCATCGCTTTTGGAATCTCCGGAAAAGCGGGAAAATTCATGTCCGCCACCCACATGGGGATCACAGAAAAGCCATCCTTTATTTTGGCATCCGCGAAAAAACCGTTTCCGCCGCCGGAGCCTGGAATATCCACAGCGATGGCATCCTTCCCAAGCCGGTCCATGATTGTCGTAAAGTCGTACTTCATATACTGTCTTCCTTTCTCTCCTGTCAATACCGTCTGTCGTCCTGGGCATACCCTTAATCCTAAGCTGCCTCAGACTCTACAGCTTTTCTGAGAAGCATACAGCGTCTGTTACGAACACCCCCGCCGCTATGGTTTCCTGAAAGAACCCTTGGAGAGCGTCGGCACTTGGATTGCCGGGCCGTTTTTGGGACCGGCAATCCTTAGTACCGTTACGCTCGACAGGAGCAAAAGCGAGTTCTGGAAGGAAACCATAGCGGCGGGGCATCCGTACTTAGTCACTGTATACCTGCTCAGAAAGCGATTTCTGAGTTTTCTTGCGCGTAATTTCTACCAGTCCCAGCGCCGTCATATCCACCAGCGTCGTCTTTACCGGATCGTGCTTCAGCTCAGAAGCCAGATAATCCATAAGCGCCTTCTGATCTTCCTGGGCTTCCATATCAATAAAGTCCGCGATGATGATGCCGGACAGATTCCGCAGGCGAAGCTGTCTGGAGATCTCGGCGGCCGCTTCTTTGTTAATCTTAAGGAAGGTATCCTGCTGTTTTTTTCGTCCCTGGTATTTCCCGGTATTCACATCGATCACTGTAAGGGCTTCTGTAGGCTGAATCACCAGATAGCCGCCGGATTTCAGCCATACCCGCTCCCGCAGAGCGTCCTCCAGCGCTCCTGCAAGCCCGTAAAGGCTGTTCAGGGAGGGCGCTTCCTGCTCATAAAGCTGCAGTTTCTTCCGATCCTCCGGCTGATGCGCTTTCAGATAAGCGTCAAGCTCGTCGTAAATCCCGGCGTCATCCGTCACAATCCTGGTAAAACGGTTTTTGGGCAGGCTCCGGATTCTGGCCGCGTAAGCGGAAGGTTCCCGGTATACAAGAGAAAAGCACGTCTGGTTCCGTCCGGTTTCCAGTGTCCGCCGTACAAGGGCAGTCAGGCGTGCCAGTTCTTCTCTCAGTTCTTCCTCTCCGGCTCCCGCCGCGTTGGTACGGACGATGATCCCGAAATCTTCCTGCAAAAAAGGTTCCGCGATCTGGCGAAGGCGCTGACGCTCCGCCTGATCCAGCTTGGAGGAAATGCCAAGGCTCTTGTTCTGCGTAGTGAGTACCAGATATTTTCCTGCAAAGTTCAGGTTGCAGGTAACGGTGGGCGCCTTTGTCTTGACGGCTTCTCGGCTGACCTGGACCAAAAGCTCATCCCCAGGCATAAGTCCCGGTTTTTTCTTCTCCGATGTGTAGAGAGGAGCTTTGTTCTCCGCCAAAGAATAATAACAAAGCACGCCTCCGGCAATCTCGATAAAGGCGGCGCTGATGTTGGAAAGGATATTTTTCACCTTGCCCACGTAGATATTTCCAAGCAAAGTCTGCTCGCCAGAGGACATACAGGAAAGTTCTGACGCGCGTCCGTTCTCATAAAAGGCGCTGACAATTCTTTCTTTTCCCCGGACCAAAAGACGGGTTACGAGATAGGTCCCCTGCTCCTCCATAACTAAAACTCCTCTCCCAGAGATTCCAGGCTTACAAAGCGCTTCTCCCCTTCTCTCCCCGTGTCCGCGTAAAGCTCTTTTCTGTGGATGAAAAGCGCGAACTCCGGCAAAGCGATATGAAGAAAGGCAAAAAAGGCTTCCATGACAAGTTCCGGCTTTACATTATCGGCGCTTCCTGCTGACAGACGCAGGAAGATACAGTCTCCTCCATCCGGTTCCTTTTTGCAGGTTCCTTCGTAAATCAAAGGTTTCAGATCAAGCTCTCTTTCTCCCTTTTTAGTCTTTTTTATGACCGAGATCGTGTCCTGACCGCAAAAAGACTCCCAGGCTGACGCCAGATCTTCCGGGAGAATCGAAGCATCCCGAAAACGAATCTCATAATCGGCCGCAGCCACAAGAGCCATGGCGTTCGAGGCCTTTTCCTCCGGAATTCTGCGGAAAGACAAGACCTCCACTCCCTCCGCCATCACGCTGTTCAGGCGCTGAACCGCCGATGCGGAAGACAGTTCGTTTCCAATCTCAATATCCAGATATTCTCCATCGCTGGTCAGTCCCACGCCCAGAGGCGACGCAAAGGACATGATCATATGCGGACTGAAGCCGCTGGAATAGCAGATGTCTATATCGGCTCTGCGCATGGCCTTTTGGAAATACCGCATAAGATCCAGATGACCAATGAATTTCATAATCCCGTATTTGCGGAATTTGATACGGATTTTCATGCCTGCGTCCCTCCTTCCTGTACAGATTCGCGGCTTCCGGCTCCGGGGCATACGCCGGTCTGGTAGCGGGCCGCGCCGCAGCCCTGACACTGCGTCCGGCAGTTGGGCGTCACGACTTCCTCATGCGCTCTCTCCCATTCACGCAGCAGGAATTTTTTGGTTACGCCGATGTCGATAAAATCCCAGGGGAAAAGCTCGTCGCTCTTTCTCTGACGCGTCGTATAGAAGGAGGGATCGATTCCGGCTTCATCAAAAGCCTCCTCCCAGAGATCATTCTTGAAATGCTCGGTCCAGGAATCAAACAGACAGCCCTTTTCATAAGCCAGACGCAAAGCTTTTGCCACTCTCCGGTCTCCGCGGGCAAAAATTCCTTCCAGCACAGTAAGATCTGCCTCGTGCCAGTTATATTTGATGCTCTTGCGGTTGAGCTGCGCTTTGATTTCCGTATTCACCACATGGGCCTTTTCCAGAAATTCCTCTTTCGTACACATGCGCGCCCACTGGAAGGGCGTAAAAGGCTTTGGCACAAAGAAGGAAGTGCTGACCGTGATCTGACATTTTCCATTGCGCTGATCCTTTGGAATCTCATAATAACGGCGGGCAATCTGCTCGGCAAGATGAGCGATTCCCTTCTGATCCTCCTCCGTTTCCGTAGGAAGGCCCAGCATGAAATACAGCTTTACCTTATTCCAGCCGCCCTCGAAGGCCTGGCCTGCGCCGGACAGGATCACTTCTTCCGTCAATCCTTTATTGATTACGTCCCTGAGGCGCTGGGAGCCTGCCTCCGGCGCAAAGGTCAGACTGCTTTTGCGCACGTCCTGCACCTTGCTCATGACGTCAAGGGAAAAGGCGTCGATACGAAGGGAAGGCAGAGAGATATTCACTCCCTTATTTCCAAAGGTATCAATAAGAAACGTCACCAGCTCCTGAAGCTGAGAGTAATCGCTGGAACTTAAGGAGCTAAGAGAGATCTCCTCATGGCCCGTGCTTTTCAGCATATCCAGAGCAGCCTCCTTCAGCATATCCAGAGAACGCTCTCTGGTGGGACGATACAGCATACCTGCCTGACAGAAGCGGCAGCCGCGAATACATCCGCGCTGAATCTCCAGAACAACCCGGTCCTGGGTGACCTTGATAAAGGGGACCAGCGGCTTTTTGGGATAGTAGGTGTGAGTAAGGTCGGTGACTACCTGTTTTTCCACTTTCCGGGGCGCATGGGGATTCACAGGCTCCATAGAAGCCAGGGTTCCGTCCTCGTGATAAGTGATTTCATAAAAGGAAGGCACATAGATGCCAGGGATCCCGGCCGCTCTCTCCAGGAATTCCTGCCGACTGCCATTCTTTTCCCGCACCTCCTTATATGCGTCGAACAGAGCAAAATAAGAAGTTTCCCCTTCTCCCATATAGAACAGATCAAAAAATTCCGCCAGAGGCTCCGGATTTGAAGCGCAGGGACCGCCGCCGATAACAATCGGATCCTCCCAGGTCCGGTCTGCGGCGCAAAGTGGAATCCCGCTCAGTTCCAGGATCTGAAGAATGTTCGTATAACACATTTCATATTGAAGGGTAATTCCAAGAAAATCAAAATCTCTCACGGGATCCTGAGATTCCAGAGCAAACAGCGGAATATTTCTCTCCCGCATGATTTTGTCCAGATCCACCCAGGGCGAATATACTCTTTCGCACCAGACGTCCTCCCTTTGATTGAACATATCATAGAGGATTTGAATCCCAAGATGGGACATTCCGATTTCGTAAACATCAGGAAAGCAAGCGGCTACGCGAAGCGCCACCTTCTCCGGATCCTTCATGACCGCGTTGATCTCATTGCCAAGATACCGCGCCGGCTTGTCGATTTGCAGCAAAATTTCATCGTTTAAAGCTAGTTTTTTCACGTTCAGACACCTTTATTTTTCTGTGATTTATATGAGTTCAGTTTCTCAAAGAATTTGATAATTCGTATAGAATTGTACTATAGGTGCCAATCGTTGTCAAAACATAATACGAGGAAAATGAAAGAACGGCTTCCATTGCATATTTAGAGATAAGGAGTATAATAGAACTTAACAAAAAATCTTTTAGGGGGAACTAGAATGCAAATTTATCAAAACGCAGCTTCCGGACTCAAAAATATGTTTATAGCAGAGGTTGGTGTTATCATCTGCTCTGTAGTCGCCATCATTCCTTTCATTGGAATCATTGGAGTGATTGGTTCTCTGGTATTCCTGATTATTTCTTTGATTGGATTAAACAATGCAGGGAAAGACATTGAGGGATGCAAGACAGCGTTTACACTCAGAATCGTACAGCTTATTGTCAGCATGATAGGCAGTTTCATCGGCGGTACTGTAATAGCTATTATTATAAACAATATTCTGGCTCTTTTCATTATCCGGGCAGTATGTTTGTCAGTGGCAGATGTATTGGATACCCTGCAGTACTCAGAAATTGCGGATAAAGGACGGCTGGCATGGAAAGTCAATCTGGTATGCTATGTGATTGCCATCATTCTTGCTGTTCTGGAACTTATTCCGTTCGTTGGAATTGTGTTTGCCGTTTTGGGCGGAATTATTTCTGCGGTCCTGTCTCTGATCGCAGGAATCTTATATATCATCTTTTTGTCAAAAAGCTATAAGGCATTAGAAGCTTAAAAGCAATAGGGGCTGTTGCAAAAGTAGATAAATCATCTACTGGAGCAGCAGCTCCACTTTTATGTTTAAAAATAGAAAACGGACTCCGAAGAGTCCGCAATCCATGGTATAATTAGATATGACCAGTAACCAAATATACCATAAGAATTATACCGAATTCGGCGAGCCTTATCAACTGGTTTTGCCATTAAATTTAGAAGGTTTGGTTCCTGATGATGACTCTGTCCGACTGCTCAGCCACGAATTGGAGGAATTAGATTACAGCTTGCTGTATCA
>DVLE01000058.1 GCA_018715645.1 Candidatus Merdisoma merdipullorum
CCAGTAGGCCTGATTTCGGTCTTTTCAAGGAAACGGAATGAGGCGTACTGGACGTACGCCGATTGACGATGACGCGGAAAAGACCGAAATCAGGCCGCTGGAGGCGAGTATGCCCTTGTCAATTATGGGTATATAATTTATAAATAGAAATAAATGGAAGGACAAAGCCTGGTCCGTGCCCTGTGGCGCAGGCCGGGTTAAATCTTTGTCAGAACTGAGAAATGAGGAGGATTGGTACGTGAAGCTGTGGGAATCAGGAAAAAGGAAGCACAAGGATCAGCCGGAGGAATTTCAGGAAGCTGTGGATAAATACAGCGGGAATATGGAGGACGGAGACACAAAGGTAAAACGATTGGGGAAAATCCTGAAGGGAATCGGCAGAAGAATTGGCGGTATGATAAGAAGGCATAGGATACTGACGGTTTTTTTGACATTGCTTTTGATAGCGGCGATCGTTGCGGCGGCAGTATGGCAGAACAGGAGCCGACGTCCGCAGCAGGAACCGGTAATGACGGTGGAGACTGCGACTGTCGAACGAATGGATTTGAGCAACTCCATTGGCGTGACGGGAACCCTTGCCACAGCGGAGGGAAAGTCAGGAACCACGACCCTGGAAAACATCGAGGTTACGGAAGTCTTCGTGGAGCTTGGGGACGAGGTTCAGGAAGGCGATATTATCTGCACCTTTGACTCCTCTGATATTGAAAGCGCCCTGGCGGACGCCAGAAATAATTATTCTGTAAATCAGCAGCTTGACGCTTTGGACAATTATGAGACAGAGTACACAGAGACTGTCGAGGACGCTGAGAATTCTCTGGAAGAGGCACGCGCAACAAGAGACGCGTACAAAATCGCCTATGAGGAGGCAGTGAGCGCGGAAGAAGAAGCGTTGAACGCGCTTAACGAAGTAGAGAGCCAGTATGCTGTAGAGGAACTGAAAAGTGCCTACGACAGCGCGGCCAGCGCGCTGAAATCCGCGTTGGAAGAAGAACTGCGGACTTCCTCCGGAACTTCTGGGGAGAGTACGGAAAATCCTGAAGATACAGGCACCGGAAGTACAGGGACGGCAGAAGATACGGCGGGATCAGGAGGAACAGAGGATTCCGGAAACGCCGCGTCCTCCGGAGGATACCAGATTCTTGATTTGGAAAGCTATCTGAGTTCTGTTACAGCCATTCCGGATAGCTGCAGCGCGGCTTACGAGACTTATACGTCCGCTAAGTCTGCTTATGAAACGGCAGAAAAAGCCATAAGCGACGCGCAGACAGCCTACCAGCAGGCCCAGGCGAATACATCTTCGGCCTACAGCGCTTACGAGCAGGCGCAGTCTCAGAAAGAAAGCGTGCAGGAACAGTACGACAGCACCATCGAGCAGGCTCAGGAAACCTACGAGCAGGCGCAGCTTCAGGAGCAGCTCGTGACAGAGGATGACGCCCTCAATCAAATTGAAAGCTATGAGGAACAGCTTGAGGATTGTACGGTATATGCGGCTATGTCAGGGACCATTACGGAGCTGAATGTGGAAGCGGGAGGTGTATTCACCGGGGGAACTATCTATGAGATTCAGGATGTTCATAACTTTATCGTCGAAGCTACGGTGGATGAATACGATGTGGTGGATATTGAGGAAGGCCAGACGGCCTATATCGTGACAGATTCCCTTGGCGATGAGGAGCTGGAGGGAGAGGTTACCTATGTGGCCGCCGTGGGAACAAGCGGACAGACCATGGGTTCAGCCAGCGGCACAGCCTCTTATGAAGTTCAGATTACTATCAATGAACCGCAGGATAAGCTGCGTTCCGGTATGACGGCTTCTGTAAGTATAGCGCTGGAGGAAAGCAAGGATACTCTGGCCGTTCCCTATGACTGCGTTCAGACCAATGAAGCCGGAGAAAGCGTCATTTATGTGGATGACAATGGAGAGAGAAAAGAAGTTACAGTGGAAACGGGCATTGAAACGGACTATTACATTGAAGTCAGCAGCGACGAGATCTCTGAGGGAATGACTGTTTATCTGAGTACGCCCCTGGTACAAAGCGGTTCAGGAACAGAGAACGCTTCGGATGGGGAAGAAGCTGTGACCTTTGATTTCGGCGGAGATATGGGCGGAGGAGGCGGAATGCCCTCCGGCGGCGGCCCCTCCGGCGGAGGAGGCGGAATGGGCGGCTTTTAGGAGGCAGGCGTATGAAAGACAGAACAATCATAGAACTCCACAATATTATTAAACGGTTTTATATTGGACAGCCGAACGAACTGGAAATTCTGCATGGCGTCAATCTGAACGTAAGAGAAGGTGAGTTTGTATCTATTGTCGGAGCTTCCGGATCCGGCAAAACGACCCTCATGAATATTATCGGCGTGCTGGATCGTCCCACGGAAGGCGGCTATATATTAGATGGAGTCGATGTGTCAAAGGCAAAAGATAAGGAGCTGTCAGGCATCCGCAATCAGAAAATAGGATTTGTGTTTCAGACCTATAATCTGATCAGCCGCACATCCGCTCTGAGGAATGTGGAGCTTCCGATGATGTATGCGGGAGTAGGAAAAAAGGAGAGGCAGGAGCGGGCAAAGCATTATCTGGAGATGGTGGGAATGCAGGACCGGATGAGTCATAAGCCCGACGAACTCTCCGGAGGCCAGAAGCAGAGGGTTTCCATTGCGCGGGCCATGACGAATAATCCCTCGATCATTTTGGCGGATGAACCCACCGGAGCCTTGGATTCCAGGACAGGGCGAAAGATTATGGATATTTTCCATCGGCTGAACCAGGAGGAAGGAAAAACGATTGTCCTGATCACCCACTCCAACGAGCTTGCGGAGGAAACACAGCGCATCATTATCGGAATCGCATCTGTGATTGCGATTATGAGCGTGGGCAACTCGATCAGTACTTCGGTGACAAGTTCCATGGAGGAGATGGGCGTCAATAATATTACTCTGGGCGTTTCACAGAAAAGTACGGAGGATACGGTTACGTCAGACGGCAGGGTGTTCGCAGGTATATCCAGGGGAAGCGAAATGTCGGACGAGGATTATATCACGGATGAAATGCTGAATGCCATGGAGGCGGTCTTTGCGGATTCTGTTACGGGTATCCTGTTAAGTGAATCTGCAGGAAGCGGTACGGCGGAGGATGGCAGTCTGACCGCGAATGTAAATATCACCGGCGTGAATACAGCTTATCTGGAAAATGAGGAGCTGACCCTTCTGGCGGGAAGGACGCTGACAGAACGGGATCAGAATGAGGCGAAACGGGTAGCGCTGGTATCGGATAAGCTGGCCGATAATCTGTTTGAGGGCGATTACAATGCAGCTATTGGCAGTGAAATTTCTATTTATGTCAGCAACCGCTATTATACCTATGCCATAGCAGGCGTCTATGAATATGATGATTCCGGGTTTTCTGCGGAAGCGGAAGAAGATGTGACGACTACAGTATATCTGCCTCTTGAAACTGCAAGGGAGCAGAATCATTCCAGCACAGGCTATTCCCAGCTTACGATTGTGACGGCCTCCGGAGTGGATTCTACGACGCTCTGCGATGAACTGGAAACCTGGTTCAACAATAATTATTACAGAAGCAACGACAGCTTTGAAGTGACTGCCAGCAGTATGGAGAGCATGGTTTCCTCTATGACGGAGATGCTGTCCACGGTTTCGATCGCCATATCCGTTATTGCAGGCATTTCACTCCTGGTAGGAGGTATCGGCGTTATGAATATTATGCTGGTATCTATCACAGAGCGTACCCGCGAGATTGGAACCCGCAAAGCCCTGGGAGCCACCAATGGTTCGATTCGGCTTCAGTTTATTATGGAGTCCATTGTCATTTGTCTCACAGGAGGCTTTATCGGCATCCTTTTAGGACTGATCCTTGCGGCAGTGGCTACGAACCTTCTGGGTTATGCGGCGAGTCCTTCCATTGGCGGAATTATCTTTTCTGTATCGTTTTCTATCCTGATAGGCGTGTTTTTCGGATATTATCCGGCGAACAAGGCCGCCAAAATGAATCCTATTGAGGCTTTGCGTTACGAATAGAGAATTATTCCGGGATCCGGCGCCTTTCGCTTCACTTTTTATATTTGCGTACCTGTCCTGTTTTCAGTATAATAAGAAAAAAAGGAAAAGGAGCAAAGACTTATGAAAAATTTCCAGTATTATACGCCTACCAAGGTGGTTTTTGGGAAGGACACGGAAGAACAGACGGGCGCTCTTGTGAAAGAACAGGGAGGCAGCAAGGTTCTTCTCCATTACGGAAGCGGAAGCGTGAAACGCTCCGGCCTTAAGGACAGGGTGTGTGCTTCTCTTGAGAAAGCCGGAATCGCCTACGTGGAGCTGGGGGGCGTCGTTCCCAATCCGCGTCTCTCTCTGGTTCGTCAGGGAATTGAGCTTTGCAGAAAAGAAGGCGTAGACTTTATCCTGGCTGTAGGCGGAGGAAGCGCCATCGACTCTGCAAAGGCCATCGCTTATGGAGTCAAGTATGACGGAGACGTCTGGGATTTCTATCTGAAGAAAAGCTTTCCTGAGGCTGCGGCTCCGGTAGGCGTCGTGCTGACGCTGGCCGCTACGGGAAGCGAGATGAGCAATTCATCGGTAATCACCAACGAAGAAGGCTGGCTGAAGCGTGGCTGCAACAGCGATCTTGGCCGTCCCCGTTTTGCGGTTATGAATCCGGAGCTTACCTATACTTTGCCGGAATACCAGACCATGTCCGGCTGTGTAGACATTATGATGCACACGCTGGAGAGATGGTTTTCCCATGAGAAAGATACGGAGCTTACCGATTATCTGGCGGAAAGCGTGCTGAAAACCGTGATGCACGCGGCGAAGGTCTTGCTGAAGGATCCGGAGAATTACGACGCGAGAGCGGAAGTTATGTGGGCGGGAAGTCTTTCTCATAACGGACTGACAGGCTGCGGCCGCGACGGCGACTGGGCCTGCCACCAGCTTGAGCATGAACTGAGCGGTATGTTCGATGTGGCCCATGGAGCGGGACTTTCCGCCGTGTGGGGAAGCTGGGCGCGCTATGTCTGCCAGTCGGATGTGGATCGCTTCGCAAAGCTTGCTGTGGACGTGCTGAATGTTCCTTACGACTACGCGAATCCCGAAAGGACAGCCCTGGAAGGAATCGAAGCCATGGAAGCCTTCTTCCGGTCCATTCATATGCCTGTCAGCCTCACGGAACTGGGCGTGCAGGTAAGCGATGAGCAGATTGAAGAACTGGCTTATAAGTGCAGCTTCCAGGAGACGAGAACCATCGGCGGCGTGCGCGCGCTGGGACGCAAAGATATGGAAGAAATCTACCGAATGGCACGCTGAAAATAACTATTGCATTTTATACTCCCCTGTGATACCTTATATAGTATAGCGAGAAAAGAAGAAATACTATATATTGTACTGCGGGGGAGGTTTTTTATGGAAGAAAAGAAACTTACGGTTTATCCCGAAATTATAAAGAAGCGCAATGGCACTCCGGTGCCTTTTGACGCACAGAAAATACGCGACGCAATCCGAAAGGCCAACGAGGCGGCGCAGGTAGAGGCGATCTCTCCGCTGCAGTTTGGCGAACTGGTGGATGAGATTATCCGGGCGATTCCCGCGGATAAGACGCCTCATGTGGAGCAGGTGCAGGACATCGTCGAGGAAAAGCTGATAAAGGGCGGCTTTGCCAAGACTGCGAAGGCTTACATTCTGTACCGGGCGGAGCATACGAAGGTGCGTAAATCCGAGGCCGATCTGGTGAAGATCTACCAGGAGCTGACCTTCAGCAGCGCGGCGGATGCGGACATCAAGCGGGAGAACGCCAATATCGACGCGGATACGTCTATGGGGACCATGCTTAAGTATGGCTCAGAAGGAGCCAATTACTTTGTGGACAATTATATTCTTCCCAAAGATATTGCCGCGGCTCATATCAACGGAGATATTCATATTCACGATAAGGATTTCTACATGCTGACGGAGACCTGCTGTCAGATTGATCTGATCAAGCTGTTTAAGGACGGCTTCTGTACGGGACACGGCTATATCCGGGAACCCAATTCCATCAAAAGCTACGCGGCGCTGGCCTGTATCGCGATCCAGGCGAATCAGAATGAGATGCACGGCGGCCAGTCGGTTCCGAACTTTGACTATGCCATGGCAGACGGCGTGCGCCGTACCTTCCGCAAGGAATATTTTAAGGCTATGGAGAAATATGTCCGTGTGAAATTTGATCTGGAACCGGAAAAGGCCTCGGAATTTGTCAGCACTCTGAAGACCGCCATGGGAACGGATGTGCGTATGGGTGAGGCGGACGTATACGGAAGAAAGCTGGAGGAGTGGGTAGCCGGAGGAGAGATCCTCTGCGGTGACAGACTGCTTCTGCAGGAGGACATCAGAAAGGCTCATGCCTGTGTGGTGGACATGGCGATGAAGGAGACGGAGAGCGAGACCTATCAGGCCATGGAAGCGCTGATTCACAATCTGAATACGATGAATTCCAGGGCGGGGGCTCAGGTACCCTTCAGTTCTATCAACTATGGAACGGACTGCTCTCCTGAGGGCCGCATGGTTGTCAGGAATCTGCTCCTGGCCACGGACGCGGGCCTTGGAAACGGAGAGACGCCGATCTTTCCAGTCCAGATTTTCAAGGTGAAAGAGGGCATTAATTATAATGCGGGAGAGCCCAATTACGATCTGTTCCGCCTGGCTGTCCGGACTTCAGCCAAGCGTCTGTTTCCGAATTTCAGCTTTCTGGACGCTCCGTTCAACCTTCAGTATTACAAGAAGGGCGATTACAATACGGAGGTAGCTTATATGGGCTGCCGCACCCGTGTTATGGGAAATCATCACGATCCTAGCAGGGAGGTTACCTGCGGACGCGGAAACCTAAGCTTTGTCTCCATCAATCTTCCAAGGCTTGGTATCAAGGCTCAGGGGGATGTGAAAGCCTTTTATGAGAGTCTTGACAAATGCATCGATCTGGCCTGCCGCCAGCTTCTTCACAGATTCGCGATTCAATGCAAAAAGAAGGTGCGGAATTATCCCTTCCTGATGGGTCAGGGAATCTGGCTGGATTCGGACAAGCTGGACGTGGATGATTCGGTGGCAGAGGTATTGAAGCATGGAACTTTAAGCGTAGGCTTTATCGGACTTGCGGAAACCTTGGTGGCTTTGACGGGAAAACATCACGGGGAAAGTCCGGAGAGCCAGAAGCTAGGTCTTGAGATCATCGGTCATATGCGGCAGCGGATGGATGAGAAGTCTGAGGAAACGGGACTGAATTTTACGCTGCTTGCGACGCCGGCAGAGGGCCTGTCCGGCCGGTTTGTACGGATCGATAAGAAACGCTTCGGAGAAATTCCGGGGATTACCGACCGGGAATACTACACGAATTCGTTCCATATCCCGGTGTACTATCCGATACGGGCCTTTGACAAGATTCGTTTGGAGGCGCCCTATCATGCGCTGACCAATGCAGGCCATATCAGTTACGTGGAACTGGATGGAGACACGTCCAAGAATCCGGAAGCTTTTGAGGCTGTGATTCGCTGTATGAAAGAAGCAGGCGTGGGATATGGTTCAGTAAATCATCCTGTGGATCGGGACCCGGTCTGCGGCTACACAGGCGTTATCGACGAGGTCTGCCCCCGCTGCGGCAGGCGCGAAGGTGAGGCGGTTCCGGTAGAGAAGCTTCGGGAACTGCGAAGGAAGTATCCGGATACACCCGTGTATGCGGATCCCACTCATTAGAAAGGCAGAAATATAAAATAAATGCAAGGAAAAATGTGGAGAAAGAAGTAAGGAGGAAAAGACATGATTGGACGAGTATTGCCGAACAACGGAATGGTAGGAGAAAACGTAAAATTTGATCGTATCCGCCGCATTACCGGGTATCTGGTGGGGACCACGGATCGCTTCAACAACGCGAAGCGGGCGGAGGAGCGTGACAGGGTAAAACATGGACTTTGAGACAGAAAAGAGGACGGCAGATTCGCTTGAGGCGTCCGTCCTGCGGCTGTCCGGTACGGTTCAGGATTCGATTGTGGACGGACCGGGCATCCGCTATGTGGTATTTGTACAGGGCTGTCCCCATCGCTGTCCCGGCTGCCACAATCCTCAGACACACGATTTCGCGGCGGGATATACGGCGGATCCGAACCAGCTTTTGGACGAGATCTGCAGCAATCCCCTTGCCAGCGGAGTGACGTTTTCAGGAGGAGAACCCTTTTGTCAGCCGGAAGCCCTGTGTACGCTTGGCCGGGCGGTAAAGGCCGCCGGAAAGCATCTCATGGTATACTCCGGATATACGTATGAGCGTCTTCTTGAGATCGGAAAGAAGCGTCCAGCCGTGCTGGAGCTTTTGGAACTTGCGGATCTTCTGGTGGACGGACCGTATCTGGAAGAAGAACGGGATCTGTCCCTGCTTTACCGGGGAAGCGCAAACCAGCGGGTAATAGACTTGAAAAAAACAAGGGAAGATGGTACAGTGGTGCTGTATCAGAATGAATATTGTCAGGGACTTTAAGTCCCTGATTTTTGTGCGATAAGGTTTTTTCTATTCGATTGCAGAGAACAAGGTGGATAAACGATGGAGACACAGATAAAAAAGTTGGATTATGAGAGGCCGGACGAGAAAGTCATAGCGGAGGCAGGACGCATCATTCTGGCTGGGGGCCTTGTGGCTTTCCCTACGGAGACGGTATATGGACTGGGAGGAGACGCCCTGAACCCGGAGTCTTCAAAAAAGATATACGCGGCTAAGGGGCGTCCCTCGGACAACCCGCTGATTGTACATATTGCTGATAAGGAAGACTTGTACCGGATCGCCCGGACAGTTCCGGAAAAGGCGGAAAAGCTTATGGAAGCTTTCTGGCCGGGGCCTCTTACGATGATCTTTGATAAGAATGAGCTTGTGCCGGGGGAGACGACAGGAGGACTTGACACGGTGGCCGTACGGATGCCAAGCGATAGGATCGCTGCGGCCTTTATCAAGGCTGCAGGCGGCTTTGTGGCAGCTCCAAGCGCCAACGTGTCAGGACGGCCCAGCACGACGACGGCGGCTCATGTGGCGGAAGATCTCTCCGGCCGCATTGAGATGATTCTGGATGGGGGACAGGCTGTCATCGGTCTGGAATCCACGATTGTGGACATGACCGTGGATCCCCCTGTGATTCTCCGGCCGGGCGCGGTCACAAAAGAGATGATGGAGGAGCAGATCGGGGCTGTGGAAGTAGACAAGGCGATGATCGCGCCGGATTCCGGGATACGTCCCAAGGCTCCCGGTATGAAATACCGTCATTATGCGCCGAAAGCGGATCTGACCATCGTGGAGGGACGCACAGAGGATGTGACGGAGGCGATAAGACGCATGGTCGGGGAAACCATGAGCCAGGGGAAAAAGGCAGGGATCATTGCGACAGACGAGACTGCCTCCTGCTATCCCGAAGGACTCGTCATGAGCCTGGGCGCCAGAAAGCATGAGGAGGAGATCGCAATGCATCTTTTTGAGGTGCTGCGGCGTTTTGACGAAACCGACGTGGACTGCATTTATTCGGAATCCTTTGAGGAGTCGCCTATCGGTCCCGCGATCATGAACCGGCTTTTGAAGGCGGCGGGGCATAAGGTGATTCATGTATAGCAGCAGGCGGTCTGCGTCAGTTTGAGGGATAAAATATGAAGCTTGATCGTATGATAGGTATTTTGGCGATACTGCTGCACCGGAACAGGGTGACGGCTCCTTATCTCGCGGAAAAATTTGAGGTTTCCCGGCGTACTATCAACAGGGACATCGAACGGCTCTGTATGGCCGGGATTCCGGTTGTGACGACGAGGGGAAAGGGAGGCGGTATCTCCATTATGGAGGGATACCGGATAGATCGGACGCTGCTTACCTCCTCTGATATGCAGGCGATTCTTGCCGGGCTTCGGAGCCTGGACAGCGTAAGCGGCACGAGACGGTACGCACAGCTTATGGAGAGGCTGGCGCCGGATAGTCCCGGCCTGTTGTCTGGCGGTCCGCATATCCTGATAGATCTTTCCTCCTGGTATAAGGCTTCCCTTGCGCCTAAAATTGAGCGGATTCATCAGGCTATCGAAGAAAGCAGGCTGGTTTCCTTTTCCTATCACGCGCCCTCCGGAGAATCTGACAGAGTAGCGGAGCCCTATGATCTGGTCTTTCAATGGGGCGGCTGGTATCTGTGGGCCTGGTGCCGGCTGCGGGAGGATTTTCGCCTGTTCAAGCTGAACCGGATGACCGGACTGGAGCTTTGCGGCTTTTTTGAGAAGCGGGAGGCTCCGCTGCCGGATTTGTCCCAGGAGAAGGTGTTTCCCCACACGTATCAGGTGAAGGCGCGGATTGCGCCGGAATACCGCTGGAGGCTGATTGAGGAATATGGAGCGGACAGTTTCGCAGTTCAGGCGGACGGTTCGCTCTTATTTGCATTTGATTTTGCTGACAAGGAGACGATTATTGGCTGGATCGCCTCCTTTGGAGGCGGAGCGGAGCTTTTGGAGCCTGCCTGGCTTCGGCGGGAACTGGCGCAGTTTGGCGATAATATCCGGAAAAAACATCTGGGAACATGACAGACAGATGTCACGTTTTCTTTGTTAGAATACTTTTATCAAAGCAAGGCCGCTCTGAGAAAGGGGGAGGAGTATCATGGCATCCAGCAGGGAATTTGTGGAATATGTAATGGAACAGCTCCGGGACGCCGGTCCTGTTACGTATAAGAAAATGTTTGGAGAGTACGGATTGTTCTGCGGGAGAAAATTCTTTGGCGTCGTCTGCGACGATACACTGTTTATCAAAATTACGGAGGCTGGAAGAACGGTTTGTCCAGGACTTTCAGAGGAGCCGCCCTATGAAGGCGCCAGGAATTACTTTTTGGTGGAAGAAATAGACGACGGAGAACTTCTGACCAGACTTGTCACGGCGACCTGCGAAGCATTGCCGGATCCGGAACCAAAGACAAGACGCAGGCGGAGGAGTGCGGAATAAGGAGAGGGGAACATGGCATTCGATTACAAAAAGGAATACAAGGAATTTTACCTGCCAAAGAACAAACCGGGACTGGTAACAGTGCCTTCCATGAACTTTGTCGCGGTGCGCGGCAAAGGAGATCCCAATGCGGAAGGCGGAGATTACAAGGAGGCTATGGGTATCCTGTATGGACTTGCCTTTACGATCAAAATGAGTAAGCTTGGAGATCATCAGATAGAAGGGTATTTTGACTATGTAGTTCCCCCGCTGGAAGGCCTCTGGTGGCAGGAAGGCCGGAAGGGTATCGATTATAGCCGTAAGGATCTGTTCCAGTGGATTTCCATGATCCGCCTGCCTGATTTCGTGACGAAAGAAGACTTCGCGTGGGCGCTTCAGGAAGCAGAGCAGAAAAAGAAGCAGGATTTCTCGCGGGCGGAATTTCTGACCTGGGAGGAAGGACTCTGCGTTCAGTGTATGCACATCGGTCCCTATGACGAGGAGCCGGCCACCTTGGAGGCTATGCATAAGTTTATGGAAGAAAATGGATTGATTCCTGACCATTCGGAGACCAGACGGCACCATGAGATTTATCTGAGCGATGTGAGACGGTGTAAGCCGGAGCGGCTGAAGACCGTGATTCGGGTGCCGGTGAGGAAGTGAATATTAATACAAATGAAATGTACTCAGATAATACCTTTTGAAAACTGAAACATTTGAATGAAAAAAGGAGTGTCGTTCCAACAGTAGTTATTTGCTGAAGGAGCGGCACTTTCCTTTTACAGATAATCTTATAATTTCAATATTTATATATAATTTTATAAAAATATACAATTTCCTCTGAGATATGTTATGATAGTTTTAAGGTTGATAAAAGCAGCTCCGGAGTATAAGGAGAAGGGGAATGGAGAAAGAAAACAGAAGAAAAAAATACCTTGCGCATATCAGCGAGGACAAAAGGCGTGAACAGACAGTATTGGAGCATGCCCAGGGGACAAGCAGGCTGGCAGGTGAATTTGCCTCGAAATTTAACAGCAGAGAATGGGGAGAAGCGGCCGGTCTTATACATGATATTGGGAAGTATTCGGAAGCGTTTGGAAAGCGTCTGCAGGGTTCTAAGCTTCGGGTGGATCATTCCACAGCGGGAGCTAAGGAACTTTGTGCGAAAGGATATATTATGGCGGCTTACTGTGTGGCAGGACATCACAGCGGGTTGCAGGACGGCGGAAATGCGGGAGCAGATGGAAATGACGCTGTTACATTTTTTGGGAGGATGAAAAAGAAGGTTGAGGACTACAGTGCCTTTCGGGATGAGATTGCGGTTCCTAAACTTCCTAATGTACCGTTGGAGCCTTTGGGAAAGGGCGGATTCAGTGTGTCATTTTTCGTCCGCATGTTGTTTTCCTGTCTCATAGATGCGGATCGCCTTGACACGGAGCGTTTTATGACCAATGGCGCGATAGAAAGAAACGGATACGACAATATAGAAATTTTGCTGGAGCGTTTGCAGAACTATATTGCGCCCTGGCTCCGGCAGCAGGAGAGTGATACGGTAAATGGACGCAGGACAGCGATTTTGAAAAACTGCCTTGATAAAGGAAAAGAAGAACAGGGGCTTTTTCAACTGACAGTTCCTACAGGAGGCGGAAAAACTGTGGCTTCCTTGGCTTTTGCACTGCAGCAAATGAAAACACACAATTTGGACCGCGTGATTTATGCGATTCCGTATGTGTCCATTATCGAACAGAACGCAGAAATATTTAAGGATATTTTGGGAAAAAACAATGTTCTTGAGGATCACAGCAATGTGGCTGTTGAGGATCCGGACGAGTTTAGGAAAGAACAGCTTGCGGCAGAGAATTGGGAACGTCCGATTGTCGTTACGACGAATGTCCAGTTTTTTGAATCTTTATTTTCCAATCGTACGTCAAAGTGCAGGAAGCTGCACAATATTGCGAATAGTGTGATTATCCTCGACGAAGCGCAGATGCTGCCGACCAAGTATTTGCTCCCATGTATCCGGGCGCTCGGTGAGCTGGTTTGCAATTATCATTGTACGGTTGTGCTTTGTACGGCCACGCAGCCCTCGCTTGCGCCTTTCTTTCCCAAAGGGATTCAGTCCAGGGAGCTTTGCCCGGATGTAAATGAGCAGTATGAGTTTTTCAAAAGAACCAGTTTCGTACGGGAAGGTATGCTCTCTGAGGAAAAACTGGCGGAACGGCTTCAAAAGGAAGAACAGGTCCTGTGTATTCTTAACAGCCGGGAACGTGTTCAGAAAATTTACCAGAGATTGAAGGGGGAAGGGGTTTATCATCTTTCCACATTGATGTACCCGGTTCACAGAAAACGTATTTTAAAGGAAGTGCGCGCCCGTCTGAAAGAAGGACTGCCATGCCGCTTGATTGCGACGAGTCTGGTAGAGGCCGGCGTTGATTTGGATTTTCAGACTGTGTATCGGGAATTGGCGGGGATCGATTCGGTAATCCAGGCGGCTGGGCGCTGCAACAGAGAGGGAAAGCTGCCAAAAGAAAAATGCAGGACCATTGTTTTCACAATGGACGCAAAAGAAAACCCAGGGATTCCTGCAGAGCTGCGTTTGCCGATTGCCGTAGCGGAGCAGATTGCACGGGAGTTTGAAGATATTTCGTCCCTAGAAGCGATTCATAAATATTTTGAGCGTCTGTATTGTTTTAAGGGAGAGAAGCTGGATGCAAAAGAAATTGTGGAACAGTTTGAGCAAGGAATCCGTTCTTTCAGCTTTCCGTTTGAAACGGTTTCTGCTCAGTTCCATTTGATAGAAGAACGAACCAAAACAATTTTGGTGGATAAGGAGCCAGAGGCCCGACAGATTGCAGAACAGCTCCGGGCAGGCTGCAGCTCACGGGAATTGATAAGACAAGCGGGACAATATTCCATTCAGGTTTATGACAGATTATTTGAAGATTTAAGGGGAGCGGGTTTGATAGAAGATTTATTTCCGGATATTTATCGGCTGCGGGGCGTAGAGCAGTACAGAGAGGATGTGGGACTTCTTCTGAATGTTTCGCGGGGAGATGCAGTGTTTTTATGAGAAAGATACATGTTGCTCTTGTCAATTAAGGGTATCTTATAGCAAATACAATTCAATTTAAGTAGATAAAGGAAAGGAGGCGTAACATGGGTCATGGTGTAAAGGTCCGGGTGTGGGGGGATTTCGCCCTGTTTACACGCCCGGAAATGAAGGTGGAGCGTTGTTCTTATGATGTCATAACACCATCGGCAGCCAGGGGACTTTTGGAGGCCATTTATTGGCATCCGGGAATGCGCTGGAAAATTGATCGAATCTATGTGTGCAAACCGATTCGGTTTACGAGTGTACGCAGAAATGAAGTGAAGAATAAAGTTTCTGCAGGCAATGTGATGTCGGTTATGAATGGGGGAACAAAGCCGTTATACCTTTGCACAAAGGATGAAATCGTGCAGAGGGCGTCTATGATTCTTCAGGATGTGGAATACGTGATAGAAGCGCACTTCGATATGACGGACAAGGCAAAAGAGGAAGACAATCCAGGAAAATTTAAGGACATCATCATGCGGCGGCTGCGGAAAGGGGCATGTTATCATATGCCGTATTTTGGATGCAGGGAATTCCCGGCTCATTTTGAACTGTATGAGGAGGATACAGTTGCCACAGCGTATATGGGAGAAAGACGGGATTTGGGATATATGCTGTATGATATGGACTATACAGATCCAGAAAATATTACTCCCATGTTTTTCCGTGCCGTACTGAATGACGGGGTATTGGATTTGAGGAAATGTGAGGTGGTTCGATGATTCTGCAGTCGTTAGTCCGGTATTATGAAACGCTGGCGGAAAGGGGAGAAGTAGAGAGCCCTGGCTGGTGTAAAGCAAAGGTGTCGTTTGCCCTGGAACTGTCAGAGGATGGAACAGTCATAGGGGTAGTTCCTCTAAAGGAAAAGGATGAGCGAGGAAAGAAAACTGTCTGGATACCAAAGGAAATCCGTGTTCCGCAGATGCTGACCAGATCGTCTGGTGTGGCCGCCAATTTTCTCTGCGACAATACAAGTTATTTTCTGGGAGTGGACACGAAAGGAAAACCGGAGCGAGCGATAGAGTGTTTTGAATGTGCGAAGGAAAAGCATCTGGAGGTTTTGAAATATGTGGAAAGCCCTGCAGCCAGAGCGGTAAAGGCGTATTTTGAGACATGGAAACCGGAGCTTGCGCTGGTAAATCCGGTCTTGCAATCGTATTTGAATGAGATGATGGATAGAGCCAATCTGGTATTTTGGTTTAAAGGGCGTTATGTGCAGGAAGACGGAGAAGTGCAGGCTGCCTGGGAGACATACCATATTCAGGATGAAAAGGAAACGGAAGGCATCTGCCTGGTGACAGGAGAAAGAAGTTCGATTGCACGGATTCACAGCAATATTAAGGAATTGCAGGGAGCGCAGTCCAGCGGCGCGGCCCTCGTGTCCTTCAATGCTCCGGCATTTGAGTCGTATGGAAAAGAACAAAGTTATAATGCTCCGGTAGGAAATTATGCGGTATATGCATATACAACCGCATTGAATTACCTGTTAAAAGACAGGGGAAAAATGTCTTATATCGGGGATACGGCAGTTGTGTACTGGGCGGAGGACGGAGAAGAAATCTGCCGGAATGTGTTTGCGGCTGTTTCTGAGCCAGTGTCTGATAACCAGGAGACGGTGCAGGGAGTATTTAAAAATCTGGAGCTGGGCAGGGCGGTTGATGTAGATTCGGTTCAGGATAAATTGAACCTTGATCAAAACTTTTATATTTTGGGAATTGCGCCAAATGCAGCCAGAATTGCAGTACGATTTTTCTATATGGACAGTTTTGGAAACATTTTGAGGCATTTGAAAGAGCATTACGATCGAATGGAGATTGTCCGTCCTGCCACAGACAGCTTTGCGTATCTTGGCGCATGGAGAATGATGCAGGAGACGGTTAATCAAAAGGCGAAGGAGAAAAAGCCGGCGTCTGGCCTGACGGCCCAGGTATATCAGGCAATTATCTCCGGCGGCCGGTACCCGAATGCCCTGTATCAGACAGTACTTGGAAGAATACGGGCAGATCAGGATAACAGCGAGCAGCGTATCTATAAGATTACCAGGGGAAAGGCGGCGATTGTCAAGGCTTATCTCCTGCGAAATACCAATTATGAAAGGGAGGTTTTAACTGTGGCTTTAAATGAAAACAGCAAAAATGCAGCTTATGTCATGGGCAGGGAGTTTGCAGTGCTGGAAGAAATCCAGGAGAAGGCAAATCCAGGAATCAACTCGACTATTAAGGATCGGTATTTTAATGCGGCCTGCGCGACTCCCGGAGTCGTATTTCCTGTCCTGTTTAAGCTGAAAAACAGCCATATTCGTAAGCTGGAAAGCAAGGGGACTCAGATTTATTTTGAACAGATGCTCACAGAACTGGAGGATAAGCTGGAAATACAGGAAGATGGAACTACCTGGCCAAAGAGACTGTCCCTGGAGGAGCAGGGAGCATTTATTTTGGGATATTATCATCAGACGCAGAAACGATATGAAAAGAAAGAGAAAGGGGAGCAGAAATAATGGCAGAGATAATTAAAAACAGATATGAATTTGTGGTTTTGTTTGATGTGGAAAATGGAAATCCAAACGGAGATCCGGATGCGGGCAATCTTCCGCGTGTTGATCCGGAAAGCGGCTATGGACTTGTAACAGATGTATGTCTTAAGAGAAAGATCCGCAATTACGTGGAGACAGTGAAGGAAGATGCTCCAGGCTACCGCATTTATATCAAGGAAAATGTTCCGCTTAACCGAAGCGATAATGAAGCATATCAGGCTTTGGGAACAGACGAAAAGAAAATCAAGGAATTGAAAAAGAGTACCCCGGATGTTGATAAGAAGATTCGTGATTTTATGTGTGAGAACTTTTATGACATCCGCACATTTGGAGCAGTTATGACTACTTTCGTGAAGGCGGCTTTAAATTGCGGACAGGTTCGGGGACCGGTGCAGCTTGGTTTTGCACGGAGTATTGATCCGATCATAACCCAGGAAGTTACGATTACCCGTGTGGCGATTACAACGGAAGCAGATGCAGAAAAGAAAAGTACGGAAATGGGACGAAAAAATATCGTTCCGTATGGACTTTATCGTGTGGAAGGATATATTTCTGCGAATCTTGCCAGAAAGGTAACAGGATTTACAGAAGACGATCTGGAACTTTTGTGGGAAGCCATTATCAATATGTTTGAAATTGATCATTCAGCGGCCCGCGGGAAAATGGCAGTTCGTGAACTGATTGTATTTAAGCACAGCAAAGAGCTGGGAGACTGTCCGGCGTATAGGTTGTTTGACGCGGTAGAAGTAAAGAAAAAAGACAATGTGGTATATCCTAGAAAATATCAGGATTATACAGTGACTATTCATGAAGAACAGATTCCGGATACGGTGGAGGTACAGAGAAAGATCTGATGGCATATCGGGAAGAAGATTACCTCATGCTTTCGGGAATTCAACATTTTGCTTTTTGCCGGAGACAGTGGGCGCTTATTCATATAGAGCAGCAGTGGCAGGAAAATGAACATACGGTGCAGGGAGAATTGTTTCATAAGAGGGCTCATGATGGATACCATTCAGAAAGCAGAAATGAGGTAATTATAAGCAGAGGAATGCCAGTTTATTCCAGAAACATGGGTGTCAGTGGTGTCTGCGATATTGTGGAATTTCAAAAGGCCGAGGAGGGGATTTCCCTGCATAAACATAGAGGACTGTACCGCGTATATCCAGTGGAGTATAAGAAGGGAAGTCCAAAGGATACAGATATGGATATTCTGCAGCTTACGGCACAAGCTATGTGTCTGGAAGAAATGTTGGTGACACAGATAGAAGAAGGTGCAGTCTATTATGGTGAAGTGAGAAGGCGGACACAAGTTGTATTTACTGCAGAACTGAGAGCACAGGTCCGAAAGTTATTTGAGGAGATGCATCGCCTTTATGACAGACATTACACGCCGAGAGTGAAATGGTCAAAAAGCTGCAATGCCTGTTCCCTTCGCGATATATGTTTGCCGAAGCTTGGAAAAACTTTGCCTGTGGAACGCTATATAGAAAAGATAATCGGAGAAGATACAGAATGAAAAAACTGCTGAATACTTTATATGTGACTTCCCCGGATTCTTATCTGTCTTTGGACGGAGAAAATGTTGTAATCCTGGAAAATGAAAAAGAGCTGGGGCGAATTCCTCTGCACAATCTGGAGGAAATCGTTTCTTTCGGCTATCGAGGCGTCAGTCCGGCGCTGATGGGCAGCTGTGCTGGAAGAAATATAAACCTGTGCTTTCTGACTCCACAAGGGAAGTTTCTCGCAAGAGTGACAGGTGGAACACGGGGAAATGTGTTTCTCAGAAAGCGGCAGTATGCGGTTTCGGAACAGGAAGATACGTCTCTTGGGATTGCCCGGAATTGCATTCTGGGAAAAATATACAATTCGCGCTGGGTACTAGAACGGGCGACGCGGGATCATAGACTGCAGGTAGATGTGGACAGGCTGAAAAGGGCCTCGGTATACTTACAGAATTCTTTAAGTGCTGTTCGCAACAGTCGGTCTATGGAACAGCTCAGAGGATATGAGGGTGAGGCGGCAAGCGTTTACTTTGGCGTATTTGATCAGCTTATCCTTCAGCAGAAAAAAGATTTTTCCTTTTCTGGCCGAAACCGACGTCCGCCTTTGGATAATGTGAATGCGATGCTGTCTTTTGTATACACACTCCTTACAAATTCGGTTGCGGCAGCTTTGGAGACTGTTGGGCTTGATCCTTATGTGGGATTTATGCATACCGATCGTCCGGGAAGGGTATCGCTTGCGCTTGATCTGTTGGAAGAACTCCGGCCAGTCCTGGCAGACAGATTTGTGCTGACCATGATTAATAAAAAAATGGTAACGGCGAAAGATTTTACGGCAAAAGAGGATGGAGCAGTACTCTTGTCGGACGATGCAAGAAAGAGACTGCTTACCGAATGGCAGAATAAGAAAAAGGAGATCATCACGCACCCTTATCTGAATGAGAAAGTGGAGTGGGGCATGATTCCTTTTATACAGGCGATGCTTTTGGCAAGACATTTGAGAGATGACTTGGATGAATATCCACCGTTTTTTTGGAAGTAAAATACAGGAGGCAAAAATGTTGGTGTTGATTACATATGATGTAAATACAGAGACGGCAGCAGGAAAGTCCCGACTTCGCAAAGTCTCAAGGCAATGTGTTAACTATGGTACCCGTGTTCAAAATTCTGTTTTTGAGTGTGTGATTGATACTGCACAGTTTTTGGTACTGAAGTCAAAATTGATTGAGATTATAGATGAAGATGTGGATAGCCTTCGGTTTTATTACTTGGGCAATAAACATGAAACAAAGGTAGAGCATGTAGGGGTAGAAAGAGGAGTCAAAGTGGAGGAACCTTTGATTTTCTGATGAAAATTTCGCAAAGATATATTTAAAAATATTGAGAATCTGATGCTGAGAGAAATGAAGACCAGAAAATTCATGTTTGTGACTAAAGGAAAAAGGGGTGATAGTAAGAAAGCTGTGCGAACCATGAGTAGACATTGCATTCCAGACCGATTCGCACCTAAAGAAAAGGAAAAAGAGAGCGTTTCAGAAAAAGATTTTTGAAAATTATTACAAAAATTGTACATGATTAAGATATGTGAGGTAGTAAATTGTGCAGAACTAACAAATTTAGGACGAATATTTGTATAGTTTTGCTGTCGCCGCCCGTGAGGTGGCGCGGGTAGAAATCCAGAGAGAAGTCGTCCAGAGCGAGCAGTTTCCCGTCGCCGCCCGTGAGGTGGCGCGGGTAGAAATCGGGGAAGGGCGATGAAGCTATGAAGGCGGCTATGTCGCCGCCCGTGAGGTGACGCGGGTAGAAATGTGTTGACGTTCCACGGGTAATTGTTGCAGTTTAGTCGCCGCCCGTATGCGGCGCGGGTAGAAATTGGTTCAGTCCTTTTTGTGCGCCCTGTGCCATAAGCCATCATCCGCAAGATAGCGAAGATAGGAATATTGAATTAAGAAATAAAAAGTCGAGGAAACATACTATGCCATCATGTACTTTATGTCCCCGCAACTGCCATGCCGACCGCTCTGCCGGTCACAGGGGCTTTTGCGGAGTGACAGGAACAAAGATAAAATGTGCCAGGGCGGCGCTTCATATGTGGGAGGAACCCTGTATTTCGGGAGAGAAGGGTTCGGGAACCGTGTTTTTTAGCGGCTGTCCTCTGAGATGCGTATACTGCCAGAACCGGGAGATTGCGCGGGGAGAGGCGGGAAAGGAGATTACGCCGGAACGGCTCGCGGAGATCTTCCTGGAGCTGGAGGAGAAGGGCGCGGCCAATATTAATCTGGTGACGCCGACGCATTACACGCCTGAAATTGTGTGGGCTGTGGAAAAGGCCAGAGAGTTGGGACTGGATCTTCCGGTTGTATACAACTGCAGCGGTTATGAAAAGGTGGAGACACTGCAAATGCTGGAAGGAATTGTGGATATATATCTGACGGATTTTAAGTATATGGAGGCAGAGACGGCGAAGCGATATTCCCATGCGCCGGATTATCCGCAGATGGCTCAGGCAGCTCTGGCGGAAATGGTTCGGCAGACAGGAGGCAAAGCTGTATTTGACAGGCAGGGGATGATGAAACGGGGAGTGATTGTCCGGCATCTGCTTCTTCCTGGTCATTTGAAAAACGCAAAAGCCGTGGTAAAGTATGTGTATGAAACTTATGGAAATCAGGTGTACCTCAGCCTTATGAATCAGTACACTCCCCTTCCGGGTATGGAGAGATGGCCGGAGCTGAACCGGAAAGTAACGAGACGGGAATATGAAAGACTGGTTGATTTCGCTGTAGATCTTGGCGTGGAAAACGGGTTTATTCAGGAGGGAGAGACTGCACAGGAGAGCTTTATTCCGGCTTTTGACGGAGAGGGTGTCTGATATACAGCGGACGGGCTCCATGCGTGTAAATCCCGTTCGCAAATGAATTGACACGGCACAGTAAATATGCTATCATTTTCGATAGAAAAAGAGAGACTTTTGGCGAAGCTGTCAGAAGTCTCGATTTGTGTAGACGATAAGGAGGAAAGGAAATGGAATTTCTATGGGAGGGGCTCTTGTCCATCACCTGGCAGCAGGCTGTGATGTATCTTGTCGGAATCCTGCTGATTTATCTTGCAATCAAGAAGGACTATGAGCCTGCGCTTCTGCTTCCAATGGGATTTGGAGCGATTCTGGTGAATCTTCCGCTTTCTGGCGTGATCAACCAGGAGATGGAAGGCATCGGAGTGGTGAATGGTATTATTGAGTGGTTGTTCAATGTGGGAATTGAAGCGTCGGAGGCGCTTCCGATTCTGCTGTTTATCGGTATCGGAGCGATGATCGACTTTGGACCGCTTCTGTCTATGCCGTCTATGTTCTTGTTCGGAGCGGGCGCGCAGTTCGGTATTTTCTTTGCTATCTGCGTGGCAGTGCTGCTGGGCTTTGATCTGAAGGATGCGGCTTCTATCGGAATTATCGGCGCTGCCGATGGCCCGACGTCGATCCTGGTATCGCAGGTGCTGAAGTCCAATTATGTCGGTCCGATTGCTGTGGCGGCTTACTCGTATATGGCGCTTGTGCCGGTTGTACAGCCTTTTGCGATTCGGCTTGTGACCACGAAGAAAGAGCGTCAGATTCATATGGATTATACACCGGGCTCTGTTTCTCAGAAGATGAAGATTGCATTCCCGATCCTCGTTACTTTTTTGGTAGGTCTTGTGTCGCCCCAGTCTGTGGCGCTGGTAGGCTTCCTGATGTTTGGTAATCTGCTGCGCGAGTGCGGCGTTCTGGGCAATCTGTCCGATACGGCGCAGAATGTGCTGGCAAATCTGATTACGCTGCTTCTGGGAATTACGATTTCTTTCAGTATGCGTGCGGAAGCGTTTGTAAACTGGAACACGATTCTGATCATGCTGCTTGGTCTTGTCGCTTTTATCTTTGACAGTATCGGCGGCGTGCTTCTGGCAAAATTCCTGAACCTGTTCCGCAAGAAAAAGATCAATCCCATGATCGGCGCTGCGGGAATCTCCGCGTTTCCGATGTCTGCCCGTGTAGTACAGAAAATGGCGATGAAAGAAGATCCGACAAATGTAATTCTGATGCATGCTATCGGAGCGAATGTGTCCGGTCAGATTGCTTCCGTTATCGCCGGAGGTCTTGTCATCAGCCTTGTGGCTGCTTATCTGTAGGAGGTGCACGTCAATGATGAATGATTTTATCATTTCCCTGGAAATTATGTTAAAGGGAATGGTTGGAATCTTTGTGGTGATCGGTATTCTGACGCTTCTTGTAATGCTTATGGGAAAAGTGTCGAAGCCAGAGAAAAAGGAAAATGAGAACACATGAGAAGAAGTGACAGAGAGATCACAGATCTTGATGAAATTCTGGAAGTCATGAAAAAATGCGATGTCTGCCGGATTGCGATGCAGGGGGAGGAGTATCCGTATGTGATTCCTCTGAATTTTGGAATGACGGCGGATGGAGGACAGGTAATTCTGTATTTTCATGGAGCCGAGACAGGCATGAAATATGAACTGTTGGCAAAAAACAATAAAGTCTGCTTTGAGATGGACTGCGGCCATATGCTTATCACAGACATGGAAAAGGGAAACTGCACCATGTGTTATGAGAGCGTTATCGGTTACGGCGTCGTCGAGGAAGTGCCTGACGAACAGAAAATGGCAGCTCTGGATATTTTGATGGAGCATTATCCGGTCCCGGCGGGTTTTCACTACAATGAAGCCGTGGTACCCCGTACCCGCGTGCTGAAGCTGACGGTGGAATCCATGACGGGAAAACGGCGTGAGAAAAAATAGTTTGGTATAAGAGGTGAGAGCGTCTTAAAAGTCGTACGAAGGACAGATGACTTTTAAGGCGCTTTTCCAAATCAGAGGAGTGGACGGAGGGACGAAAAATGTCAAAAATACTGCTAGTGGAAGACGACAGAGACATCATAGAAAATTTAAGCGCGCTGCTTCGCCTGGAGGGCTTTCAGGTCCGTTCCGAGAAAGGGCAGAAGGAGGCGCTTGAGGCAGTGGAGGAGGAGAATTTTGATCTGCTTCTCCTGGATGTATCCTTAAGAAATGGCAACGGGTTTTCAGTCTGCTCGGCGGTGAAGGCGGTCTCTGATATTCCCGTCATCTTTCTGACGGCTTCCGGCGACGAATTCAGCGTGGTCACAGGACTGGAATTGGGCGCGGAGGATTATGTGAGTAAGCCCTTCCGCCCCCGCGAGCTGGTGTCGCGGATCCGAAGTGTCCTGCGCCGGTGCGGAAAGAGCCAGGCAGTGCTGGAAATCGGGGATTTGCGGGTGGATACGGTGCGAGCTGCCGTGACAAAGAACGGACAGGACTGTATGTTGACGGCGCTGGAGTACCGGCTCCTCCTTGTTTTTCTGAATCATAAGGGGATGGTGCTTTCCCGCAGCAGGCTGTTGGAGGAAATCTGGGACGCGGCGGGAGAGTTTGTCAATGACAATACACTGACGGTCTATATCAAAAGACTCAGGGAAAAGATTGAGACCGATCCGCAGAATCCTGCGATTATCCGCACCGTGCGGGGACTTGGCTATAAGCTCGGAGAATAGGAGGTCTTATGCGTTATCTGCGAAATCGGGAATTTGCAAGACAGACGGTTTTGTCTTTGATCTTCTGGGCCGCGGCTGTTCTGGCAGGTCTTGCGCTTTTTCCGGAAGAAAGAGCCTGTATCGTATTTTTTGGAGTTCTGAGTATTCTGCTGATCTTATTTTGGATTCTTTTTACCTGCAGACGGTATCGCCGTCTGGAGAAGCTGGCTTTAGATGCGGACAGGCTTCTTCACGGCGAGCGTTCTCTGGATCTGACACAGTATCAGGAAGGAGAGCTGGCGATTCTCGCGAATGAGCTTCAGAAAATGCTCGCACATCTTTCCGGACAGTCGTCCAGGCTGCAGAAGGAGAAGGAATATTTAAGCGATTCTCTGGCGGATATTTCCCATCAGCTTCGCACGCCGCTGACTTCTCTGAATCTGCTTCTGGCGAGACTGGCTGGCGAGACGGATGAAAGAAACCGGCGGCGTCTCGTCTATGAAGCCAGTCAGCTTCTGGAGCGTACGGTCTGGCTCGTGGAGGCTTTGCTGAAAATTGCCCGGATCGATGCGGGAACCGCAGTGTTTGCCACTGGGAGAGTGGACGCTTCCGAGCTGGTACGCACGGCCCTGAACCCTTTTGGAATCCCTATGGAGATTCACGGACAGGAGGCAAAGCTTGAGCTTCAGGAACAGGCGGGCTTTTCGGGCGATGCGGACTGGACCGCCGAAGCTTTGAGCAATATCATAAAAAATTGCCTGGAGCATATGGGCGAGGGTGGAATCTTGACGATAAGGACGCAGGAAAATAATCTGTATACGGAATTTGTCATTGAGGATGATGGCCCCGGCTTCAGTCCGGAGGATCTTCCGCATCTGTTTGAACGGTTCTACAGAGGAAAGCAGTCTTCCGGTTTGGGCGTAGGCATTGGCCTTGCGCTGGCTCGTATGATTGTAAATGCTGAGAACGGGATGATTCGGGCGGAGAATCGGACAGAGGGCGGAGCGCGGTTTGTTCTGCGCTTTTATAAAGGGATTGTGTAGCGTCGGTGTAAGTGACAATATTGTTATTTTTGAGTCACCGGAGCGTCATCTGCTCCTGTTATACTGTGGATAACCGGTTATCTGCGACTGGATGCAGCCGGGAGGAAAGGCGTGAAGCGCCAGGTATTGAAAATCCGGTTATGTCCGGAGGAGAGGAGCAGTATGGAGGTATTAAAGGCGGAACATTTATCTAAGGTCTACGGTTCAGGAGAAAACGAAGTCCGTGCGCTGGACGACGTGTCTTTTTATATTCAGCAGGGAGAGTTTGTGGCGATTATCGGCCCCTCTGGTTCAGGAAAATCTACCCTTCTTCACATTTTGGGAGGAGTGGATCGTCCCACGTCCGGCAAAGTCTATCTGGATGGAAAAGACATTTACGGACAGAACGAGGAGCAGCTTGCTATCTTCCGGAGGCGGGAGGTGGGGATGATTTACCAGTTTTACAATCTGATTCCGGTACTGGATGTGGAGGAAAACATCACGCTTCCGGTACTGATGGACGGACGTCCGGCAAATCAGGAACGGCTGGAGGAATTGCTTGCTATCCTGGATCTTGCGGATCGCAGAAAGTATCTTCCGAATCAGCTTTCCGGCGGGCAGCAGCAGAGGGTGTCCATAGGCCGGGCGCTTATGAACGCTCCGGCGCTCGTATTGGCCGACGAACCCACCGGAAATCTTGATTCCAGGAACAGCCAGGAGATAATGGAGCTTTTAAAACTGTCCAACCGCAAGTTCGGACAGACGCTGATCATGATCACCCACGATGAAAACCTGGCTCTCCAGGCAGACAGGATTATCTCTATCGAGGACGGCAGAATCGCCAGAGACGAGGTGATTCGCCGATGAAAAATATATTTACCCGCGTAACCTTTCAGACGCTGAAAAAGAACCGGACGCGGACTCTGGTTACCATCATCGGCATTCTGCTGGCGGCGTCCATGCTTACAGCCGTCACAACCTTTATCTCCAGCCTTCAGCACTATATGATCCAGGTATCCATCGAGGAGTACGGCAACTGGTACGGGGCGGCGTTTCAGGTTCCGAAGGAAGGGCTTTTGGAGCTGTCGGAGAATGAGGAGGTAACAGAGTATGCAGCCTGGCAGGAGCTTGGATATGCCAGGTTCGCGGATCTTGACGAGGAGGAGCTGGACGCTTTCCATACGCCGTATCTCTATGTGGCAGGACTTGGCGAGGGATTTACAGATATGATGCCTGTCGTGCTTACAGAGGGAAGGATGCCAAAGAACAGTCAGGAGATCGTCATTTCCGACAGGGCGGTGAACTGGGGACTTCTCGATGTGGAAATCGGCGACACCCTGTCTCTGGACCTGGGCGCTAGAATGTTCGATGGGGAGCTGCTGTCAGAATACAATCCGCTTATATACGCAAATGATCCGGGAGGCGGAATCCGTGTCCTGGAGGAGTTTGCTCCGAAGGAGACACGGGAATACACGGTGGTGGGACTGATTCAGTCGCCTGCTTTTATGAACGGCAGCAGTCATCCGGCTCTGTATGGACTGACTGCCATGGATGAAAGTCCGGCAAAGGATGCTGCCTATGCCTGTTTTTACCGGACGCGGCATGCTTTTGAAATTTACAGGTTTTCCGATGAACTATGGATCGGTAAGGGTTATGAGAACTGTTCCTGGACTTACAATTCAGGGCTTCTCCGCTATCTGGGGACTTCCGAGAACCGGCCTTATATGCAGATGCTTTATGGTCTTGCGGCGATCCTGATTGCCCTCATCATGACGGGCGGCATTTCGCTGGTCTATAACTCCTTTGCCATCTCGGTCAGCGACCGGACGAAGCAGTTTGGCCTTCTTGCCTCCGTGGGAGCTACGCCGAGACAGCTTAGAGGCATGGTGATCCGGGAGGCCTTGATTCTTGGCGCCGTTGGGATTCCTCTTGGCATTGGAGCCGGAATTCTTGGCATCGGTGTGACGCTTCATTTTACAGGAAGCTACTTTCAGTATCTCATGTACAGCGATACGGTTGTCATGAGTCTCCATGTGTCCTGGCCCGCCGTTCTTATCGCCGCCCTGACGGCTCTTGTGACAGTGCTGGTTTCCGCATGGATCCCGGCAAGACGTGCGGCGGAGATTACGCCGATGGAGGCGATCCGGCAGACCAGGGATATAAGGAAAAAAGAAAAGAACAGGCGGTACTTTCGGAAGGGCGGCATCCGCAGAAAGCTTTCCTATCGAATTTTCGGCCTCCCGGCTGTGATTGCGGGCAAGCATTTTTCCAGGGAAAGGAAGCAATACCGGACTACTATCTTTTCTCTGTTTATCAGCATTGTACTCTTTATCTCGGCCAGTTCTTTCTCCTCCTATATACGCAGAAGCGTATTTAATATAGGGGATTTGCCGGACTATGACGTTTCGGTCTACCTTGAGGAGGAAGGGGAGAAACTGGCAGGAGAGATTTCCGGAATGGAGGGCGTCGACGCGGTACTGGATACGGCCTGGATTTATACGGACGTTCTGGTGAATCCGGAAGATTTATCAGAGGAAGCCAGGAAGATGCCGATGGCGGAAGCCGCGGATGTGGAGTCTTCTGAAGCGGGAGGCACTTCTTCTGGCGGGAATCGGGTAGGGCTGTCCAGCGGCGTCCTGATTCTGCGGGATGCAGATTATGAAGCATGGCTTGCAGAGGAGGGAATCTCTGCGGGAGAAGAAGATATGCCCTCCGTCGTAGCTTACGATAAGACACAAAAGTATGACTCAGCTTCAGAAAGATACCGAAGTTTTGGAGTTTTAAGAAGGGAAGCTCTGGAACTCACGCTTTTGCTCACGGATTATGATGCCTGGAACGAGGCGATAGCCGCGGCGGCAGAGGCGGGCGGCTCCGGGGATGATGTCCCTGAGGAGGAATATCAGCGGAGCGTGGAAATCCGGGTAGAAGCCTTTGCCGAGAAGGGACCAATGAATCTGCTGGCGGGTTACTCCGGTCTTTACCTTCTCATGCCGGAGAGCTATTTACGCAATCTGGTCGGGGATGAGGCGGACGCATATCTGACGCGCCGGACGCTCTATCTGCAGGCGGAGGAGCATCAGGCCGTCACAGAGCGGATCCAGGAGCTGGCGGATAAAAACCGCGATGGGGATCGGTCCTCTGTCTTTGTATATGATGAAAGACAGAGCATTCATGTGGAAAGGAATATGCTTCTGACAGTGGATGTGTTTGCTTATGGATTTATTGCGCTGATTTCCCTGATTGCGGCGGCCAATGTGTTTAACACGATTTCCACGGCTTTCCTTTTGCGGCGCAGGGAATTTGCAGTGCTGTCGTCTGTAGGTATGACGCCGAAGGAAATGAAGCGGATGCTGGGCTTTGAATGCCTGCTTTATGGAGCAAAGGCCCTGCTTTTGGGAATCCCGGTCTCTCTGCTTGTGACCTTTCAGATTTACCGCGTGGTGTCTTCCAGTATGGATACGGAATTTTATATTCCTCTGTCGGGCATTGCCATCGCCGTGTGCAGCGTGTTCGCAGTCGTGTTTGCCACTATGCTTTACGCCAGAGGGAAAATGAAGCATGAGAATATCATAGAAAGCATCCGGCAGGAGAATTTGTAAATCTGGCTTGTAAGTTTTTTCCTTGACAGCCCTGTTTTCGGGAAGTATCCTTGTGTTAGGAAAAACCATCCAGACAGGGCCTTTGCAGGCGCCGTCTGGATAAGAGATAAAGGAGGAAGGTTATGGGGCTGCTGGACCGATTTAGGAAAAATACTGCAAAGCAGGTACAGGAGGAACTTGAATTCGCAAGGAAATTGCATAAGGACGGACTCACCGGGGAGGCATGTATAGGATTTGAGAAGGTATTCGGGTCTCCGGCTGCGACTCCCCGCCAAAAAGAGCAGGCGCTCCGTTATCTGCCCCATCCCTGGCCCGAATATGAGGGCTTTGAGGCTTTATTTGACGGAGACATTCCCTCCTATGATGATTACGGGCGGAGGGCGGCCTACGGCGGCTGCTATGGAGGACAGGGAGGCTGAGAAACAGAAACAGGAGCAGGAGGTCGCAGAGCTTTATGAGAAGCTTAAAGAGACCATGACCGCTCTGTTGGAAGTCCGGGATCAGGAAAGATTAGATAAGCTTTGCAGCGGCTACAATGAAATCAATAATCGGAATCTGATCTTTACGTCTGAGCAAAACGCGCTGCTTATAAAGGCTGCGACGCTGATAGCCGATACGGAGCTGGCGTTTGCAAAGAAGCTCAAATATGATGACCGCAGGGCCCATATCGTCAGAGGACTTTCCTGGTATAATGACGCTGCGGAAAAAGGCGGCCGGGCCGCCCGGAAAAAGATGGCTATCGTCTACCGGGACGGCAGCTATGGCTGGGAACGGGACTTAGAGAAGGCTTATGAATATTTCTGCAGCTCGGCAAAGGATGGGGATTCCTATTCTCAGCTTTACGCAGGACTCATACTGCTGCTTACGAATGCCGGAGAAAGCGACAACCGCGGACAGAGGGCTTTTGCCTATCTTGAGCAGGCTGCGGAAAACGGACAGGTCCGGGCGATGTTCTACTGCGCAAGGATGCTTGAGGAGGGCGACGGCGTACCCAAAGACAGGACCGGCGCTGCCCGCTATAAAAAGATGCTTGAAGGACGCGGGCTTGACATGGAGCTTATGGAGGCCAAGGAACAGCTTATAACTGCCAGGAGCGCTCTGCAGTACGATATTGAAAGGGTGCGGTTCGTAGACGAAGACGATCAGGAGATCTTTGTACCGCTGTTCTGAAAGCAGCAGTTTCTTTGTCTTATTCAGCGGCAGAAAATTTTAATATTTGTTTAGAATTCCTTTATTGAATATTGTTTTGCAAAATGCTAGACTTCTTTCATACCGGCGGACAGTCTGCGGGACTGTCCGCCTGGAACTGACAGGAGAAAAGGATGAAAGAAGTCAAAAACAATAAAAAACCATTTATATTCTATTACACGATTGTCATACTGATATTGATTCTGCTGAATATGTTCGTGTTTCCGCGGATGCTTACCCCGACGCTTCATGAGGTGGGATACGATACCTTTCTTGATATGCTGGAAAATAAGGAAGTGAAAGAGGTAGAGCTGGACGAGGAAGAGAACAGGATTATCTTTTCGGATACGGGAGATCCGGTAAGTTACTATACGACAGGTATCTTCAATGATCCGGATTTGCTGACCCGCCTTGAGAATGCAGGCGTGGAGCATTACGGGACGGAGATTGTGGAGCAGATGTCTCCGTGGATGTCCCTTCTGATGTCGCTGGTGCCTTTTATTATCCTGATTGTGATTGGCCAGCTTATGATGCGCAGCCTGAACAAGAGGATGGGCGGAGCCATGGGCAACGCCATGACGTTCGGAAAGAGCAACGCGAAGATCTATGTGGAATCCACGACGGGCATCCGGTTTTCCGATGTGGCGGGCGAGGATGAGGCAAAGGAAATCCTGACAGAGATCGTGGACTTCCTTCACAATCCGGGCAAATATGCTGAGATTGGAGCTTCGATGCCGAAGGGAGCCCTTCTGGTAGGCCCTCCGGGAACGGGTAAGACGCTGCTTGCGAAGGCTGTGGCCGGAGAAGCAAACGTGCCGTTCTTCTCTATCTCCGGTTCTGAGTTTGTAGAGATGTTCGTGGGTATGGGAGCCGCGAAGGTACGTGATCTGTTCCAGCAGGCCAATGAAAAAGCGCCTTGTATCGTGTTCATCGACGAGATAGATACCATCGGAAAGAAGCGTGACGGCGCGGGCTTTGGCGGCAACGACGAGCGGGAACAGACCTTGAACCAGCTTCTGACGGAGATGGATGGCTTTGACGGCCGCAAGGGTGTGATGATCCTGGCAGCGACCAACAGGCCTGATTCTCTGGATCCGGCGCTTCTTCGTCCGGGACGGTTTGACAGAAGAGTTCCGGTGGAGCTTCCGGATCTGAAGGGGCGCGAGGATATTCTGAAGGTTCACGCGAAGAAGATCAAGCTGGGCGACAATGTGGACTTCAACGCTATCGCCCGCGCAGCGGCAGGGGCTTCCGGCGCGGAGCTTGCCAATATGATCAACGAGGCTGCCCTGCGGGCTGTGCGTCAGGGACGGAAATATGTGGTCCAGAGTGATCTGGAGGAGAGCGTGGAGGTCGTTATCGCAGGCTATCAGAAGAAGAATAAGGTGCTTTCCACGAAGGAAAAGCTGATTGTAGCTTATCATGAGGTGGGACATGCGCTGGTGGCGGCCCTTCAGACGCACTCCGCTCCGGTCCATAAGATTACGATCATTCCCCGTACTTCGGGAGCGCTCGGCTACACCATGCAGGTGGACGAGGGCGAGCACAATCTGATGTCCAAGGAGGAGATCGAGAATAAGATCGCGACGCTGACAGGAGGCCGTGTGGCTGAGGAGCTGGTGTTCCATTCTGTGACCACAGGCGCGTCCAATGACATCGAACAGGCTACCAAGCTTGCGAGAGCCATGATCACCCGCTTTGGCATGTCGGAGGAGTTCGATATGGTGGCCATGGAAACTGTGACGAACCAGTATCTGGGCGGCGACACTTCCCTTGCCTGCTCGGCGGAGACGGCGGCCCTGATTGACAGGAAGGTCGTGGAGCTTGTGAAGGCGGAGCATGAAAAGGCCAGAAAGCTCATCTCTGACAACATGCTGAAGCTTCATGAGATAGCGAAGTTCCTTTATGAAAGGGAGACTATCACAGGAGAAGAGTTTATGGAGGTGTTGGACCGTCCGGTAGAAACCATAGAAACGACAGCCGCAGAGGAAAAATAAAAAGATACCGCTTTCGGATTTTGGTTTTTCGTATTATAATCAAGTCCGAAAGCGTATTTTTTTCAGGGGGAGTGACGGTTATGGAACAGACAGCAGCGGGGAAAAATGATTTTACAATGGGCGATATGAAGGGGAGCATACTGAAGATTGCGCTGCCGATGATCATGGCGCAGCTTGTGAATGTGCTTTACAATATCGTAGACAGAGTGTATCTGGGACATATGGAAGGCGATGGCCGGCTGGCTCTGACCGGGGTAGGCGTAGCCTTTCCTTTGATTACGATTATTAATGCCTTTGCGAATCTCTGCGGCAGCGGCGGCGCGCCCCTTTGCTCCATCGAGAGAGGCCGGGGCAACATGGAAAAGTCGGAGCGAATTATGGGAAATTCTCTGGTGCTGCTGGTGTGTCTCGGCGTTGTTTTGACGGCTGCAGGTTACCTTTTCAAGACGCCGCTTCTGTATCTTTTTGGGGCGAGCGCCCAGACGATCGCCTATGCGGATGGTTACCTGGAAGTGTACCTGGCCGGGAATCTGTTCGTGATGCTGGGCCTTGGCATGAATCCCTTTATCCAGTCCCAGGGCTTTGCGAAGACGGGGATGCTGACCGTCGTGATAGGAGCCCTCTTGAATCTGATTCTGGATCCCATTTTTATCTATGGTTTTGGCTGGGGAGTCCAGGGAGCGGCTTTGGCTACGATCCTCTCTCAGATGGTGTCGGCGGTCTGGGTGATAGGCTTTCTGCGGGGAAAGCGGGCAATTATGAGACTGCGCCTTTTTGCCCTTCGTCCGCAGCCAGGGCTTATGAAACAAATTCTTTTTCTTGGCCTGTCGGGTTTTACCCAGTCCGTGACAAACAGTCTGGTGCAGATATTCTGCAATGCCTCCCTGCAGTTTTACGGAGGGGATCTCTATGTGGGAGCCATGACGGTGATCTATTCCATACGCGAGGTGGTGCAGATGCCGCTTCAGGGTTTTACCCAGGGAGCGCAGCCGGTGCTTGGATATAACTATGGGGCGAAGGCTTATGACCGTGTCAGAGAGGGCATCCGTTTTGTCACGGTGATGTCGCTGGGCTTCGCGACGGCGGCCTGGCTGATTCTGATGATCTTTCCCGGTCAGCTTATCCGGCTGTTCAACGGGGAGCCGGAACTCCTGGAGGCAGGAGTTTTGTCCCTTCGGATCCATTTTGTACTTTTTGTATTTATGGCGTTTCAGTATGCGGGGCAGAATATTTTTGTGAGTCTTGGAAAGGCGAAGCAGGCGGTATTCTTTTCTCTGTTCCGCAAGGTGATTCTTGGTATTCCTCTGATTCTGCTTCTGCCGCATCTGTGGAATCTGGGGATCTATGGAGTGCTTGCGGCAGAGCCGGTCACGAATATCATCGGCGGCCTGGCCTGCTATCTTACAATGCAGTATGTGGTAGGGCGGGAGCTGCGCGGCTGATCCGCCGAAACCGGCAGTATTTTCTCATGTTCTTGAAAGAAGACTTGCCACAGGAGCGATTCTTGTGTACAATTTTATAGGACAGTTGATAAACAACATAATGCAGGAGGGAAAGCAGACATGCACAATAAAGTAACAGAATCTATCTACTATATAGGAGCGGACGATAAGACCATCGACTTGTTTGAGAGCCAGTATGTGGTTCCGAACGGAGTGTCCTACAATTCTTATCTTATCGTGGATGAAAAGGTGGCTATCATGGATACCGTGGATCCGCGCGCGACGGAAGCCTGGCTTGCCAACCTGGAGGAGGCTCTGAACGGAAGAAAGCCGGATTATCTGATTATCTCCCACCTGGAGCCTGATCATGCGGGTAATATTCAGAAAGCAGCCGAGAAGTATCCGGAGATGAAGCTGGTGAGCAATCCGAAGGTATTTGCATTCCTGCCCCAGTTCTTTGACCTGGACCTGACGGACCGCTGTGTGACCGTACAGGAGGGAGACACCTTAAGCCTTGGATCTCATACGCTGGCGTTTGTGATGGCGCCTATGGTACACTGGCCGGAGGTAATGGTGGCCTATGAGACTTCTGAGAAGATCCTGTTCTCGGCGGATGGCTTCGGAAAGTTCGGCGCTCTGGATACAGACGAGGAATGGGCGAATGAGGCGAGACGTTACTTTATCAATATCGTAGGAAAGTACGGCGTTCAGGTGCAGAATCTTCTGAAGAAGGCTGCAGGGCTTGACATTGCGATGATCTGCCCGCTTCACGGACCTGTGCTGAAGGAAAATCTGGGCTATTACATCGGACTTTACGACACCTGGAGCAGCTATCGTCCGGAGGAGCCGGGTATTGTGATCGCTTCCGCTTCCATCCATGGCAATACGATGAAGGCGGCGCAGGAGATGGCAGAGATTCTTCGCGGTAAGACGGATGTTCCTGTAAAGGTCTATGATCTGGCCCGCGACGACATGGCCCTTGTGATCGCGGAAGCTTATCGCTACGACAGGCTGGTGCTTGCGGCTGCCAGCTATGACGGCGGCGTCTTCCTCTGCATGGAGGATTTCCTGACGCATCTGAAGTATAAGGCATTCCAGAACCGGAAAGTCGGCCTGATTGAGAACGGAACCTGGGCCCCCTCCGCAGGCCGCGTGATGAAGGGCTATCTGGATGAAATGAAGAATCTGCAGGTATGCGATACGATGGTGACAATCCGTTCCACGATGAAGCCGGAGGATCGGGAAGCCATGGAAAAGCTTGCGGACGAGCTGCTCGCGTAGACGGCAGTGCCGGTGTACCAGGGGACGATATAGCCCCAAATGGTAAAAAGAAACGCAGGAGGGTGTCCCAAAGACCTTTTGGGGCACCCTCCCGTGTAAAATAAAAGACAGAAGGATATGTGAAAGACGATGGCACGAAGAAGAAGACGGAAGAAACGCAGCCTAGCTGCGGCTGTGGTGGTTCTGTGTCTGGCTGCTGCGTATCCGTTGTACGGACAGCTTGACAGCCAGGGAGAGGGAGACTTATCCGTGGCTTCCGCGGAAGCTTACAGGGAAGGTTCCTCTCTGGAGGTGCATTTTCTTGACGTAGGGCAGGGAGACGCCACACTGATTCTCTGCGGGGACAATGCGATGCTGATCGACGCGGGGAACAATAGCTGGGGAGACGAGGTCCGGGACTATCTGGAATATCAGGGTGTCGAAAGCCTGGATTATGTGATAGGCACTCACCCGGATGCGGATCACATCGGAGGTCTGGACGTAGTGCTGGAGGCCTTCGACTGCGGAACAGTGATCATGCCCGATTATGAGAAGGATACACAGACCTATGAGGATGTGCTTGCAGCTATGGATCAGAAGGGATATGAACTCATCCTGCCTGAGGTGGGGACGGTCTGTCAGCTTGGAGAGGCTGCGTTTACCATTGTGGCTCCCTGCGGGGAATATGGAGACAATGCCAATGATTATTCCGTGGGAATTTTGCTGGAGCATGGAGAAAACCGTTTTCTGTTCACAGGCGACGCGGAGGAGGACGCAGAGAACGATATGCTTGGCAGCGGAATTGATTTGTCTGCGGATGTATTTAAGGCGGCTCATCATGGAAGCAGCACAGCCAATACGGAAGCTTTTCTGGAGCAGGTGAATCCGGAGTATGTGGTGATAAGCTGCGGGGAGGGCAACAGCTACGGGCATCCTCACGCAGAGGTGATGAACCGTCTCCGGGAGCTTGGGATCCAGGTGTTCCGTACAGACGAGCAGGGAACGGTTGTGGCAACGTCTGACGGAAGCAGCATTAGTTTTAACGTGCCGGCCAGCGAGAGCTGGAAGGCCGGCGAGCCTGTCGGATAGAAACGACGGGAAGAATAGGAAATGAATAACCGGAAAAAGCGTCTGCTCCCGTAAGCGGCCAGGGAAAGTGAGTGGTAGAATGGAAACGATAGAAGACAAGAAACAGTTTGCGGTTCTGATAGACTCGGATAATATCAGCGCCAAATATGCGGCCAGCATATTCAACGAGATTGAGAATTATGGGTATGCGTCTTTTCGCCGCATCTACGGTAATTGGTCTAATAAGGCGAACGGATGGAAGGAGGAGATACTCCTTGAAAATTCCATCACCCCGGTGCAGCAGTTTGCGTATACCAGCGGGAAAAACGCGACCGATATGGCTATGGTTATCGACGCGATGGATATTCTCTATTCCAGGAAAGTGGACGGCTTTTGCCTGGTGACCAGCGACAGTGATTTTACCCGTCTCGCCATGCGCCTTCGAGAAGAAAATATGTATGTGATTGGTATGGGAGAGTCCAAGACGCCCATGGCTCTTACAAAAGCATGCAATAAGTTTATTCATTTGAATCTGATCAATAAACAGGTGAATGATGTGGAGACGGCTTCGGAGACGGCGGCGGGAAATTCCCACAGAAAAGGCGGCAAGGCTGTGGAGGAGGAGCATGGAAGCGGAGTGACTCCTATCGCGCAGATTGAGGAAGCTGTGATCTCTATCATCAACGACAATGAAAATAAAGGAAAAATCACCTATCTGGGCGAGATCGGAAGCCGCCTGAACGATAAGTTCACGGATTTCGATGTGCGTAACTATGGGTATACGAAGCTGGTGGTTTTCCTGGAGGATACCTGTCCGCGTCTTTCGCTGTACCGAATTGATTCCGCTTACGCGGTAGGAATCAAAGGACAGCTTGACAGGCAGAAGCTGGAAAAGGAGATCCTGCTTTTCGTGAAGAACAATGGAGGTCAGGTGGAAAATCTGTCTCTGGTATATGAGGAGATTCATAAAAAGCATCCTTCCTTCGACATCAAGGACTACGGCTACAGCCGTCTCTCCAGCTTTCTTCGGAGCATCCGGCAGCTATCGGTAAACGGCAATCTGGTCTGTATTAAGGAGAAGAAATAATGGCGGAAGAACATAAGGCTTTGAAACCTTTGGATGTCGTGTCGGGTTTTTTGGTGCGTCCGGGTCTTTATGAAGTATATGGAGCGACAGCCCTTGAAGGAGCTGTCAGTTTTACTGTGCACTCACAGGGGGCTTCCTCCTGTGAGCTTCTTTTATATCACCGGGGAGAGGAAGAACCCTATGCGGCTTTGAAATTTCCTGATCACTACCGGATAGGCCAGGTATATTCCATGATTGTCTTTGGCCTTGATATAGAAGAATTTGAATATGCTTACCGGCTTGATGGCCCCTGGGATACAAAGAGGGGACTGCTTTTTGACAGAAAGCATGTGCTTCTCGATCCTTATGCCAGAGCGGTAACAGGGCAGAGCGTATGGGGAGAAAGTCAGAAGAAGGACGGTCTTTATCATGCCCGTGTGGTCAAGAACAATTTTGACTGGGGCGACGCTCCGGATCCCTTCTATGAGATGAGCGATCTGATTATCTATGAGCTTCATGTGAGGGGCTTTACAAGACATGCCTCCTCCGGTACGGAGCATCCTGGCACCTTTGCTGGATTAAAGGAGAAGATCCCATATTTGAAGGAGCTTGGAATCACAGCCGTGGAGCTGATGCCGATCTTTGAGTTTGACGAGACTATGGGAAAGCGGGAGGTAGATGGCCGGACTTTGCTGGATTACTGGGGGTACAATACGGTCAGCTTCTTTGCTCCGAATACCAGCTACACGGCGGCGGAAGAATACAACCGGGAAGGCAGAGAACTGAAGGAGCTGATCCGGGAGCTTCATCTGGCCGGGATCGAAGTGATCCTCGATGTGGTATTCAACCACACTGCGGAAGGAAATGAACATGGTCCCTTTATCTCGTTTAAGGGCTTTGACAATCAGGTTTATTATATGCTGACTCCTGATGGGTATTATTATAATTTCAGCGGCTGCGGCAATACTCTGAACTGTAATCATCCGGTTGTCCAGGAGCTGATCGTGGAATGTCTGCGTTACTGGGTAAGCCAGTACCGGGTAGATGGCTTTCGCTTTGATCTGGCAAGCATTCTGGGACGGAGCGAAGATGGTTCTCCTATGAGCAATCCGCCTCTTTTAAAGAGACTGGCCTTTGATCCGCTGCTGGGAAATACGAAACTCATTGCCGAAGCCTGGGATGCAGGCGGACTTTATCAGGTGGGGAGCTTTCCTGCCTGGAAGCGGTGGGCGGAATGGAACGGCAAATACAGGGATACGCTGCGCAGCTTCTTGAAGGGGGAATACTGGCTGGCGCCGGAGGCTTCCAGCCGGATTACAGGATCCTGGGATCTTTACGCGGAAAACAAAAGCGGATACAGAGGCTACAATTCTTCCGTGAATTTTCTGACCTGTCACGACGGGTTTACGCTGAGAGATTTGTACAGCTATAACGAGAAGCACAACGAAGCAAACGGATGGAACAATACGGATGGAAGCAACGATAACCGGAGCTGGAACTGCGGAGCGGAAGGAGAGACGGAAGATCCTGAGGTAAACCGTCTGCGTCTCCGGCTGATGAAAAATGCCTGCGCCGTTCTGATGTGCAGCAGGGGAACGCCTATGTTCCTGGCCGGAGACGAATTTGGAAATACTCAGTATGGCAATAACAACGCCTATTGCCAGGATAATGAGATCTCCTGGCTGGACTGGGAACTTCTTGGGAAAAACCAGGAGCTTTTCCAGTTCTTCCGGTTTATGATCGCGTTCAGAAAGAGACATCCCGCGATTACACGGGAGCTTCCGGCTGCCATGTGCGGCTTTCCGCAGATAAGCTGTCATAAGGAAAATGCCTGGGATGGAAATCTGACTTCGGATACAAAGGCGTTTGGCATCCTGTACGCAGGCTATGACGGTGAAAGGGCGGAGGATGATTTGGTCTATCTGGCCATGAATCCCTGGTGGGAAGAAGCGTGGCTTGGACTGCCTGCTCTGCCGGAAGGATATTCCTGGCGTTTGGCGGTCTGCACCGGCGCGGGAGAGACGGGAGAGTTCTATCCTGAAGGAGAGAAGCTGCCGGAGGGAGGAGACAGGATTTGTCTTAAGCCCCGGTCCGTCACGGTTCTGGAGGCGGGAATGTTCCGAAAGTCCTGAACAGGCCGCTGTGTAATAATGGTATATTTATGCATTCGGGGTAACGGTCCGGACAGGATGAAACTGCTCATTCTGTCTGAAGTGTTACTATTTTTATACGTATACGAAAATATGCAGTTTTTGAAAAAAAGAATTGACAAATTTATTTTCGTGGGAGTAAGATAAGAAACGATATAGAAATATATCGGAATTTTTATAAAGGAGGAAACTATTATGAAAAAGGCATTAAGCTTACTGCTGGTTGGCGCAATGACACTTTCCCTGGCAGCATGCGGAAGTTCATCCGATGACAGCGCGGCGACAGATAGCGCAACCACAGAAGAAACCACCACATCTGAGAGTTCAGACAGTGAAGGAAGCGGCGAGGCTACCTTCAAGATTGGCGGCATCGGACCTACGACCGGAAGCGCGGCCGTATACGGAATCGCTGTAGAGAACGGCGCTCAGATTGCAATTAACGAGATTAACGAGGCAGGCGGAATCAACGGATACCAGATAGAGTATAATTTCCAGGATGACGAGAACGACGCTGAGAGAGCTGTAAACGCATACAACACTCTGAAGGACTGGGGAATGCAGGTTCTTATGGGAACCGTTACCTCTACTCCCTGTGTCGCAGTCGTAGAGAATACACAGGCAGACAATATGTTCCAGATTACACCTTCCGGAACGGCTGTAGAGTGCATTCAGTATCCGAACGCTTACCGTATGTGCTTCTCCGACCCGAACCAGGGTGTTGAGTCCGCAAAGTACATCGGAGAGAACGGACTTGCTTCTACCGTAGCGATTATCTACGATAGCTCTGACGTATATTCTTCCGGAATCTATGAGGCGTTTGCTCAGGAAGCTGAGAATCAGCCCTTTGAGATCGTAAGCGTATCGTCCTTTGACTCCAGCAACAATACAGACTTCTCCGTGCAGGTTCAGCAGGCGAAGGATGCAGGAGCTGAGCTTCTGTTCATGCCTTTCTACTACACAGAGGCTTCTCTGGTGCTGGCAGAGTGCAATAGCCAGGGCTATGAGCCGGTATTCTTCGGATGCGACGGTATGGACGGTATCCTGGCAGTGGAGAACTTTGATACCACTCTTGCAGAGGATTTGATGTATCTGGCTCCGTTCGTAGCATCTTCTGAGGATGAGCAGGTACAGAGCTTTGTAAGCGCTTATGAGGCGGCTTACGGCGAGACGCCGAACCAGTTCGCAGCGGACGCTTATGATTCCATCTATGTAATCAAAGCGGCTCTTGAGGCTGCAGGCGCTGATCCGTCTATGAGCGTGTCAGATCTTTGCGACGCGATGATGACGGCTATGTCAAGCGTAACTTACAGCGGCGTGACCGGAAAGGACATCACCTGGGGCGAGGACGGCGAGCCGAATAAGGCTCCGCTGGTAGTACAGATTCAGGACGGCGTAGCTGTTGAGCTTTAATTGCAGATAAAATTTCAGGCAAAGGGGCCTTTTGTGGTCTCTTTGCCTTTTTGCTTCTATTTTCACTTGTGCGGACACTGGTTCTGTGCTATAATATATCGCAAAATTGTGATGAACTAAATGGATAAAGAGGTGTTATGTATGATAGGATTTGTATCCTACCTGGTGAACGGAATCAGCCTGGGAAGCGTATATGCGATTATCGCCCTGGGATACACCATGGTGTACGGTATTGCAAAAATGCTGAACTTCGCTCACGGAGACGTGATTATGGTCGGAGCTTTTGTAGTGTTCTCTACAGTAACCGGTATGGGACTGCCGCCGGTGATAGGCATTTTGATTTCCGTGGTAGTCTGCACGGTGCTGGGAGTTGTGATAGAACGTGTGGCTTATAAGCCGCTGCGTCAGGCTTCAAAGCTGGCTGTATTGATTACGGCTATTGGAGTCAGCTATTTTCTTCAGAATATGGCTTTGCTCATCTATGGAGCGAACACAAAGTCTTTCACATCTGTTGTGACGGTTCCGGCGATTACGCTTGCGGATGGAGCTTTGGTAATCTCCGGCGAGACCATCGTAACGGTAATTGCCTGTGTGATCATTATGATCGCCCTCTCTTTGTTTATTAAATATTCCAAGTCCGGACGTGCCATGCTGGCTGTATCTGAGGACAGCGGAGCGGCGCAGCTTATGGGTGTGAATGTAAATTCGACGATTGCCCTGACTTTTGCCATTGGTTCTGCGCTTGCAGCCATCGCCGGAGTGCTTCTGTGTTCTTCTTATCCGTCCCTGACGCCTTATACGGGTTCTATGCCGGGTATCAAGGCCTTTGTGGCGGCGGTATTTGGCGGAATCGGTTCCATTCCAGGAGCGTTTATAGGAGGAATTCTGCTCGGTATTATAGAGATCCTTGGCCGCGCGTACATTTCCACTCAGCTTTCGGATGCGATTGTATTTGCAGTTCTTATCATTGTTCTGCTTGTTAAGCCTACGGGACTTCTTGGCAAGCAGATACAGGAGAAAGTGTAGGTGGATGATATGAAAGTACGAAATTTCAGCAAGACGACCAGAAGCAACCTCATCACCTACGGGATGGTGATTGTGGCATATATTATTGTGGAAATTTTTCTGCGGGCCGGTATGGTGTCGAGTCTTATAGAAGGACTTCTCGTACCGCTTTGCGTTTATGTGATTTTGGCGGTTTCCCTGAATCTCACGGTAGGTATTTCCGGTGAGCTGAGCCTTGGTCATGCGGGCTTTATGTGTGTGGGAGCCTTCGCGGGAGCGACTTTTTCCAAATGTGTTGAAGAAGTAATCACCTTTGGACCGCTGCGCTTTTTGCTGGCACTTCTGATAGGAACACTTTGCGCAGCCCTATTCGGTATTTTGGTAGGTATCCCTGTACTGCGTCTGAAGGGCGATTATCTGGCTATTGTAACGCTGGCTTTCGGTGAGATTATTAAAAATGTAGTCAATGTTATTTATCTGGGACGTGACAGCAGGGGCTTTCACGTTTCCATAAAGGATACGATTTCTCTTGGCCTTGAGGACGAGGGAGAGGTGATTATCAAAGGAGCCCAGGGAATCACAGGCACTCCCAATGATTCCACGTTTTTGTGGGGAATCATCCTGATTCTGATTACTTTGTTTATCGTCATCAACCTGATTAATTCCCGAACGGGCCGTGCGATTATGGCTATCCGTGACAACCGTATTGCAGCGGAATCTGTGGGAGTCAGCGTGACCAAATACAAGCTTCTGGCCTTTTCGGTTTCCGCGGCATTGGCTGGTACGGCAGGAGTGCTTTATGCCCACAACCTGTCCACGCTGACAGCTTTGCCGAAGAATTTTGGCTACAATATGTCCATTACGATTCTTGTCTTTGTGGTATTGGGCGGTATCGGCAATATTCGCGGTTCTGTGATTGCGGCTGTGGTTTTGACGCTTTTGCCGGAGCTTTTGAGAGGCTTGAACGATTACCGTATGCTGATCTACGCGATAATTCTGATTGCAACGATGATCTTTACCTCCAGTCCGGGCGGACAGGAGATTCAGGAACGCATCAAGCTGTTCTTTGAACGCAGGAAGACGAAGGAGGCATAGGAAAGATGGCATTACTGGAAGTAAAAAATCTTGGAATCTCCTTTGGCGGCTTGCGCGCAGTGGATGATTTCAATCTGACGATTGAGCAGGGAGAACTTTATGGTCTGATTGGACCTAACGGAGCCGGGAAGACCACGATCTTCAATCTGCTGACCGGAGTATATAAGCCTACGGACGGTTATATTATGCTGGATGGTGAGAATATCACCGGAAAGAAAACCATTGAGATCAACAGGCACGGCATAGCCCGTACCTTTCAGAATATCCGTCTGTTCAATGAACTGACGGTGCTGGATAACGTAAAGGTGGGCTTACATAACCACCATCCCTATTCCACGCTGACAGGTATTCTGCGCCTGCCGAAGTATTATAAAGTGGAAAAAGAGATGAACGAGCGGGCTATGGAGCTTCTGAAGGTCTTCGATCTGGATAAGGAGGCGAACTACAAGGCTTCCAATCTCCCGTATGGACAGCAGAGAAAGCTGGAGATCGCAAGAGCTCTGGCGACGGAGCCGAAGCTTTTGCTTCTGGATGAGCCGGCAGCGGGCATGAACCCCAATGAGACCCAGGAGCTGATGAAGACGATCCGCTTTGTGCGGGATAAGTTCCATATGACTATTCTTCTGATAGAGCATGATATGAAGCTGGTATCCGGAATCTGCGAGAAGCTGACCGTATTGAATTTCGGACAGATACTGGCGGAGGGCGAAACCGGAACAGTGCTGAACGATCCGAAGGTTATCGCGGCTTATCTTGGAGAATAGGAGGAACGAGAAGCTATGGCAATGCTGGAAATCAAAGATATAGAAGTGTTTTATGGCGTGATTCAGGCTATCAAAGGCGTCTCCTTTGAGGTAAATGAAGGGGAGATCATCGCGCTGATCGGAGCCAACGGCGCCGGAAAGACGACGACGCTGCAGACGATTACAGGTCTGATTTCGCCGAAGAAGGGACAGATCTTTTTTGAGGGGCAGGACATCACCCATATTCCCGCCCACAAGATTGTTTCTATGGGAATGGCTCATGTGCCGGAGGGCCGGCGTGTGTTCGCACAGCTCTCTGTTCTTGACAATCTGAAGCTGGGTGCGTTTACAAGAAAGGATAAGGAAGAAGTAGAGGAAACTCTGATCCGCGTATACAAGAGATTCCCGCGTTTGGAAGAGCGCAAGAATCAGATAGCCGGAACTTTATCGGGCGGAGAGCAGCAGATGCTTGCCATGGGACGCGCCCTGATGTCTCACCCTAAGATTCTTCTTATGGATGAGCCTTCCATGGGACTTTCCCCGATCTTTGTGAATGAGATCTTCGACATCATCCAGGAGGTCAGCAAGAGCGGAACGACGGTTCTTCTTGTAGAGCAGAATGCGAAAAAAGCCCTTTCCATTGCGGACAGAGGGTATGTACTGGAGACAGGACGCATTGTATTGGAGGGAAACGCAAAAGAGCTGCTGGATAACGATCAGGTGAAAAAGGCTTACCTGGGAGAGTAAGACAAAGGTGAAAGAGGAGTACGCAAAAGAGGTTATCTGAGCTATTGCTATCTGTTGTAAAGTATGTTATGATATTCCCCGTCGTATAAAAAACGACAAACTCTGGAGAGTCTCAGTAGATGAGCGCCGAAGGTGTAACGCAGTAGAACGCGGCGGGGAATCCCATAGCGTTTCTGTCTATCTCTCAGGCAAAAGGACAGGGCTGAAAATGCAGATGTTCTACTCTTTGGAGGAGCTGATTTTTAATCGGCTCTTATTTTTTGCGCCTCAGGCCATCCGAGCGGTGAAAACAGAGCGGAAGACGCATCAGCGGAGCGGATTGCCTTAGAAGGCGGCAGAAGATAACATGATAAAATGCGAAAAGAGGGAAAAGTAATGTTGGAAGTGATCAAAGCGATCAATGAATGGATGTGGAGTCTGGGACTTCTGATCATCCTGTGCGGAACGGGAATTTATTTTACGATTCGTTTGAGGTTTATTCAGGTGAGAAAGTTTGGCGAAGGGCTCCGGCTGGTATTCGGCCATTTCAAAATGAACGGAGAAAAAAGAGAGCATGGAGAAATGACGCCCTTTCAGTCTTTGGCTACGGCTATAGCGGCGCAGGTAGGTACGGGAAACCTGACAGGAGCGGCCACAGCTTTGGTATCAGGCGGTCCGGGAGCTATCTTCTGGATGTGGCTCAGCGCCTTTTTCGGAATGGCGACTATCTATGGAGAGGCGGTGCTGGCTCAGGAATACAAGACTACGGTGGACGGAGAAGTGACGGGAGGTCCGGTCTACTATATCCGTCAGGCGTTTAAAGGAACCTTTGGAAAGGTTCTGGCGGCAGTCTTTGCCGTGTTCATTATCCTGGCTTTGGGATTTATGGGAAATATGGTGCAGTCCAATTCCATAGGAGCAGCCTTTTCTCAGGTGTTTGATTCAAGAAATATACAGATTCCCCCGGTGGCAGTGGGGATTGTACTGGCGGTTTTGGCGCTGTTCATCTTTGTGGGCGGAACCAAGCGCCTTGCGCCGGTGGTAGAAAAAATGGTGCCTTTTATGGCTGGAATCTATATCTTGGGAAGCCTGGTTCTGATTGTGATGAATATCGCGGCGCTTCCGGAAGCTCTCAAAATGATCTTTGTGGGAGCCTTCAATCCGCAGGCCATTGTCGGCGGAGCAGTCGGAATCACTGTGCGGGAGGCTATTCGTTACGGCGTGGCGAGAGGTCTCTTTTCCAACGAGGCCGGAATGGGTTCCACGCCTCACGCACATGCGCGGGCGGCGGCAAAGAATCCTCATGAGCAGGGAATGACGGCTATGATCAGTGTGTTCATCGATACGTTTATCATACTGAACCTGACGGTATTTTCGATTCTGACCTCCGGCGCCCTGTCTTCCGGGAAGGAAGGAATCGCCCTGACACAGGAGGCTTTTGTCAGCAATTTCGGAAGCTTCGGAGATATTTTCGTAGCGATCTGTCTGTTGTTCTTTGCCTTTTCCACAATCCTTGGCTGGCATTTCTTTGGAGAGATCAACGTCAGGTATCTGTTTGGAAAAAAGGCAGTGAAAATCTATTCTGTGATTGTGGTGGCTTTCATTATCGTTGGCTCTACGCTGAAGGTAGATCTGGTATGGGAACTGGCCGACTTCTTCAATGGCCTCATGGTGATTCCTAACGCTCTGGCACTTCTTGCTCTTGGCGGCGTCGTTGTACAGATCAGCCGGAAGTTTGGAAAAAAACAATAGAAGACAAATAGACAGAAGAAATGGAAATGATAAAAGGCGCGCCGGGCATCTGCCCGGCGCGCCGCTTTGCTTTCGTCCTATATTTCTGTACTTAGTTTTCCTTCTGCGCGGCTTTTACCTCAGCCATTTTCATGGCGCGGACTTTCAGCGGCAGTCCGAACAAAGTGATAAAGCCGTCGGCGTCGTGATGATCATAGAGATCTCCTGTGGTGAAGGAAGCCAGAGACTCGTTGTACAGGGAGTAAGGAGAGGTGGTTCCGGCTTTGATGATGTTGCCCTTGTAGAGCTTGAACTTCACTTCTCCGGTCACGTACTCCTGCGTCACATCCATAAACGCCTGAATGGCTTCGCGCAGAGGGGTGAACCACTTGCCTTCGTATACGATTTGGGCGAACTTATTGCCCAGGTCTTTCTTTGTCTCCATGGTAGCGCGATCCAGAACGAGCTCCTCAAGCTGACGGTGAGCTTCCATCAGAATCGTTCCGCCCGGCGTCTCATATACGCCGCGGGACTTCATGCCTACGACACGGTTCTCCACAATATCAACGATTCCGATGCCGTGTTTTCCGCCCAGGACGTTCAGCTCGCGGATAATATCGGAAACCTTCATTTTCTTGCCGTTGACGGAGGTGGGAACACCCTTTTCAAAGGTCATGGTCACATACTCGCCCTCGTCGGGAGCTTTCTCCGGCGTTACGCTTAATACAAGGAGATGCTCGTAATTCGGCTCATTGGACGGATCCTCAAGCTCCAGTCCCTCGTGGCTGATGTGCCAGAGATTGCGATCGCGGCTGTAGCTGGAATCTGTGGAGAACGGAAGATGGATGCCGTGCTTCTCGCAGTAAGCGATCTCATCCTCGCGGGACTGCATCGTCCAGATGTCTGTCATTCTCCAGGGAGCGATTATCTTGATGTCGGGAGCCAGGGCCTTGATGCCAAGCTCAAAACGAATCTGGTCGTTGCCCTTTCCGGTCGCGCCGTGGCAGATAGCGACAGCTCCTTCTTTTCTCGCGATTTCGACCAGCTTCTTTGCAATGGCCGGACGCGCCATGGAAGTTCCCAGCAGATATTTGTTTTCGTATACAGCGTCTGCTTTCACGCAGGGCATAATATAGTTGTCGGCAAAATCATCTACCAGATCTTCGATATATAATTTGGAAGCGCCGGACAGCTTGGCTCTCTCGTCAAGTCCTTCCAGCTCATTTCCCTGACCGCAGTCGATGCAGCAGCAGATTACCTCATAATCAAAATGTTCCTTCAGCCACGGGATGATGGCTGTGGTGTCCAGTCCGCCGGAATAGGCGAGTACGACTTTTTCTTTCATCTTCAGATTCCTCCTCAATATTAAAAGCGCGGGCCCGGCCCCAAAGGACAGGCGGGCGCCCGTATTCAGCTGAACATAAATATACATCATCTTCCGGCAAGTTGCAAGCGGAATTTTATACATATTTATAAATGATACGTGAGATTTTCTTGGTGCTTATGCAGATAAAAATGAATAATATGCAATATAGAATGAATAAATATGAGAAATGCGGAAGGCGGAAGCCCTTTTCCTACTCATCCAGCAGCCGGTTCAGCAGGGCTTCCCGGTGATTGATGAACATTTCCGTGATCTCATAGCTTTCCGTCTCCTCGTAGGCGCACGCATGAACCTGCCCGCCGTCGAAGGACAGAATCTGCGCGCCCGGAATCCCCAGGAGAATCGGCGAATGGCTGGCGATCAGGAACTGAGAGCCATGTTCCGCCATTTTTACAAGCTGGATCAGCAGCGTCAGCTGGCGCTGGGGCGACAGGGCGGCCTCCGGCTCGTCCATGAGATAAAGCCCCGGTCCCTCGAAGGACAGAAAATAGGAAAGAAAGCTTTCACCATGGGACTGCTCATGGAGAGACTTCCCGCCATAGCGGGCGTAAAAGATTTCCTTTGGCGTAAACTCCCGGTAATCCTCCGCCTTGCTGGCCACATTAAAAAAACTCTCCGCCCGAAAAAAGTAACTGGAGGCCGGGCGGCGAAAGCCCCTGGAAAGCGTCAGGGCGCTGCCAAGCTCCGACACGTCGTCAAAGGTGGAAAAGCGGTAGTTCAGGGTTCCACCCTCCGGATTGAAGCCATAGGCCACAGCGGCTGCCTCCAGAAGCGTGGATTTTCCGGTGCCGTTTTCCCCCACGAAGAAGGTGATGTTTCTGGAAAATTCGAGCTGCTCCAGGCTATTGAAGGCCGGGATATCCCGCAGATAGGAATCGGGGCCGATCCGGTCCCAGTGGATTTGAAGCTTCTGGATAAAACGGCTGGTCATGGCAGCTTCCTTTCGAGAATGAAAATAGGAATCGGGGTGTGCTGTAACTTGATTATAGCTGATTTATGAAAGGCTTTCAACGATTTCATGAGGCGTCTCTGACGTATTTCATGAGGCGGCTCTAATGTATCTTATGAGACGGCTTTGCTATATCTTATGGGACGGCTCCGTCGTATCTTTTTTGGCGCTGCGGCCGTCTGAGGCTGGCATTTGGACATATAGAAAATAATTGTTTTCCTATATACA
>DVLE01000059.1 GCA_018715645.1 Candidatus Merdisoma merdipullorum
TTTGCAGAGCAGTGCATGGAAGCGATGCCCTTCAGCGGCAGATAGTAGTTCATCATGGAGAACATACCCTTCTTCATCTCTCCGCCGTACCAGGTGTTCAGGATAACCTGCTCGCGGCTTGTGATATTGAATACAACTGCTGTCTCAGAATTGAAGCCCAGCTCCTTGTAGTTCTCTACTTTTGCCTTGGAAGCATTGTATACAACGAAATCCGGCTCAAAGTTCTCCAGCTCCTCAGCAGTCGGCTGAATGAACATATTGGTAACGAAATGTGCCTGCCATGCCACTTCCATAATAAAGCGGATAGCCATGCGGGTATCCTTATTTGCTCCGCAGAAAGCATCTACCACATACAGCTTCTTATCAGACAGCTCTTTCAGAGCAATCTTCTTAGCGGCATCCCATGCTTCCTGGCTTGCCGGATGATTGTCATTCTTGTACTCGTCAGACGTCCACCATACCGTGTCCTTGGAATTCTCATCCATCACGATGAACTTATCTTTCGGTGAACGGCCAGTATAAATACCGGTCATTACGTTCACAGCGCCGAGCTCGCTGACCTGTCCCTTCTCGTAGCCTTCCAGCTCCGGTCTGGTTTCTTCTTCAAACAGCAGCTCGTAAGAGGGGTTGCGTACAATCTCTGTCGTTCCCGTGATACCGTACTTGCTCAAATCAATTTTTCCCATGTTTCACTTGACCTCTTTCTTTTCATAGTATAATGTGCTTTTTTTGGCTCATGCCCTATATTATCACATCTTGTGAAAAAAAAGTCAAGCTTGCAATTGTTAAAAAAATAAGAACAAATTATAGCATTCCTGTACAAAGAGACGATGAATCTGCTGCGATTAAAGATACCGCCGTACTTTTTTCATGTACTGTTCATATAGTACGCCGAATTGTTCTATGCACTCTCTTTCCTCTGCAAGAATGATCCAATGAGCAGAAAACTGAAATATGAAAACCATGCAAAAATCCCTGCCAAATCGCAAAGTAAAGGAAGATAATTTGTAACCAAATTATTAAATAACTGTAAATTTTTCTATTTTATATTCTTATTTCTTCAATTTTATGGTATAATCGTGCCAGACATTATTTTCGCCGCATGGCATCTTTAGCGGAACGGCCATGTCAGAAGGACTGTCGGAATAGTACACTTATTTTCAGCGCCCGGTCTGTGATACTCCAAGCCAAAAGAGTTTCCCACCTCACGCCCGGCGCCGACATCATCAACTGGTTTCTTTTCAGAAATCCCTTGAAATTATGAATTTATGCAAAGAAAGGAGATTTTGTTTATGCAGATAAACTCATATTCAGAAATTACACCTGAAATCGTGAATCTTGCTCAGATGAGTGAAAGGGCAAGCCAGATTAACGTCGATCTTTACAAAAAATATGATGTAAAGCGCGGTCTGCGCGACATCAGCGGCAAAGGCGTCCTTGCTGGTCTGACCGAGATCGGAGAGATTCACGCTTACGATATGGTAGACGGAAAACTGGTTCCCTGCGAAGGTAAGCTGTTCTACCGCGGAATGGACATTGAAGAACTGGTAAAGGGCTTTGTTTCGGAGGGACGTTTTGGTTTTGAGGAAGTCACCTATCTTCTTCTCTTCGGAGAACTTCCTACGCAAAAGGAACTGGCAGATTTCTCAGAACTTCTGGCGTCTTACCGCACTCTGCCGACACATTTTGTGCGCGATATTATTATGAAAGCCCCCAGTAAGGATATGATGAATACCCTGGCCCGCAGCGTGCTTACCCTTTATTCCTACGACGACCGGGGCGACGATATTTCCATCCCCAATGTGCTGCGTCAGTCTCTGCAGCTTATCGCCCTCTTTCCTATGCTCTCTGTCTATGGCTATCAGGCCTACAGCCATTACCACGACGGCAAGAGCCTTTACATTCACCAGCCGCAGTTGGAGCTTTCCACTGCAGAGAATATTCTTTATACGCTTCGCCCCGACAGTTCCTACACAGATTTTGAAGCAAAGATTCTGGATATTGCCCTGGTGCTTCATATGGAGCATGGCGGCGGAAACAACTCCTCTTTCACGACGCATGTAGTTTCTTCCTCCGGTACGGATACCTACTCCTCTGTGGCCGCTTCCCTCGGCTCCCTGAAAGGACCGCGCCACGGCGGCGCCAACATCAAGGTAGTCCGTATGTTTGAGGATATGAAGCAGCATGTAAAGGACTGGACAGACAAAGAAGAAGTCGGCGCTTATCTGCGCGCGCTGCTGCATAAGGAAGCCTTCGACTTTGCTGGCCTGATCTATGGTATGGGACACGCCGTATATTCCCTGTCCGATCCCCGTGCCAACATCTTCAAATCCTTCGTGGAACGGCTTTCCAAAGAAAAGGGCCGGGAAGATGAATTTAAGCTCTATTCCATGGTAGAGCAGCTCGCGCCGAAGATTATCGGAGAGGAGCGGCAGATATACAAGGGCGTCAGCGCAAACGTAGACTTCTACAGCGGCTTTGTATACAGCATGCTCGATCTTCCTCTTGAGCTTTACACCCCCATCTTTGCCATGGCACGTATCGTGGGCTGGAGCGCTCACCGCATCGAGGAACTGGCCAACAACGGAAAGATCATTCGTCCGGCATACAAGAGCGTAGCAGAAAAGCAGGAGTATGTAAAGCTCTCCGAGCGCTGACATCCGGCCGGATACGACGCTTTTCCGCTCACATGAGAGACCTTACAAAAAACCTTACAGAATACAAAAGGAACCTCAGGGACTTTGCTTACCCCTGGGGTTCTTTTTTGACAGACATCTCCCGCTTTTTCTGACTCAGCCGTTCCGCAAGCTCACAGATCTGCGCCGCGGCATCCGGATGAACCAGTTCCTGCTGCCTCTGAAGCATCGTTTCACATGACTTTCTGTCATCCAACATCTCAACCGCCGCATGCATCCCGCTTCTTGAAGTCGGACAGGATCTGCTCATGCCGCGGCTGCTGAAATAACGGGCATTGTCAATCTCACATCCCGGTATCGCCGCCACATGCACCATCGGAACCCCGCATACCGCAGCCTCCGTGGACGAAAGTCCTCCCGGCTTGGTAACAAACAAATCGGCCGCTTTCATATACGCCGCCATGTCGTCCGTGTACCCCAGCACCCTCATTCCCGGCAGGGCTTTTGCTTTCAGTTCTCTGTAAAGCCGCCTGTTATTGCCGCATATGACGATAAGCTCTGTGTCTTTTCTGTCCGCCGTTTCATCCGCCAGGATCTGTACCGCCCTTCGGATTTTTCCGCCTCCCATGCTGCCTCCGGCTATCAGAATATATTTTTTGTCCGGTTCAAGTCCCAGCCGAATCCGCACTTTTTCACGGTCTTCTTTTTCCCGGAACCGGCTTTGAACAGGAATGCCAAGGGGGTGAAGCTTTTCCGCCGGCAGTCCATAATCCACAAAGACCTTCTCAAGTCCCTCAGACGGAATCACATAAGCGTCGCAGTCCGTTTCCTCTGTAAACGGAATACAGATATAATCAGTGGCCACAAAGATCGTCGCCGGCAGGGAGATCCCCTGCTCTTTCATATTTGTCAGAATCTCAGCCGGAAAAAGGTGGGGCATAATGATCACGTCAAAATGCCGTTTTGACAGATATTCCTGCATAACCGGAACCATACCCCGGTTGGCAAAATAGACCGGAGAACGAAACGGCAGACGTCTGTACAGCTCTCCCGCTCCGTAAAGGGCTCCAAACATTTCCGGAGCCTTCCGCGCCAGGATAATATACAGACGGTTAATCCAGCCCGCCACCCGTTTGCTGTGCAGCATATAAGGATTGATCATCACCGCGCGATGACCGCGCCGCGTCAGTTCTTCCGCAATGGCCGCACCCGCCGAATTATGTCCGCCGCCGGTCCCGCAGGAAAGTATTAAAGCATCCAAACAGTTTCACCTCCAGTCTGCTCTTTTTCTCTTTGCTCGTAAGCATTCTGATGAGGACAACAACCGCAGCCGCAAAAAATCCACGGACGATAAACAACATACCTTCTGCTTTCCTTCCTATCATGAGCAGAGCGAGCAGATAAGAAAAAACCGTACGATAAAAATGGGGCGATATTTTTAAAATCGTAGAAAAGAAAATAAAACAAAACGCAAACATATACAATGGCTCAAGGACAGGGTACAGCCCCGCCAGACATCCGAAGGTAACGGCTATGCCCTTGCCTCCTCTGAAACCATAAAATACAGAAAATGTATGGCCAATAACCGGCGCGGCAAGAACCAGCGCCGACAGCCAGGACTGAAAGGCATCCGGATTTCTATTCTGCAGAAATACATATACGGGCAAAAACCCCTTCAGCAGATCAAAAATCAGCGTGCATACGCCGCACCAGAATCCGCCGTACAAAAAAGCATTCGCTGTTCCGGGATTATGATCTCTGCTTTGCTCCAGCATATTTTCCTTCCGAAACACTCTGGCAAACACCCTCGCGTACAGCACGCTGCCAGACAAGTATCCCATTCCTATGAACATTACGGTCCGAGACATCTCATTCATTTCCGTTCCCCCTCATCCTGGATGCCTGTTTGCAGCTCCTGGTTCCTCCGCGGATATAAGGCAACTCCTGCTCAGATTGTAGCTGTTCTCTACAACCTGCTGGAAAAGATCCGGGAATAGTTTACAGCAAATTCCCCGGCTGGCAGCGGCATACACGACTGACAGCCGGGGAGCTTTTCTTTTACCAGAACTTCTGTACTCCCTTGCGGGCAGCCAGAGCAAACCAGATCAGAACCACAAAGAATACTGCCATGATAGCGCCGTAAAGAGCCAGCGGAAGCTCCATGACATAACTGTTGATCAGTCCTGCCGCTCCGTACAGAAGACACGCGATTCCAAATATCAGCAGACGCGGAGCGATATAGGTTTTATACCCCTCCAAATCCTTGCACTTATTCAGATTTACATCCTTATTCATCAGGATAGACGTGGTAATCTCGCCCTTGGTCTTCAACAGAACCCAGGCATACAGTACATACACGCCCGCTCCCACAAAAATAACGTCAAGAATACTCCAAATACTATTGTCCATGTTCTTCGCCTCTCTTTACATTCCCAAAAATTTTTTTACCGCTTCCTTCATCTGCGGAACCTCAACCACCGTATCGTGAAGCACCGGCGCCGTCCGAATCTCCTCCACGGCTTTCGGAATCTCTGTGCTGGAAAGCTTTGAAAGCTCGTCTGCCAGCGCAAAATCATCTTTCCCCTCGCAGGCGGCGCCAATCGCCTCCATCACGCTGTGCGTAAACTTATAAGGACTTGCGGTAGAAGCAATCAGCGTCTTTGCCGCGTCCGCTGTATCCGCCTTGTATTTCCGGCAGACGCAGGCCGCCACCGCCGTATGGGGATCAATGACATAGCCTGTCTTTTCATAGAGATCGCGGATCGCCGCAGCCGTCTCCTGCTCCGTCGCGAAGTTACCGTAAAAGTCGCGCAGCTTTTCTCTCATCACAGAAGTAATCTCATACTCTCCCTTCTCTGAGAGAGCCTTCATCAAAGCCGCGTCCGCCTTGTCATCACAATCCGCGATCTGATATATCAGACGCTCAAGATTGCTGGAAATCAGAATGTCCATAGAGGGAGAACTGGTCAGAATAAACTCCCGGTTCCTGTTATAGCTTCCTGTCTGGAAAAAGTCAAACAGCACTTTGTTTTCATTGGAGGCACAGATAAGCTTCGCCACAGGAAGTCCCATCTGCTTCGCATAATAGGCTGCCAGAATATTTCCGAAGTTTCCTGTGGGAACTACAATGTTGATCTTTTCATCCTTTTCTATCTCGCCGTTTGCATACAGCTTCGCATACGCGTAAACATAGTAGACAATCTGGGGAACAAGTCTTCCGATGTTGATGGAATTAGCAGAGGAAAACTGGAAGCCTGCCGACGCCATCTCCTTTTCCAGCTCCCCATCGCCAAACAAGGTCTTGACGCCGCTCTGAGCGTCGTCGAAATTGCCATGGATGCCGATGACTTTTACGTTGGAACCTTTCTGCGTCACCATCTGCTTCTCCTGAATCGGACTGACGCCGTTCTTCGGATAAAACACAACGATTCTTGTTCCGGGAACATCCGCAAAACCTGCCAGAGCAGCCTTACCGGTATCTCCGGAGGTGGCCGTCAGAATCACGATCTCATTCTTCACTTGATTCTTTCTGGCGGAAACCGTCATAAGATGCGGCAGAATCGAAAGAGCCATGTCCTTAAAAGCTATCGTCGCCCCATGGAACAGCTCCAGGAAATACGCCCCGTCCGCCTTCACAAGCGGAGCGATCTCCGGCGTATCGAACTTTTCATCGTAGGCCTTCTCAATACAGCCTTTCAGCTCCTCCTCTGTAAAATCCGTCAGGAAGCGGCTCATCACCGCATAGGCCGTCTCCTGGTAGCTCATTTTCGCCAGTTCATCCAGACTTACGTCCAGCGCAGGCACCTCATTCGGAACAAAAAGACCGCCGTCCGCAGACAATCCCTTCAAAATCGCCTGGGACGCCGTCACCTGCACGCTGGAATCTCTTGTACTTCTGTATAACAAATCCATGCTTTCTTCCCCTTTTTTCTACTAAAATAATAAGTCAGGCTTTCCGGGCTATTATAGCATATTCCAAAGAGACCGTCCACAGGTTTCTAAAGGAGCGGCTTTTGTGCTGACATCCCTCTCCCCTCTGTGCTATACTCATAAAAAGAACTACCCTTAATTGACAAGGGCATCATAAGGAGGCTGCACATGGAACTGAAAATCACCACCCTGATTGAAAACCAGGCCGGAACTCAGGACAATCTGGCCTTTGAACACGGTCTTTCCCTCTATATTGAATTTGCCGGAAAGCGTCTTCTGTTCGACACTGGCCAGACAGGAGCTTTCGCGGACAATGCCCGGAAGCTTGGCCTTGATCTGACGGCTCTGGACGGCGTCATTTTAAGTCACGGCCACTATGATCACAGCGGCGGCCTCGGACGGCTGCTTCCCCTTCTTGCCAAGGATACACCCATATATCTGGGGGAAGAATTTTTCCGGCTGAAATACAAAAAAATTCCCGGAGGAGCTTTCCAGTACAACGGAAATCCCTTCCCCCAGGAAATTTTTCACGCTTATCCCGTCCTTTTGCAACCGATACGTTCTGATGTAACCTGGCTTACGCCTCAGATCGCGATCCTGAAAAACTTTGCGGGAAGCTGTCCCTTTGAACAGCCTAATCCCCGCTTTTTCACGGGAGACGCCGACCGCTTCCACCCCGATCTCTTTACGGACGAACTCGCCCTCTGTCTCCTCACCCGGAAGGGACTGGTTCTCCTCTCCGGCTGCGCTCATCCTGGCATCATCAATATGCTGCGTACGGCGGCTGGACGGATACCCGCGCCCCTCTATGCCGTAATCGGAGGAACGCATCTTGTGGACGCGGACGAAACGAGAATTCAGAAGACTATAGAAGCCTTCCGGGAACTTGGCCTTCGGCAGATCGCAGTCTCACACTGCACCGGTACTCTCGGAGAGACCGCTATCCAAAAGGCCCTGCCCGAAAGGTATCTTTCCAATGTCACTGGTACCGTATACTGCCTGTGACAAAAAACCAGCCGCTCAGGACAGGCGCAGCTTTTCATACAGTTCCGGCTTCCTGTCGGTTCTGGCCGGGAACTCTTTTCTGTACTGCCGGACCAGATTAAGATCCAGTTCAGCCAGAAGCAGTTCTTCCTCCGCTCCCGCCTTCGCGAGCACCTGTCCGAAGGGATCTGCCACCATGGAATCTCCGCTGTAGCTTAAGGTCCGTGCATGGCCCACCCGGTTCACTCCGGCCACATAGCACTGGTTCTCTATGGCGCGGGCCTTAAGAAGCGCCTTGAAATGTTCTATCCGGTCCGCGGGCCAGTTAGCAGGCACCACAATAAGCTCCGCCTTCTCCGCCGCGATCCCAAACACCTCCGGGAACCGCAGGTCATAGCAGATCAGCGGCGACACTGCAAATTCCTTCACCTGGCAAAAGGCAAGCTGTTCGCCTCCCGCATAATGTATGGCTTCGGTGCCAAAGGTGAACGGATGAATCTTCCGGTAATCCGCCAAAATCCTGCCATCCGGTCCCAGGATCGCATAGCGGTTGAAGGACTTCGGTTCCCGATACTCCACATAGCCGATGCCGATATATAATCCATATTTTTCTGCCTGCTCCCGGAAAAACCGAAGCGTCACAGGATTGTCCGCCGTCTCGCCGATTTTTTCCGGGTGCATGGAAAATCCGGTCATGCTCATTTCCGGAAACAGAATCATATCTGCTCCCTCGTTCCGGGCCTGCTCCAAAAACCTAAGAGCTGCCCGGAAATTTCCCTCCTTATCCTCCCAGAGGGGTTCTGTCTGTGCCAATGCAAGCCTCATACGAATCTCCTTACCAGTCTTTTCCTACTCCACGGAATTGTTGATCGCCGTAAGCAAGGCGTCAATCGATGCGCGGATAATATCAGAATCCACGCCAGCTCCCCAGAAAAGCTTTCCGTCCGGCTTCTGGATTCCCACATAGGCGATAGCGCGGGAGCTTGAGCTTGCTTCAAGGGCATGCTCCTGATAAGTAACCAGGTTGTACTGAAGGCCAAAGCATTTCTTCAGCGCGTTGCTGACCGCGTTCAGACGGCCGTTTCCTGTAGCGTAAGTAATTTCTTTCTTGCCCTGGTATTCCGTATGCACCTCGGCGGTGATACCGTCCACCTGCTTGAAATGTACCTCGGTAATATTGTAAGGCGCCGTGATGCCCTCGAACTTCTTCTTGAACAGCTCGAAGATCTCCTGGGGCTGCAGCTCCTTGTTCTTGTGATCGGATTCGTCCTTTGCCGCGTAGCCCATAGCCTCGCGCATCTTTGCCGGAAGGTTGAGGCCGAAGTTGTGCTCCAGGATGTAGCCTACGCCGCCCTTTCCGGACTGACTGTTGATACGGATCACATCCGCGTCGTAATTGCGGTTTACATCCGTGGGATCGATAGGCAGATACGGAACCGTCCAGTGATCCGGATCCTGCTCCTCGCGGTAATGCATACCCTTGGCAATCGCATCCTGATGGGAGCCAGAGAAGGCTGCAAATACAAGAGCGCCTGCATAGGGGCTTCTCTCTCCTACCTTCATTCCCGTAAATTTCTCATAAGCCTCACAGACCTCCGGCATATCGCTGAAATCAAGCTCCGGATCCACGCCCTGAGAATACATATTCATAGCCAGGGTTACCACATCCACATTTCCGGTACGCTCGCCGTTGCCAAAGAGTGTTCCTTCCACGCGCTCCGCTCCGGCCAAAAGTCCCATCTCCGTGTCGGCTACGCCGCAGCCCCGGTCGTTATGGGGATGCAGAGAGACAACCACATTGTCGCGGTACTTCATATTTTTACAGATATACTCAACCTGGCTTGCGTACACATGAGGCATGGAATTCTCTACCGTGACCGGAAGATTGATAATGGCCTTTTTATCGGCCGTAGGCTTCCATACGTCCAGAACGGCGTTGCAGACCTCAAGAGCGTATTCCGGCTCTGTACCCGTGAAACTCTCCGGACTGTACTCAAAGCGGAAATTTCCCTCTGTCTCGTCGGCCAGCTTTTTCAAAAGCTCCGCTCCGTCTACCGCGATCTTTAAAATCTCCTCCTTGGACTTGTGGAACACCTGCTCTCTCTGGGCCACGGAGGTAGAATTGTATACATGAACGATGGCCTGCTTCGCGCCCTTCAAAGCGTCGAAGGTCTTGCGGATAATATGTTCCCTGGCCTGCGTCAGTACCTGAATCGTCACATCGTCCGGAATCAAATCCTGCTCGATCAAAGCCCGCAGAAAAGTATATTCCGTCTCGGAAGCGGCAGGAAAGCCCACCTCAATCTCCTTAAAGCCTACCTTGCACAGAAGCTTAAAGAATCCAATCTTCTGATCCAGCGTCATAGGCACCACAAGGGCCTGATTTCCGTCTCTTAAGTCCACGCTGCACCATACGGGCGCCTTATCCACATAATCTTTCTTTGCCCAATCCATGCAGGGATAAGGCGGTAAATAGTACTGTCTCCGATACTTGCTGTGATTCATCATAGTTACATTCTCTCCTTTTCCTTGATTTGGCAGCTCTCTGCCCCTGACACTTTCCTGTCTCTGATAGTAGATATGCGGCTATGGTATGGACTGGTACCGCAACACGGTCTTTCCTATGAAATAAAAAACGCCTCCGGCAGCTCTTGCTGCCGGAGACGGGAGATCTTCTTTCTCACGCGGTACCACTCCGGTTTCGTGGACTTCATCCACACTCTCATCAGATACGGATTCCTCCTGGAATCTTATATCCTCCCCGCTGTAACGGTCGGGCTCCGTCTGCGCCTACTCTCCATAAGATTTCGGACAGCCGCTCTGAGGTCAGTTCCCATCCCTTCTTCCACTGCTTCACACCGCCCAGCAGCTCTCTGAACGCCAAAAGAATCGTACTACTCCTCGTCCTCGCATTTATCTAATATCTAAGTCTAAGAATATCAAAAATGTTTTTAGCTGTCAAGAAAAAATATTGCCCCGACAGAGCCTCAGACATAAAATTCATGTCCATGATAGGAAAACAGCAGCGTCAGGTTATTCACGAACCAGTTTCGGTTCTCCGCGCTGGCATAGGCCGGCGCTACAAAGTACAGAGCTCCCGCCGACTCGTCCTCACCGCAGAGCGCACGGTCCACAGCCTCGACAGTCTCGTCAGAGACTGTCACCCGGTCTATCTTTCCGGTAGCCACAGGAGAAAACTGGGCTCTGCCTCCTTCTCTCTGATAGATAACCTCCTTTATCGTGTCAGGAAAAACGCCGCTCTCTACCCGGTTCAGCACCACATTCGCCACCAGCATCTTTCCCTTTATATCCTCTCCGGACGCTTCCGCCTCCACCAGACGGAGCAGCGCGTCGTAATCTTCCTCCGACACCTCATATATCCAGCCAGAGACTGCCTCTGCGGACACTTCAGCTATCTCCGCGTTTTCCGCTGCTGCCTGAGCCTCTGCTTCCGCCGCCTGGGCTTCCGCTGCTGCCTGGGCTTCTGCTGCCGCCTGGGCTTCCGCTGCTGCCGCTGCCTGAGCCTCCGCTGCTGCCTGGGCTTCCGCTCCGGCTTCCAGAGTTCTGACGCCCGCAGTCACAAGCCCCTGCTCCAGGGCTATTTCGCTTTCGTAAGAGATTTTACCAGTTGCTTCTACATCCTTCGTATCGGCCGACACCATCAAAATCATGCCTGCCAATCCCAACACTATCGCACAATCTCTTAACTTGTTCATACGCCCTTATTATAAAAATCTGCAGCCTGCCCGTCAACCATCCCTCCTTATTTTTGTTACTGTTTTTGTATATTAATTCCTTTTTTATCCTTTTTCTGAATAATGTCTGGTAATATTACCAAAAATAAATTCTATCGGACAGGCATTTTTATTGTCTTTTTCTGTTCTTTTTTTCAATAATCATTTCGGTTTTGTTACATACATTATAGTATACGTCATATTTCTGTAATATTTCACGCCACAAGCTGGAAATCTCACTGCGCTTACTCTTATCCGTGCCGCAGAAAATTTCAGCTTTAAAAGGAGGAATTTTGATATGAGAATCAAAGAACGTACAAACCTGGCTGCCGGTATCCTGTTTACGCTGATCGCCGGGACTCTGCTGCATTTTTGTTATGCGTGGAGCGGGGAAAATCCCTTTATAGCCTTGTTTTCTCCGGTAAATGAATCCGTCTGGGAACATCTGAAGCTTCTCTTTTTTCCCGTCTTTCTCTATACTCTCTTTGAGATCATCGTACTTTTCAAGGTCTCCGGGAGCTTTCTGACTGCGCGTGTCTTAGGCGTCTGCCTTGGCATGTTCTTTATTCTCGCAGCCTATTTCACCTATACAGGAATCCTCGGACACAACTTCCTTGCGGCCGACATCCTCATTTTCGTATTCAGCGTCCTCGTCACCTTCTGTACTTCCCGCTATTTTGAAGTACGCCATCCCTCCCTGTATCTTCCGCTGCTGGCCAACTATGCGCTGCTTCTGCTGATTGTAATCTGCTTCTTTTCCTTTACCTTCAGCCCGCCGGAACTTCCCATGTTCCAAAGCCCCATCTAAAGCGGGGAGCCAAAGCTCCCCGTACAATCCGCATTACTGTTCGTTGATGTAATTGATAAGGCCCTCCGCCTTGATAATCTTCTGCATAAATTCGGGGAACGCCTGGCCCTGATACTGCTTTCCCGAAGTCCGGTTGTAGATGATTCCGCTGTCGAAATCTACCTCTACCTCGTCTCCCTCTTTGATGTCCTGAGCCGCCTCCGGACACTCAATAATCGGAAGGCCGATATTGATCGCGTTGCGGTAAAAAATGCGCGCGAAAGTCTCCGCGATCACACAGGAGATTCCTGAGACCTTGATTACGAGAGGCGCGTGTTCTCTTGAGGAACCACAGCCGAAATTTTTATTTGCAACCATAATGTCGCCCGGCTTTACCTTATGAACAAACTCCTTGTCAATGTCCTCCATGCAGTGTTCCGCCAGTTCTTTCGGATCTGCGATGGCCAGATACCTGGCCGGAATGATCACATCTGTATCTACATTGTCTCCATATTTAAATACTCGTCCTTTTGCCTGCATCTGTCCTACCTCCTATAATCCAAGCTCCGCGGGCGCGGAAATCTTTCCGGTCACTGCGCTGGCCGCCGCCACAGCCGGGCTTGCCAGATAAACCTCCGACTCCACATGGCCCATGCGGCCTACAAAGTTCCGGTTTGTTGTGGAAACACACCGCTCGCCTGCCGCGAGGATTCCCATATAGCCGCCCAGGCACGGACCGCAGGTAGGCGTGCTGACCACGGCTCCCGCTTCCAGGAAGATTTTCAGAAGTCCTTCGTCCATGGCGTCCATGTAAATCTTCTGAGTTCCGGGAATCACGATGCAGCGCAGTCCCTTCTTGACCTTTCTGCCCTTCAGGATCGCTGCCGCAGCGCGAAGGTCATCCATTCTTCCGTTGGTACAGGATCCGATCACTACCTGATCGATAGCGATGTCCTCTGTGATCTCATCCACCGTTCTGGTATTCTCCGGCAGATGCGGGAAAGCCACCGTAGACTTGAGCGCGCTCAGATCAATCGTGTACTCCTCGTCGTATTCCGCGTCCGGATCCGCCTCGTAAATGGTGTAGGGACGGGTGGAATGCTCCTCCATGTATGCTTTCGCCTTTTCATCTACCGGGAAGATTCCGTTCTTTCCGCCGGCCTCGATGGCCATGTTGGCAATCGTAAACCGATCATCCATCGACAGATTTGCCACGCCTTCCCCCACGAACTCCATGGATTTATAAAGAGCGCCGTCCACGCCGATCATGCCGATAATATGCAGAATCACATCCTTGCCGCTCACCCATTTGGAGGGCTTTCCAACCAGATTGAATTTAATCGCCGAAGGAACCTTAAACCATGCCTTGCCCGTAGCCATGCCCGCAGCCATGTCGGTGCTTCCCACTCCCGTAGAAAACGCGCCCAGGGCTCCGTAGGTGCAGGTATGAGAGTCCGCTCCGATGATGCAGTCTCCGGCCACTGTCAGGCCTTTCTCCGGAAGCAGCGCGTGTTCGATTCCCATTTCTCCCACGTCAAAATAATTGGTAACCTCCTGACGGCAGGCAAACTCCCGCACGCACTTACAGTTCTCCGCGGACTTAATATCCTTGTTCGGAATAAAATGGTCCATAACGAGCGCGATCTTATCCTTGTCAAATACCTTCTGCTCTTTTAATTTTTCCATCTCACGGATGGCCACCGGAGTAGTAATATCATTTCCCAGCACCAGATCAAGCTTTGCCTCGATGAGCTGTCCGGCCTTTACCTCCGGAAGTCCCGCATGCGCCGCAAGAATCTTCTGTGTCATTGTCATTCCCATGCTTGTTCGCTCCTTTTCTTTCTAACTTAATTGTATTTTAGCACAGTTACTGATATAATTAAAATACATATTATGAATATTTAATATAATTACAAATTATATTATGACTTTTTGAAATACCCTGCTCTGGCCGGGTATGCCCTTGTCAATTCAGGGTACCATTCCCGCGTTCAAGCGTACAGGAGGCTTTCCTATGAACCAAAATCTTTCCCTTTACCGTATCTTTTACGTCACCGCTCTGTCCGGAAACATTTCCAGGGCTGCGGACCAGCTTTTTATCAGTCAGCCTGCCGTCAGCAAAGCCATCCAGAAGCTGGAACAATCCATGGGAGTTACCCTGTTCCTCCGTTCCTCCAGAGGCGTGCAGCTTACCGAGGAAGGGGAACTCCTCTTTTCCCATGTAAAATCAGCTTTTCAGACATTGGAAAGCGCTGAAAACCAGCTCCGCCTGCGTCAGTCTCTTGGCGTGGGACAGCTTCGTATCGGCGTCAGTTCCACTCTTTGTAAATATGTCCTGCTTCCCTCCCTGAAGGACTTTATAAAGCTGCATCCGCATCTTCGCGTTACCATTACCTGCCAGTCCACCAACCATACCCTGCAGATGCTGGAGGACGGAGAACTCGATCTGGGACTTACCGGGAAGCCCGAAAAGCTTGGTTCCCTTGTCTTTGCTCCTGTCATGCAGATTCAGGATACCTTTGTGGCCGCTAAGGACTATCTGGATAATCTTTCTCTCCTTCTTGGACGGGAGAACGCCGCTTCCTTAAGCGCCGCAGAATCCTTCTCCTTTTTAAAAAGCGGGGTACTGATGCTGCTGGACCGGGAAAACCTGACGCGTCAATACCTGGACCGCTATCTGACGGAAAATACCCTCTTCCCGGAGAATCTGCTGGAAACCACCTCCATGGACCTTCTAATCGATTTCGCCCGGATTGGTCTTGGAATCGCCGGAGTGATCCGCGAATTTGTCCTTGCGGATCTGGAGGAAGGAAGCCTTCTGGAACTGCCTCTGCCTTTCCCCATCGCAGCGCGGGAGATAGGCTTTGTTTGCCGGAAGGGACAGATGAGACCGGAACTGGAAGGCGCCCTGATAGAAAGTATTTCTGCCGGCAGTTTGATTCTATA
>DVLE01000060.1 GCA_018715645.1 Candidatus Merdisoma merdipullorum
GGCTTGATTTTGCTTGTACCAGATTTACACCTGACTTGGAGAAAAGCCTTGATTTCTCTTGGTTTTTTTATACTCGCTTGATAGTGCTTATGTCGCTTGGGGCCATCTCCTAAGCGGTAGGTCGGGTGTTCGAGTCACCTCGGGAACGCGAAAAAGAAGCCGGGATTTCGGCTTCTTTTTTAATTTGAAAGCTGGAAAGAGATGACAGACTTATTTCCCGGCCAGATATTTTTCATATTCTTCTTTTGAAAGCTGTTCGTATTCTTTCGCCTTTTTCGTCATGCCCTGTTTTGCGAGAAGCTTTGCTTTTACATCGTACAGCCAGTATTTTCGGCAGTTTTCTTCTCCATAATATTCATACTCATAATCGAAGGCCTGCGAGAGAGCTTCATCAGCTTTTTCAACATCGTCCAGCATCAGATATGCTTCCGCGACGCTTAAGTACGCCGGAACGCAGATTCCAATCTCATCGATGAGAAGGAAGCGCCGGATAGCTTCTTCATAATACTGAATCGATTTTTGGATATTTCCTGCTTTATATAATGCGCTGGCGCTGTTATAGTAAGCCCACGCGATCAGAACGTCGTCGTCAGACAGAATCTCTTTTCGCAGCTCCAGGGATTTTTCAAAATAAGCGGAAGACTCCTCCAAAAGACATTCATGGTATTTTGCCCAGCCCATCATAGAATAAGACAGGGAAAGCTGCTGTTTCATTTCAAAAGATTCGGGAAGATCTTTTACAAGATCCAGCGAAAGCGCGGCTTCCTTTGAAAGTTCTTCATATTGACCAAGACACCGCCTCTGATTGGCGATATAGTAGTGATACCAGCTTTCCTTGAGCGGTTCCGGAGCCAGGCCAATGAGACGTTCCATAATGGCAATGCTTTTATCACGCATAAAGTATTCCGCATAAGCCTCAGCAAGCTGCTCCATAAAAGCAATGTTATAAGGAAGCTTTGGATCGCACCATTTCAGATAATAATTTTCCGCAAGGGAGAGGAAGGTACTCTTTTCGTCATACCTGAAATGAGTAAACGCGCTCAGCCGCTCTGTCAGATTGCGGACATAAGTCCCGCAGTCGCCCGTAAAATCCGGGTAGGTTCGCGCTATTGTATTCGCAATCAGCGGATGAAGGGAAATTACATCAGAGATATAATTATACTGTATAAAGCTGCTGTCAATCAATTCGTCGAGCAGCATAAAGTCATCCAGCTCCGTAAGGTCGAAAAACAGCTCTGTCTCTATTCCTTCGATTGGGAGGAGCGTCATGGTTTTCAGAATAGACAGCTTTTCTTCAGAAAGATTGCTAAGCCTGAAGATCGGAGCCATAACGTCCATGACATGATCCACTACAAGTTTGGTCCGTTTTTCCGAAGGAGTCCGCTTTCCTTCAAAATAATACTGCATCTGGGTCGGCGATGTCCGGGAAGCCTGCATTTGCTTTGCAAGCAGTTCCATTCCATAGGTATGAAAATGGATCCGCTCCAAAATACGGAAAAGAGCTTCCTCGTCCTCTGTCGAAAGAGGTCTTTTATAGAATTTCCGAAACAGCGCCATCTGGTCTTCCCGGCTGTCCAGAGGGTGAATCCGAAGTTCCTGGTATCCGTCTTTTTCGCGGCTGAGCCTGGAGGAAAAGATCATGGAATACCTTCCTTCCAGAAGTTCTGTAAGCCGATCGTCCTCCGAGTCAAAATTGTCAACGATGAGCAGAGTACTTCTGTCGCAATGATCTTTCAGATAATTTAACTTCTTATGGTAATAGGCCTCTCTTGCCTGCGGAGTCGTCAGATCCTGCTTTTCATTCTCCAGTCCATGGATGAGGAGAAATTGATCGGAGATCAGCATATCTTCAATCGTTGTATTGTAGGAAAACCAGACGATGGTCTTATACTCCGCTTCAAATTTAAGTACATATTGCCGGGCCAGCTCGCTTTTCCCCAGCCCCCCGGCGCCGGATAAGAATAATTTATTATTGCTGCCCTGGAGCAGCCTGTGCATCTCTCCCAGTTCCCCGTCTCTGCCTACGAAATTGGCGTTATGTACGAGAACGCTGCTTCTGATAGTTTCCGAAAAAGGCGTAAGATCTTTGATAGCAGATCCACGATCAGCTTCTTCCCGTATTCCATTTTGAAGCCAATAGGAAATGCGGGATACAAGGGCGTCGATCCGTTCTTCTTCCGGAGGTTCCGAACCATCCAGGCAGTGAATTCTTCCAAGATAATATTTTACGTCGTCCGACAGATCGTTTTTGTCTGTGCGGAATGGAAGCAGTCGAATAGCCGCTTTTTGATTAAACCGATTGAAGGCATAATTAATTTCGTTGAGAACATGCTCGGAACGGGAAGAATATTGGTTCATAATCAAAAGGAAGATCTTGCAGTCTTCGATCGCCTTGACAATGTCTCCGGCATATTTTGATACTACATCCCGCGGAGCGTACCAGCACTTAATCCCCTTGCTTTCCAAAGCCTGTACGATATTTTCTACAAGCTCGGCGGACGAGTCTCTGTGATAGCTTATAAATACTTCGTGATCCATAACAGCCCCCTGCATACGTAAATATTTGTATTAATATTCTATCACATCCGCTTTTTTCTGTAAATTTAATATATGGCTTTCAGAGAAAAATCAGTTCTTTCCTGGGAAACTTATTTTATAATATATTTTTTCAAATAATCCCGCGACAAGCAAATAGATTTTTTAATGTTTTCCAATCCATTCTCATACTCCTTATCCTCTATCTCCAACGCGGCATATCCTTTATATCCAATATCGTACAAAGCTTCTATGAACCGCGGCCAGTCCACGTCTCCATGGCCAGGAATCTTGGGTGTCATATACTGAAGCGGAGTAGCCATAATTCCAACATCTTTCAGCTTTGCATGAAATCACATCTGCTGTATCTCGTTTTTAAGCATACGCTTGATTTTGTCGCTCATGGTTTCGGTGCTGGTCTGGCTGAAATGGACGCGCACCTTGTAGGTGGTCTTGCTGATTTTCTTTACCAGCGCGGGCATCCTCCGGCGCTCTGGTAGGGGTGGTGTCTGCAGTCTGCATGGTACGGGTTTCTTCGCTCATGGCGCTCCTTTCTCCAGGCGGGGCTGCGCCGTCCGGCAAAAAATTACTCATGCTTACAGTTTACAATGTCTTTCGCCACCTGCTTAGTGGCCCCGGCGTTTTCCTCCCGGAAGTTCTTCCCGGCAAAGAGGATTGGAGCGCACCGTTCCAGAATACGGTCATAGATACGGGCGTGGGCAATACAACCGGCGAAAAAGTCCTTGATTTACAAGGGGTTTTCGGCCCTTAAAGCGTGACACTTAGCCCTCTGTTTGCGCTTGCGCTGAGCCGCCTTGATACGCTTCATGCGTCCGGTACATTCCGGGCAGTATTTGGCCCGGTTGAAGCCGAGGATGAACAGCGCACCGCAGACGGCGCACCGTTTGGCGTCCAGGCGGCGGAACAGGGCCGTTTCCAGTTCCTTGTCCAGCAACAGCACCACCGCCCGGAACCACCGGCACAACAGAGAGTAGGAAATGGACTGGACACAGACACATTCCTCCCCATCATCCAGCGCAATACAGTTGCCGCCGTCATAGTTGCAGCACTCATGCACCAGCCGCCGTGCTCTGCGGTACTGGCGGTAGTCCATGACGGGGATGGGTTCAGGCTTGCTTTTCTTCATGCTGGCACTTCCCACACTCGCCGCAGTTTCCGCAGCCCTGACCCGGCTCCGGGCCGGTGGGCGCGTCTGTCGGTTCTGGTTGCAAGAGGACAAGGGGCAGGCGGACGTTCAAGTGGACAGTGACGGGTAAAATAATCTGCTTCATACAGCGACCTCCTTCAATGAATTTACTGTTAAATCTTCGTGCAAAGTATTGTTTTCTTCGTGCAAATGGCATATACTAAAAGTACCAGCAGAAAGGAGTTGATACTATGGCTGGAAATACCACAAACATCAGTATCCGCATGGACGCGGATTTGAAAGCACAGGCCGACGCTCTTTTCAATGAGCTGGGCATGAACCTGACTACGGCGTTTAATATTTTTGTGCGCCAGTCTCTTCGTGAAGGCGGCATTCCCTTTGAAGTGAAGCTGAATCAGCCCAACAAAGAAACGATTGCTGCCATGCTGGAAGCGGAAAGGATTGCAAAAGACCCATCTGTAAAGGGCTACAATGACCTTGACGAGTTGTTTGCCGACCTGAAAAAATGAGAAAAACAAAGTATACCGTCAAGTACACAACGGCTTTCAAAAAAGACTACAAGCGGGCAATCAAGCGCGGCCTGAAAATCGAATTGCTGGAACAGGTCGTGGCGCTGCTGTCGATGGGTGAACCGCTACCGGATAAAAATCGCGATCACGATTTGTCCGGCGATTGGGTAGGCCATCGGGAATGTCACATCCTCCCGGACTGGCTTCTCATTTACCGTATCGAGGATGATGTGCTGGTTCTGACGCTGGCCCGCACCGGGTCGCACAGCGACTTGTTCGGCAAATAAACCTTCTGCCGCCGTATGGGTAAAACCTGTACGGCGGTTTTTCTATGTGCAAAGGGGTCGCCAAAACGCCGTACCCTTTACCGTTCCCCCGTCATGGGACTTATCCCGTCCCTGGCGGGCCAGTTGTTCGGCGGCTTTGCGGAGCCGTTCAATGGCTTTCAGTTCCTCGTAGCTGCTGTTCATCTCGGAGATTTTATCGTGTAGCTGCTGCATGGTCTTGATCCCATTTGTCTGCATAAAGCTGAACAGAGCGGCACTCTCCTGCAAAGCCCGGATTTTTCCGCTGCGGGTGTCAGGCTGCTCACAGAATTATATCCTGCAGCTTCATAATATTTTATACAGTCACATGAACAATCCTATGGCTGGCAGGACCAAGTTTCACGAAACAAGACATCAGGGAATTGTGTCCCTCTCTTAGCATCAGCTCCATTGAAGGTGCGCTGCGAAAATTAGTAACGTCTGGAGAATTGAAACGAGAAGGTGCCGGGAAGAACATTTGCTATTACAGATTGAAATAATTTCCTTACCCGGAAATCCGCCGTCCCAGCTCCCAAAACGCCACCGCGCTCGCCGCGGCCACATTCAACGAATCTACGCCATGGGACATGGGAATACGTACCGTGTAATCGCAGTCTGCGATTGTGGAGGAAGCAAGGCCATCTCCTTCTGTACCCAGAATTACAGCCAGTTTTTCTTCTGAGCAGAGTTTTTGGTCATCAATGCCGATGGAATCCTCACGGAGCGCGAGAGCGGCCGTCCGGAATCCAAGCTCTTTCAAAAGACGGATGCCCTCCTCCGGCCAGGTGTTTTTCTTAAAAAAGGTCCATGGAATCTGAAATACCGTGCCCATGCTGACGCGGATTGCCCGGCGATACAGCGGATTGCTGGATTCCAGCGTCAGCAGCACGGCGTCCATGCCAAGGGCGGCGGCAGAGCGAAAAATAGCTCCTACATTCGTAGGATTCACCACATTTTCCAGGATGGCAATACGTTTCGCCGCTCTGCATATTTCCCGAACGTCAGGAAGCGGCGGGCGATGCATGGCGCAGAGCATTCCCCGCGTAAGCTTAAATCCTGTAAGCTGCGTCAGCACTTCAAATTCCGCCGTATACACGGGAATATTCCCGCATCTTTGGATAATCTCTCTGGCTTCGCCTTCTATATGCTTTCGCTCCACCAGACAGGAAACGGGAACGCAGCCCGCGTCAAGAGCTCTTTCGATTACTCTGGGGCTTTCCGCGATAAACATCCCCTTCCCAGGTTCGTGACGGTTTAAAAGCTGCCCTTCGGAAAGCCGCGCATAGACATCCAGCTCCGGCGCCTGAAAATCTGAAATTTCAATAATATTGGACATTTTCGTATCTCTCGTCCTTTCTCCCTGTTACTCTTAATTGACAAAGGCATTTCAATTATGGGCTAATTATAGCATCTCTTTTTTCTTGAGGAAACTCTTTTCACCTGATATACTGAAAGTATCTGAAACGGATTATAAGGAGAAAACTTCCATGCGCTTACTAATCAAACAACGTGTCTTTTCCTGGTCAGATACCTATGATATTTATGATGAAAATGAGAATGTCCGTTATTCTGTAAAAGCGGAAATCCTTTCCCTGGGCCACAGACTCCATGTCTACGATGCCTGGGACAATGAAATCGGTCTGATCAGGGAAAAGCTTATTAGTTTTTTACCTGCCTTCGAGATAGAAACAGGCGGCGTTGTGCAGGGAATGATTCAAAAAAAATTTTCTTTCTTTACTCCAAAATATGAGATTGATTTTAATGGCTGGAGAGTAACCGGCGATTTTTTAGGCTGGGATTACGACGTATATTCCGAGTGCTGTCCTATCATCCATATTTCCAAGGAATTTTTACACTGGGGTGACACTTACGTTATCGACATTGCTGACCCAAAGGATGAACTAATGGGATTGATGCTCGTCATTGCCATCGACGCTGCAAATTGTGCAAACTGAACATTTTTTTGCAAAGTAAAATACCCCGCTTCTTTTCCGCGGGGTATTTTCTCTCTCATTCCGTAAACCACTGATATTCTTTTCCTCTGGAAACAGTCTTTTGTCCCAGGCGAAGCCTCATGCGCTTTTTCACAAAATATCTCCGGATTTTCTGACGGCAAATTTCCCGCCCAATAAAAACTGCTTTTCCGGATTCTGTGTTCCCTGCATCATCCGCTCCGATGATGCTGTATCTGCCATCCGCCGCATCAAAGCGAAACCACTGGCCTCCGGCTTGGATACAGCCTTTGGCTCGGACAATATTTCCAAACTGTCCGTGTATCAGATTCTCCAGAAGCACTATCAGCAGCTCCGGGCTGTCCATCTGTATTCCGTTCATCGAAAAAGTGTCCGGAAGCTCTGCAGTTTCTTCCTTCCTTTCCTCCAGGCAGGTTCCATCATATTTTTGTCTCAACAGATCCAGCCATTCCTCTTTCTCCATTTTGGAATAATGTTCCGTCCGGATCACGCCCGAAGGATTCTGTTTTCTAAGTTCCCCCTCAAGCTTCAGCCTTTCTTCCGGGGAAGCAGATTCCATCTTTGAGACGAGTACGGTCTTCGCCGCGCGAATCTGATCCTGATAAATTTCAGGATATTCCCTGAGATACTGCCAGAAACTACGTCCATCCACAATGGTCACAGGCGCCAGAAGGGAGATTCTCTCATATTCTATCTGCCGGAGATTCTCCGCAATATTACTCAGCATTCCAACTCCCGTAGGTTCGATGACGAGATATTCAGGATCAACGGTATTGGCTATAGTCAGCACGGAAGCTGCAAAATCTCCTTTCATCGAACAGCAGATACAACCTTCGGTCAGTTCCCAGATATTCACTTCTCCGACCTTTTGCTGTTCTTTCAGAAGATCTCCGTCGATGCCGACCTCCCCATATTCATTTTCCAGAATTGCAAACTCTTTTCCTGTATGTTCTGCGAGACTTTTGATAAACGTCGTCTTTCCCGCTCCCAGAAAACCGGACACCACAAGAATTTTCATATAAAGCCTTTCTGCAGCATCGGCGTACAAAAGGAATTCTCTATGGTTACTCTGCAATCTTCACGACAGGCTTGATCAGATCGGCAGGCTTATCACGCATCAGGAACAGAGCCTCCTCCAAATGCTCCCAGCCCTCAAATACATGAGTGCTTAAAGGCGCCAGATTCAGCTTTCCTGCTGAAACAAGGGAGCCAAGCTTCTCCATACGAAGCCGTCCGCCCGGCATCAATCCTCCGCTTATCTGCTTATGTCCCATTCCTACGCCCCATTCCACACGGGGAATATCGATTATATCGCCGCTTCCAAGATAGTTTACATTTCCAATCTTTCCGCCCGGCTTCAGGCACTTGATCGCTTCCGAGAAGGTCTCCACTCCGCCTCCCGCAATCACAATCTTGTCAACGCCCTTTCCATCTGTCATATCCAGAACCTGCTGGAAGATGGGACCGTTTTTATAGCTGATAAAATCTGTGGCGCCATAACCCTTTGCGGCTTCCACACACACTTTTCTTGTTCCGACTGCTATAATTCTGGAGGCTCCACGCATATTTGCTCCCGCCACGGACATGAGGCCCACCGGACCGATGCCGATCACAAGAACAGAATCTCCGAACTGCACATCGGCCAGCTCTACGCCATGAAAGCCTGTGGGTACCATATCAGAGAGCATACAAGCATCCACTGTATTGATATTATCAGGAAGCAGCGCAAGATTGCCATCTGCATCATTTACATGAAAATACTCAGAAAACACGCCATCTTTGAAGTTGGAAAATTTCCATCCAGCCAGCATTCCGCCGGAATGCATGGAATAACCCGCCTGTGCCTCAAGAGAATTCCAGTCAGGAGTAATGGCAGGAACCAGAACGCGATCGCCCGGTTTAAAATCTTTTACCAGCTCGCCTACTTCTACGACTTCCGCACAGCACTCATGTCCAAGAATCATATTATGTCTTTCACCGATTGCGCCTTCCCAGAGCGTATGAATATCCGAAGTACAGATTGCCACGGCCAGAGGTCTGCAGATTGCGTCCATTGGTCCGCACTTCGGGCGTTCCTTCTCTATCCAGCCTGACTCTCCGATTTTCAGCATCGCATAGCCTTTCATTGTGTTACCTCCTTTTTCCTTTGTTAATTTTTTGACATTCCTATTCTATCATCAACTTTCTCACTCGTCAATTTCATTTTTTATCATTTACGATATATGCCAAAAAATCCTTATCAGAAAGAGGCGGAGCTATATAATATCCCTGAACATAATCTACCTTCTTACTTTTCAAATAATGATATTGTTCTTCTGTTTCCACCCCCTCTGCCACCACCGGAAGATGAAGGCGGGAAAACATCTCCAATAAACTTTCATATATGCCGCGCGCGTCTTCAGATTTCTCAGCCCGAAATAAAAAATCTCCGTCCAGCTTGATTTCCGACACCGGAAGGCTGGCCATACGGATAAGATTTGAATAACCCATTCCAAAATCATCCATACTAAAGCTTATCCCGTTTCTTTCAAACTCTTTCATCACATGAAGCGAGTACTCCGGCTCCTGCAGCATCACGCTCTCTGTGATTTCCAGACGCAGCAGAGAATAATTAATCACATTCTCCTCAATAATCTTCAGATAATCTGAAAGTAAATCCTCCCTTAAAAATTCCTGTGCGGATATATTTATGTGAAACTGTACTGGTGTAATTTTTCTTTTTTCCAGCTCCCGTATCATACTGCAGGTTTTCCTCAGTACAAACTGATCCAATTCATGTATCAATCCGTTTGACTCAAGAATCGGTATAAACTCTGCAGGAGGAATCCAGCCAAATTCTTCATCATACAAACGTGCCAGTGCTTCGCATTTTCTGCACTCCTTTGTTTTCATATTCTCTATCGGCTGATAATACACCATAAATTTTTCCGTCTGAAGTTTACCAAGCACAAGCTGCGCCAGATGACTTTTTTGTTCCGCCTTCTTCCTTGCTTCAGGAGAAAAAATAATATGACGGCTGGAAAAATACGCCGTATCCTTTTCTATCAGATAATTGATATATTCCTGCAGATGATCCATGCTGCTGCACAGAGAGAGGGGAGCTTCCAGCGTATCTATATAAAGACGATAGCTTGTCAGTCTTGGAAGTTCTTCTGACAAAAATCTCTCTTTGCATTTCAGAAAACCAGGAACCTCCCTTTGTTTCATCAAAATTCCGATTCTTGCTTCCGGAAGACGGTAAAGTGTCCGGGGATCTACCTCCTCCTTCAGCCAGTCTACCATATCTTTCAGTAGTCGGTTTCCGGCTTCCCAGCCAAACAGTGTATTATAGAGACTAATTTTTTTGACGCTCCAAATAATCAGCACGCAATTTTCTTCCTGTCCGGCGGCGTCAAATTTCAGGGCGTCAAAGCTTTTAATATTCAGGATAGGATCATAATAGACACAACTGTCCGGTTCTCTCTCCTGCCCGTTCTCAAACTGGATGGAGACGCCAAAAAGGCATCGACCGCCGGACCGCATATTGTCATAACTGATATAAGCAGCCGGACTGTCCTTACCTTCAAAATGTTCCAGGCGTATCGGTTTTTTCCCTGCTTTTCCCTGTGTTAAGGGACAAAATTCACAGGGCTTTTTCCTTCCTCGCAGTGCCTTATAGCATATTTCTCCTTCCTGGATTCCAGGCTTATAATGCTTCAGAAATTGATTAACAAAGCAAAGCCGGTAATTTTGTCTGTCAACTACGTAAAATCCAGCGTTGATACTGTCTACAATCGCTCTAAATGGCAGTTTTTCCATAGGGAATACATAATTGTTTTTGGACATTACTTTTTCCCCCTTTTCTCGTTATGCTGGAAATTTTTCCCTTTTGTTGGCGCCAGACCGGCGCTGTTATAATGTCTGCCGACATTATACCATGTCCTTCGGACATGGCCCCTCCGGGGGATTCCAGGTATAATACCTGTCGGTATTATACCATAAAAACGCCTCAAATTCCTGCTTTTTGTCACAGGATTTTGAGACGTCTCTGACTAATGACAATAATTTATGACCGTTTCTATTTTCTTTTTTAATTGTGGAAAATAATCTCCCCCTGAAGCCAGACGATTCCCTTGAATCTTCGTCCTACTTCAGGTTCTCCGAGCAAATCTTCCTGATTGATACAGACTTCAAAGATCAAATCATGGCTCTCTATGGTCAATACATAAATCTTTTCTTTTGTAAGACTGTTTTCCACCAGATCATATTTGAGAATTTCACCGAGTACATTATAATGGTCGCATTCTACCCCATAAGGCATAAAATACGTAGACACGATAGAAAATACATCCTCGTCGGCAATCCGTCTGGAAATCATGGAATAAGTGTCCATATCTTCCAGAGTCAGATTTTCAATCGCTTCTTCGTCTCCTTCTCTGGCGGCCTTGATTAGTCTTGTTCTCTGCAAAATTGCTTCTGAATTTTCTTCATCCGAGACTCGCTTTGCTACGGGAAGCAGAATACGGCCATCCGTAGACAGACCGGAAAATCTAAGGGTTACGGAACAGGAAGACAACTGGTTCATCTGCCGTTCGCTCAGAAAATCCACCACGTTCTGTACGTAGAAAATAATCGTTACGCCCATGGACAGATCGTCGCAGACGCCTGCATAAGATTCTTTTTCCGCATGGCGTTCTACACCGATATTCTCATAAAATTTTTCCTGTTTTCCCTGAAAATACGGAAAATAATAATCTCTCTGATATTCTCCGTCTTCATCATATTCTCCGCGAAGTATGATTCCCATGCCGGGAGCAAATTCTTTTCTTCTTTCAGAAAAATCAATTCCACTTCTGCTTCCGGAGGTTTTCTCGCTCTGATAGCTTTCCTCCACCGACTGAAGCAAGTGATTTAATTGTTCTTTATTTTTGATTTTGCTAAAACCTACTGCTCTCAGATATTCATGCACTGTATTCACCTCCTCAGAATCAGGTTATCCACATTTCCACAAACTTTTCCACAGATGTGTATAACTTTAACAAGGTTCCAGAACGGTCTGTGCATAACATGCACAGACCGTATGAAACGTCACATGGTTACTTAATAAGCTTCTGTCCACCCATATACGGCTGCAGAGCTTCCGGAATCTTTACCGTACCGTCAGCCTGCAGATTGTTCTCCAGGAATGCGATCAGCATACGGGGCGGAGCCACTACCGTATTATTTAATGTATGCGCAAAATACTTGCCCTTTTCCCCGTTTACACGGATTTTCAGACGGCGTGCCTGAGCGTCTCCCAGATTGGAGCAGCTTCCCACCTCAAAATATTTTTTCTGGCGGGGAGACCAGGCTTCTACGTCCACAGATTTTACCTTGAGATCTGCCAGATCACCGGAACAACATTCCAGAGTTCTTACCGGAATATCCAGAGAACGGAACAGATCCACGGTGTTCTGCCACAGACGATCAAACCACATCGGGCTCTCTTCCGGCTCGCAGACAACGATCATTTCCTGTTTTTCAAACTGATGAATGCGGTATACGCCGCGCTCCTCCAAACCATGAGCGCCCTTTTCTTTACGGAAGCAGGGGGAATAACTGGTCAGCGTCTTCGGCAGTTCATCTTTCTGGAGAATCGTATCGATAAACTTACCAATCATGGAATGCTCGCTTGTGCCGATCAGATACAGATCCTCGCCCTCAATCTTATACATCATAGCATCCATCTCTGCAAAGCTCATTACGCCGGTCACTACGTTGCTCCGAATCATGAAAGGCGGTACACAATAAGTAAAGCCTCTGTTAATCATAAAATCGCGGGCGTATGCCAGAACCGCGGAATGCAGTCTTGCAATATCTCCCATCAGATAATAGAATCCGTTTCCGGCTACCTTTCTCGCGCTGTCCAGATCAATTCCATTGAATCTCTCCATAATCTCGGTATGGTACGGAATTTCAAAATCAGGCACAACCGGCTCTCCATACCGCTGAACCTCTACATTCTCACTGTCATCCTTTCCTATCGGAACGCTGGGATCGATGATATTCGGGATCGTCATCATGATTTTCAGGATCTTTTCATCGAGCTCTTTCTCCTTCTCAGAAAGCTCTGCGAGACGATCTGCCTGAGAAGCAACCTGTTTCTTAACTTCCTCTGCTTCTTCTCTCTTTCCCTGGCCCATCAAAGCGCCGATCTGTTTGGAAAGTTTATTTCTGTCTGCACGCAGACCATCGGCTTCCTGCTGGGCTGCGCGTTTTTCCGCGTCAAACTGAATCACCTCATCCACCAGTCCCAGCTTCTCGTCCTGGAATTTATTGCGGATATTCTGCTTTACAATCTCCGGATTTTCCCGTACAAACTTAATGTCTAACATCTTTTTTCTCCTTTTTACGTCTCTGGACTTTGATTTTTATCATATACCAGTCTTCTCTGTTTTTCAAGACTGGCTTTTTGCTTTGTCAAGCGCAGCTTTTTCCTCCTCGGAAAGTTCGATGGAACTCTCTCCGCTTACGATTTCTTTAATATAAGAATATCCGCCTTCTTTTGCATAAACGGAATTGATGATAAAACCGTTATCTTTCTGATCGAGCAGCGCAAGGGCATAACTTAAATTTCCGCTCATTTCACGAAACGCATTATATTTTACCATACCCATTTTCTGATATGTAATACGCTGATTTTTTCTCAGACCGATAATGTCCTCCCGGAGCATCTGATTCATTTTATCAATCTCCTGGTTCTTTTCGATGCAGGAAAGAATTGTATCTTCCATGCTTTCCGCATCTTTTCCGCGCATAAAACGGTCTATTTTTCGATTTAGTTTTTTCAGTTTACATAACGCTACGATGACTAATATCAACAGAATCAGTACAATGACCATTATTCCAATTAAAAAGTAAGCCGCGTCAATTCCTGTCATCTGGTACACATACTCTAATATCGGACTCATCTTTTGTCTCCTCCTGTATCAGCTTATCGGTTCTCTGCATTCGTGATAATATCGATAATTCTTTCCAAATCCTCCCTGGAATAATATTCAATTTCAATTTTTCCTTTACCTTTTGCGTTTTGATGAATGGAAACCTTTGTGCCTACGGCTGCTTTCATTTTTTCTTCCAGATCTGTATAAATGAAATCATGGACCTTTTCTTCTTTCTTCTTTTCCGGCTTTCCATTCTGTATCTGTTTTACAAGCTTTTCTACTTCCCGAACGCTCCACTTTTCATCAAAGACTTTCGCAGCCGTAGCAGCCTGTAGTTCCGGATCTTCAATTCCCAAAAGAGCTCTTGCATGTCCCGTGGAAAGCATATCGTCGATTACCATCTGCTGCACTCTTTCATCCAATTTCAGAAGACGCATAGAGTTTGTCACAGCAGTACGGCTTTTTGAAACGCGTTCAGCCACTTCGTCCTGTTTTAAGTTAAATTCATTCAAAAGCCGCTTATATGCCAAAGCTTCCTCTATCGGATTCAGGTTTTCTCTCTGGATATTTTCGATCAGAGAAATCTCCACTACTTCAAGATCTGAATAATCTTTGACAATCACAGGAACTTCTTTCAATCCGGCAAGCTTTGCTGCCCTCCATCTGCGTTCGCCGGCTATGATTTCATAAAATCCATTTTTTTCCTGTACAATCAAAGGCTGAATAATTCCGAATTGTTTGATGGAATCTGCCAGCTCCATCAAAGCGTCTTCATCAAACTGCTTTCTGGGCTGATCCTTGTTTGGTCCCACCTTTGATATTTTCACCTTCAGCTCAACAGGCTTTTCTACGACCTTTTCTACAATCTTTGTTTTTTCCGGTACAGACGTTTTTATAGTATCCGGGATCAAGCTGTCAAGACCTTTTCCAAGTCCCCCTCTTTTCACGGCCATTTTAATTTTCCTCCCTGTTAATTACTTCTTCAGCCAACGCCCGATAGCTTTCTGCTCCTGCAGATTTTGAATCATAAATTGTGATCGGATAGCCATGGCTTGGAGCTTCCGCCAGACGCACATTTCTCGGAATAATTGTGCTGTAAACTCTCTGCTTTACATTGGCGCGTACATTCTCCACAACCTGCAGAGAAAGATTCGTACGAGCGTCAAACATGGTAAATACGATTCCCTCTATATCCAGATAAGGATTCAGACGTTCCTTAACAAGATTAATCGTATGTATCAACTGGCTTAATCCTTCCAATGCGTAGTACTCGCATTGTATCGGCACTAAAACAGTATCCGCTGTCGTCATGGCATTAATCGTGAGAAGATTCAAAGAAGGCGGACAATCAATCAGTATAAAATCATATTTATCACGGATCTTTTCTACTTCTTTTCTGATGATAAATTCCTTATCAGGTATTCCGATTAACTCGATCTCGGCAGCGGCCAAATCTACATTGGAAGGAATCAGATGCAGATTTTCAAACTCTGTATATTCAATACATGCCTGAATAGAAGCCTCTCCTAAAATCAAATTATAAATTGTATTTTCCACATTAGTCTTTTCTACGCCGACACCACTCGTAGCGTTTCCCTGCGGATCAATATCTATCAGTAAAACTTTCTTTTCTTTTTCAGCCAGTGCCGCTGAAAGATTGATTGCAGTCGTAGTTTTTCCTACTCCGCCCTTTTGATTTGCTACCGCTATAATTCTTCCCATTTTCTTCTCCTCAATGTTTCACGTGAAACATTTTTATGACAACGTCTTTCTTATCCAAAATAATACTACTTCATTTTTCTGAATGAAGCAATACCTTTCTTAAAAATTGAAACTTATACATTAACTATTTAGCCCAGGCCGAATCACTTGCTGATGAGGACCGTAAGAAAGCGATTCAAATGTGAGCAAGCCCCATCAGCGAAGCTGATTTTCATGGAGCTGCGAATCGTAACAGTGAAGGAATTATTCTGCTGTATTCTTGTTTACGGTTTAATCTCTTTTCTACAATTAAGATAATACTCGCCTTCAGTTAACAGGAACACACACGATAGCACAGGTGTATTTCAGCGTCTTGCTCCACGTCCATCCAGTACGCGTCGTTCAGTTCAAGTGCTTTGCAGAACGCGGAAACAGCCCCTGCCTGACTCAACAAGTTCAAGGAACTTTTACTTTCATTTATTATGGGTAATTTTATAAAAAACACTTACTAAATGCAGAATCACACAAACAATAATGATACTTCCGCTGATTATAAGATTTTCATAATCTTCCTTTAATATCTGCACGAACATGATGTAACAGGCGCAGATGATTATAATAATTGTAATTACCCTCATCCATAACATAAATTTTTTCACAGAGAATTACCTCCCTCCGCGTAACACCGTTCGGCGCTGGTAAAATGTTTCACGTGAAACATTTGCGATAATTTTTATCTTATTGGTTCTTTTGATGGAGTGCCTGCCTTGCGTGGATACTTTTTAGGAGAGTTTTTCTCTTTTTTGACGAGAAGCAGACAACGGTAAATATCTGAATCAGGAAGGAGAAATTCTTCCTGACGCTCGATTCTTCCGCCCAGAATATGTATTGCCTTTTCCGCTCCTTTTACTTCTTCCTGAATCTTTTCTGATTTATAAGGAATAAAACATCCTTGTACCCGGACAAAAGGAAGACAATATTCTGACAGAACAGCCAGGTTTGCCACTGCTCTTGATACGCAGCAGTCAAACTGCTCTCTGTATTCTTCTTTCCTTGCAAGTTCTTCCGCGCGACCATGAACGGCTGTAATTCCGGATAGACCAAGTTCTTCTATCACTTCCTGAAGAAACTTCACTCTCTTATTCAACGAATCCAAAAGAAGTATCTTTAGATTTGGATAAACAATCTTCAATGGTATACCAGGAAAACCAGCTCCTGTTCCAAGATCCAGCCAATATTCCTCCCCTTTCGGCGTATAGAGTTTTTGGATCATGAGGCTATCTACAAAATGTTTCTGTACTACGTCATGAAATTCGGTAATGGCTGTCAGATTCATCACTTCATTTTTCTGAATCAAAAGTTCATAATACCGTTCAAACTGCCAAAGCTGATTGTCCGTCAGGTCGGTTTCTATTTTTTTAAAGGCTTCCTTTATATAGAGTTGTTTTTGTTTATCCATTCGCTTATCTTCCTCTTTTCTGTTCCAGCCAAACCAGCAATACGGAAATATCTGCCGGAGACACCCCTGAGATTCTTGACGCCTGTCCCACAGACAATGGCTTTACAAGCTTCAGCTTCTGCCTGGCTTCTGTTCTGAGACTTGGAATTTCATCATAATCCAGCTTCTCCGGTAGTCTCTTATTCTCAAGCTTTTGAAACTGCTCCACCTGCTTTTGCTGACGGCGAATATATCCATCATATTTTATCTGAATATTGACCTGTTCTCCGACTCCGCGGAGAAGTTCAGGTCTTTGCGGATCCAGTTCTGCAAGCATCTCATAATTCAGTTCAGGTCTGCGGATCAGCTCTGCAAGTGAGATGCCGGAATGCAGAGGCGTACTGCCGCAGCTTTCAAGGAGCTTCTGTACTTCCTCGGAAGTTCCCACATAAACCTTTTCTACCCTTCGGATTTCCTGGGCTATCTGACGTTCCTTTTCAAGAAGATTCTGGTACCTTTCCTCTGAAATCAGTCCTATCTCATGACCTATCTTTGTAAGACGCAGATCCGCGTTATCCTGCCGAAGCAAAAGCCGGTATTCGGCACGCGAAGTCATCATCCGATACGGTTCCCTGTTTTCCTTTGTAACCAGATCGTCAATCAGCACACCGATATAAGCCTGAGATCTGTCAAGAACAAGCGGTTCCTTCTTCTGGATGCTGCGGGCCGCATTGATTCCGGCGATCAACCCCTGGGCCGCGGCTTCCTCATACCCGGAGCTTCCATTAAACTGTCCGCCGCTGAACAGACCGTGAATCTTTTTAAATTCGAGACTCGGATAGAGCTGTCTCGCATCGATACAATCATACTCGATGGCATAAGCATTTCTCACAATTCTCACATGCTCCAGTCCTGCCACTGAGGAGTACATCGCGTGCTGAACGTCTTCAGGAAGGGAACTGGACATTCCGCCCACATACATCTCATTTGTATAAAGTCCTTCCGGCTCAATAAAGACCTGATGACGGTTCTTATCTGCAAAACGTACAACCTTATCTTCTATCGATGGACAATAGCGAGGCCCTGTCCCCTCAATCATACCGGAATATAAGGGTGAACGATCCAGATTGTTTCTTATAATCTCATGAGTTTTTTCATTTGTATAAGTCAGCCAGCAAGAGACCTGAGGAATCTGAACAGAGTCCGGATCTGTCGTAAAGGAAAAAGGCACGACTCTTTCATCCCCTACCTGTTCTTCCATTTTAGTAAAATCAATCGAACGCTTGTCGATACGGGCAGGGGTTCCCGTCTTAAACCGATACATTTCAATTCCGAGTTTCTTCAGAGAATCCGTCAGATGATTGGCGGCCTGCAAACCGTTCGGCCCTGTATAAGAACTTACTTCACCATAAATGCAGCGGGCCCTCAAATAAGTTCCTGTACAGAGTACCACAGCCTGTGCTTCATAGACAGCTCCTGAGACTGTCTTCACACCTTTTACAACGTAGTGATCTTCTGTTCCCTCCGCAAGAATCTCCGCCACCTCAGCCTGAACAATCGAAAGCCTTTCGGTATTTTCCAAAACCATTCTCATTCTGCGGCTGTATTCCGCTTTATCTGCCTGAGCCCGAAGGGAATGAACAGCCGGTCCCTTTGACACATTCAGCATTTTTGACTGAATAAATGTCTTATCTATATTTTTGCCCATCTCTCCGCCGAGGGCATCTACTTCACGAACCAGATGTCCTTTCGAGCTTCCTCCAATATTGGGATTACATGGCATCAGAGCAATACTGTCCACACTGACTGTAAACAGAATCGTCTCCATCCCCATCCTTGCGCAGGCAAGGGCGGCTTCGCAGCCTGCGTGACCTGCGCCTACCACTACCACCTGGCAGCTTTCTTTGTATACTGTATTCATTCCATCACCCATTATTTTCCCATGCAGAATTTTCCAAATATTTCATTTATCAGATCTTCACCCATTTCTTCTCCAAGAATACTCCCCAAAGCCTGATAAGCGTCTGTCAGATCAATCGTATAAAAGTCCTCCGGCATTCCATTTTGAATACTTTCGAGCACCATACGCAGACTGGTATCCGCATTCTGCAGAGCCATCTTTTGACGCAGATTTGTAATCAGCACTTCATCATTAAAATCAATTTCTCCCTGGAAAAACAGAGAGCGGATTGTATCCTCCAATTCACGGATTCCCTGCTCTTCCTTGGCAGAAATCATAAGAACAGGATGCTCCGTCCTTTCTTTCATCATCTCCGGCGTAATCACAGGAGCCAAATCTGATTTATTTAAAAGAACAAGAGCCTTTTTTCCTTTTAAAAGATCCAGAATTTCTTCATCACTCTCATCAAGGGACCGGGAGCTGTCTGCCACATACAGAATCAGGTCCGCATCCCCCGCCTGCTTCCTCGCCCTTTCCACTCCTATCTGCTCCACAAGATCCTTCGTTTCACGGATTCCTGCCGTATCAAGCAAAGAGAGAGAAAGCTCTCCGAGCTGAAGCTGTTCTTCCAGAACATCTCTGGTTGTTCCTTCTATCTCCGTCACAATCGCTCTTTCCTCTCCAAGAAGAACATTTAAGAGAGAAGACTTGCCTGCGTTTGGCTTTCCCAGAATTACCGTTTTGATTCCTTCCTTCAGCATACGTCCATTTTCAGAAGACGCCAAAAGTTTTTCGATCTCACTTATTATTTTCTGGGTTTTAGAAAAAAGCTTATCCTGATAACCCTCAAGACTGATATGCTCCGGATCGTCGAGAGCCGCTTCAAGAAACGCAGTTTCATATAGGATTTCAGAACGAAGTTCTTCTATCTTCTGACGCACGGAACCTTGAAGCTGAGCTACTGACGATTTCAAAGCCATTTTGTTTCTGGACTGGATCAGATCCATGACAGCTTCCGCCTGAGACAGATCGATTCTGCCATTCAAAAACGCCCGCTTTGTAAATTCACCCGGCTCGGCAGGGCGCACTCCCTGCTTCAGAACGGCTTCCAAAATTCGCTGCATGACGAGCCGTCCCCCATGACAATCGATTTCTACGGTATCTTCAGCCGTATAGCTATGGGGACCTTTCATCAAAAGAACAAGCACTTCGTCCAGCGTCTCATCTCCATCGACAATCCTTCCATAATGAACTGTATAAGAAGGCTGCTCCTTCATATTTTTTTCTTTGTTATAAGGACGAAACAGCTTCTCCATCACGGAAAAAGCTTTACTTCCGCTTATCCGTATAATTCCGATTCCTGAAATTGACATGGCGGTAGCTGCAGCGGCTATCGTATCATACTCTCTCATATCTGTTTCCTTTTTCTTTTCACAGAATCCAGCAAAATCCTATAAAATATTTTTATAAACTGACATTACGCAAAAAGGAACGCGTCAGCGTTCCTTTTTCTTATAATTACGGTTATAACGGTTTCTTCCCCGTCCATTGTAATTGTCCAGGCGGACGCCTTCCTTCAGCGTAACAACCACACGTCTGTAGGGTTCCTCTCCTTCGCTGTGCGTGCACACAAACTTATCGTTTTGCAGCGCGGAATGGATCACCCTGCGCTCATAAGGATTCATCGGCTCCAATGACACAGGCTTTCTTGTCCTCTTTACCTTTTGTGCAATATTCTTGGCAAGATTTTCAAGAGTCGCCTTTCTGCGTTCACGATAATTCTCCGTATCCACCTTTACCCTGATATAGTCGTCGCTTCCTTTATTTACTACAAGGCTTGCCAGATATTGAAGGGAATCAAGAGTCTGTCCTCTCTTTCCAATCAATACTCCCATATCATCGCCTTCCAAATCAATATCAAGCTCATGATCCTCAGGCTTTTGTGTAATAGAAATCTGGACCTTCATATCCATAGCCGCAAAGACTTTCTCCAGAAAATCCTTTACTTCATCCGTATCTACAGGCTTTACAGGCGCAGAACTTACTTCTTTCTCCGGCTTTTTCTGAGGTTCAGCTTTCTCTTTCTCCTCTTTCACAGGAGACTGCTTCTTTTCCGCTGGCTTCGCTTCCTTGGCAGGAGACTTTTTCGGCTTTTCTGCCTGTACCTGCGGTTTTTCCTTTTTCACTGGCTGCTCTTTTTTTACTTCTGCCTTTGCAGCCGCAGCTTTAGACTCCTTCTCGTCCTTTTCGCGCACGCGTTCCAGGATCTTCTCCATCTCCTGGTCTGCCTTCAAAGCAGCCTCTACCTCTTCGTCTGTCTTCTGACGCGCCTTGATTACCGCCTTTTTACTTCCTATCCCCAAAAATCCGGGGCTTCCAGGGGTAACCACATCGTAAATTACCTTATCCCGCGTGGTTCCAAGACGAATCGCGGCTTCCAGGACCGCATCCTCCACTGTCTTTGCAGAAACCTCAATGCTTTCCATATTTACAAAACCCCCCGTTTTCTATTTTTTCTTGTTTTTCTCGTTATATTGCTCCACCATTCTTGCTTTTGCAGCCAGGCTTCCGGGTTTTGCCTCGCCTCTCTTATAATACTCCGTAGAATCCTGAATTTGCTTCTGTCTCTCTTCTGAAGTAATCTCACGCTTCTTGGTTTCCACCGTCCGGGTATTCGCTCTTGCTACATTATTTAATCGTTCAGGAGGCAGGCCATCTTTTTCACGCTTCCTGTTATACTTTTCTATATTTTTCTTGATTTCTTCATCAATATCTACTTTTTCCAGATACTTATTGATAAAAATCTGCTGAATCATACGGACGACAGCGCTCATCACCCAGTAAATACCTACGCCGACCGGCAGGAAAAAGCAAAACCATATAGACATCAGCGGCATGATATTATTTACCATACGCATAGATTTAACCATATCTTCACCGCTGCCGCCTTCTCCCGTACTCACGCCTGCAGCAGCCTGAGGCATCAGGCGCACACTGATCCACTGTGTCAGTCCTGCCAGAATCGGAATTAAAAGAGCTGCAATCATTAAAATATACGCGCCCTCTGACCAAAACTGACGAATACTGAACCATGGAGAATTGGCAATATTCAGACCAAAGAAATTATTGAATCCCTCCAATATATTCCGGGCCTGATCAATAACACCGCCTAAGTCAGGAAAACTGGCGGCAATTGTATCCCATTCCGCTGACGAGGCTTTATTTAAAATATCAATAATAGTATTTACAGAATATTCCTGATTACTGAACTGAGCGGCGCTGTTGAGACCTTTCAATACCTCTTCAGATCCTGCCGTATTAAGTATCTCCGTTACCATCGGAAAATAAGCCGCTCTTACTCTCTCAACGTAAGCCGGAATCGCATATACCACCCGGTACACCGCCAGCAGGAACGGAAGCTGGATCAAAAGCGGAAGGCAGCTTCCGGTCTGAGACGTGCCGTATTTCGCATAGACAGCTTTCATCTCATCCTGCATCTTCACCATAGATACCTGATCCTGCTTACCCTTATACTTTTTCTGAATAGCCTGAAGTTCAGGATTCATTCTCACAGACATCCGGGAAAACTTCTGCTGCTTATATGTAAGAGGCAGCATCAGCGTATAAATAATAATTGTAAATAAAACGATAGCAAGACCCACATTCGGGCTCCCCAAAAAATTAAGGAACTCAAATATAGCATTGATAATCCAGCCTAAAACCGACGCGAACTGACCCAGGATAGGCGTTGCGTTCTTTGTCAAAAACAAACCTGTCAATGGAAAAATCCTCCTTCAATTTTCCTTATGGTACGGGATCATATCCGCCACTGGAAAACGGATTGCACCTTAGAATTCTCCAGGCAGCAAGAAGACTGCCCTTTAAAGCTCCATATTTCTGAATCGCTTCCAGACCATACTGAGAACAGCTTGGATAATATGGACATTTTGTACGTTTCAGCGGCGATAGATATTTTTGATAAAATTGAATCAATTTGATCAATACAATTTTCATTCTTTAATGACTCCCTGAAGCTTTCCCAAGTGAAGCAGCGCGCTGCGAATTTCCTGTAACCCTTTTCCTTTTGCGCTGACTCTTGCGATGACTGCCATATCCAAACCACTATTGAACATGTCTTCATGCAGCCGGTAACTCTCCCGAATCAATCTGGTGATTCTGTGACGCACTACGCTGTTTCCAACCTTTTTGCTTACAGAAACACCAAAACGATTCCTGTTCGTTCCATTCTCTTTTACATAGAGAACGAGATAACGATTCGCGCAGGATTTTCCTTCCTTATATATAAGCTGAAAATCCCTATTTTTTTTTAAAGATTCTGAATGTGGATACTTCATGTGTTCTCCGGAACAACTGCCGCAGTACCGCGGCAAATAATCAAGAACATAGGAAAATAGGCCACATATATGCGGCCTAAGCGGATAATTTCTTTCTTCCCTTTAATCTTCTGGCTGCTAATACTTTTCTTCCGCCAGCCGTACTCATTCTGGCTCTGAATCCGTGAACTTTTGATCTGGATCTCTTCTTCGGCTGAAATGTCATCTTCATTGTCTCTGGCACCTCCCATCTTGAAAAACATCATTTCAATTATATTCACAAAACCCCCTAAAGTCAAGCAATTTGGCAGCATTTTTCTTTTTTATCCTTCTCTCCTTATATCTTGTGGCAGAAAAAAACTTATCCACAAGATGTGGATAAGATGTGGATAACAAGTGGACAACCTTCCACCTTTTCTCTGGAAATTAAATTCTGAACTTGATCGCATCTGCAATTTGGTATATTATTAATCATAGGATAAATTGCTCTTTTAACGGGCACTGAGGAGATATAAGAATGAACTTGATAGAAAAAAAATGGGGCGAAATTCTGGAACATGTCCGGAAAGAGCATGAGCTGTCAGACGTATCCTTTGAGACCTGGCTTCTGCCTCTGAAGGTATACAGCGCCGAAAATCATGTGGTAAAAATCATTGTTCCCATGGGGGAGCAGATGATCACTTACCTGAACTCCAAATTCAAAACCCCTATTTTTGTTGCAATCGCGGAGTTTACCGGAGAAAAGTACGAAGTTGAATTTATTACGGAAAAGGAAGCTGCGGAACAAAACGCAGGTCCCAAGAACATTCCGGCCAGCCAGGAGGCTGTAAAAAGCGCGGACAATATTGATTATGAAAAGTCAAATATCAATGCAAAATACACCTTTGACACCTTCGTAGTCGGCAGCAACAACAAATTCGCGCACGCTGCCTCTCTCGCCGTAGCCGAAACGCCCGGCAAAGTGTACAATCCCTTATTCCTGCATGGAGGCGTAGGACTGGGAAAAACGCATCTGATGCACGCTATTGCCAACTACATATTAAAAGAGAATCCAAGCATGAAGGTTCTCTACGTAACAAGTGAATACTTTACCAACGAACTGATTGAAACCCTCAGAATCGGCGATCCATCCGGTATGACGCGTTTTCGCGAAAAATACCGGAATATTGACGTGCTTCTGATCGACGACGTTCAGTTCATCATTGGCAAAGAAAGTACGCAGGAAGAATTTTTCCATACTTTCAACGCCCTTCATAATGCGAATAAACAGATTATCATCTCCAGCGATCGTCCTCCGAAGGATATTGAAACTCTGGAGGAACGTCTTCGCACACGTTTTGAATGCGGCCTGATCGCAGACGTATCTTCTCCTGATTTTGAGACAAGGATGGCAATTCTGAGAAAGAAGGAAGAACTGGAAGGTTACCGGATCGACGACAACATCATCACCTATATCGCGACGAACATCAAGTCCAATATCCGTGAACTTGAAGGAGCTTTTAATCGTTTGATTGCTCTTTCCACACTGGAAAAGCGTCCTATTGATATGCTTCTGGCCGAGGAAGCCATCAAAGATATTATTTCTCCGGGTGAAAGCCGGAAGATTACACCAGATCTGATCATTGAAGTGGTTGCAGAGCATTTTCATATCAGTCCGGATGACATCCGCGGAAACAAACGGACCGCGAGCATCGTCTATCCAAGGCAAATCGTTATGTATCTCTGCAAGGAAACAGGAACTACCTATAAAAAAATAGGAGAGATCCTGGGCGGAAGGGATCATACGACCATCATGCACGGAGCGGAAAAGATCGAGCATGAGATTGCATCCAATGATTCCACCAGCCGGCTGATAGCCACCATCAAAAAGAAGATGAATCCTAACTAAATCTTGATAAAAGGCTTTATTCGTCTTGGCACAGTTATCAACATTTATATGTGGACAGGATGTTGATCCTGTGGGGAAAACGAAAGGGCTGATTTGGGCATGTGTATAACCTAAGGATTTTTCTTAAGGTTATCCTTCCGTTTTTCACATAGTTATCCTTTGAAAAGATCCTGCAATTATCAGGGCTTGGACCGGTTTTCAACATATTCACAGCCCCTACTACGAATACGACGGATTATATTATTTATATATACATCTGCCCACTGGCACGGCAGAGGAAAGGAGTTATTCACATTATGAAGTTTATCTGTAAAAAATCAGATTTATTAAAAGGTGTCAATATCGTTCAGAAGGCTGTCCCTTCCAAAACAACTATGTCTATTCTGGAATGCATTCTCATCGACGCTTCTGCCGGACAGATTAAAATGACAGCGAACGATATGGAGCTTGGCATTGAAACCATCATTGAAGGCGATATTCAGGAGAAGGGAATTATTGCCATCGACGCTAAGATTTTTTCTGAGATTGTGAGAAAGCTTCCCGATAACGATGTAGTGATTGAGACAGATAGCGGGTATCAGATGAAAATCACCTGTGAAAAAGCGAAATTTACTATTGCAGGAAAATCAGGAGAAGATTTCTCCTATCTTCCCTATATAGAAAAATCGGAGCCTGTGGTTGTGTCTCAGTTTAGTTTAAGAGAGATCATAAAGCAGACCATCTTTTCTATTTCTGACAACGAAAATAATAAAATGATGACAGGAGAGCTTTTTGAGATTGATGGAAATCGCCTGAAAGTTGTGTCTCTTGATGGACACAGAGTTTCCATTCGCAATCTTGAACTGAAGGAGGAGTATCAGCCAAGAAAAGTCATCGTTCCAGGTAAGACGCTTATGGAAGTAAGCAAGATTCTTTCCGGAGAGATGGATTCTCTTGTAAACCTGTTCTTTACAAAAAATCATATTGTATTTGAATTTGATGAGACGACTGTGGTATCACGTTTGATTGAAGGAGAATATTTCCGGATTGAACAGATGCTTTCCGCAGATTATGAGACAAAGGTAAAGATTAACAAGAAAGAGCTTTTAAACTGTATTGATCGCGCCACCCTTCTGATACGCGAGAATGATAAAAAACCGATCATCATCCAGATCGAAGATGGAGAGATGCGTCTGAAGCTTACTTCCAGCTTTGGCTCGATGAATGAGGAGATCGTCATCGAAAAGGAAGGAAAGAATATTCTGATTGGTTTCAATCCTAAGTTTTTGATCGACGCGCTCCGTGTGATTGATGATGAGATGGTGACGCTGTACCTTGTAAATCCGAAGGCGCCCTGCTTTATCCGGGATGAAAATCAGTCTTATATCTACCTGATTCTTCCTGTGAACTTTAACAGCGCCGCTGTCTGAAGGAGCAGATGATATGGAATATATCGAAGTGTCTATCCGGGACGAATACATCAGGCTTGGTCAGGCTATGAAGCTGGCTGGGCTTTTGTCCATGGGTTCGGATATTAAATACGAGATCATGGACGGAAATGTAAAGGTAAATGGAGAGGTAGAGGAACGCAGAGGCAGAAAGCTTCACAAGGGAGATGTCTTTTCCTATGCCGGACAGGAATACAAGATTGTATGATTGTAGAATCCATTGAGCTGAAAAATTTCCGCAACTACAGGGAATTAAAGCTCTTATTTGACGAGAGAACCAATATTTTTTATGGCGACAACGCGCAGGGGAAGACGAATATCCTTGAGGCGGTGTACTTAAGCGGCACGACAAAGTCTCACAAGGGAAGCCGTGACCGTGATATGATTTTTTTCGGGGAGGAGGAGGCCCATCTAAGGACCTTTATCCGCAAGCGGGAACTGGAATATCAGATAGATATTCATCTCAAAAAAAATAAGGCAAAAGGAATCGCGATCAACGGGGTTCCGATTCGGAAAGCCAGCGAGCTTTTCGGCATTGCCAATTTTGTATTTTTTTCGCCGGAAGACCTAAGCATTATCAAGCAGGGACCGGCAGAACGCCGGAGATTTCTGGATATGGAGCTTTGTCAGCTTGACAGGGTATATCTTCATGAACTGTCGGGTTACAATCGTGTCCTTACCCAGAGAAACAGGCTTCTAAAAGATCTTTCTTTCCGTCCGGAGCTTATAGATACCCTGGATGTATGGGATCTGCAGCTTTCGGAATATGGGAAAAAAGTAATAGAAGGACGGGAGCGTTTTATCTGTGCTCTCGGAGAGATTGTTCATAAAATTCACGGAAATCTGTCGGGTGGGAGAGAAAATCTCCTGGTTTCCTATGAAAAAAATGTTTCCAAAGAAGATCTTTATGAAAGAATCCGGCAGAACAGGGAGCGGGATATAAGGCTTAAGACTACGTCGGCGGGACCGCACAGGGATGATCTGATCTTTGAAGCGGATGGCGTGGATATTCGGAAGTTTGGTTCCCAGGGACAGCAGCGCACGGCTGCTCTTTCCCTGAAACTGTCAGAGATTGAGCTGGTGAAGCAGGTCATTCAGGATACCCCTGTGCTGCTTCTTGACGATGTATTGTCTGAACTTGATCAGAACAGGCAAAACTATTTATTAAACAGTATTCATGATATTCAGACGCTGATTACTTGTACAGGTCTGGATGAGTTTGTAGGTCACAGGTTTTCGATCAATAAGGTATTTAAGGTGGTTGAAGGCTCTGTAAGCGGTGAAAATTAACGGCCATTTGGAGAGAGCCGTGGCGATCTCTGAAGGAAAATGAGAATTAGGAGGATGGAAAATGAGCGCAGAATATGGAGCAGATCAAATTCAGATCCTGGAGGGACTGGAAGCTGTCCGCAAAAGACCTGGAATGTACATTGGAAGTACCTCCGCCCGTGGACTTCATCATCTGGTATATGAGATTGTAGATAATTCTGTGGACGAAGCATTGGCAGGCTTCTGCAAAAATATTGATGTGACGATCAATAAGGATAATTCGATTACGGTTGTGGACGATGGCCGTGGTATTCCTGTGGGAATCAACCACAAGGCAGGGATTCCGGCTGTAGAAGTAGTATTTACTGTGCTTCACGCCGGAGGAAAATTCGGCGGAGGAGGATACAAGGTGTCCGGCGGTCTGCACGGTGTGGGCGCGTCTGTGGTAAACGCTCTCTCCGAATGGCTGGAGGTTCAAATCCGAAGCGAGGGAAAGGTATATTATCAGCGATATGAGCGAGGACAGGTCGTAGATAAGCTGAAAGTGATAAGAGACTGCGATCCGGCTCAGACAGGAACGATGGTTACCTTCCTTCCGGATAAGGAAATTTTTGAAGAGACTGTCTTTGATTATGACACGCTTAAGGTTCGCCTTCGGGAAATGGCTTTTTTGACAAAGGGACTGAATATCATACTTCGGGATGACCGGGTGGAACCCCAGCAGAAGAAAGAGTTCTGCTATGAGGGCGGCATCAAGGAGTTTGTGCAGTATCTGAACCGATCCAAGACGGAACTTTACGATTCTATTATCTACTGCGAGGGTATGGTAAACGACGTATTCGTGGAAGTGGCCATGCAGCACAACGATTCCTATACGGAAAACTGCTATAGCTTCGTAAACAATATCAACACGCCGGAGGGCGGCACGCATCTGACAGGCTTTAAAAACGCCCTGACAAAGACGTTCAATGATTATGCGAGAAAGAATAAGCTTCTGAAAGACAGCGAACCGAGCCTGAATGGAGACGACATTCGGGAAGGACTGACTGCGATCATCAGCATCAAGATCGCAGAGCCGCAGTTCGAGGGACAGACGAAGCAGAAGCTTGGCAACAGCGAAGCCAGAGGCGCTGTCGATAACGTGGTTTCCGAACAGCTCATGATCTTCCTGGAGCAGAACCCCGCTGTGGCGAAGGTGATTCTGGAGAAGTCGATTTTAGCCCAGAGGGCAAGAGAGGCTGCGAGAAAGGCACGTGATCTGACCAGAAGAAAGACGGCTCTCGACGGTATGGCTTTGCCCGGAAAGCTGGCAGACTGCTCCGATAAGAATCCTGAACACTGTGAGATCTACATCGTGGAGGGAGATTCCGCGGGAGGATCAGCTAAAAAGGCGCGTTCCAGGGCAACTCAGGCGATCCTGCCTTTGAGGGGAAAGATTCTCAATGTGGAGAAGGCAAGGCTTGACAAGATCTACGCGAACGCGGAGATCAAAGCTATGATTACAGCCTTTGGAACCGGAATCCATGATGATTTTGATATTACGAAGCTGCGTTATCACAAAATTATCCTGATGACGGATGCCGACGTAGATGGAGCGCATATCAGCACCTTGCTTTTGACCTTTATCTACCGGTTTATGCCGGATTTGATTAAGGAGGGCTATGTGTATCTCGCGCAGCCGCCTCTCTATAAGCTGGAGAAAAATAAAAAAATCTGGTATGCCTATAGTGATCAGGAATTGTCCGATATTCTTGCCGAGGTGGGCCGCGATCAGAATAATAAGATCCAGCGATATAAAGGACTTGGAGAGATGGATGCGGAGCAGCTCTGGGAGACTACGATGGATCCGGAGCGCCGGATTTTAAAGAGAGTGACAATGGATGACACGGATTCCGCCGAGATTGATCTGACCTTTACCACCCTGATGGGCGATAAGGTAGAGCCGAGGCGTGAATTTATAGAGACAAACGCGAAGTTTGTAAAGAACCTGGATATCTAAACAAAAGAGCGGAATGGGAGACGAAAACGAATGGAAGACAATATCTTTGACAAAGTCCATGACGTGGATTTGAAAAAGACCATGGAGGATTCTTATATCGATTATGCGATGAGCGTCATTGCGGCCCGCGCCCTTCCGGATGTCCGGGATGGTCTGAAGCCGGTGCAGAGGAGAGTTCTCTATTCCATGATTGAGCTGAACAACGGTCCGGATAAGCCGCATAGAAAATGCGCCCGTATCGTCGGCGATACCATGGGTAAATATCATCCCCATGGAGACAGCTCCATCTATGGAGCGCTGGTAAATATGGCCCAGGAATGGTCCACCCGCTATCCTCTGGTGGATGGCCACGGAAACTTCGGATCTGAGGACGGAGATGGAGCTGCGGCCATGCGTTATACAGAGGCCCGTCTGAGCAAAATCTCCATGGAGATGCTTGCGGACATCAATAAAAATACCGTAGACTTTGTACCAAACTTTGACGAGACAGAGAAGGAGCCGTCGGTGCTTCCTTCCCGTTACCCGAATCTTCTCGTAAACGGTACGACAGGAATCGCCGTGGGAATGGCGACAAATATTCCGCCGCACAATCTCCGCGAGGTGATTAAGGCGGTAGTGAAGCTGATTGATAACCGGATCGAGGAAGATCGCGATACGACCATTGAGGAGATTCTCAAGATCGTAAAAGGACCGGACTTCCCTACGGGAGCAGAGATTCTGGGAACAAGAGGCATCGAAGAAGCTTACCGCACGGGACGCGGCAAGATCCGCGTGCGCGCTGTGACGAATATCGAGACCATGAGCAATGGAAAGACACGTATTATCGTTACAGAGCTTCCCTACATGGTCAATAAGGCCAGATTGATCGAAAAGATCGCGGATCTGGTCAAGGAAAAGAGAATCGACGGCATTACCTATATCGGAGATGAATCGAGCCGTGAGGGTATGCGTATCAATATTGAGCTTCGTAAGGATGTGAACGCGAACGTAATTCTGAATCAGCTTTATAAGCATACGCAGCTTCAGGATACCTACGGTGTGATTATGCTGGCTCTTGTAAACAATGAGCCAAAGATTCTGAATCTTCTGGATATGCTGAAGTACTATCTTCTGCATCAGGAGGACGTAGTCACCCGCCGGACAAAATATGAGCTGAATAAGGCGGAAGAACGGGCGCATATCTTAAAAGGACTGCTGATTGCCCTCGACAATATTGACGAAGTCATTCAGATTATCCGAAGCTCCCGCTCCACCCAGGAAGCGAAGCAGCGTTTGATGGAGCGATTTGCTCTGGACGACGTACAGGCACAGGCCATCGTAGACATGCGTCTGCGTACGCTGACAGGTCTGGAAAGAGAAAAGCTTGAGGCTGAATATAAGGATCTTATGGAGCAGATTGCTTACTTAAAGGGAATCCTTGCGGACGAGAAGAAGCTGCTTGGCGTAATCCGGGACGAGATTCAGGTTATCTCTGACAAGTATGGGGATGAGAGACGGACCCGTATCGGCTATGATGAGTTCGACATCTCTATGGAGGATTTGATTCCTGAGGAAGACGTCGTCATCACGATGACGAATCTTGGTTATATCAAGCGGATGACCATGGATAATTTCCGCAGTCAGAACCGGGGCGGCAAGGGCGTCAAAGGAATGCAGACAATCAGTGAGGATTACATTGAAGATTTGATGATGACCTCTACGCATCATTATCTGATGTTCTTTACGAATACCGGAAAGGTATACCGGCTGAAGGCTTATGAGATCCCGGAGGCGGGAAGAACTTCAAGGGGAACCGCGATCATCAATCTTCTCTCCCTGCAGCCGGGGGAAAAGATTACGGCTGTGATTCCGATCCGGGATTACAGTGAAGGCAAATATCTCTTTATGGCTACCCGGAACGGACTCGTAAAGAAGACTTCGATTCAGGAATATGCCAATGTAAAGAAGACAGGGCTTCTGGCCATCAATCTGCGGGAGAATGACGAGCTGATCGAGGTAAAATATACGGATAACGATCAGGATGTATTCCTGATTACAAAGTATGGTATGTGCATCCGTTTCCATGAGACAGACGTAAGACCTACAGGCCGTGTATCCATGGGCGTGATCGGAATGAATCTGACCGATCAGGATGAGGTTGTGGCCATGCAGGTTCATACTCAGGGAGAATATCTTCTTGTAGTCTCCGAAAAGGGACTTGGAAAACGCACAAAGATGGATGAGTTTACTGCTCAGAACCGGGGCGGTAAGGGTGTGAAATGTTACAAGATTACCGAGAAGACCGGGAATGTAGTGGGAGCCAAAGCCGTCAATGAGGAAAATGAAGTCATGCTCATCACTACCGAAGGCATTATCATCCGTATTCCCTGCAGCGGAATCTCCGTGGTAGGACGTATCGCTTCCGGCGTAAAACTGATGAATGTAGATTCCGAGAATGTCAGCGTGGCCGGAATCGCAAAGGTCCGGGAACAGGCAAATAAAGAAGATTCTGAAGATGAAGCAGAAGCGGAAGAAACAGAATCAGAAAAATAATATCGAAAAACAATAAAAATATATTGATTTTCGATAAATATGGTATTATAATGCAGTTATCACCTGAAGATCAGGCGGTAACTGCATTTTTGTATGGAGGAAAATGTTATGAAACAGATGAAGCTTGCAAAGCTGACAAAAGGGATTCTTGACTTTATGTTTTATTCGGGGATTGTCGTCTGCCTGACGCTTCCGCTTTCTCTTAAATTTGTGGGAAACTACTATAAGCTGTTTCAGGAATATTATTATGAACTTCTGGTTCTGTTCTTCGTGTCAGGAGCATTTGCGGTTCTGATTATTTTGGAGCTGCGCCGTATGTTTTCCACGGTTCTCAAAGAGGACTGTTTTGTGGAGGACAATGTGCGAGCTTTAAGAAGAATGGGAAATTACAGTTTCTGCATTACTTTTATCAGCCTGCTTCGCCTGTTTGTCGCCGTGACTCCGGCTACTCTGGTCATCATTCTTGTTTTTGTGATTGCAGGGCTTTTCAGCAAGGTGCTTGCAAATGTATTTGATCAGGCCATTACCTACAAGCTGGAAAATGATCTGACCATATAGGAGGAACAGAAAATGGCAATCGTAATTAATCTGGATGTCATGATGGCAAAGAGAAAGATGGGTCTGACTGAGCTTTCCAAAGAGGTGGATATTACCATGGCAAATCTTTCGATACTGAAAAATAATAAGGCAAAGGCGATTCGCTTTTCCACGCTGGATGCGATCTGCAAGGCTTTGGATTGTCAGCCCGGAGATATTCTGGAATATGTTGAGGATGTTGAGGAGGAATCATAAAAATGGAAGAAAGAGCGCCCCTTTTTTTGAAGATTAGTGTTTTGTTTGCAGCCTTTTATGTATTCTGTCTCTATGACAACCCAATGGGAATTACGTATCCGCTTTTTACAGCGGGACTGTTGGGAGTCTATCTGTATTTTTTAAAAAAAGAAGGACAAAGTCTCAAAAAAGATTCTGTTTTCTATATGGCGGCTATCCTTCTTTTGGGCATTTCCAATTTTCTGACGGATAATCTTATGATTGTCTGGTTTAACAAAATGGGAAGTTTTCTGCTGTACGCCGTCCTCTTTGTACACAATTCCTGTGAAGACGGCAAGTGGAGCTTCCTGAAATATGCCGGAAGCTTGCTGGAGTTTGGCTTTCATATTGTGGAAAATCTGCCTGCAGTCTTTCGCGCCATCGGTCAGTGCAAAAGAACAAATAGCAAAGAGAAAAAGTCAAAGACAGCTTTTGTATTGCTTGGAGTTTTGATTGGCCTGTTTTTACTGTGCTTCATCCTTCCGCTTTTGGCTTCCGCCGATCCGGTTTTTGAACATCTCCTGAATCAGATATTTGACAGAATTTTTCTGGGGATTACTTTGCCGGATCAGATCATCCTTGTGATACTGATGTTTTGCTGGGGACTTCTCTTTTTTTCCGCGCTTTTTTCCGCCGTCCGGAAAAAAGAAATCAAAGAGGAACAAAAGGATCTGCGGAGTCTGGAACCTGTGGTGGCCATCACCGCGCTTTCCGTGATAGGGGTTGTTTACCTAATCTTTTGTGTGATTCAGATTTCCTATCTCTTTGCCGGAGGAATGACTCTGCCCGACGACTATACCTACAGCGGTTTTGCAAGGGAAGGATTTTTCCAGCTTCTGTTTGTCAGCGCGCTGAACCTCGTTCTCGTACTGTTCTGTCTGGAACTTTTCCGAAACCACAAGATCTTAAAATGTCTGCTGACGTTTATTTCCGGCTGTACTTATATCATGATCATCTCCTCTGCATGCAGAATGTATCTGTATATAGAGGCTTATGGACTCACGAGATTGAGAGTTCTGGTGCTTGCGGCCCTTCTGGTGATCGCTCTCATTCTTGGAGGAATGATCCGAAATATCTACAGAGAAGGATTTCCTCTGTTCCGGTTCAGTGTGGCGGTGATCACGGTCGTATACGTGATTTTGTCCTTAAGCCGCATGGACGCCTGGATTGCAGAGTATAATATTTCACGAAAAGGCTTTGACATTACGCCGGAAAACACGTACCTGCTCTCTCTTTCCGCCGATGCCGCGGACGTCTATCTGGATGCGCTTGAAAAAGACATGGTACGGACGGAACTGGCGGATGAGATGCTGTCCTACTATTTTGAAGATCTGGAAAGGTATGAGGATTTGGGAATCCGCAAATTTAACCTGTCCCGTTATCTGGGAGCTCAGGCGGCCAGAGAATATGGAGAGCGTACATTCTGAGGATAAAAAAAGTACAGGTGACAAACAGCCGAGTTTATACTATAATTACTTTGAATCTTTATGCCTTTAATTAAAAGAAGGATTCAAAGTAATTTTTTATGCGGAGGTTTTCATGAAAAATTTTATTTTAAAGGCAGCAAAAGGTACGGTATTCTGGCTCTCGGCAGTTTTTTTCCTGTTCCTGACCGTTGTGAGCCTGATTGCTACCACATATTTTAATAGACATGAATTTTACAGGGAGCTTCCTCTGTTTCGCTCTGATAATATTTTGATTCATTTGATTTTTCTTATTTTGATTCTGTCTGCATTGTGTTTTCTAAACGCAAAGGGGATTCTGGAGAGAATTCCGCTTAAAATACTGGCCGCTGCCGCCGCCATCTTTGTGACGGCTCTGAGTATTCTGTGGGTAAACGTAAGCTTTACCTATCCGGATGCTGATCAGCAGTCGGTTTCGCTTATCGCGACTCAGCTGACACAGGGAGATTTCAGACATTTTGAACCGGAAAAGTATATGCAGGTCTATCCGAATCAGCTTGGAATTGTAGCGATTTTGGAGGCTCTTTACCATATCACAGGGGGAGAAAACCAGGATGCATTTCGTTATCTGACGGCAGTAGCCAATGGAGCGGTGGTCTATCTTTTGTATAAGGTTACGGACAAGCTGTTTCACAGTAAAAAGGCGGACGTCCTGGTTCTGATAGGAGCGGCAGGCTGCGTTCAGATGGTTTTTTATACCACATTTTTGTATGGTATTATGCTGGGCCTTGCCTTTGCGCTTGGCGCGTTCTATTTTCTGCTTGTTTATCTGGAAAAAAACAGGCTTGGCTATGCGGTTTTATCCGGGATTTTGATTGGAATTTCTATTCTGGTAAAAAATAATTACAGCATCTTTCTTGTGGCGATGATTATCGTTCTTCTTTATAAGGCGCTTGAAAAGAAGAATCTGAAGGCAGTTCTGGCGGCTTTGATTCTGATCGCCGCGACTTCCATCTTGAGCCAGGCGCTTACTGCGTTTTATGAACACCGCTCAGGCGTCCCGCTTGGAAGCGGAATGCCGAAAACTCTGTGGGTGGCTATGGGCATGCAGGAAGGAGAGAGGGAGGCAGGCTGGTATAATGAATTTAATTTTAATACCTTTCTGGAAACGGGCTGCGACATAGAAGAAAGCAACGAGATAGCGATGGAATCTATCAGACAGTCGCTTCAGACATTTCTTGAAGATCCCGCCTATGCTCTTGATTTTTATTACAGAAAGACAGTTTCCCAGTGGAACGATCCGACTTATGCAGCTTTCTGGGTAAATAAAGGACATATAGGAGATTACAGTCAGATAGTAGAGAGTATCTACGATGGAAAGCTTTATGTGATTCTTGAAGAATATATGAATCTTTTCCAGACGCTTGTCTTCGTATCCTTTTTGTTCTGCCTGATAAGCCGCAGAAAAAAATGGACCATGGAGCAGCTTTTTATTCCGCTTGTACTCCTGGGAGGGTTCTTTTTCCATATCATATGGGAGGCAAAGTCCCAGTATATCTTCCCATATTTTGTGAGTATGCTTCCTATTGCCGCTATGGGACTTGCAGAGGCGGTGGAAACGCTGGAAAGAATCAGACAGAGAAGAAGCTTAAAGAAAAATGCGGAGGAACAGTAGGCGATGAAACAATATTTTTCACAAAAAATCTGCGTACTTTCAGCTTTTTTGTCTCTTGCGGCCACAGCCCTTTCGTCGTGGCTTATTATGCGTGTCCTTTATCAGAGAACACCGCAGTATGAGGAATTTGTCACGGGCTATACCACATGGACGGCTTACTATAAGCAGGGCGATATGACGCTGGCTTATCTGGTCATCTGCGGCATTCCCGTCTTTTTCCTGGTGTTCGCCGTACTTTTACGCCTGCTTTCCAGAAAATTTTCCTGGCTTCAGGGAAGTTTTGATCGAAAGACGGAATACAAAGAAAGCTTCCGCATTCATTATAAGAGATTTGAGACCGTATGTTTTCTGCTCATCTTTTCTGAATTTTTGCTGGCGACTGTCTGCAAGCTTTTGCAGATGGCTTTTCCGGGCGGCGCGGGAGAGTGGATAGAAGGAATCTTTCCTGTACTGCAGCTTTTGCTGTTGATTCTCATAGGAGTGATTTCGTATCTGTACTGCAGACGAGGGAGAACAGGACTTATGAAGCGGGCGGTCGAGTGGAGCCAGCTTCTGCTTCCGCTTTGCTTTTTGTGGATCGCAGACTACAGGTATCTGTATCAGGGCGAGGTCGTCACTTTGTATCATTCGCAGAAAATGTGGATTGCCTGCGGAGTTACCGCCTTCCTCCTGTTATGTTTTAATATAGCATATCTGTACAGGAAAAGAAAAGAAGAAATGCCTGGCATTTTTCCCGGAAGTTTCCTGGCTTTGGCTGTATTTGCCTCCTATACCCTTCCAAAAGGAACGATCTCAGGAACTCCTCTTGAAATGTTTCATTACGGAGAGCTTTCGGAACCTTTGCACCAGCTTTTGAATTTTGGGACGCTCCCTTATTTTGATACGCTTCCTATCCATGGAATCTGTGATTATTTTCAGGCGGCCATCTGGTATGGATTGTTTGATGGAACCTATGCGACCTTTGAGCCGGCGATGATCATCGGCTGTGTGGTGCTCGCTGTGATTTCGGCTGCAGTCTGCTATTATGCTGTGGAAAACAAGCTGGCGGCTTTGCTCTGCGTTCTTTTGTTTTCCCTGCTTGGAGATAAATATTATTATGTGCGCTGGGCCTTTGCTTTCCCCTTTGTTCTGATTGTATTTTCAAAAAGAGTGCGGAAAGATTTTCCGAAGCTGCTCTGGTGCTGGACCTTTATTTCCATTCTGTCCATTGCCTGGAATTCTTCCATCGGAGGAGCCTGCGCGCTGGCCTCGCTTCCCATGGTGCTTTGGGAGGGGATTCATGAGAAAGGCTATCGAATCTTTCTGCGTCTGAACGAAAAGGAAGTAAGAAAAAAGATTCTGCCCTGGTATATTCCGCTTTTGATTCTGGGAATCTGCTTTATCCCCATGTTCATAGAAATTCTGCGCTATATTGTGGAAAACTCTACGGCCATGATGGAGACCATTGGGGATATTTTGTTGGAGGAGCTGACAAGCCCCTTTGTGTGGTATGCTACCTTCGGCTTTGTTTTTTCTCTTTTGGCTGTCCTGATCCATCTGGCGGGAAAGAAGGGAGAGGAAAAGAAGGTTGGTCTCTATGCCCTGATTTTTCTGATTCTCTTTAATTTGATTATCGCGAGTTATACCTTTGTCCGCACTCAGTTCGGAGAAAGGGGAATCATTGTCACAACCTTCTGCAATCTGCTGCTGATTCTGATGATCTTTCTTCCTTCTCTCAGAAAAAGACCTTCCTTCTGTACGGCGGCTCTGACGGTTTTCCTGTTCCTGTGTACGGCCGCGTCAAAGGGATCGAATCTTCTGACGATGCCTGGCAATGTATTCACAGTCGGAGAGATTCCGGAAACGTACGTCTACGCTCCTGTGGAGGAGACGGGCATCGAGGGACTTGGCGATATTTTTATCACAGAGGAGCAGAAGGAAGAACTGATGAATCTCGATGAGCTGGTGAACGGGCTTTGCGCGGATCTGAAGTTTGTGGATATGACAAACCAGATCTCACACTACAATATCCTGGACAAGAAGAATCTTCTTCCGTTCAGCAGCACCTATAATACAAATAATAAGGGTTTGCAGATAAGAGCAATAGAAGTGTTAAAGGAGATACAGCCGGAGATCGTCGTGGTTTCTCCGGCCTGGATTCACGATGCGGGATCTCTGAGTACCCGAAATTATTACTTGTATCAGTATCTTGCGGCAAATTATACGCCCTGCAAGTACGAAAACATCATTTTCCTGACCAACAGCGATGAGGTAAGGGAGCAGTTTGAGCCGGCTTACGACGAGTTTGGGGAGATCATGCATATAGAACGGCTGAACAAGCTGCCTTTCGCCTGGGGAAATGAGTATCTGGAGGAGCAGGAAACCGAAGACCTGACGGTAGACTACAGTCTTGTGGACACCAATGCAGAAAAGCTGGGAGACGGTCAGTACCTTCTGACGGCGGAAGAAAATTATTTTCTGTATTCCTTCGGAGAAAAGCAGTCGGGAATGGAGATTCCCTTCCTGCGGATAACCATAGAGGATCAGAGCGGTTCCGGAGAAGAACTTAGCTTTGAAGGAGTCGTCTATTTCATGGATGAGGGAGAGGGCGTACAGGAAGGACACAGGTTCATCTTTGAGGGCGGAGAAGGAAGCTATCTGATTCCGCTGACGACAAGTCCGTACTGGAGCTATTCGGAGGAGATTCAAAGTATGATGATCGATCTGATCAGCGGCAGCCTGGCCGGAAGACAGATCTCCATGGAGCTTGAGTTTGAGACGCTGAAAATGGAATGAAAAGATGGAAGGAGGAAGGCATGATGAATGGAAAGGATAGAATCCTGCTGTTTATACCGGCTTATAACTGCGAAAAGCAGATCGTGAGAGTGCTTGGTCAGTTAGATGAAAAAATGATGAGGTTTATCTCGGAAGTGATTGTGGTAAATAACCGGAGTACCGACGGTACGGAGGCGGCGGTGATGGATTTCATGGAAAAGCATCCGAAGATGCCTGTCACCCTGCTTCGGAATAAGGAAAACTACGGACTTGGAGGTTCTCACAAGGTAGCTTTCCGCTATGCGGTGGAACAGGGATTCGATTATGTGATTGTTCTTCATGGCGATGATCAGGGAAATATCCATGATATGTATAAGGTGCTGAAAAAAGGAATCCACAGGAGGTATGACTGCGTCCTGGGCGGGCGCTTTATGCGGGGCTCAAAATTAAAGGGCTATTCCTGGTTCCGCACCTTTGGAAACATCGTGTATGATTTTCTGTTTTCCGCCGTGGTGCGCGACAGAATTTTTGATCTCGGTTCGGGCCTGAATCTTTATTCGGTAGAGATGCTGAAGGATCCTTTTTATCTGAAGTTTCCGGATAATCTGACCTTTAACTACTGCATGATTCTGGCGTCCCATTACTATAAGCACCATATCCGCTTCTTTCCAATCTCCTGGAGAGAGGAGGATCAGGTATCCAATGTCAAGATGGCAAGCCAGGCCATCTCTGTACTGAAGATGCTGGGCGCCTATGCCTGGAATCATGAGTTTATCCGCAGCGAGCTGCGGGAACAGATAAGAGAGGAGTACTCTGCGGATATTATAAAAGAGAACAAATGAGGAAAATAAAATGAAGCTGTTCTTTCTCATACCGCTTTTTCTGGCAGGTTTTTTCGTGGTACACCTGCTGAAAATGCTGAGATTTTATCTGGTGCTTTTGGAACAAAAGCTTTCTGTAAAAAAATTTGTATTTCTTTATGTCAGAACGACATTTGTAAATCTGCTAATACCCTTCAAATTAGGAGAGGTTTACAGGGCATTCTGCGTCATAAGGCTGACAGGCTGCGCGGAGGTAGGTATCTTGAGCGTTATTCTGGATCGGTTTTTCGATACCTTTATTCTGCTCCTTTTTCTGCTTCCTTATGATCTGCTTACTCTTGGAAAGGTTACCTGGCTCACAGGCTGTATGCTGGTGTTTCTCCTGGCGATTATGCTGGTATACCGGATGTTTGAGCCGACTTACCTCTACCTGAACCGATACATGATCAAGAAATCAAAGAGCAGGAAGGGCATAAAAATGCTCTCTTTCATGGAAATAATCCGGGAGTGGTATGATTATACGAAGGAACTGATAACCGGACGGCAGTATCTGATCGTACTCTGTTCCGCCCTTGGCTGGCTTGCGGAGTATGGTCTGCTTTGGCTCATTGCCGGTTATTATAACCAGCGTTTTGACCTTTCTGCTTTTTCGGCTTACATACAGTCTATTTTTATAAGTCAGAGGAATCAGATACTTGTTTCCTACAGCCTTATCAGTATGGTGATTTTATTCCTGCTCATGGTTGTATTTGGCGTCGTAGAATTGTTGGGGAGAAGAAGAAATGAAAAAAAAGGTACTTGTTCTGTATGATGACCGGATTCGGCCAAATGAGAAGATCGCTCAGATCTCAGGAGACAAAAGCTATGGGAGCATTATTTTCAAACAGAAAACGATTCAGAAGCGTATAGAGGAGATCGTCCTCGAAAGACCTTATGTGCTTGGCTTTTATCCGTTTTCTGATGAAAATCAGGCGGAAAATTCCATTCAGACTGCCGCCGCAGCCGAGTTTGGCACCTCCGTTTTTTATCTCTATTCCAGCTATGGGATCGGAGACAGGGAGGATTTTGAGATTCTTCTGGATAAGACACAGTTTCTGAACCAGGCTGTAAGGGTGACGCAGAAAAAGAAGACGGCTGTCCTCATGTTTCCAAGCACAGACGAGTTTCTGAAATGGGTTAGAAAGGGAAGCAATCCCAACGGAAGCGAGGATATGGAGGAACTCTCCGGTGAAATGTTCGTAGATCTGAGTTCTTTCGATGAGTTTATCCGGTATATGACCAGCGGCTTCGACGCAAGATTTTTCAACTCTTTGGAGGGAGACGAGTATACGGTTACAAAACGCTCCTCCAACAAAGAGAAGATTAAGAACGAATATAATTTTTATTATTTTCTTCCAAAGGAAATGCAGCACTGGTTTGTGCAGCCTTATGCCTACACGGAAACGGAAGATGCGGCTTCTTATACGATGGAACGGATGCATATGACGGATCTTGCGATCCAGTATGTGCATGGGGCGATCTCTCTGGAGGATTTCGACCAGATTCTTCAGCAGTTGTTTTATTTCCTGAAAAACAGACATACAAAGAGGATCACGGAGGAGGAGTACCGGAAGCAGTCGGAGAAGGTCTACCTTACGAAGGTGATGGAGCGGTTTGCGGATCTGAAAAAGAGTCCTTATTATGAAAAAATGAACGCCATGATTCAGGCCGGCACGGATTTTGCAAATATGGACGCCGTCTACGAACGCTACCGGGAGCTTTACATGGAGGTTCACAGGAAATACAGATTTGAGCCTTTGTCCACCGTGAGCCATGGAGATCTCTGTTTTTCCAATCTTCTATATCAAAGGCACGCGAATATACTGAGAATGATCGATCCAAAAGGAGCGAAGGAGGAAGCGGACATCTGGATAGATCCCTGGTACGATCTGGCAAAGCTTTCTCATTCTGTCTGCGGAAGATATGATTTCTTCAACAGCGGTCTCTATCAGATTCGTGTGGGAAGGGATATGAAACTGGAGCTTCACATAGGCTTCCGGAATCAGGCGTACATAGATTTGTTCCGAAAATATCTTGAGGAAAATCAGTTCTCTTACCTGGTTGTCCGGCTTTACGAGGCCTCCCTGTTTTTATCCATGCTTCCGCTTCATCTGGATAACCCGCAGAAAGTTTTTGGCTTTTTATTAAATGGAATGGAAATACTGAAGGAGGTAGGGGAATGTTTGAAGGAATGACGTTTGTGATGGACATTGACGGAACGATCTGCCCGATCAAGAGAAAGGATCAGGAATATGCAGATCTGGTGCCTTATCCCGATATTGTCGCGAAGATTCGGGAATATAAGGAAGGAGGCGCGAAAATTGTCCTCTACACCTCCAGGAATATGAACAGCTATCACGGAAATATCGGTCTGATCAATGCGAATACCGCAAAAATACTGCTGAACTGGCTGGAAAAATGGGATATTCCCTATGATGAAATTATCTATGGGAAGCCCTGGCCCGGACACAGAGGTTTTTATGTGGACGATCGCTGCGTCCGCCCCGACGAGTTTTTGAAATATTCGGAGGAGGAGCTGAACGCGATCTGCAAAAACAGTCAGCCGAAGGAGGAGGTTCTGTCATGATTGTTATGATCACAATGGCCGGGATTGGCTCGCGCTTCCGCAAGGCAGGCTACCAGGTTCCCAAATATCAGATTGTCGTTCATGGAAAGAGTCTGTTTGAGTGGTCTATGGAAAGTCTGGACGCTTTTCGGAGAACGGAAGACAGCTACCTTTTCGTGGTGAGAAGGGAAGATAAGAGCGCGGACTTTATAAAGGAAAAGTGTGAAGAACTGGGAATCCATAAGGCTCAGGTAATCGAGATTGATGAAATGACCGACGGGCAAGCCACTACGGCTATGCTGGGAGCGCAGTATTGGGATCAGGCTCAGGAGCTTATGATCTACAATATTGATACCTATGTGGAAAGCGGGCAGATGAGGCCGGAGCAGATATGCGGAGACGGCTTTATTCCCTGTTTTCACGGAGAGGGAGACCACTGGAGCTTTGTGCGCCTTGGTTCTGACGGCAGGGCTTTGGAGGTTCGGGAGAAGGTGAGAATCTCAGATAACTGCACGCTGGGCGCTTATTATTTTAAGTCCTGCGGCCTCTATGAGGAGCTTTACCGGGAATATTACGGAAAGGGTTCTCATATGGAAAAGGGCGAAAAGTACATCGCTCCACTTTACAATTATCTGATCGAGAAGGGAAAAGAAGTACGTATTTCCCTGGTGGAGAAAGACAGAGTACACGTTCTGGGAACCCCGGAAGAACTGGAATATTTTAAGGAGAATTACAGAAGATGAATCGAAAACTTTGGCTGGTTGTCGCAGCTTTGCACTGGATCTTAAGCTTTTTTACAGATACCCTGATCTTTACCTGTGAGATTCCATGGGTATATGCGGTATGGAAGGCTATTTTCCTTTTCTTTGTCATCGTATTTTATCAGGTTGTGGGTTATGTGGTTCATGAATACCGGGCGGGGAATCCGGCTGTCCGGAAGGTCTGCAGGCTGACGGGAGTCTATTTCCTCATCATGATGATTTTCCTGCTTCTTACCTGGCCCGGAATCTGGAGAATCGATGAATTTAGTATCCTGCGTACCGCGAAGGAGCTTCATATCCATTATTGGCAGGGGTATCTTACCTCCGTTTATTACATCCTTTGCCTGATGATGATTCCGGCTCCCGTATCAGTAGTCATCTTTATGTGCGTGATCAATTCCTTTGTAGCGGGATATTTGATCTATAAGCTGTGGATGTATACGGGAAAGAGAAAAGCGGCTTATTTACTCTATATCCCCTTTTTATTTTTCCCGGTCATAGATTCCAATCTCTATCCGATGCGGATGAGCATCTATGCCTTTCTGGAGCTTCTTCTTCTGGCAAAGATCTGTTTCTGGTTTTATGAGAAACGTACGCCCGGAAAAAAAGAGATTTTTGGAATGCTTCTGCTGGCTGCCGTCGTAACCTGCTGGCGGAGTGAGTCCATTTATTATATCGTTCTGTTTCCTGTGCTGCTGGCTGTGTTTTTCTGGAAAAGAATCAGCAAAAAGCAGCTTGTAAAGGTGATTGTTTCGTTCCTTGCCCTTTCTATCGTCGCCGTAGGGATCCAGAAGGTAGGAGAGGGAGAAGGAGACGGGTATGAGATCACGGCGATTATCCGGCCGCTGACTCCGCTGGTGGTGGAGGCCGCCTATGCGGAAGAAACGGATCTGATCGCGGCTATCGATAAGGTCATCAACTGTGCCTGGATCTTCGAGGGAGCTTCCAAAGGGGAGAACGGCCTCGGCATCTTCTGGGGCTATATTGGAAACGGACTCATCAAGGACGGCCAGTATACGGACGAGGAATATCGGGATATGCTCAAAGCCTACTATACCCTGATTCTGCGTCATCCCAAGATCTTTTTGCTGGAACGCTGGCAGAATTATTTAGGAACTACGGGATTATTGGGAAGAATTACAGAGAACGAGCCGCCCTCACCCGTCATCAACGATACGGTCAGAAAGGTGGTCTATTCGATTCTGGAGTTCCGATCCCTGGATGATTATTATACACAGGGAACGCTGGCAAAGGTCGTGTATAATTCCATTCCGCCTTCGATCATCCTATTTTTAGGAGTGGTGATCTGTCTTTGGAAAAAGAAGCTTATCTATACGGGAAGTATTCTGATGGTATTTTTGAAAGTACCGCTGGTATTTCTGACGGCGCCGGGCGGATTGTTTATGTACTACTATTCGCCGTATTTGTGCGGCTGGGTTCTGCTGTTCTTTGCAGGAATCCTGTTTTTGACTTGGAAGGGAAAAAAATCGGATGAAACGAATTATATTGATGGTACTTTATAGCCTGCCCTTCGTACCCTGGTGGTGGTATCAGCTCTGCCATGCTGCGAAGCATACGGACGAGATTCCGGAGGACAAAAAATACGCCCTTCTTAAGAAGGTGACGGTTCATGCCAATAAAGGCGGCCGGGTAAAGATAGAAGTACACGGGAAAGAAAATATTCCCAGAGAAGAAAGTTTTGTCTTCTTTCCAAATCATCAGGGACTCTTTGACGTGCTTTCTATCATAGAGGCCAGCGATCGTCCCTTTTCCGTCGTAGCAAAGGTGGAAGTAAAAAATATCTTTTTCCTGAAGCAGATTTTTACGATCATGAAAGCAAAATTCATGGATCGGGACGACGTGCGCCAGTCCTTAAAAATCATTCAGGAGGTAACGGAAGAAGTAAAGTCCGGCAGAAATTTTCTTATCTTTCCGGAGGGAACCCGGTCAAAGAACGGAAACCATCCGGGTGAGTTTAAGGGAGGCAGCTTTAAGTGCGCGATGAAAGCCCGCTGTCCCATCGTGCCGGTCGCTATGCTGAATGCTTACCAGGCCTTCGATACGAACAGCATTCGTCCTGTGACGGTCCAGGTTCATTTTCTGAAACCTCTTTTTTACGAGGAATATAAAGATATGAAATCCACGGAAATAGCCAAAATCGTCAGGGAACGGATCGTAGAGACCATTGAGAAAGCGGAAGGGGAACAGGCACAGAGAGCATGAACGAGGATGTTTTGTATTTCTTTAATAAGACGCCCGATGCGGCGCCTTTATATGAGATCTTAGAAAAACGTATCCTGTCTGAGATTGAAAATGTATCTATGCGGGTACAGAAGACACAGATAACCTTTACAAATCCGAAGGTTTTCGCCTGCGTCTCTTTGCTTCGGGTCCGCAGAAAAAGCGAGTTGCCTCCGGTCTATATTGTAGTGACCTTTGGGTTGAGTTACCAGAAGGAATCTCCCCGGATCGCTGTCGCTACGGAAGCGCATCCCAACCGCTGGACTCACCATGTGGTAGTGTCAAAGCCCGACGAGATCGATGAGGAGCTGATGGGCTGGATAAAGGAAGCAGCGGAATTTTCAGCCTCCAAAAAATAAGTTTTGGATGGATTTCTTTAAAAAAGGACAGAAAGGAAAAGGAATCAGATGAAAATCAGGAAGGCAGTTAGATCGGATCTGAAAGCGTTGGCGGAAGCGGAGCATGCGTGCTTTCCGGCGGCCGAAGCAGTAGCGGAAGAAAGCTTAAGAGAGCGTCTCACCTGCTTTCCCGATCATTTCTGGCTCCTTTTTGACGGGGAAGAGCTGGTTTCCTATGTGGAAGGCATGGTTACGGATGAGCCGGACCTGACGGATGAGATGTATGAAAAGGCTGCCATGCACCGGGAATCCGGCGCATGGCAGATGATTTTCGGCGTAGGAACTCTCTCTTCATATCGCGGACAGGGCTGCGCCGGAAGACTGCTGCGCCAGGTGATCGCCGACGCGCAGGAACAGGGCCGAAAAGGAATTGTACTTACCTGCAAGGAAAGTCTGATTCCTTTTTATCAGAGATTCGGCTTTAAAAATGAAGGGGTATCCAGGTCTGTACATGGGGGCGCGGTCTGGTATCAGATGCGGTTTTGTTTTCAGGGGCAAGGCAGCAGGAAAGTGCAAATGATAAGAAAACTGGAAGACAAGGATTTGAATCAGGTTATGGAGATCTGGCTCCGTACAAACCAGACTGCTCATAACTTTATTCCTGCCGACTACTGGGAGGGACACTTCGAGGAAGTGAAAAAAGCCCTTCCGGAAGCGGAGGTTTATGTGGCGCAGTCTGGGAACAGCGGGGAAATTCTGGGCTTTGTGGGGCTTAGCGGAGATTATGTGGCCGGGATTTTTGTGTCCGGCAGATGGCAGTCTTCAGGAATCGGAAAAAAGCTTCTCGACTATGGAAAGGAGCTTCGGAACAGGATGGAGCTTCACGTCTATGCAGAAAATGAAGGGGCTGTCCACTTTTATAAACGAGAGGGATTTCGGATTCAGTCGGAGCAGACAGAGAAAGATACAGGGAAAAGAGAATATCTGATGTGCTGGGAACGTGATTTCATCAACCAAAGGTAAGTCGGGGAGGTGCGTGTATGGTGTCTGCAGGGAGTAAGGTAGGCATCGTCTGCTGTTCAAACGGGATGCCGACGGAAGCGGTGGCTCAGATGAAGAAGCTTGAAGGGTATCTGTCCGGTCTGGGACTTATCCCTGTCTTTGGCGAGTATATTTACAGACAGGATGGCGTATTTAGCGGAACGCCCCGGCAGAGAGCGGAAAGCCTGATGAACTTTTACAAAGACAAGGAGATTCAGGCGATTTTCGATATATCCGGCGGAGATCTGGCCAATGAGATTCTTCCCTGGCTGGATTTTGAGTTGATAGGAGAAAGCGGGAAGCAGTTCTGGGGATACAGCGATCTCACGACAGTGATCAATGCGATTTATGCGAAAACGGGGAGGACTTCAGTCTTGTACCAGGTTAAAAATCTGGTCTCGGAAAAAGGAAGCTTCCGCAAAAGAGATTTTGAGAAGACATTGCTGTCCGGAAAGAGGGACCTTTTTGATATTTCCTTTGAATTTCTGGAACAGGATCATCTGCAGGGAATACTGGTCGGAGGAAATATCCGCTGTCTTTTGAAGCTGGCAGGGACGGAATACTGGCCGGATATGAATGAAAAGGTTCTTCTCCTGGAATCCCTTGGCGGAGATGTGCCGAAAATGGCCACTTATTTGAGCCAGTTAAACCAGCTTCATGTCTTTGAACAGGTGAGGGGGATTCTTCTTGGCACTTTCACGGAAATGGAGAAAAATGGACTGCGGCCATCCGTGGAGGAACTTGTGAGAAGGTATACGGGGGAGAAGATTCCGATTGTGAAAACCCAGGAGATTGGCCATGGGAAGGATGCAAAAGCCGCGTTGATCGGTGGAAAGATCGATTTGTCATGTGGATAACAGAGACGAAAAGTGGATAAAGTCCGGGAGGATAGGAGGCTGCGTGGATAAGAAGACAGAGATTGTACAGGTAAAAGACACCGGCAGGGTGAAACGCTTATTTGCAGGCTGGGAGGAGACTATGATCTGGTCCTGTCTCCAGGGAATCATGGGAGCTGTTTACGCGGAGAAGGAAGGACTTCCCCGCGCGGCCAAGGCTGTGCTTGGAGACTTTGTTTTTCTCGCAGGGGAGCCCTCAAAGGAGCTTCTTTTCTATCAGACATATAATAAAAAGGAGGATTTTCGGATTCTGGTACCTCAAAATGATGAGTGGGAAGAACTGATTGAATCTACATATGGAAAACAGGCAGAGAAAATCAGGCGTATCGCCATTCAGAAGGAGCCGGGAATCTGGAAGAAGGCAAGACTTGAGCAGTTTGTTCAGGAACTTCCAAAAGAATATGAACTTCGTCTGATAGACAGAGAGCTTTATGAGTTGTGCCGGCAGCAGGAATGGAGTCAGGATCTGGTCTCACAGTTTCCGGATTATGAGATCTACCGGAAATGGGGATTGGGTGTCGCCGTGCTGTCAGGAACAGAGCTGGTCTGCGGCGCGTCCTCGTATTCCCGTTATAAAGAGGGAATAGAGATTGAGATCGACACAAAAGAGGGACACAAAAGAAAGGGTTTGGCCACAGCCTGCGCCGCCAGGCTGATCCTCGAATGTCAGGAACGGGGGATTTATCCAAGCTGGGACGCACACACAGAAGCTTCGGCTGCTCTTGCTGAAAAGCTGGGTTATCACAGAGGGGAAGCTTATACAGCGTATATTCTGAAAGGACCTGAGACCTGGACTCCTGGTTAACAGAAAGAATGCGGACGCTGGAAGGATACAGATGATGAAAATGAAAAAAAGGAATGTCGTACTTGTTATTGCCTGTCTGGTGACATGGTGTTTTTCAGCCTGTGGGACGGAAAAAGAAGAACCTTCGGACTTTAACACGGAAGCAGAAATGACAGAAGGCGATGAGGACCTGGAGACGGGAACAGAGGATCCGCTGAATCATTATTATAACCGAGGTCTTTATATCAAAGACGGCTATACCTACCGACAGCTTGCGGACGGACTCTACAGACGGCAGGCCGGATCTGAGGATTGGGAGTTTCTCTGCGAAATTCCGATGAATTACGGACGGGGACTTGCCTGCTTCGGGGACAGGCTGTATTTTGCCGGTTACCAGGAGAAAACAGATACGCAGGGAAACGAGTGGAACAACACGGTTTACTATTATGATACGGATACCGGGGAATATGGAGAATTGCTGTCCTCAGACATTCTGGTGGGGACGCTGGACGTATACGACGGCTGTCTCTATATTCAGACGTATGTTTCTGAAGGCGGGTATCTGCAGTATGAGGGCTATCGTTTGGATGAAAACGGTGGGATCGAGGAAGAACTGGATCCGGAGGCGGAGAATTTTCTGTGCCGGGATCAGAATGAATACAGAAAAGAAGAATACGAATATATACAGGAGTTTAATACCGGAAGGCTGACAGATACCTCCATGGTATATGAGTGGAAAAGAGAGGTGATTCCGATTCCATCCTGCGCCAGACTTCTGGACGGTAAGGCGCTGCTCCGCCAGCAGAAAAATGAAGGAGAAAGTCATTTCATTCTGCGGGATACCGCTACGGGAGAAGAAACCGTTCTTTTTGACGCAAGCGACGTTCTGGCTGTGATGAAGGAAGGCGATAACTATTTATCCGGAGCCGTCTATATGACCTACGACGAGAATGCGATATATTATTATGATTACAGCGGCTTGGAGACAGATACGCCTCAGATCATAAGGATTGATCTTGACGACTGGTCTTATGATACCATCGCTGAGGGAGAGATTTTGAACGAGACGGAAGGCTTCCGGATTAATCAGGTGGACGGGGAATACTTTTATCACGGAGAGCAGATGTATCTGCTGGAGGAGGAGTAAAAGATGGTTTGTGAATTTAGCGAAACACAGTTTGTTGTTGGAATTTTGACTGAACTAATAAATAATTGCTGGAAACCGGGGAGAGCATGGACATCACCAAGAATTCCTACTCAGAAAAAGGAAAAAGAGAAGGGATATGATTTTACAATAAAAGGCGCTGTCAGGACTTTATTTTTCCAATTTAAAGTTCCGGAAAAAAAGACCACCAAAAAAGGAAAGTATTGGGAAGAATTTAAGGAGCCATATTATGAATTTAAAATATGGCCGGATAGTCTGACACATCAGCATAATGAGCTGGTAGATCTTGCAAAAGCAGATCCACGCAATAGGGTTTATTATTGTTCACCCGGTTTTCATACGTTTGAGGAATTTGATAAAAATTATACCGACAGAATGATTGCAAGAAAAAGCATATATGTGCCTTGTGCGGCGCTGCCTAAAATAAGTGGAAATGATAAACATGATATAAGCTATACATTCAAATCAAAAAAGAGAATTTATAAAATGCATTCCCAAGAGTTTGAGATACAGGCATTTGATATAGAAGAACTGAAGGCAGATGTAGAAAATGCTGTCTCATATGAAAATATACATACATGTTTAGCCAGCATTGCAGAGATTTTTTCCATTGATATTAAAAACGTAGAAAGTGATATGGAAAGATTCGATAAAATAGCAGATTACTTGCTGATGCATAAAAATTTGAATATGCTTTTATTGGGCGAATGTTAGTATGTCTTCCGACCACCCTTAATTGGCAGGCATACAAGTATTGTGGAAAACATTTCTGTTTTTTATAGATACCTGATCTGCATTTCAGACAAATTCGACGGTCTGAGACCGTTGTTCATAAAGAAAGGGAGATAAATGCCCGCAGCCGGCTATGACACAGAGGGCCGGCTGCGGGCAAACAATTCCTTCCTGAAGTTCTACTTTCGCAAATATATAACATCCTTTGTGATGCCGTCAATTTTCTGAAGCTCCTCCTGAGACAGCGGGGAACCCTCCAAAGCCCTCAGGTTATCCAGGATTTGCTCCTGACGGGATGCGCCTATTAGAACACTGGTCACAGCTTCATCTTTCATTACCCATTTGATGGCCATGCGGGCCAGTGTCTCGCCGCGTTCTTCGGCCATATCGTTCAGCTTTTTTACGGCGGAAAGCCTGGCGTCTGTCAGGGAATCCTCATGGAGAAAGCGTCCGTCGGTGCGGATACGGCTGTCTGACGGGATACCGTTCAGATAGCGGTCTGTCAGAAGACCTTGCTCCAGCGGCTTGAAAGCAATGATACCTTTTCCATTTTCGGAAGCGGCCTGCTTTAGTCCGTTTTTTTCAATGGTCCGGTTCAGAATATTGTAGGCGTTCTGATTGATGACGAACGGACAGTGCAGATCCTCAAGAATCCGCGTGGCCCGCAGCATGGTCTCTCCGTTGTAATTGGAAAGCCCCGCATAGAGAGCCTTTCCGCTTTTTACCGCCTGATCAAGGGCGCCCATGCTTTCTTCAAGAGGCGTATCCGGATCCATACGGTGATGGTAGAAAATATCTACATAATCCAGCTTCATCCGCAGCAGGCTTTGATCGAGACTGGAAAGCAGATACTTGCGGCTTCCCCAGTTTCCGTAGGGGCCAGGCCACATCTCATATCCGGCTTTTGTACTGATAAGAAGCTCGTCCCTGTAGGAATGCAGCTCCTCCTTCAGAATCCGGCCGAAGTTGCGCTCCGCGCTTCCGGGAGCAGGTCCGTAATTGTTGGCCAGGTCAAAATGCGTAATGCCGTGATCGAAGGCCGTGAAGATAAGGCGCTTCATATTTTCAAAATCGGCCATATCTCCGAAATTGTGCCACAGTCCAAGCGAAATAGCGGGAAGCTTAAGTCCGCTTCTGCCACAGCTTTGGTATTTCATAGATTCATAACGGTTTATGTCTGGCTGGTACATGGCAATCCCCCTTATATGTTAGTAACTAAGAAATATAAAAATATTATAATCCGGGATCATAAGGGTTGACAAGCCCCGCCGGAAATGCTATTTTAAAATTAATTATACGACTGACGGAAGTGGAAAAGACCACAGGGAGTATAAGGGATGAGGAGCCGACCGTCTGGGCAAGAATGCTTGGAGGTTAGGCTTTTTTTATGCACAGGCCGCAACAAGGCAGATTAGCAACCAGACGCAAGAAGGAGGAGAACGTATGGAAATGATTTCACTGGCACAGGAGCTGCGTGAAAATTCTTATCCGGGCAGAGGAATTATCCTTGGACGCTCAGAGGATGGAACGAAGGCAGTGGCCGCCTACTTTATCATGGGCAGAAGCGAGAACAGCAGAAACAGGATTTTTGTGGAGGATGGGGAAGGAATCCGCACTCAGGCATATGATCCTTCCAAGCTTACCGATCCCAGTCTGATTATCTATGCGCCGGTACGGGTGCTGGGCAACAAGACGATTGTGACCAATGGAGACCAGACGGATACCATCTATGAGGGCATGGACAGGCAGCTTACCTTTGAGCAGGCCCTGCGTTCCCGTGAGTTTGAGCCGGATGCACCCAATTATACGCCCCGGATTTCTGGTATTATGCATATCGAAAGCGGAACATACAGTTACGCAATGTCTATCTTAAAGAGCAACAATGGAGATCCTTCCTCCTGTCTTCGATTTACTTTTGCCTACAATAACTGTGCGGCAGGCGAGGGACATTTCATTCATACGTATAAGGGCGACGGCAATCCTTTGCCGAGCTTTGAAGGGGAGCCGAAGCTGGTAGCGATTCCAAACGATATGGAAAAGTTTACGAATATGCTCTGGAACAATCTGAATGAGGATAACAAGGTATCCCTGTTCGTGCGTTATATTGATATTGCCACAGGAAAGTATCAGACAGTAATCAAAAATAAGAATGGTCAGGAGGAGTAAGTAAATGAAAGAACTGGAACTTAAATATGGATGCAACCCCAATCAGAAGCCTTCCAGAATTTACGTGGCGGACGGCTCCGAGCTTCCGATTACGGTGCTTAGCGGACGGCCTGGCTATATCAACTTTCTGGATGCCTTTAACGGCTGGCAGCTTGTAAAGGAATTGAAGGAGGCCACAGGACTTCCGGCGGCTACCTCTTTTAAGCACGTATCTCCGGCCGGAGCGGCAGTCGGACTTCCCATGGACGACACACTGAAGAAAATTTACTGGGTAGACGATATGGGAGAGTTGTCCCCGTTGGCCTGCGCTTACGCACGGGCAAGAGGCGCGGACAGAATGTCGTCTTTCGGAGATTTTATCGCGTTATCCGACGTTTGTGACAAAGATACTGCTTCTATTATAAAGAGAGAGGTTTCCGATGGAGTCATTGCTCCGGGATATACGGATGAGGCTCTGGAAATCCTGAAACAGAAGAAAAAGGGCAATTATGTCGTGATTCAGATAGACGAATCCTATCGCCCCGCTCCTCTGGAACACAAAGAGGTGTATGGAGTCACCTTTGAGCAGGGACGTCAGGAGCTTCCCATCAACGATGAATTGATTTCCAATATCGTGACAAAGAATAAGGAGCTGCCGGAGTCTGCGAAACGGGATATGAAGATTGCCCTGATTACTCTGAAATATACCCAGTCCAATTCTGTCTGCTTTGTAAAGGATGGACAGGCGATTGGCGTCGGAGCAGGCCAGCAGTCCCGCGTACACTGTACCCGTCTGGCTGGTCAGAAGGCGGATAACTGGTTCCTTCGTCAGAGTCCCCAGGTGCTTGGCCTGCAGTTTGTAGATGGCATCGGCCGCGCCGACAGAGACAACGCCATCGACGTCTATATCGGAAACGAATACATGGATGTTCTGGCAGAGGGCGCATGGCAGAAGATTTTCAAGGTGAAGCCGGAAGTATTTACGGAAGAAGAAAAGCGCGCGTGGCTCGACAAGATGGAAAATGTAACTCTTGGCTCCGACGCCTTCTTCCCATTCAGCGATAATATTGAGCGTGCAAAGAAAAGCGGCGTAAAGTACATCGCTGAGCCGGGCGGATCTGTTCGCGATGATCTGGTCATCGAGACCTGCGATAAATATGGAATGGTAATGGCCTTTACAGGAATTCGTCTGTTCCATCATTAATCTGAATATTTTTCTAAAGAGGGTGTTCTGAAAATACATTTTGCCGAAGGACCAAATACAGACTGCAAGGTCAGATACCTGGAGGCAAAGCTTCGATGTTCGGAATGCCCTCATTATTTTTCATGATTTCCAATGAAATTGGGAAGGATGAAAAAAGGAGGAGGTATTTATGGAGCAAATCTTTTTTAATGGAAATATTATAACGATGGATGAGGCTTGTCCTTACGTGGAAGCCGTTTACATTGCGGATGGCAGGATCAGAAAACGTGGAAGCAGTCAGGAGATCCTGGCTTTGAAAAAAGAGAAGACGGTATGTACAGACTTGGCCGGAAAAACCATGCTGCCCGGCTTTATCGATGGACACAGTCATTTTACAGGACTGGCAAACTCGCTGTCCCAGTGCGATCTGTCAGACGCGGCAGACTTTGATGAAATTATTGCCAAAATGAAGGTGTTTATAGAAGAAAACCAGATTCCTGAAGGAGAATGGGTAGCCGGATCGAACTACGACCACAATTTTCTGAAGGAGAAGGTTCATCCTGACAGACATGTGCTGGACAGAATATCGGAGAATCATCCGATTGTGATTGTTCACGCATCTTCTCATATGGGCGTGGCCAATACAAATGCGCTGAGATGCCAGAAGTTGACGGCTGCTCAGCCGGATCCGGAAGGAGGCCATTACGGGCGCGAGGCCGGAACCGGAGAACTGAGTGGATATATGGAAGAAAATGCGTTTATATCCTTTCAGAATCAGATGCCTATGATTAGCATGGACAGGCTCATGAACCTTATGAAAAAAGCACAGCAGATCTATGCTTCTTACGGGATTACGACTGTTCAGGAGGGAATGGTATCAAAGCCATTGTTCCAGATTTTGCAGCAGGCGAAGAAGAATGAGATTTTTTATCTGGACTTGGTGGAATATCTGGACCTGGAAACCTGCGCGGAGCTTTTTGAAGAACAGAAGAAAAGCTGGAAGGGATATGAGAACCATGTAAAGATCGGGGGCTTTAAAATGTTTCTTGACGGTTCGCCACAGGGACGGACCGCCTGGATGAAAGAGCCTTACGAAAATGCGCCGGATGGATACTGCGGTTATCCGATAAAGACTGACGAGAAAGTATATGGCCTCATTTTGACCGCGCTTCAAAAAGGAGCTCAGCTTCTCACCCATTGCAATGGAGACGCGGCGGCAGAGCAGCTCGTTACTCAGTTTGAAAAAGTACACAGAGAATATCCGGAGTATCCGCTGAACCGTCCTGTCATGATTCATGCTCAGCTTGTCCAGGAACCGGAACTGATGCGGATGAAGAAACTCACCATGACACCCAGCTTTTTCGTGGCGCATACCTGGTATTGGGGAGATATTCATATTGAAAACTTCGGAAAAGAAAGAGCGGACAGAATCTCTCCCGCCGGTACAGCGGTACGGCTTGGACTTCCGTTTACCTTTCACCAGGATAGTCCCGTTCTGAAACCGGATGAGCTGGAAACCGTATGGTGCGCTGTCCGGCGTATCACAAAAAATGGGGTAAAGCTGTCGGAAGCGGAACGGATCAGTGTATATGAAGCCTTGAAGGCAATGACGGTTAACGGTGCGCTGCAGTATTTTGAAGAAAATGAAAAGGGAAGCGTTGAGGAAGGCAAACTGGCCGATCTGATAATCCTGGATAAGAATCCTCTGGAGGTTCCTGTTGACGAGATAAAAAATATCAGGGTGCTGGAAACATTTAAGGAAGGACGCAGTATTTATAAAAGAAAGAATTTATAAAAAATACGTATCTTTAATTGACGAGGGCATATTTGGTCAGAGTGAGACGCCGGAACAGCCTCTGCCTGACTTTTTGTCCCCGGTAGGTCTGGTTTCGGCCTTTTCAGTTAAGGACAGACGATGAGACATATCATAATGCGGAGGAAGAAATGCGGATTTTGTGTATTGGAGACAGCAACACCTGGGGGTATAATCCGGGAGTAGGTTTGCGTCATGAAAAAAGGTGGACAAAGCTTCTGGGAGAATGGTTTCTGGAAGACGAGATTATAGAAGAAGGTCTGTGCGGCCGCACAGCGATTTCTATGGATTTTTCGGAGCCTGAACGCTGCGGTATCAATAGTCTGAAAATGATTCTTACAACACACAAGCCGGTAGATTTGGTGATTATCATGCTGGGGACGAATGATTTCAAGACGGTATTTCATACAAATGCCAAGCATATCGCGTCAGGGATTAAGGAATATATCAGGATTATTAAGAACCCTTATCAATGGGAGAAATTCCATATACCAGAGATTTTAATCGCATCTCCCATAGTATTTCATGAGAGTATTTGTGAAAAGGAGGGGCTGGCCGGAAATTTCGGAGAATATAGTCTTGAACAGTCAAAGCTTCTGGCGGGTGAACTTGAGAAAGTGTGCAAAGAATATGGAACATATTTTTTAAACGCTGCAGATATTGCGGAGGCTTCAGAAAAGGACGGAATCCATATGGATGCAGAGAACCACAGAAAGCTGGCCGAAGGGTTCGCGGAAAAAATCCGTGAAATTTGCAAAAGTTGAAAAGTATGCGAAAAAATTATTGACAAACAAAAAAGCGTTTAGTATAATAACCTATGCGTCGCAGGTGACGTAAAAAAGAATATCGTTTGGAAAACGAACTTCAGGAGAAATACTCAAGAGGCTGAAGAGGCGCCCCTGCTAAGGGTGTAGGTCGGGAATACCGGCGCGAGGGTTCAAATC